>NZ_JVNU01000002.1 GCF_001071995.1 Streptococcus sp. 263_SSPC
GAAAACAAAGAAACAACTGGTAAACAAGGACAACCACAATCTGACACAGTAACGTTCAAACAACAATCTGGTGCAGAAGAAAAAGTTCCTATGGTTGTGAACGCTGAAAACCCAGCTAAATTCATTGACCCAACAACTGGCGAACCAACAGATGCGACTGAATTACCAGCAATGAAAGATGGTAAACAAGTAGGTACGTATACAATTGACCCAGCGACTGGTAAAGTAACATTCACACCAAACAAAGACTTCGTAGGAACTCCAGAA
>NZ_JVNU01000003.1 GCF_001071995.1 Streptococcus sp. 263_SSPC
TTGTCTTCACCAGTTGGTGTTACGGCTGTAACTGTTGGTGTGTACTTAGCTGTTGCTGGTGTTCCATTCGCATCTTTTGCTTGAACAGAAATTGCATCTGGAGTTCCTACGAAGTCTTTGTTTGGTGTGAATGTCACTTTACCAGTCGCTGGGTCAATTGTGTACGTACCAACTTGTTTACCATCTTTCATCGCTGGTAATTCAGTCGCATCTGT
>NZ_JVNU01000004.1 GCF_001071995.1 Streptococcus sp. 263_SSPC
GTTAGAGTAACATCTAACGAAAAGAGTTTTTTAACAAAACGCAACGCTATGCGACATTTAACCAACGGTTAAGTGAATAAGGGCGCACGGTGGATGCCTTGGTACTAGGAGCCGAAGAAGGACGGAACTAACACCGATATGCTTTGGGGAGCTGTAAGTAAGCTAAGATCCAAAGATTTCCGAATGGGGGAACCCAACACCTTTCATAGGGTGTTACCAATGAGTGAATACATAGCTCATTAGGAGGTACACGCAGGGAACTGAAACATCTCATTACCTGCAGGAAGAGAAAGAAAAATCGATTCCCTGAGTAGCGGCGAGCGAAACGGGAGGAGCCCAAACCAACGAGCTTGCTTGTTGGGGTTGTAGGACTAGAACGTGAGAAGAAATCAAGATAGCAGAAGTGGTCTGGAAAGGCCCATCAAAGAAGGTGACAATCCTGTACGCGACATCTTGATGAACTCTACTAGCATCCTGAGTACGGCGGGACACGAGGAATCCCGTCGGAATCCGCCAGGACCATCTGGCAAGGCTAAATACTACCTAGTGACCGATAGTGAACCAGTACCGTGAGGGAAAGGTGAAAAGAACCCCGGGAGGGGAGTGAAAGAGTACCTGAAACCGTGTGCTTACAAGTAGTCAGAGCCCGTTAATGGGTGATGGCGTGCCTTTTGTAGAATGAACCGGCGAGTTACGTTTACATGCGAGGTTAAGATGAAGAGTCGGAGCCGTAGCGAAAGCGAGTCTGAATAGGGCGCATGTAGTATGTGGACGTAGACCCGAAACCAAGTGATCTACCCATGTCCAGGTTGAAGGTGCGGTAAAACGCACTGGAGGACCGAACCAGGGCACGTTGAAAAGTGCTTGGATGAGGTGTGGGTAGCGGAGAAATTCCAATCGAACTTGGAGATAGCTGGTTCTCTCCGAAATAGCTTTAGGGCTAGCCTCGGAATCAAGAATCGTGGAGGTAGAGCACTGTTTGGACTAGGGGCCCATCTCGGGTTACCGAATTCAGATAAACTCCGAATGCCATGTATTTATATCCGGGAGTCAGACTGCGAGTGATAAGATCCGTAGTCGAAAGGGAAACAGCCCAGACCACCAGCTAAGGTCCCAAAATATCTGTTAAGTGGAAAAGGATGTGGGGTTGCACAGACAACTAGGATGTTGGCTTAGAAGCAGCCATCATTCAAAGAGTGCGTAATAGCTCACTAGTCGAGTGACCCTGCGCCGAAAATGTAACGGGGCTAAACAGATTACCGAAGCTGTGGATTGGACCTTATGGTCCAGTGGTAGGAGAGCGTTCTAAGGGCGGTGAAGCATGACCGTAAGGACATGTGGAGCGCTTAGAAGTGAGAATGCCGGTATGAGTAGCGAAAGACGGGTGAGAATCCCGTCCACCGAATAACTAAGGTTTCCTGGGGAAGGCTCGTCCTCCCAGGGTTAGTCGGGACCTAAGGCGAGGCCGATAGGCGTAGTCGATGGACAACAGGTTGATATTCCTGTACTTCTATAAATCGTTTGAGCAATGGAGGGACGCAGGAGGCTAAGAAAAGCGTACGACTGGAAGTGTACGCCCAAGCAGTGAGTCGGCTGATGAGTCAAATGCTTATCACGGATGCGACAAGCTGTGACGGGGAGGGAAGTTTAGTACCGAAGTTTCTGATGTCACACTGCCGAGAAAAGCTTCTAGCAAGATTTATAGGACCCGTACCGCAAACCGACACAGGTAGTTGAGGAGAGAATCCTAAGGTGAGCGAGCGAACTCTCGTTAAGGAACTCGGCAAAATGACCCCGTAACTTCGGGAGAAGGGGTGCTGGTAGCAATACCAGCCGCAGTGAATAGGCCCAGGCGACTGTTTATCAAAAACACAGGTCTCTGCAAAATCGAAAGATGACGTATAGGGGCTGACGCCTGCCCGGTGCTGGAAGGTTAAGAGGAGAGGTTAGCGCAAGCGAAGCTTTGAATTGAAGCCCCAGTAAACGGCGGCCGTAACTATAACGGTCCTAAGGTAGCGAAATTCCTTGTCGGGTAAGTTCCGACCCGCACGAAAGGCGTAACGATCTGGGCACTGTCTCAACGAGAGACTCGGTGAAATTATAGTACCTGTGAAGATGCAGGTTACCCGCGACAGGACGGAAAGACCCCATGGAGCTTTACTGTAGTTTGATATTGAGTGTTTGTGTCACATGTACAGGATAGGTAGGAGCTGAAGAATCCGGGACGCCAGTTTCGGAGGAGGCAACGGTGGGATACTACCCTTGTGACATGACCACTCTAACCCGCACCCCTCACCGGGGTGGGAGACAGTGTCAGACGGGCAGTTTGACTGGGGCGGTCGCCTCCTAAAGTGTAACGGAGGCGCCCAAAGGTTCCCTCAGAATGGTTGGAAATCATTCGTAGAGTGTAAAGGCAGAAGGGAGCTTGACTGCGAGACC
>NZ_JVNU01000005.1:145-26642 GCF_001071995.1 Streptococcus sp. 263_SSPC
GTAGGAGCTTCCGTTGTTGTAGGAGCTTCTGTTGTTGTAGGAGCTTCTGTTGTTGTTGTAGGAGCTTCTGTTGTTGTTGTAGTTGTTGTTGTAGTTGTTGTAGGATTGTTTACTACTTCTTTAGTAGCAACATTGCTGCTTCCATCAAATTCTGATGGATCAACGATAGTTTCTGCTACGTCAATAACATATCCTTCAGGAGCTTCAATTTCTTTAACAATGTATTTAGTTTTTAATAATCCTGTAACTGTAATGTCACCATTTGCATCAGTTTCATATTCACCAACGACTTGTTTTGTAGCTTCACGAATAACTTGGAATTTAGCTCCTTTTAAAGGATTTCCTTTGTCATCAGTCTTATGAACGTGAATAGCAAATACATAACCTACACCAGAACCACCAGCGATTTGGATTTTTGTATTTGAGTTTGATTCTTTAATCACTTTATCGTTGCTTTGAAGAGATACAGTATTAACAAGTAATTCGCCATCAGCTGGCTCATAATCTAATTGAACATCGTATCTAATCTCAAAGTGATCGTCAGCTGCCAAATTACCTAAAGTAATTTCAAATGAACCGTCTTTAATGTTCTTTGTATACTTATCAGTTACATTTTTCTTGTTCTCTAATTTCCAAGAACCGTTAGTGTATTTCCAATCGCCTTTCCAAATTTCAAAAGATCCATTAACATATTTTGCAGCTTTATATTTTAATTCATCAAGAATTTTAACATTATTTAAAGCTTCACTTGTTCTGTTAATTGGAACAATATAGTGAATTGTTTTACTATCTGGACTTACCCAGCTAGATTTTTTAATTACGTAGTTGTTTGTATCTCCAACACCATCGTAGCTAACTTTTCCACCGAATTTAGGTTTTCCATCAACACTAACCTTGACAGGAACATCTCCACTATTTTTTTGTTTTGCTGAATCAACAGCTGCATAGAAGAAGAAGTTTCCACTTACATTTGAATGTGTGTCAACAAATGAAGTATAAGTCAATGTAATTGTACCTGCTTCTTTGTCTACATGCGCAGTTGCAACAGTTTGACCGCTAGCAGCATCTTTTAAATCAAAGTCAGTAGAACTAATAATGATCGGATCTTCTAACTTGATAACTGTTGTATCGCCTGCAGTAACACCTTTCCCTTCTAAAGCAAATTCTCCTGCAACTCTAAATTTGTCCCATTTACCGATTTTTCCATCAATCTCTCCGCCTTTATCATTTTTGATTTCTAGCTTTGTGATTGTGTCAACCGTTTTAGTCGTTGCCGCACTTGCGGAATTCCCACCAAAAAGGAACAACATTGTTAAAGTCACAATTAAAAATGAAAAATATTTGAAATAATTTCTTTTAAAATTCATTTTTTTATCATCCTTCCGATATTTTTTTTTTTGATATATTCACATTATACATTTTTTCCCCTAAAAAGCAACAGTTTTACCTAAAAATAATATTACAGATGTTTTTCATTTAATTTAGACATATTTTACATCTTATTTTTCAATACTACTTTGACCGTTTTCTTTTTAATTAGATTAGATTATTTTCTTGTTTCGATGCTCGTTGGCTAATTACTTAAGAATATTTTTAAGTGTTATTTTTTCAATATTTCTCTTTTTTAAAACTATTTATCAAACCGTATTTTATCGTATTCTTACTATATATAGTAAGAATATTTATATTATTGTTTTTAACATGCTTTATATCAGCTCTTAATTTAAACTATGTACAAACAGATTGTTTTTACTTTATATATCATTAATTAATTTCATATTAATTGTAATTAGAAAAACATGGTCATAAAATTACTGACCATGTTTTATTTGAAAGGATATTTAAAAGTAAAGTAGTAATTGATACCCTATATTCATACTCCTTTGTGGATTTGGATATCATTATTTCTCCATTATTAATTGATAGGAAGTTGCTCCGAACAATCAATAGCTTAATTTCTTGAAAAATATTACCTGTACTAATCGAGTTCGATTTGGCCTGTGTATAGTTTGTAGTAGACTCCGCGTTTGTCCATAAGGCTCTCATGGTCTCCGCGTTCGATAATCTCACCGTGATCCATTACCATAATCACGTCCGAATTACGAATCGTAGATAAACGGTGGGCGATTACAAATGAAGTACGACCTTCCATCAATTGGTCCATACCACGTGAAATTAACGCTTCAGTATGGCTATCGATTGAACTTGTAGCTTCATCAAGAATCAATACTTTAGGGTTCGCAACGGCAGCACGCGCAATCGCAAGTAATTGACGTTGACCTTGTGACAAGCCTTCGCCGTCCCCTGTAATTTCTGTTTGATATCCTTGAGGAAGACGTTTGATAAAGCTGTGGGCATTGGCAAGTTTCGCCGCCTTAATCACTTCATCATCAGTTGCATCTAAATTACCGTAGCGAATATTATCCGCAATGGTTCCAGTAAATAAATGTGTATCTTGCAATACAATCGAAATTGTCTTACGTAAGTCATCTTTCTTAATCTTCGTTACTGGAATCTCGTCAAAAGTAATGACCCCAGAATCGATTTCATAGAAACGGTTGATTAAGTTTGTAATCGTTGTTTTACCAGCACCTGTTGCCCCAACAAAGGCCACTTTCAATCCTGGTTCAGCCCAAACATTGATATCTTTCAAGATACGTACACCTGGTACATAGCCAAAGTCAACATTGTGTAGTTGGATGTTTCCAACAACCGGAATACGTTTGTCGCCATCCACCCAATACCATTGATTTGGATCGCGTTGGTCCAACGTAACCGTTCCTTCGTCGACTTCAGGTTCTTCACGAAGAATCGCAAAGATACGTTCTGCCCCGGCCATCGCACTAAGAAGTACGTTCATTTGTTGAGACATTTGTCCAAGTGGTTGTGCGAATGTTCTTGAGAATTGTAGGAATGAGGCAAGTCCCCCAATATCCATGGCGTTAATAATCACCAAGTATCCACCAACTGCTGCAGTAATCGCATAGTTCACGTAACTGAGGTTTCCTAAGATTGGAAACATGATACTTGAATAGAATTGTGCGTTATTGGCAGCTTCTTGAAGTTCAGTGTTAAGTTTATTGAATTCATCCAGCACTTTATGTTCGTGGTTAAATACTTTCACGACTTTTTGTCCTTCAATATGCTCTTCCACGAATCCATTCACTTGTCCAAGAATCGCTTGTTGAGCAGCGAATTGTTTTCCTGATTTGACCCCTAGTTTCTTCACAATTTGGAACATCAAGAATACCATCGCAATCAGAAGCACTGTTAAAATCGGTGAAAGGATGACCATCATCACAAACGTCAATACTAATTGAAGCGTTGAGCTGATAATCATTAACATACTGTTGTTAAACGCGTTTTGAATATTTTCAAAGTCGTTTGTGAAACGAGACATTAAGTCCCCGTGCTTATTCGTATCAAAGAAGCGAATTGGCAAACTTTGAATATGGTTGAATAAATCTGCACGCATTTTTTCGATGGTATTTTGTCCCACCGTTACCATTAAACGCGCTGAGAAGTAGCTGGCTGTTGCCCCAAGTACATAGACAATCGCGATAAAGCCAAGCATTTTCGCTAATCCGGCTAAATCCCCTGTTTCAATAAAATCATTGATTAACGGACGAATCGCATATGTCCCGATAATTCCTGACGCACTTGAAATGATTAAGCAGACGACAACGACTGCAAGAGTCCATTTACTCTTCCATAAATACCCCCATAAGTCTGCCAAAGTTTGTTTCATATTTTCTGGACGTTTTGGCCCTTTTTGTTTACTCATCTCCTTTGGCTCCTTTCATTTGGGTTTCGTAAATATCACGATACAAGTCGTTTGTTTCCATTAACTCTTCGTGAGTTCCTAGTCCGTTGACTTTACCATCATCTAACACAAGAATATTGTCTGCGCCTTGGATTGATGAAATACGTTGGGCAATAATGATGACCGTTGTATCTGGTAAATGGTTGAAGAACGCTTCACGGATTTTCGAGTCAGTTGCTGTATCGACCGCTGAAGTTGAATCGTCTAAGATTAACACGGCAGGTTTTCGTAGCATCGCACGCGCAATTGTAAGACGTTGTTTTTGTCCACCAGAGAAGTTTGAACCACCTTGTTCTACACGAGTGTCATACCCATCCGGCATTTCCATAATAAAGTCATGGGCTTGCGCATGTTTGGCTGCTTGAATCATCTCTTCTTCTGTAGCGTCCGGATTCCCCCATAAGAGGTTCTCACGAATTGTTCCAGAGAATAACGTATTCTTTTGTAATACCATCGATACGTTTTGACGAAGGTCTGCGAAACGATACTCGCGCACATCATGACCGCCCACACGAACCGTTCCTGCTGTTGTGTCGTAAAGTCGAGGAATCAACTGTACAAGAGAAGATTTCCCAGAACCTGTTGGCCCGATAATCCCGAACACTTCACCTGGTTTAATCTTGAAGTTGATGTCGCTAAGTACTTCTTCGTCTTGTTGTTTTCCATAAGAGAAATGAACATGATCGAATTCCACTTCACCGTAAACTTTGTCAACTGTAATTGGGAATTCAGGTTCTTCCACATCGATGTTTGTATCTAACACTTCGAAGATACGATCCATTGATGCTTTTGTCATGGTCAACATAACGAAAACGAACGAAATCATCATCAGTGACATCAAGATTTGTGTGATATAAGAAATGAAACTGATAAGGTCCCCTGTTGTCATCGTTCCGCTAATAACGAGTCCACCACCGAACCACATCACCGCAATCGTTACTGCATAAATCGTTAACTGCATGATTGGGTTATTCCACATCACGACATACATCGCATGTAAGGCACGTTCTCTAAATGTAGAGTTTTCTTTGCCGAATTTTTTCTTCTCGAATGTTTCACGTACGAATGATTTTACAACGCGAATTCCGATAAAGTTTTCTTGTAATGTACGGTTGATGCCGTCTGTTGCTTGTTGTAATTTTCTAAAGCGAGGAAAGGCTGTAGAAATGATGAGCGCTAATGAGAGCACTAAGATTGGAACTGCAACCATGAAGACAAGAGATAATTGCGCGTTGATGCTTACCGCAAAGAAAATCGCGAAGATAAACATCATTGGCGCACGCGCTAAAATACGCATCGTCATAATGGCTGTATTTTGAATATTGTTGACGTCACTTGTCATACGCGTAATTAAGGAAGCATTTGAGAAGTGGTCGATGTTCTTAAATGAAAAAGCTTGAATTTTCTTCATCTCAGCAGAACGTAATTCTGCAGCTACCCCAGTTCCGGCAATCGATGCAAATTTCGCACCAAGAACTCCGGCTGAAAGAGATACAATCGCAACTAGAACCATAATGAATCCTTGTTGCACAACAAAGCCTAAGTCTTTGTTTGGAATCCCTTCGTCGATAATTTGCTTCATAATAATCGGTTGCGCTACTTCACAGAGCACCTCGATTAAGATGGCAAAAAACGCTAAGAAAGGATATTTTTTATACTTACTAAAAAACGGAATAATCTGTTTTAGCATTTTTTCACTCCTTTTTAATGAATTTAGATAATAAAAAACTGCCCTTGAGTTCCTCTCAAAGACAAGCAATTAGCTACGAATTACTATAAATAGTTTAACAATCTTTTTTTGGGTTTTCAATAGATTGCCCTTCAAAATTTAATTGAATTTTCATTTTTACTTTACAGTCTTTTCTGCTTAGATAACGAATGCCAGCTTCAACTTTTACACTTCGAATGTGCCTGTGTTTTGTGTTCAGAGCGCGATTTATGGTACAATGAGCGCAACGAAATTTTAGAAAGTGAGGGACTCAAGTGTCCACAATTCAATACATTAGTACACGAGACACAAACAACCGCGTTACAGCTTCACAAGCCATTTTAAAAGGGATTGCTGAAGACGGTGGTTTATATGTACCAACTGCCCTCCCAGAAGTGACTCTGGACTGGGAAGTGTTAAAAACTCAAAGCTATCAAGAAATTGCCATTGAAATTTTATCTGCATTTTTAACAGATTTTACAAAAGAAGAAATTACAAACTGCGTGCATTCTGCATACGACACAACGTTTGATACAAAAGAAATCGCACCTGTGAAAAAAGTTGGCGACCGTCATTTCATGGAACTCTTCCACGGAAGAACTATCGCCTTCAAAGATATGGCACTATCCATCTTGCCATACTTACTTACAACTGCTGCGAAGAAAAATAAATCTGACAAAGAAATAGTGATTCTAACAGCGACATCAGGAGACACTGGTAAAGCTGCCCTTGCAGGATTTTCGGACGTACCTCATACAAACATCATCGTCTTCTATCCAAAAGGTGGCGTAAGTACCATCCAAGAACGCCAAATGGTTACACAAGCCGGCGACAACACATTCGTCTATGGTGTAGAAGGAAACTTCGATGACGCACAAACAAAAGTCAAAGAGTTATTCGCGGATAAAGAGTTAAACGCAACACTTGCAGAAAAAGGATTCCAATTCTCTTCTGCTAACTCGATTAACATCGGACGTCTTTGCCCACAAATCGTGTACTACGTATTCGCGTACGCACAATTAGTGAAAGACGGTACTCTAGCAATTGGCGACCCAATGAACGTTGTGGTTCCAACGGGTAACTTCGGTAACATCCTAGCAGCCTACTACGCAAAAGGTATCGGTGTTCCAATCAATAAACTCATTTGTGCTTCAAACGAAAACGATGTGCTTGTTGATTTCTTCCAAACAGGAACATACAACCGACTACGCGAATTTAAATTAACAAGTTCTCCAAGTATGGATATCCTTGTTTCAAGTAACCTTGAACGTTTCGTCTTCGAATTAACAGGACGTAGCTCGAAGGAAACAAATGACCTCATGACTTCCCTAAAAGAAAACGGAAGCTACTCTGTTCCAAATACAGATACAGCTCTATTCCAACAATTTTATGGAAACCGTGCAAGCCAAGAAGAGACTGCTCAAACGATTCATGATGTATTCACGAACGAGCATTATTTATTAGATCCACACACTGCAGTTGCAGATGCTGTGTATGATAAATACAAGAAAGAAACAGGAGACGAAACTCCTACTGTGGTCGTATCGACAGCAAGTCCATACAAATTCCCACAAAGCGTTCTTTCAGCACTAAACGTGGATACAAACCAAACAGATGCTAAATTGATGGAAGCTATTCAACAAGAAAGCGGCATTGCCATTCCAACAGCTGTCACAAACGTATTGGATGCCCCAATCCGTCATACAAAAGTTCTTTCAATCGAAGGCATGAAACAATCAGTCCTTGATTCATTAAACATTCAATAAAACAAATAAAGACAAGAAATCGTTGAAACGACGATTTCTTGTCTTCTTTTTTATTCTTCTGTTAAAAAGCCTTGTGCTTTAAGTACGTCAAGCATTTCCGCACGTTTAGCTCCAAGCGTATGGTATTTCGTAGACACTTGCTTTGTAAAGGCATCAACACGACGGTTCGCATCGCGAAGGTCATAGTATTCTGTCACAGTCGCATCATACTCTTTTAATTCTTCTAAAGGATTCTCAAGGTCTTGATATCCATTTTCCATATGAATCACTTCTTTGGGAAGGCGTGGTTTTAATTGTGGCTCTTGATCCGGCCAGCCCACAGCAAGTCCAATCGCAGGATACGTATATTTTGGTAAGTTTAACAACTCAACGACTTTAGCTGTATCGTTAAAGAAACTACCGAGGTAAACAGCCCCCATTCCTAGAGATTCTGCTGCCACAACTACGTTTTGAGCTGCAATCACCGCATCCGTTAATCCTGATACGAAACGGTCTGCGCTACCTTGAACGCCAACTTCTTGTCCTAGCGCTTTAGCAATCTCCGTATTACGACGTTGGTCAACTACAAACACGAATAAATGTCCGCTAGTCGCCACATAAGGTTGTCCACTAACAGCCGCTAATGCTTTCTTCAACTCTGGGTCTGTCACACTAATAATCGAATAGGCTTGTAAGTACATGCTTGTTGATGTTCTTTGCGCCACTTCTACTAGTAAATCCACTTCCTCTTTTGTCAGCGGTTGGTCTTTAAACGCACGAATCGTACGGTGATTTAATTGTGTTTTGATAGTTTCATTCATTTTGATTACTCCTTTGTATCAAAAAAAGAGTCGACTGCTCAACTCTTTTTGGTTTTTAGAAATATTGTTTGCCTGTTTCCAAGGCAGCTTCCGGCATAATGACTTCACCGTATTCACGCAAGACTTCCCATGAAATTCTTGAGAACTCTGCATACTCGCGAACAAGTGCCATTTTCGCAGCAACTTCTTCGGGTCTTTCCACTTGATGGAAAACATGTAAGAAGTAATGTCCGCTGTAACGGTAAAGAACAGATTGGTCGAACTCACCTGCTGTTTCTTTTGCCATTGAGACGAAATCTTCGAAGTCTTCAAAGACAACTGTCACATCGATTGGTTTCAATGTTGAAGATTTATCTTCCGTATTAATGACTGGTTTTGGAGAAATTTTTCCTTCTTCTTTATCTTCTTTACGCTTCTTCCCAATACGGTCTGTTAGAGAATGTTGAATCGTATCGACGATATTGCGCACCATACGCTCATCAGTCGATTCATCTCCCATGTCCACGATACGTGTGACATAGAGTTCTAAGCCGTCTGGATTTGGCATGATTTGGAAACTCAATCCGTCTGAATCTTCGAATTGATTCAAGACGCCCATCTCCTCTAAAATACTATGGAAAAAGCCTTCGATTTCGCCTGGATTTCCAAGTAATTCAGGTATTGATGTACCACGGTCGATTAGATCTTGGTTCTCGATACGCAACAAGAATGTATCGTCGTTAATGCGTTCCATTTCCATAATATTCACCCCTTTTTACCTTATCTAACTATTTTAGACCAAACCTGACAAAAATAAAAGAAATACGATTGGAATACGAATTGGTTGGTGCTTTGGATGGATGTGCAGAAACATTATTAAGTAAAAGAATACTTTTTTGTAAAGAAAGAAGATTCCCTGAATCCTTGCGGATTTGGTTTATAATCGCTGTTACGAGGCACCGGTGTAAGCCTTGGTCTTACACCTTCGAAGCTTCAAACGCGGAGTAAGGAACAAGTCCCTACTCCGCGTAATTCACATTCGATGCAATTCCCCGTTACTGCGATTATAAAATCCGCAGGCTTCTTTGGAATCTTCTTTTTAAAATAATTTTCTACTAAATTTCAGCCATCCATCCAAAACTAATTTATAAACACACCCATTCGTATTTCTTATTTTTGGAAGGTGGATATGATGGGAAGTGGCCGCGAAACGACGATACTTCTTCTCTTTTTATAAATATAGGGCTTAGGCTTTTCTTAGGGTGAGGCCGAATTGTCTTGTTCGGATGTGTTGGATGCTAAAGGCTAGTGCTGCATACAAGATTCCGAATAAGAGGACCATTCCTAGGTTCATGGCATAGCTTGAGAATTCTAATGACGAGTTTTCCGCCGCCGTTATGACATAATATACTGGGAAGAATTTCGCAATGCTAATGGCTACTGGGTTGAGTAATTCGAGCGGTACGAAAATTCCAGAGATAAAGGATACACCCATCCCCACTACCGTACTTGCTGCAGAATACCCATACGTGTTATCCCCAATAATGACCGAGCAAAGGAATGCCAGTGCATAGGCGGTTAGCGCCGATGCGAAAGTGAGCATTAATGCCTTTGGAGCGCCTGCACTCACATAGAAGCTTGGTGCTACAATGGCCACGAATAGTAAGTTGATGCCAACGATAATTCCAACGACCGTTAAGCCACCGAGGAATTTTTCAAATGTCACCTGGTTTACACTCTTCATACCGATAATGATTCGTTTTGCGACTTCATCATTTTCAAGTAAGGCAAAGATTAACCCAAGTAAGAAAATAAATACTGAGATATAAACGAATGGTGTATACGCAAAGTAGATTTCACCAAATTTTGCATAATAATCGTCATCCTTAACTGTGGCGTCTTTTGAAATGACACTTACTGATGCCTGCTCGCTTAAAATCTTATTCATATTTTCAACGCTAAAGTTGCCTTGAGCTTTCAATACAACCGCATAGCGAATATAGGAATTAACGTACTCACGAAGGACATTTCCGTTCAGTGAATTTCCAATTTCCATTTTGACAGCAGATTCCCCATTGTTGATTCTTGCATCAACATCCGATGGAATCCAAAGTGCGCCATCTACATCATTTCCATAGACAGCTTCTTTCATGCTGTTATCGCTATTGGTTGTGAGTGTGACTTTATGATCTTTTTGAAGTGCGGCAATGAGCGCGTTGATAATTTCGCTACTGCCATCTGATTCGTCTTTAATCATGACTTGATACTGTGTATCTTTGAAACCTGTGACTTCGTTGTTTCCTAGCACTTGAGAAAGGCCCATTGCCATAAAGATGACTAGGAAAAGTATCGCATATGATTTTAATCGATAAGCCAGTTTTAGAAAATATTTATAGACTATCATAACGTGTTCTCCTTAATCTCCATAGTGCACATCCTAGAAGTGCTAGGGTGTAGACGCCAAGTAAAAGGTAAGTTCTGCCGAGATCCGCACTTCCTACAAGGCGATTTAATTGATAAAATCCTGTTACCATTAATGCGACCGGATTAAATTGGTTAAATCCTGGCATAAAGGTGTTGGCAAATCCTTTCATTGCCGTTCCCATCATTCCCGCAAGTGCTGAAAGGACGAGGTTTGAAATCAATGCGAAGATGATTCGGCCTTGCATTGTAAGTTTTTGATTGGTTCCAATAAGAAGCCCCGCTGCAATTCCAAATACATTTCCTAGCAATATGAGAAGGAGGCTTCCTGCCCAATCTGCAAATAGATTAATTTTCAATACTTGTGTCGTATAGACCAGCATGATTGCGTTTGAAGCGATATTGAGTAATAACCCAATCATAAAGCAGTTCGCAATTAACTTGCCCTTGCTAAATGGGCTGCCCATAATACGGCGTCCTATTGGTGATAAGTTTCCGTTTAAGTACGCTGCACAAACGACACCACTAAACAACGAGTACATCGTAAAGCTGGCAATCGCTGTGTAAAATAAGATCGTCCCTTGACTGACATCGGTTGTTTCCTGCGTAACCCAGCTCTTGTTAAAGTCGATCAACGTTGCGCCTTGTCCAAGGCTTTGCACTTGTTTGATTTGTGTCGCTACATTTTTCAAGACGCTTTGCGGAATCCCCATCGATTTACCTACAACCACGTCTAAGTTCTTTTCTACGAATCCGTCTGCTTTATCCTCTGTAACGAGTGCTTTCCCTGCTTCCTCTGAATCCACATCGATAATCTCGAAGTAATCTCCAGCTTGTTCAAATACATAGTGATACGGATTGTCGGCTGTCATAGCTACGCGAACCGTTCCCATGTCTTGTTCCATGATTCCTGAAAAGGATACGAAATACAGTGAAATCAAGATAATTGGATATAGTAAAACCCAGAACGAGAATGAAAAGTCTTTTAAGGCGTCTTTTGATAAATACGTAAATAGCTTTAAGAATGTCTTCATGAATCTCGAAGTCCTTTCCCTGTGTATGCAAGGAACACATCATCTAAGCTTGGCTGTTCACTGTATAAACGAACATAGCTTAAGTTCAATTCTTCTAGGGTGTTTGCCACGTGAAGTAAGTGATTCGTTCCTTGTTCGAAGTTAAATTTCAAATGATCTTTATGATGTTCTAATACAAGAACATGTGGAATTTGTTTTAAGCGAGCCACTTGTTCTTCAGTTGGAATGGTTGAAAGTTCCACTTGGATAATTTCAGAAGTCGCGATCGATTTCTTCAACTCTTGTGAAGTACCTGAAACAATGCTCTTTCCTTTATCCATAATCACGATGCGGTCACTTAATCCGTCCACTTCGTCTAAGTAGTGTGTTGTATAAATAATCGTGCTTCCTTGTTCGTTAAGCTTTTGAATACCTTCTAAAATAAATGAACGACTTTGCGTGTCTACCGCAACAGTTGGTTCATCGAAGAAAATTAAACTTGGCTTATGTACGATTCCGCAAGCGATGTTCAAGCGGCGTTTCAACCCTCCACTCAATTTCTTTGGAACAAACTTGCGGAACTCTTGTAGTTCTACAAATTCGATAGCTTCTTGTACATATTGTTTACGTTGCTTTGAATCTGAAATATAGAGTCCACAGAAGAAATCAATGTTTTCTTCTACTGATAAATTATCTAAATACGCTAATTCTTGTGGAACAATCCCAATTTCACGTCGTACTTTACTGGATAATGGGAACTTGTTTTCTCCAAGAACCGTTACCTCACCGCTATCAAAGGTTAAAAATCCTAACATACAGTTAATCGCTGTTGTCTTCCCACATCCATTTGGCCCAAGAAGCGCTAGAAGCTCTCCTTTACGAATTTCAATATCAAAATGATTTAATGCCATTAAGTCTTTGTATCGTTTAACTAAACTTTTTACTTGAATACTGTTTTCCATGTCCTCACCTCATTGATTGATTTTACACTCTTAGTATATCGACCACCCTTGTCACAAACTAGTGTCAAATGTCGTTAGTTGCATATGACATTTGTCATAAATAGCTAGATATTTCTCCCTATTTGGGCTACACTGAAGAAAAGAGATTTGGAGGTGAGAAGCGTGCGGACATTTTTAGAGAAGTTGATGTTCTTTAGTTTGATTAGTATGTATTTAATGGGACAACATACAGAAGTCTTTACAATATTTTTAGGGCTTTGTATTTTTATTCTTTCTCTATCCATAGAAGTATTTGAAAATAGTTGGATTCAACGCATTTCCCTAGTGATATCTGGTGCTTTATGCATCTTCTATCCTGAAACGGGATTATATCTTTCCATTTTCATCATGCATGCTGCCCAACTATTCGGACTCCCTGGAGCTTTTGCCGGCGTCATCCTTTTACTGCGACCAGATTTATTCACACTAATTTTATCGGTCATTGGAACGTATCTCATTTTACGTAGTCGCTATGATAAAGAATTTCGTACGAAGAGTCACCATATTCAAGACGACTTAGAGCATGAACGACTTCTCCTATTGCAACGACAACAATTTAGCCAAGAAGAAACGTTGAAGCAAATGGAGGTCGCAACTCTTAAGGAACGGAATCGTATTTCTCACGCCTTGCACGACCAAATCGGACATACGCTGAGCGCTTCAATTATGCAACTGGAAGCTTTGCAAATTATCACCAATAAACCCGTTGTCGAGAAGAAGTTAGAACAAGTCTCCGGCATCCTTCAAAACGGGATGGACGAGATTCGAACAACGATTCATCAGCTTTACGATGACTCCTTCCTACTCTCCCAAAAGATGGACGAGATTCTGCATCCACTTGAAGAGAAGGCGCAAGTCAATTATCAAAATACGATTTCGGATGAAATTCCAATCGGATTGAAATACGACATTCTTACTATCTGTAAAGAGATGGCAACAAACTTTATGAAGTATTCAAACGGAAATCAAATCCAATTATTTTTACTAGAACAAAACAACTACTACACGATTCAATATAAAGATAATGGGAATGAGACGAGAAATGACACCCCGGGCATGGGCTTAACTATGATGAAAGAACTGGTGGAGAAACATAAAGGGGTTATGACATTACAAACAACGAACGGATATGACATCTTTATCCGTATCCCAAAACAGGAGGTCAACCATGATTAAAACGATTCTAGTCGACGACGACTTTCTAGTGCTTCAAGCGCTCGAAACAATTCTTTCTGTTCAAGACCATATCGAAGTGGTCGGGACAGGTAACGACGGAAAAGACGCTGTGGAACTGTATAACACTCATCAACCGGACTTAGTCTTGATGGATATTCGTATGGAGCCTACTACCGGAATCGAAGCAGCAGAAACAATTTTAAAGGACTTTCCTGAAGCGAAAATTTTGTTCCTAACAACCTTCCAAGACGATGAGTATATTACAAAAGCACTCTCCCTTGGCTGCAGAGGATATTTATTGAAGCAACATATTAAAGGAATTCTTCCCGCCATCGACGCCGTGATGAATGGCCAAATCGTCTACGATTCAACGATTGAAATGCCAGTGAAGAAAACCTTCGAGAAGAAATCGAGTGCTCATTTAAGCGAGCGTGAGAATGAACTGCTCTACCTTGTTGCAGAAGGATTTAACAACAAAGAAATCGCCGAGAAGATGTATCTCAGCGAAGGGACGGTAAGAAACTACTTATCGGCTCTGCTTGAAAAGTTAGAATTGCGTGATCGTACGCAACTGGCAGTTTATTACTATAAAGAACTCTAAGAAAAACAAGCATCTCAAAGTTGAGGTGCTTGTTTTTTGCAAGTAATTCGCTTGTGAATATTTATTTCCAAACTTTTCCAAGAAACGGTAAATTTTGTCCACAAAAAAAGCCCTCAATTACTGGGGCTCAGGTCTTTAAAAGTTAACTAAGCGTTGTGCCATATCTAATTCGTAAGCACGAACTTCACGTGGTAAGAAGCGACGAATTTCGTCTTCATTGTATCCAACTTGGAATCTCTTTTCGTCCAACATAATTGGGCGGCGTAGTAATCCTGGGTTGTTTTGGATTAATGAGAATAATTGATTTAATGGAACTTCATCCAAATCAATTTTTAATTCTTGGAATGCTTTTGAACGAGTTGAAATAATCTCTTCTGTTCCGTCTTCAGTCATTCGTAGGATGTTTTTAATTTCGTCAATAGTTAATGGTTCTGAAAAAATGTTTCTTTCTGTGTACGCGATGTTATGTTCTTCTAACCATGCACGTGCTTTGCGGCAAGATGTACAGCTAGGTGATGTATATAAAGTAACCATACGTCGATGTCCTCCTCTTCTAAAGTCTTCGGTCTTATCTACGTGTATTATTATATATGATATATACAAAAAAATCTATATGATTTTTGGATATTTTTTAGATTTTCACAAACTTTTTTCACTTTTGGTGAAAAATTTATTGTTTCATAACATTTTCATATGTTTTCAATTCAAGAATGCTTTTACCAAAGATAATTTCTGAATTCACAAACGATGAAAGCTACTGCAACTATTTTTTTATGAAAATCCTTTAGAAATAAGGTATAATAAAACTAACAAGTTTAAGGAGCACTTATATGTCTAAAAAAAGAATTTTCTCAGGCGTTCAGCCTTCAGCAATCCCAACTATCGGGAACTATATTGGAGCGATGAAAAACTTCGTGGCCTTACAAGATGAGTACGATTGTACTTACTGTATCGTAAACCAACACGCGATTACTGTTCCACAAGATCCAAAGAAATTAAAAGAACAAACTCGTTCACTTGCAGCACTTTACCTTGCGATTGGTCTTGATCCTGAAAAGTCAACGATTTTCGTACAATCAGAAGTTCCTGCGCACGCGCAGGCTGCATGGATTGTTCAATGTAATGTCGGCGTTGGTGAATTAGAACGTATGACACAATACAAAGATAAATCTCAAAAACAACAATCTGTTTCTGCAGGTTTATTAACATATCCTCCACTAATGGTAGCCGATATCGTTTTATATAACGCCGAAGTGGTTCCTGTTGGAGAAGACCAAAAACAACATATGGAATTAACACGTGATTTCGTAGAACGCTTCAACAGTCGCTACGGAAATGGCAACAAATTACTTGTAATGCCAGAACCATTCATTCCAAAAGCTGGCGCACGTGTCATGAGCTTACAAACACCAACAAAGAAAATGAGTAAATCAGATGCCAACGTGAAAGAATACATCAGCATGCTTGATGAGCCAGCTGTGATTCGCAAGAAAATCAAGAGCGCTGTGACAGATTCAAGCGGCGTGATTGAATTCGATCCAGCTGAAAAACCTGGCGTATCAAACCTATTAACAATCTTCTCTGCTTTCTCTGGCGAAAGTATTGAATCACTCGTAGAACGCTTCAAAGGCGTTGGTTACGGCCAATTCAAAGAAGAATTAGCTGATGCGATTATCGCTGTGATGGAACCAATCCAAGAGCGCTACTATGAGTTACTTAAATCTGATAAGCTAGATGAGATTCTTGATGAGGGTGCTAAGAAAGCGAACTATGTAGCGAATAAGACGCTGCGCAAGATGGAAAAAGCGGTAGGCTTAGTGAGATAAACCAAGAAAAGATATCTGCTTACTTTCTAAAATAAAATCAAAAGAGTCCTCTCGGACGTTATTATAATGACTTAAAAGGCTACACCGGGTTGAGCCACGGTCTCAACCCTACCGAGCTTCAAACAGATTCTAGAAGAATTCTCTTCAAGAATCTGTAATTCACATCGGTCGCAACCGCCATTAATGTCATTATAAAGTCCGAGGGACTCTTTTTCTTTATGTATAAAAATACCTTTCTTAGTTTATTTCCCCTCGCAAAGAGGAGTAGGCTATTTAATGCTTGCCACAAATCTTAACAGAATGCTTTTTGATTATCTGAAAACATCAGTTTTATATTGAAAGAGTCATAGTGGGACACCGGTTCGAGCCTTTCGTCTCTCACCTTTGAAGCTTCAAAGGTGGAGTAAGAATTTCATTCCTAACTCCACCTAATTCACATTCAATGTGATTCCCCACTATTCTTTCAATAAACTGATGTTATTTCTGATAATCAACAACCCATCTATGAGGTAAATCGCTAAAAATAGTTTATCTCCCATCGCTGAAGAGAAAGGGTGCTAAAAAATAAAAAACGCTAGGACAGTCCTAGCATTTTCTATCGTTTGCTATTCTATTACGAGCAGGCCGGCACCAATGATTCCATTATCCCCCTTAATGGTTGATGCTTGGATGTGTTCTAGAATATGTTTTTGTTCGTGATGAAGGAGTTCTGCTAACTCTTCTTTCACGAGATTAATAAAGTCTGGGTTGTAGTTTGAAACACTACCTCCAAACACAATGGTTTTTGGATCGAGTAAGCAGACCATTCCATGAAGAACACTTGCTAATCCTTTTGCTGTTTCTTCGATGATACGACCAGCCGCTTCCTCACCACTGCGCCATTTATCAAAAATATCTTTCGTTGTTAATGTCTCGTCTTCGTAAATTTCGCGTCCTGTGCGCTCGATTCCGACACCCGAACAAGCTACTTCTAACGCTTCGAGACATTCAAAGTAAGGTACTTTGACAAACCCAATTTCTCCTGAGAAACCTTCCCCGCGTAAGATTGTATTATTGACGATGTTGGTGGCTGCGATTCCTGTTGATACCGTTACGTATCCAAACATGTCTGCAGGCTTTAGATTGAGCATTCGATATTCCGCATAAGCCGCTACTTTAACGTCATTATCGATTTTTACCGGTATGTCTCCGTACGTTTCCTTCAATCTTGCTACAATTGGAAAATTAGCCCAAGGTATATTGTTTTGGAAAATCGCTACCCCGTTTTCCACATCTACCTTTCCTGGTAATCCAACACCAATCCCATACGTATCTTGAATGCGTAAATCATTATCATTGAGCACTTTATCCACCAGTTGGACCACTCCCTGATACAAACTTTCAGCACTCGCTGTTTGGCTCGGGCTTTGTGAACGACTAACGATCTCCCCATTTTCGTTAATCAACGCAACCGCTACCTTTGTCCCCCCAATATCAATACCAACCGCGACTTTCATCAAAATCCCTCCGTTCACTATGATTTCGCTTTCATAATTAGTTTACACCGAAAATCGCCTCCTGGCTTTCCCTTTCTTGTTCTATACTATAACTATTTTGCTGTCTTTCACACAGTTTGAAAAATGATAACTGTTTTTTTCGCACGGTTTGAAAAATGATAACCTGATTGATAGCCGTTTGAATATAGTGGAGTTTGTGATGGGGCACCGCCAAGAGCCTAGGTCTCTTGGTCTTTGAAGCTTCAAACGCGGAGTACGAAAAGTGTTTCTACTCCGCGTAATTCACATTCAATGCTATCCCCCATCACTCATTCCACTATAACGGCTATCCACGGTTATCATTTTTCAAACGTCCTCTTTAACCTCTTCTCTTCACTGGCAAAAATTGGGTGCTTATTCACCAAGGATACGATACCAAAATATCCGTTTATAATGGAAATGGTAGTGAGAAGTGCATCGGATGTGAATTAGAGGGAGTTGCGAATGTATTCGCTACTCCCTCTTTGAAGCTTCGAAGCCGAGAGACCTTAGGCTCGAGGCGGTGCCTCACAACCATGTCCATTATGTAAAAACGGATATTAAACAGGTATCGTATCCTTCAACCTTCGGTTGAAAATCATTTAAAAGCACGCAATTTTTGCACAAAAAAGGAGGGGAAGCAAATCTGCTTCCCCTCCCTAATTCCTAGGAATTATTTGTTTTTCAAGTTGTAGAACGCTGATAGACCTTGGTAAACAGCTAAGTCACCTAATTGATCTTCGATACGTAATAATTGGTTGTATTTAGCAATACGGTCTGTACGGCTTAATGAACCAGTCTTGATTTGTCCAGCGTTTGTTGCAACTGCGATGTCAGCAATTGTTGAATCTTCAGTTTCACCAGAACGGTGTGAAACAACTGCAGTGTAACCAGCTTTTTGAGCCATTTCAATTGCGTTGAATGTTTCAGTTAAAGTACCGATTTGGTTAACTTTGATTAAGATTGAGTTTGCAATACCTTGTTCGATACCACGAGATAAGATTTCTGTGTTAGTTACGAATAAGTCGTCACCAACTAATTGAACTTTACCGCCTAAGCGTTCAGTTAATAATTTCCATCCATCCCAGTCGTTTTCGTCACAGCCGTCTTCGATTGTGATGATTGGGTATTTTTCAACTAATTCTGCTAAGTATTCAACTTGTTCAGCTGGAGTACGTTTAGCACCTTTTTCACCTTCGAAGATTGTGTAGTCGTATACGCCATCTTTGAAGAATTCAGATGAAGCACAGTCAAATCCTAAGTAAACATCTTTACCAGGTTCTAGACCTACTTTTCTGATTGCTGCTAAGATTGTTTCTACAGCATCTTCAGTTCCTTCGAATGTTGGAGCGAAACCACCTTCGTCACCTACTGCAGTTACTAAACCGCGGTCGTGTAAGATACCTTTCAATGCGTGGAATACTTCAGCACCCCAACGTAAAGCTTCTTTGAATGAAGGAGCACCAACAGGTAAGATCATGAACTCTTGGAATGCGATTGGAGCATCTGAGTGAGATCCACCGTTAACGATGTTCATCATTGGTGTTGGTAATACTTTAGTGTTGAATCCACCTAAGTATTGGTATAAAGGTTGATCTAAGTAGTCAGCAGCTGCGCGTGCTACAGCGATAGATACGCCTAAGATTGCGTTAGCTCCTAATTTACCTTTGTTTGGAGTACCATCTAATTCGATCATTAATTTGTCGATCGCCATTTGTTCACGAACATCGTAACCTAAGATAGCTTCAGCGATAATGTTGTTTACATTGTCAACTGCTTTTTGAACTCCTTTTCCTGAGTAACGAGATTTGTCGCCGTCACGTAATTCAACTGCTTCGTATTCACCAGTTGAAGCTCCTGAAGGAACCATACCGCGTCCGAACGCTCCGCTTTCTGTGTAAACTTCAACTTCGATAGTTGGGTTCCCACGTGAGTCTAGTACTTCTCTTGCTAATACATCTGTAATAAATGGCATGATTTATTAACTCCTTTAATATTTATTTTGTACGTTATTATTTTAATCGAAAATCATCAGAGTTTCAACCTTTGGAAAGGGATTCTTTATTTTTCGATTAATGATTCACCAGTCATTTCTTCTGGTTTTTCCACATTTAGTAAATCAAGCATCGTTGGAGCAACGTCTGCTAAACGTCCACCCTCACGTAATGTTACACCTTTCTTCGTAACAATCACTGGTACTGGCACTGTTGTATGTGCAGTATGTGGTGTTCCTTCTGGTGTAATCATTGTTTCTGAGTTACCGTGGTCAGCAAAGATAATTGCGCTACCGCCTTTTGCAAGGATGGCGTCAACAACTTTACCTAAGTTTTCGTCCACTGCTTCAATCGCTTTGATTGTTGGTTCTAACATTCCTGAGTGTCCAACCATGTCTGGGTTTGCGAAGTTTAAGATGATGGCATCATTTTCATCATTGATGATTGAGTTGTATAATGCATCTCCTACTTCGTAAGCACTCATTTCTGGTTTCAAGTCGTAAGTTGCAACCTTTGGAGAAGGAATCAAAATACGGTTTTCGCCAGGGAATTCTTCGTTACGTCCACCATTCATGAAGAATGTTACGTGTGGATATTTTTCAGTTTCAGCAATACGTAATTGTGCAAGGCCTGCTTTAGATAACACTTCACCAAGAACGTTTGTCATTGGAATTGGTGGGAATGCAACTTCTGCATCCACGCTTGGATTATATAAAGTCATTGTCACAAATTTAACGTTTGTAGCACGTGCACCACGGTCAAAGTTAGTCCACTCTTTATCAGTGAACGCATTTGATAATTGGATTGCACGGTCAGGACGGAAGTTGAAGAAGATGATTGCATCGTTGTCTTCTACTTTTGCCACTGGTTTGCCATCTTTAACGATTACTGATGGAATAACGAATTCGTCTGTAACGTCTTTAGCATAGCTATCCGCAATCACAGCTTGTGCGCTTTCGAATTGTGGTCCTTCGCTATGAGCGATAGCATCATAAGCTAATTTCACACGTTCCCAACGTTTGTCACGGTCCATTGCATAGTAACGACCTGAAACTGTTGCGATTTCTCCAACGCCTACTTCAGCTAATTTGTCTTCTAAAGTTTTGATGTAAGAAGGACCAGCTTTAGGGTCTACGTCACGTCCATCCATGAATGCATGAATGTACACTTTGTCGATTCCTTTTGCTTTAGCTGTTTCCACTAATGCTAATAAATGGTTGATGTGGCTGTGTACCCCACCATCAGATAATAATCCGAATAAGTGTAATGTAGAGCCATTTTCTTTCACGTGGTTAAATGCACCGTTTAATGCTGGGTTAGATTCGAATTCGCCTTCTTCGATTGCTTTGTCAATACGAGTTAAGCTTTGGTAAACGATACGTCCAGCACCGATGTTTGTATGACCTACTTCTGAGTTCCCCATTTGGCCATCTGGTAGACCTACATCTAATCCAGAAGCTTTTAATGTTGTATGAGGAAATTCGTTGTAATAACGATCAAAATTTGGTTTTTTTGCTTGTGCAACGGCATTACCTTCAACTTCTGGTCTCCATCCGAAACCATCTAAGATAATGATTGCAACTGGTGATTTTGCCATTATTTTACTGCCTCCAATAAAGCTAAGAATGAATCTGGTTGTAAGCTTGCTCCACCTACAAGAGCTCCGTCAACGTCTGGACAAGCCATGTATTCAGCAATGTTTTCTGGTTTTACAGATCCACCGTATTGAACGCGAACTTTGTCAGCAACTTCTTGACCGAAGTCAGCTGCTACAACGTCACGAACAACTTTACACATTTTTTGAGCGTCATCTTGAGATGCTGATTTACCAGTTCCGATAGCCCAGATTGGTTCATAAGCAATCACTAATGATGATACTTGCTCGTTTGATAAACCTTTCAATGCTGCAGAAACTTGTCCTCCTACGAATTCAGAAGCTTTTCCTGCTTCGTAAGTTTCTAAAGTTTCACCACAACAAATGATTGGTGTTAAGCCGTTTCTGAAAATAGCATGTGCTTTTTTGTTGATATCTTCATCAGTTTCGTGGAAATATTCACGACGTTCTGAGTGGCCGATAACTACGTAGTGCACGCCCATTTCAGCTAATACTTTAGGTGAAGTTTCACCAGTGAAAGCACCAGCATCTTCGAAGTAGCAGTTTTCAGCAGCTACTTTTAATTCTGAGCCTTTCGCATATTCTAATAAAGTGACTAAGTTAACTGCAGGAGCAGCAATAGCACTTTCTACGCGTTCGCCTGAAGGTAATTTACCAACAACAGCTTCCACAAAAGCTTGAGTTTCTTTTGGGTTTTTGTTCATTTTCCAGTTTCCGGCAATAATTGGTTTACGCATATACACAACATCTCCTTTTAAATGTTTAAAATTATTTATCACTGATAGCAGCAACACCTGGTAGTTCTTTACCTTCTAGATATTCTAGAGAAGCTCCACCACCTGTTGAAATGTGAGCGAATTTGTCAGCGTAGCCTAGTGAGATTGCAGCAGCAGCTGAGTCCCCACCACCGATGATTGTAGTTGCGTCTTTTAGGTTAGCGATAGCTTCACATACACCGATAGTTCCTTTAGCAAAGTTTGGTAATTCGAATACACCCATTGGTCCATTCCATACAACAGTTTTTGCATCTTTTAAGTAGCTTGCAAATAATTCAACTGTCTTAGGTCCGATATCTAAACCTTCTTGGTCTGCTGGGATAGCATCTGAATCAACGATTGTAGCTACAGCATCGTTAGAGAATTCTTTAGCAACAACGTTATCGATTGGTAATACTAATTTGTCGCCAGCTTTTTCCATAATTTCTTTTGCTAATTCAACGCGGTCTAATTCTAATAATGAAAGACCTACTTCACGTCCCATTGCTTTGAAGAATGTGTAAGCCATTCCTCCACCGATAAGAACTTTATCAGCTTTGTCTAATAAGCTGTTGATAACGCCAATCTTGTCTGAAACTTTCGCTCCACCTAAGATTGCCACGAATGGACGTTCTGGGTTATCTACTGCGCCACCGATGAACTTGATTTCTTTTTCCATCAAGAATCCAGCAGCTGATTCTAAGTTGCTTGCAATACCAACGTTTGAAGCATGCGCACGGTGAGCTGTACCGAATGCATCGTTAACGAATAAGTCGCCTAAAGAAGCCCAATATTTACCTAATTCAGGGTCGTTTTTAGATTCTTTCTTACCATCTAAATCTTCGAAACGAGTATTTTCGAATAATAAAACATCGCCATCTTTAAGAGCATTAATAGCAGCTTCTAACTTTTCTCCACGAGTTTCTGGAACGAAAGTCACTGGTTTTCCTAATAACTCAGATAAGCGTTCTGCAACTGGACGTAAGCTCAATTTAGCTTTGTCTTCTTCAGATTTCACTTTACCTAAGTGAGAGAATAAAATCACTTTAGCGTTGTGATCGATTAAGTATTTGATTGTTGGCAATGCTTGAACGATACGGTTATCGTCTGTAATCACGCCATCTTTCAAAGGAACGTTAAAGTCCACACGAACTAAAACTTTCTTTCCTTCAACTTGTAAGTCTGTAACGATTTTTTTAGCCATAAAATAGCCTCCTACATTTTTATTTGGAGCGAGTGCATTACTCACATTATGAAAACAGGGCGAGGAAGCGAATGCTTCCATCGCCCTGAGAAAATAGATACGATTAGCTAAATCTATAGTTTAAATTATAGTTTTGCGAAGTATTGTAAAGTACGAACTAATTGTGCAGTGTATGACATTTCGTTATCGTACCAAGCAACAGTTTTAACTAATTGTTTGTCGCCTACAGTCATTACTTTAGTTTGAGTTGCATCGAATAATGAACCATAAGTGATACCTACGATATCAGAAGATACGATTGGATCTTCAGTGTAACCGTAAGATTCGTTAGCTAATTCTTTCATAGCTGCGTTGATTTCTTCAGCAGTAACTGGTTTTTCTAAAACTGTTACTAATTCAGTTAATGAACCTGTTGGAACAGGAACACGTTGAGCAGCTCCGTCTAATTTTCCGTTTAATTCTGGGATTACTAATCCGATAGCTTTAGCAGCACCAGTTGTGTTAGGAACGATGTTAACTGCTGCAGCACGAGCACGACGTAAGTCACCTTTAGCGTGAGGTGCGTCTAATGTGTTTTGGTCACCAGTGTAACCGTGGATTGTTGTCATTAATCCTTCAACAATACCGAATTTATCGTTTAATGCTTTAGCCATTGGAGCTAAGCAGTTTGTAGTACATGAAGCACCAGAGATAACAGTTTCTTTACCTGTTAAAATGTTGTGGTTTGTGTTGAATACAACTGTAGGCACGTCATTTCCACCAGGTGCAGAAATAACAACGCGTTTAGCGCCAGCTTTTAAGTGTAATTCAGCTTTTTCTTTAGAAGTGAAGAAACCAGTACATTCTAATACGATATCAACGCCTAGTTCACCCCATGGTAATTCTTCAGGATTACGGTTAGCAAGTACTTTAACCTCTTTACCGTTAACGCGGAAAGCTCCATCTAACACTTCAACTTCACCGTTGAAACGTCCTTGAGTTGAATCATATTTTAACAAGTGAGCTAATTGCTTAGCGTCTGTTAAGTCATTGATTGCAACAACTTCTAATCCTTCCACATCTTGAATACGACGGAATGCTAAACGACCGATACGTCCGAAACCGTTAATACCAACTTTAACTGTCATATAGTTTTTCCTCCTAGGAATTTTTTATTTTTATTTTTTGCGGGTTTCCCCGTTCAAAACCAACTCTGATGTCTCCTTGTCAATCACAAACCAAGTGCGATCCACCGGAGCTAATTTGGCATATGCTTTTAAAGCAGGTGCCTTCTCTGCGCCTTCCACAACGGCAATCGAATGTGGAATCGTAGATAAATCACTAAGATGCAGCCCTACTCTTGGGATTTTTAATACCACATTTCCTTCTGCATCGAAGAAACAACCGAACGCTTCGCCAATTGCTTTCTTCTCTTTTAACGTAGCCATTTGTTCTTGCGTGAGGCCACGTCTCTCTCCCATTATAATAGCACTTCCAACGCTATATAACAAACACTCCGCCTTTTTCATGAGACCTATCGTCTTTGCGACTGAAGGTTCTTGCATTAGCGGTGCATATGTCGCCTGTTGGACATGTTCTGGAACGAATAACGCTTCGTGATGAGCGCCAATTCCAGTCGCCATTTTCTCACTGACATTATTGGCTTGAATCAACATCGACCCAAACATTCCTCCTCTAGCAGGAACAATCGTTAAGTCTCGGTTCACTGAAATGTCTTTTGTGAACCCTTCGCTGACACGGACCATCGTTTGGCCCCCAGTGATGGCGATAATGGAAGTTCCAAGTGGTAAAAGGACATCCATAATCTCTTGTACCAACTCAGATGTTTTAGCCGAATCATCCACAACTTTTACATATTGAACTCCTAAGGTTTTAGCCACCTTATGTTCCACCAGACTCATCTGGATAAAGTTGTTTTTCAAATCATCCGACCGTTCTAATATAAATTCGCCAACTTCCGTGAGTCGCATTCCTGACCCTTGTACTTCAATCAGGTCTAAAGCTTTCATATCCTCACATTCATTACGTAGTGTGCGTTCGGACATCTGAACCACTTTTGCAAGGGCTCTTCGTCCAATCGGTTGATACGTTGCGATGGCTTGTAAAATACGGAATCGCGTTTGAAGAGCGACTCTGCTTTCTGGAACTAATAAATGAGATAGATTAAGATAATTCATCGAAACCTTCCTCCAATCGTTTCCAGATAGGGTCGTATATCGTCCCGCTTATTTCCAGTATCTTTGAATCCATATTTCTGAACACATTTATATTTTAACACAAAATAGCAGAAATGCAACCGTGCTCAGATTATAAATTGGTTAAGAACTATGAATTTTCGGGACTTTTTTTGTCCCTTTCTTCTCGTTAAGCTGTTGAGACCACGGTTTCTGCTCCTCCATTTCAAAAGAAACATCGATCCAAACTCCCATTTTTTGAGCAATTTCTTCTAGCAGTAAAAATGAAATATTTTGTCGTCCTCTTTCTAACCGTGAATAATGAGAGGCAGACATCCCAATTTTCTTGGCAAACTGATTTTGCGATAAGCCTGTCTTCAATCTGAACTCTGTCATTCTCAACCCAATTTTATGATTCGCAAATTCTCTCATTAAGTCTTTTTCAAACTCTGGATACTTGTATTTCAATTGATTTAAACGTTTTAATAAATAATTTTTCAAATTTTGTCGCCTCCCTTTTTTTACCTTCCGGAATAAGCAATATTTCTTTCCCTTTTTCTACTACTCCCCATCTTTCCCAAACGGCGTCTGTCACTCCTTCTTTATCTAAAAGAAGCATGATAGCAGCATATCTCACCATAATCGGATAGGGTAACTCATCTAAAATATCAATTTGTTTCTTATCCAAAATTGCAACTCTTTTCATTGTAACGCCTCCTTCTTCTAACCTAAAATACCATATATGGACATTGAAGTGCACCCCAAAAGTTAGACACAAAATCTAACTTTTGGGGTGTTTTTATTATGAAATTAACTTATGAAGATAAAGTTCAGATTTATGAACTCAGAAAACAAGGATTTAGCTACTCACGACTTGCAGATATGTTCGGTATAGATGCGAGAAATCTTTCCTACATGATTAAATTGATTGAACGTTATGGGTTAGAGATAGTTAAAAAAGGGAGAAATAATTATTATTCTCCAGAAATAAAACAAGAAATGATTGATAAAGTCTTACTCGAAGGTTGGAGTAAAGAAAGAGTTTCTCTCGAATACGGCCTCCCTGCGCGTGGCACTCTTCCCAACTGGCTCGCACAATACAAGAAAAATAAGTATACTATTGTTGA
>NZ_JVNU01000006.1 GCF_001071995.1 Streptococcus sp. 263_SSPC
TAAGTTTGTATTGGATACTTTAAATCAAATTGACTTACCTAAGGGTGTTCTACTACATAGTGATCAAGGCAGCGTTTATACTTCCGCCGAATACTACAATTTATGTAAAGAAAAAAACATTATCCGCAGTATGTCCCGTAAGGGGACACCCGCAGATAATGCGCCCATCGAAAGCTTCCATTCTTCCCTAAAGTGCGAAGCTTTCTACATAAAAGATGAAGTAATAACTTCATCTTCTATTGTAATTCAAATTGTAGAAAATTACATCAAATATTATAATGAAAATAGAATCCAACAAAAATTGGACTACCTGTCTCCGGTTGAATACCGGAGACGGTAGCCCTAGGGTGTTTTTATTAAATTCTCACTTTTTGGGGTCAGTCCC
>NZ_JVNU01000007.1 GCF_001071995.1 Streptococcus sp. 263_SSPC
CAGCTGTAAATTGACGTTGAATAATATTCTCAGCTTTCTTACCAACTTCTCCATGATAAGAAGAATACTTACGTTTTCTACGAATACGAGCAGTTAGCCCCAACAGTTTCATCAAGCGTTGTACCTTCTTATGGTTTACGATGAACCCACGGTTTCTAAGTTCAAGAGTGATACGGCGATATCCATAATTACCTTTATGCTCGTTATAAATGGTTTCTATTTCGTTTTTTACGGCCTGATTCTTATCTTCTAGGTTTAGCTGCTTTAAGTGATAGTAGTAAGTTGAACGAGCAAGTTTAATAATCTTTAGAAGAATATCTAAAGGAAACTCTGACACTAACTCTCTGACAATCTGCGTCTTTCTTCTTTCTCTTTTTCCTCCTTCAAGCGGAGTTCTCTCAACTTTTTTAGAATGGCATTCTCCGCTCTTAAATACTCATTTTCAGCCTGAAGGCGTTCTAGTTCTGTCATCTCTTCTGGTTTTTTCTTTGGCTTACGTCCCATTTCAGGTACTCTCCCTCTTGTTTTCTCAACAATAGTATACTTATTTTTCTTGTATTGTGCGAGCCAGTT
>NZ_JVNU01000008.1 GCF_001071995.1 Streptococcus sp. 263_SSPC
AAACAAGGAAAAGTACAAACGGGAACACCGAAGTTTACTGAAGGAGACGCAGAAGTTCCGTTGAAAGTGGACGCAGATCAACCAGCGAAATTCGTGATGAATGAAACTGCGGTAGTTGATACAACGATTGACGCTATGAAAGATGGCGAAAAAGTTGGGACTTACACGATTAATCCATTAACAGGTGAAGTAATCTTCACACCGAATAAAGATTTCGTAGGGACTCCAGATGCGGTGACCGTTCAAGTCAAAGACGAGAATGGAACTAGCGTAACGGCGAAGTATACGCCAACGGTTACGCCTGTGAAACCAAC
>NZ_JVNU01000009.1 GCF_001071995.1 Streptococcus sp. 263_SSPC
GACTATTATAGAATCCGGGAATCTTCCAGATAGACCATTTTTATAAGCGTACAAAAAAGAGGGGTGCACCTTTATGGTTCTTCATGGTTTGTCTTGTAAGTGCTAAAAATTGAATAGACTTGCGTCTATCTTTCAGATTTCTCGGATGTCTTCATAATAGTCATAATGGGGCACCGGATTGAGCCAAGGTCTCAATCCTACCAAGCTTCAAACTGACTCTACGGGTTAYACCCTAGAGTCAGTAATTCACATTGGTTGCACTTCCCMAWTAYGACTATTATAGAATCCGGGAATCTTCCAGATAGACCATTTTTATGAGCATACAAAAAAGAGGGGTTCCTCTTTTTTGTGTTTATAAAAATGGGTATTCTTTTCGTAATGAAAAAGGTGCTTGAATTGTGAAAAATTTAGCAGTTTGTTAAAAAAGAAACAAAAAAATTAAACTTTTTAAAACCTTGTTGTGACGCTATTGTTAGGATTTAATTCATTTTATACATTATATGTAGTATTTTCTAACAAAAAATTTGTGATATAATGAATTTGGGAATTTTTAATGGATTTTTGAGGTATTTTATGTTGTTTTTTATGAATAACATAAGCTAGTTTTAAAAATCTAAATGAACAAAAATAAATTCAAAGGAGAGATATTCATATGAAAAGAAAGACTAAGGGTATGTTAGCCGCTGCGGCAGCGCTAATGTGTATATTCGTAGCTTCAGGATGCGGGAAATCAGGCGGTGGCTCTGATGCCGCAAATCCAGCTTCTTCAGGCTCTGGAGAAACTGCGGCGCAAAATTCAAATTCTGGGGCAGAAACCATCGAAGAGTATATCGTTATGGATGGGAGTAGAATAAATGTTCTTACTAATAAAGGAAACGTCTATTATATCGGTGGAGGTCTAAACTTTAGTAAGGATGATGTTGCTGTTGAAACTCCGACGAAGTTTTTAGAAAACATTAGCTTTATTCCTGGTAATGGAAGTACTTGGATTGATAAAAACGGTGATTTATACATTAATGGGATCGACCCTATTAAAGGCGGAGCAGTTGATGCGCCTAAAAAATTAGGTGGTAATATTGTTGTCTCAACTCCATACCTTATGGGGATAGTTGCGGTAGACAAGGATGGAAATCTATATTCCTATGGTCAAGCCAAATACAATGGGTTTGACAAGGACTATGCAGAGTTGACTAAGATTGATAGCATCAAGGATGTTGTAAAAGTAACATCAGACCACAAAAATCGATTCTTTTTGGCTCTAACCAAAGATGGTACAGCTTATAGCAAAGCAGCTGATGAAGACTTTAAAAAAGTGATGGATAATGTTAAAGACATCCAAGGAAATTATATTATTACAAAAGATGATGTTATGTACTATTCAGGTAAACAACCAGAAAAAATTGGACAAGGACTTAAACTTAGTAAGTATGTAGACCCAAGATCGGCAGTATTTGTTGAAAATCAAACCATTGCACGATTGGATTGGAACGGAAAACCACTTAAGGCCGATAAAGAAATAGATACACTATACGGTTACTATCCTAAGGATATAAAAGAGGTACTTTACCACGATATTTCGAGTGATCCCAAAAAAGATAGTATTAAAATTCTTAAAATGGTTTACGAAAATACAAATGGTGAAATTGTATTATACGGAGTCAACGATTGTTATAAAGATACAGGAAAAGTAGAAACTAATACAAAAGTCACTAAGAGTGTAGAAGATATATCTAAAATCTGGGAATTTATTAAAGCATCTAAAAAATAATTAGTGTAAATCAATGAAAGAGCAATCGAGAGGGTTGCTCTTTTTATTTTGGTCATTATTTAAACAGATAGAAAGAAATGATATACTTTCAGTGAGGAGGTGGGGTTGTTGAAAATCATTTTAAAAGAGGACATCGAGCTGTATCGTTATTTGATTGCTAAGGCGACATTTTTACAAACGCATAAAGAGTACCGCTTGGTGGAATCCTTCTTAGATAGTAATTTTTTTTTAGTAGCCAACCGCAAAACAAAAGAGAAAGTGTTTGTGTCGCTGTTTAAACAACCGACGAAAGAACCGGCTGACCTAGAGTGTAAAAAGATTGTGTATATTCAAAATGCGAATACGAAGATTCCGCAAGGGTTTGACGTAGAAAAGGCGGATAAAGAGTTCAATGACCAGCTCGCGAAGAATATCAGACTTGGATTTTTAGCACCAGATCAGTTAGTCGAACAGTTTCAAGGGGTATTTAAAGAAGACGTTGAGACGTATTTTAAAAAGGCAGAAGCAGCGATTCGAGAAGAGCGACAAGTTTTTGTGAAGTACTATGCCAAGGAAACGATTGAGAAGAATCCGTATCAAGTGGTGGAAGGGAATGTGTCGTTTAGTCATCCGAAGCATTTCAACGACCCGTTTGACTGTAATTGCTACTACGCGAATGGCCATTCAATGATGGATTTCTTCCGTGTGTTTTGCTTTACGCACGCCGCAGATAATATTTTAATGTGGTCTTATTACGCCAATAGCCACGCAGGGTATGCGCTTGAGTATTCGTATGCGAGCCTGTTAGACAAAATTCATTCCTTAAAGGTAGATGGACTCTGTGTATACGGCCCGGTGGAATATATTGATAAACGTCCTAATACGAGAAGCAATAGCAATCAATTCTCGTATTCGAATCTGAATTTCTATATTAAAGCGACCTTTGCAAAATTCAAAGAGTGGCAACACGAGAGAGAATACCGCTTCGTGTGCATTTTGGATGAAAAAACAGAAGTCGCGCATGAAGTTCTTGGAGATTGGGTGGTCATTCCACAAGTGGATGTCGTGCAAGGATACGCTGGATGCAACAATCAAAAAATAAAGTTGAAGGCGCAGTACCCCGTCCGAAAATTGGAGAAAGATATATTAAATTACTTGCTGAAATAAGATTAGATATTTTATTTAACTGAATGATGACGTAAGGCTCAATCCGATGCCCCATTATCGCTACTATAAAGGTTTGAAGGAATCATTCTAAACCAAAACAGACTTAAAACCATTCTTTTACACGAGTGATTTTAAGTCTGTTTTTATTTTTGTAGCATTTTGAATGGATTTAACTTCTCGAAGAGTGGAATCAATAAAATCCAGAAGACGACATTTCCGATGGCGTGGTACGTATCGAAAAGGACGCCGTTTAAGTAGTAAATCCAGAAATTCAGACCAGGCATGCTGAATACCCAGAAAATCGAGATGATAAAGCCGTATAAATAGCCCATCAGTCCTGCAAAGATTGGAAAAACAATCCAAGCTAGGCGCGGGAATTGTTTTCTTTTTCGCCACAGTGGACGAAGGAGTAATGCACACACGCAGACGAGGGCAAAACTTACCATTTGATAGATTGTCCATGGCCCCATGCTAACTAGAAGGTTGGAAATCAAAATGGAGATGCTACCGATAGCAACGCCGTACAAAAGTCCAAGTTCTAGCGTAATCCAAATGACCACAACGGTAATCGGTTGAACATTTGGAAGTGTGAGGAGGCCGAGTCTTCCAATCACGCAAAAAGCGGATAGTAGGGCGATAAGGGTGATTTTTCGAGTTAAATTTGCCATAGGACTATTGAAGTTTATTGAGTTTCCAGTCGATGACGTCGCCTGCTTTTAGGATGACTTCTTTTGCACCGACAGGGCTCATCGTACCGTTCACATCGAATAACCAGTATTTGTTTTCGGCTGGGACTTGTTCCACACCGTTGATAGAAGAAATAAAGCCGTCTTTTTCAACGATTTTCAGTTGTGCCTTCATCACGTCTAGAAGATTGTCGCCTTCTTTGAAAGTGAGGGTGAATGGGCTCCCTTCGATGGCTTGTCCATCTTTTGTGATATTGAGTGTGACTGTTGTCGATTGCGCTACAGTTGTCGCAGTTGTTGTTTCCTGTGTAGTAGTTGTTGTTGGCGCTTGTCCGCACGCTGTTAAGAAGAGGGCAGCCGCCAAAATTCCAATAATTTTTTTCATAAGAGTCTCCTTTGAAGTTGTCTTTTAAACCACTGCTCATTCTAGCAAGCATCCCTACTGTTGTAAAGTAAATTTTTACGAAAAAAACTCTATGAAATCTTGAGAAAAGTGGTATACTAAAGTGTAATTAATTTTAGGAGGCATTTTATGGAACACACAAGTGAATTCGATACAAAAGTCAAAAAAGCTTGTCAGAAAAAAGAAGCTTTATTTACAGAAAGTAAAGGACGTTACGCGATTCGTTCAATGTTTGCAGGAGCATTCTTAACGATGAGTACAGCGGCAGGGGCATATGCAGCACAAAATATTGCAAGCATTAACCCAGCGCTTAGCAAGTTCATCTTCGCATTTATTTTTACATGGGGTTTGGTATACATTCTATTTTTAAACGCGGAACTTGCAACATCAAACATGATGTATTTAACAGCAGGAGCTTACCGCAAACATATTACATGGTCTAAAGCATTAACGATTCTATTCTACTGTGGTGTATTCAACCTCATCGGTGCAATGATTGCGGGTGCGGTGTTCGCCCACACTTCAGCGTTCAGCGGATTAGAAGCAGGTCAATTCATCGCGAAAGTGGTTGAAGGTAAACTAGCTCGCGGTAATGAGTCAGTATTACTTGAAGCCATTGTAGCGAACGTCTTCGTAAACGTAGCTATCTTATCATTCTTACTCATTAAGAGTGATGTTGCAAAAATGTGGATTGTTATCTCAGCAATTTTCATGTTCGTATACTTAGGAAACGAGCACGTGGTTGCAAACTTCGCTTCATTCTCAATCGTGAAATTCACATCAGTAGGAAGTTCATTAGACTTCATGAACTGGTTCAATATGATTCGTCACTGGTTAGTAGCTTTTGCTGGTAACTGGATTGGTGGAGGTATCATTATTGGGTTAGCTTACGCATACCTAAACCGTTCAAAAACTGTATATGTTGATTAATCAAAAATGAATACTGTAAAGAAATAGAACCGCCATTTATGGCGGTTCTATTTTGGTTTATTTATCTTTTTAGGTTGGATGTCTCACATCCTGTGTAGTTGAGTTCGCCATTGCAGAAATGGCGTGCGTTTCCTGAAACATCTGCAGAACGTTACACGTTCCTTCCGGTGTTCCAGTCCAACGTTCCATTTCTGAGCGCTCGGTCTCGTATCCTAAAAAGGTCTTTTACTTTTATTTTCGTATCCTAATAGGATGTCTGGGAATTCTTGGCTTACTGCGTAGAAGAATGGTTGTAGTAAGTCATCTGTTTCGTCCCCAACGTTTTTAATGAGTAGAGAAGTTTTCTTTCTACGGTATGATTTGTCGTTAGTTAGAACGATTAATTGAGAAGTACGGCTAACAGTCATTCCGTATGATTTTTGAGTGTAAACGTAGTGGTAAATTCGTTCAGCTTTTGTTAAGTCGTATACTTGGAAATTCTTGTATGTCGCAAGTAGGTGGTGTTTGTATAAAACGATTCCTAATTGATTATCGACATAAGTTGCATTATCTAATACTGTATCCATTGAATAGTTTAATTCTGGATAAGCACTGTATAATTCGTTATACGCTTTGTCTTCCCCTTTACGTGTTGCGAAAGCACTGTAGAAGAATACAAGAGCAATAACACCTGCTACACCAGCGATGATATTTGCAACTAATTCATTTTTTTGAAATTCGTATACAGATGCATAGTACTCAGTTTCAGCTAGTTTTGAAATAGTTTCGTTTTCGCTAATAGTATCTTTAAATTCAGAAGTGTAGTTACGGACGGCGCCACTTGCACCAGATCTACGAATTGTTGCAGCAACGATAACAGGGTTTTCTAAAAGGTCGTCGACAGATGCTAATTTTTGGATTAATGGATCACCTTTTTTAACTTCGATACTTGCATAACCATAGTCATCTTTATCGGTTTTAGAAAACTCGATTAAATACAATTCAGTTCCACCATCGATTTGTGCAATGGGATTTTTTGAATAACCAGTGATTTTAACAGCAGTATTCGCTGCATCTTCCATTCTAACTTCGCCAAAAACATTTCCCTTTTTGTACATGTTATCAGCTGTTTCATAGAAGCGGAAGAAGCATAACGCTCCAAGAGATACGATAAGTGAAAGAGCTCCAGCAATAATGAGGCCGACAAAGGCTTTAGTATTACGTTTTTCTGTCATAATTATTCTCCTTTAATATAGGTTGTATGATAGATATAATATATCACAAATATCTTTGAACTGCAAAGTTAATTTTTTAATTTAGTAGACAGAATTGATTTGGATTGCGCAAAAAAAACCGACCCGCATTGCGAGTCGGTTTGATGGGTTGGTTTTTGTGTAGTTGAGCTCGGGCTCATATCCTGTAGTTGAGTTCGAAAAAGCAGAGGCTCAAGCCTTTCGAGTTTAGTCCGCACGGTCTTTCAGACCGTTTACGGCTAAACTGCGAACCGTCATCGCCTCTTACCGCTTTCTCTCACATCCTGTTTTTAAAATGGTCGATTATTTTCATACCCTACGGCCACGTTAGGGAATTCTTCGGCTACAGTGTGGAAGAATGGTTGTAAGAAGTTATCGGTTTCTTCCCCAATATTATGGATAGCAATCTTCGTTTTCTTACCACGGTATGATTTGTCATCTGATAAGAAGATGAGGAATGAGTCAATATTTGTTGTCACTCCATATTTCTTGTGTGTTACTTGATAGTGGTAAACGCGATTTGCTTTTGTAATGTCGTATACTTCTAATCCGCTCCAAGTAGTGAAGAAGTGGTTCTTGTAGATGTATACAAACATTTCATCGTCGACATAAGTTGCATTTGTCTTTAATAAATCCAAGTTGCCACGTAATTCTGGGTAAGCAGCGTAAATTTCATCGTAAGCCGCACCAACTTTTTTACGTTTCCAGAACGCTAAACCGATAAATACAAGACCTGCAAGCGTAAGACCTGCCGCAACCATTAATCCACCTTTTTTCGCAGAACTATTTTCTGTTAGAGAAAAGTAGTAGTATGTTTCAGCCTCTGCAGAAAGCAGGTTGTTATCTTTAAACACTTTTGTAATTTTGTCGCTATATTCTCTGATGGCTGACTTGTTTGTATCAGAAAGAATAGTCCCGTAAATATACTCTGGATTGTCATTCAATGAGTCAGCTTTTGCAATTAATTTATCAGCTTCTTCTTTTGTCATTTCGACACCAACAATACCGTATTTAGGATTCGCTGGGTTATCATCTTTTTGAAATTCAACAAGATAGACGTATGATTTCCCTCCATCTAGGACGATGACAGGATTAGTTGAAATATCTGTTACTTTTAAGGCCGTTTCTTTACCATCTGCACTACTTGTAAATTGCAGTCTAGCGCCTTCTTCATATTGTTTTTTCGCATCTGGTTTTTGGAAGTTGAGAAATGCAACAACACACGCCGCGATAATCAAAATAATCCCGAAATAAAAACGGATATTAAAACCGTGGTTACGATTTTCTGTCATAAAATAAAAACTCCTTTGTAATAATATTGTTTCAATTAACAGCACTCTAGATAACGATTTTTTGCAAGTTGATTTTCACTAGAAATGCAATAAAAAATAGGACTCGCACTGCGAGTCCTTTATAGTTTCCACATCAGCGCAGGGGTTTATTGTCTTCTGTCTTTCTGCCTAGTTGAGCTCGGGCTCACAGGACTGACGTCCACTTCCCGTAGTATCCGCACGACTTGTTCCAAGTCCCTTGCGTTACTCCGGTCCAGTGTTTCAGTCCTGAGCGTTCGCCCTCACATCCTTAACTAGAACGGTCTATTTTTTTCATATCCTACTGCTGTGTCAGGGAATTCTTGGGCAACTGCACGGAAGAATGGTTGTAAGAAGTCATCTGTTTCTTCACCGATGTTCTTAATTTCAATTTTCTTCTTCTTACCTTTGTATGATCTGTCGTCTGATAAGAAGATTAGGAATGATTCGATGTTCGTTGTGATTCCATATCTCTTGTGTGATAACTGATAGTGGTAAACGCGTTTTGCTTTTGTTAAGTCGTATACTTCTAACCCGCTCCAAGTAGTGAAAAAGTGGTTCTTGTAGATGTATACAAACGTTTCATCATCCGCATAAGTAGCGTTTGTACGTAGTAAATCTAAGTTGCCACGTAATTCTGGGTAAGCAGCGTACATTTCGTCGTAAGCCGCACCAACTTTTTTACGTTTCAAGAATGCTAAACCAATAAATACAAGACCAATCACTGTAAGTCCTGCCGCAACGATTAATCCGCCACGTTTTGCAGAGCTAGCTTCTGTTTGAGAGAAGTAGAAGGTTGTTTCAGGGTTAGATTGTAGAAGGTTATAGTTATGGAATGCTTGAGTAATTAAGTCACTGTACTTTTGAATCGCATGTTTATTACGGTAAGGATAAATGATTGTTCCGTAAACATATTCTGGATTGTCTTGCATTGTATCAGCTTTTGTGACTAATTTCGCAGCTTCTTCTTTTGTTAATTCAAGACCAATATAACCAGGTTCTTTGCCTTTTGAAGTCCCTTCTTTTTCGAATTCAACAATGTAGATATAGGATTTTCCGTCATCTACGGTGATAACAGGCTCTCTTGAGATATCAGTAATTTTTAGAGCTGATTCTTTATCGTCATTGCTTGTTGAGAAGCTAAGGGCTTTTCCTTCTTCATAGATTTTCTTAGCGTCTGGTTTTTGGAAATTGAAAAATCCGATGACGCAAGCGGCAATAATTAAAATAAGTCCGAAGTAAAAACGAATTCTAAAGCCGTGATTACGATTTTCTGCCATATGATATAAACCTCTTTTCAATAATATAGATATAATACAGATATATTACTCCAGAAAATAACATTTTGCAAGTGGCTTGGATCGAAAAATACCATATATGGACATGTGTACTGACCCCAAAAAGTTAGACAATTAATTTAAGCAAAGGATTTAGTTCTGTATTGCACAGGACTAAGTCCTTTTAGTTTTACTTTGATTCGTTTGTTGTTGTAATAATCAATATAGTCGACGATTGCCCCCTCAAGTTCCTTTATAGACTTAAATGTCTGCTCATAGCCATAAAACATTTCTGATTTAAGAATGCCAAAGAAAGATTCCATCATGCCATTGTCAGTACTATTACCCTTGCGAGACATAGATGGCTGAATGCCCTTATCTTCTAAAAAACTATGATAAAACTCATGCTGGTATTGCCACCCCTGATCACTGTGGAGAATAGTATTCTTGTATTCTTCTTCTCTAAAAGCTTGTTCTAACATATCCTTTACTTGTTTTAAATTTGGCGAAGACGATAGAGTATACGCTATAATCTCGCTGTTATAACCATCTAAAATTGGTGATAAATATAGTTTTTGATTACTTGTTGGAATAGAAAACTCTGTAATGTCTGTATAGCACTTTTCCATCGGTTTT
>NZ_JVNU01000010.1:0-77 GCF_001071995.1 Streptococcus sp. 263_SSPC
GTTGTAGTAGGAGCTTCTGTTGTAGTAGGAGCTTCCGTTGTAGTAGGAGCTTCTGTTGTTGTTGGAGCTTCCGTTGT
>NZ_JVNU01000010.1:92-54595 GCF_001071995.1 Streptococcus sp. 263_SSPC
TGTTGTTGGAGCTTCCGTTGTTGTTGGAGCTTCCGTTGTTGTTGGTTGTGCAACTTTTCTGTACCAGTGGATACGATTTCCTTCACGGTCTTTTTCTGTACTTACAAATTTATATCCATCAATCTCAGCTGGGTCTTTCCACCCTTTGTCAGTTGCTTTGATTGATTCTTTTGTATCGATATCTTTGTACTCTGTCACTAATGCATCAAGTACTAATTGTGCACTTGCAGAGTCACTAATAATACGGTAAATATAAACTCCTTTTGCGTTTTTACCATCAACTGTAGCCGTTGCAACTGTTGAAACATCGTATTGCATTTTTTCGATATCAATCTTAGATTTGTCAATAATATTCACACGGTCTTTACCGACAACGAAGAATACTCCTAATTCTTTTGGAACGTCTCCTGAAATCATTTCAAACGTGATTTTCTTAGCTGTAATAGAAGTGACTTTGAATTTTGGCTCTACACCAGTAGGGAACATATAAGCTCCATATTGGTTTACACTAAATGAACTATATACTGGCAAGATAAAATAAGAATTAAATGTATCTCCAACTTTAAGTGCAGTATTTCCACTTGTTTTCCACTCAATTCCTGAAGCATCATTGAATTCTAATTCAACGGTTGTTCCAACTTTCATTCCTTCTCTTCCACGAACTTGGAGTTCTGTTTTTGTTTCATATGATCCATCTTTGTTGAACTTAATCGTATTACCTGCACGTGTTAAGTTAATTGAGTTTGTCTCAGTTGCAAATTTATCAACTTTTGGAATATCTACTGTACTTGTTACAGAAGAATTACCCACTTTAATCACTTGATTTAAAGTATAGTCTTTATTAGCGATAACTGCACCATTATAGGCGTTATCTGATTTAATCTGGAACTGTGCTTGTTTCAACACATCAGGTTTTACCGCTTCAACAGCTTTTGAAAATGTAATTTTTAAAGTAATACGTAATGATTCTAATTCAGCTTGTTCCATTTGAGCTTTGTCATTCGAACCTTGACGAGCTTTATTGATGTTCTCAAAGGATACAATTGAGATAGTCCCAATTTTCTTTCCTTCATAAATTACATCTTTTCCATTTAACGAACTTAATACCCCAACGTTTTCTAATGTAACCGTTACGTAGTCGCCTTCTTTCACGTCATCATCAGTTAAAGATACAGCGATATCTACGTCTGTGAAGTATTCATAGTTCTTAATACCATGGTTTTTAATAGTTCCAGTTACTTTTGCACTGGCTTCTTTAGCAGCACGCGTTGGGGCCGCAGTTGTAGCTTCAGTTGTTGCTGCAACAGTAGTAGATTCTGTAGTCGTTGTTGCATCTTCGGCAAAAACAGATTTATTTGCTTGAAATGCTGTTAACAAAACACCGCATGACGAGATTGCTAAAATAAGTTTTCCAATTTTACGAATTGATTGTTCTTTTTTCATCCAATCTTTCCTCCATAAACACTTTAGTTAGAATTATTCTACTATAACTATATAATTTTTTCAACTAAACAATTCACAATTAATTCGAAAATTGTTTTCATAATTTTCATTTGTTTTCAAAAAAGAACAGTAGCTGAATACTACTGCTCTTCTCCATTTTCAATCTTGTTTTTAAAGATAAAATACGCAATCATGAGTGGGACCATCGATCCAAACCACGCCATTGGGTTGGCAACAGTTGCTCCGACGAAGCCGTACATATTTGAAAGAACCACTGCAGCTACAGAACGCATGATGAGTTCCATAATACCTGCAAGTGTTGGCGTAAAAGTTTTTCCAACTCCTTGTAAGGTATATCGATAAATAAAGAGTAATGAAAGGAAACTATACGTTGTTCCATTCGTCAGGAAGAATAGTCGTCCTAACTCTACAACATCCTCGTGTCCTTCTCCGACGAAGGCACGAATGAAAATTGGGCTAAAGACATTTAGAATAAACCCCATTACAACTGCAAATGTCAACGATAATTTGATACACTCCCGTACGCCTAGCCAGATACGATCGTATTTCTTCGCACCAAAGTTTTGCGCTGAATAGGTAGCCATCGTAACTCCAAATGACATCATTGGAAGAATCGCTAACTGGTCAATCTTTTGTGCTGCTGTGTGTGCCGCAACCGAAGTCGGTCCTAACTGATTTAATGCAATTTGAACCATAATCGTTCCAATCGCAATAATCGAAGCTTGAAACGCCATTGGGAATGAAATACGACAATGTTCTCGAATATTTTTCTGTGTCGCCACTAAGTCCTCTTTCGTTAATCTTAACACTGGTATTTTCTTCCAAATATACACCACACAGGCAATTGCTGAGAAGATTTGAGACACAACCGTCGCATATCCTGCTCCCTCTACTCCCATTCCTAATCCAGCAATAAATACGAAATCCAAAACAATATTCATAATGCATGCTACAACAAGGAAATATAAAGGAGTTTTTGCATCCCCAATCGAACGGAAAATATTCGATAGTAAATTATAGGCCATTGAGGAGAAAATACCCCCAAAGATGACCATTAAATAATCATAAGCTCCATCAATAATCTCGGATGGTGTCTGCATGATTTCTAAAATCTGACGACAGAAAATCATACTCAAAGCCGTTAGAACAATTGCCACAACAAGTGAAATCAAAATGGACACATAAAAACTATGCTTTACGCCTTTATAATCCTTCGCGCCAAATCGTTGCGCTAATGGAATCGCAAGACCTGCTGTTAAACCAGTCGCAAACCCGATAATCAAGAAGACAATACTTCCGGTAGAACCAACTGACGCTAGTGCATTCACTCCTATGGTACGACCTACGATAAAAGTATCTGCCATATTGTATAATTGTTGGAATAAATTTCCGATTAACAGCGGAATGGTAAAATTCCAAATTAATTTCAACGGTTTTCCACTTGTCATATCTTTTGCCATTAGACACCCTCCTCTTCAAAAAATTAGCAAGTAATAGTATAAAACATTCAAATGAAATTGAACAGTAGTTTTGAAAAATTTCTTTTAAGAAAACGTCTTCTATGCTAAAATAGGACTGAAAAGAGGCGAATGTTATGGCAGATTTTGATAAAAAAAGAATTGCAAAAATGCAACAATACTTAACAGATGTAACAGACCCTGAATTTAAAGGGAGCGCCACCGACAGAAATGTCGCCATGGCCGAATTATTCAATTACTATCATTCAGATTGGAAAGCTGATGCAAGTCACTTCGTCGATCAAAACCTTGAACTCTTCGACGACGAAAAAATGCAAATGCTCTTCAGAAACTCAAATGCGGGCCGCAAATCCCCCCACACCATCATCCGACAAGAGTCTAAAAGTAAGTATAAGAGACCAATGCGACCGGGGGAAGACTAAACAGGATACGAGACCGAGCGCTCAGAAATGGAACGTTGGACTGGAACACCGGAAGGAACGTGAAACGTTCTGCGGATGTTTCAGGAAACGCACGCCATTTCTGCGAGGTCGAGTTCAACTACAAGGATGTGAGCCCATCTTCTATCCCCAAACTTTATTTAACTTATTGCACCAAAAAATCCCCACATCTGTGGGGATTTTTCCTTATCTAATACCTAACGCAATTCTTGCATAACGTGACATTCTATCTGGACTCCATGCTGGATACCAAACGAGTTTCACATCGATTGTCTTCACTTCTTCAATCTCAGCTAGAGCACGATGAATTTCATCAGTAATAATATCTGCTAGGGGACATCCCATTGTTGTCAAAGTCATATCCACTTGGCAATGCCCTTCTTCGTTTAAATCCACTCGGTAAATCAGTCCAAGATTGACGATATCAATTCCAAGTTCTGGGTCAATTACCGTTTCTAAGGCTTCTAGAATCTTCTCTTGCATTGCTTCTGCTGCACTTTTATTTTCTTCTGTCATCTTCTACTCTCCTATTGAAATACTCTTTGGAAAAAGTCGGCTACTTCTTCAAAAATCTGATGCGGTACACGGTGACCTTCACCAGGTGTTTCATGCCATTCTACATTTTTCGCATATGGTTCGTCTTTAATTGTTTCATAAAATTCTTTATTTAATTCATACGGTACTTTATCATCTGCAGTTCCATGCCATAAGAATAATGGACGCCCATGAATATGTTCAGGGTGTTTAGCAAGCGCCATTGCATCTAAGAAAGCTTTATTCTTTTCAATTTCTGCTTCTAATGCTTCACATTGCTCCTGCGTTGCCCCTGTCATCCAAATCGATGAAATTGTCCATTTAGCAAAACGAGCAGGATCCGCATTACCCATTAAACTTGCCGCTGCTGTAATATCTGGATATTGATTGAATAAGGCATATGTTGAAATACCACCCATACTCAATCCAGACACGCCGAATTTCGTTTCATCTAACAGCCCACGACTTCTGAATTCTTCTTTTAAAATAGGAAGTTCTTTAATGTTATTGGCTACAATTTCCCAGATTTCGCCACCAATCAGACGAACTCCACGGTCTCCGTGTAAGTGTTGGTCTGGTAAAACAGCACGCATTCCACGTTTAGCTAACTCTACTCCAATCGTTACGACACGGTCTTTACTTCCTGTCCAACCATGGTAAAACACAACGATTGGAAGCACTTGGTCTTTCAACGATGCATCTACGACTTCAGCGTACGGGATTCCATTTACTTCACGATAATCAATTTGAATCATAACTTCCTCTTTCTTATTTCATCTAAAATATGGTAAACTTATACAGATATTGTACTTGATGGAAACTTTGAAAACAAGTTTCCGCTTTTAGAAAATCACTTTGAAAGGAGAAAGAATGGAAAAGAAACTCATTGCTATCGACCTTGATGGAACTACATTAAACAACAACTCAGAACTGACACAAGAAACAATCGACACCCTTCATGCCGTGAAAAACTTAGGTCATGAAGTGGCCATTGTCACTGGTCGCCCTTACCGTAATTCAAAACAATATTACGATCAGCTAAACCTTGGTGGCCCAATCGCAAACTTTAACGGTGCTCTCTGTCATATTCCAGGAATGCCTGAATGGGATGGAAAATACCACATCACATTGGATTCAGAATTCGTACTCGATTTAGTGGCCTTTAACAAGACTCTTCCTGTTGACTACTTAATGGTCGAAGGAACCGAGCTTGTGTATTCAGATATGGAGGAACTTCCGGAGTGTCCGTATTATCCAAAAGACCAAAAACCAATCGTTATTGGGAAAGATACAAAACTGCAAGAACAACCAACTGCTGTAGCGCTCTTCTCGGATATTGAGAAACAACCAGAGATTAAATCAAAAATCTTAGACCGCTATGATAACGACATTGAAATCCGTACTTGGGGCGGTAGCTTCCCATGTTTAGAAGTGATTTCACCTGGCATTCATAAGGCTAAAGCTCTTGAGCATTTATCTCGTTACTACGGCATTAAACAAGAAAACATTCTTGCCTTTGGTGACGAAGACAACGATATGGAAATGATTGAATACGCAGGTCACGGTGTTGCCATGAAAAATGGAATTGATGAATTGAAAAACATCGCAAATGCGATTACTCCATTTACGAATGATGAAAATGGATTGGCGAAATATTTGAAAGAATACTTTAATCTAAAAGGCGCTTAAGAAAAAACGATAAGGTTACAGACAACATCGTCTATACACCTTATCGTTTTTTATTTTGCTAAATAGACTGAAATAAATTGACTCACAATCGTGAAGTAAACCAAAACGGATGTTAAGTCGTTGACGGTTGTAATAAATGGTCCGCTGGCAATGGATGGATCAAAGTTAAATTTCTCCAACGCGAATGGAATACAAGTCCCTGTCAATGCGGCTACGAAAATCGAAGCGAACATCGCAAATCCGATAATCCCACCAAGCACAATATTCCCTAGCCATAGACTCACAATTCCAAACACAACTACCCCAGAAATCAATCCGATACCAAGACCGGTTGTCCCCTCTTGCACGAGTACTTTCCAGAAAGATTGTTCTTCCTCATGAAGCCCAATCTTTCGAATCGCTACCGCAAGAGATTGCGTACCGGTATTTCCGGCAGTACCAGTAATTAATGTAATAAAGATTGCAAAAATACTTGCCTGTTGAATTAACGGCTCATATTGTCTGAAAAGGAACGCCGTCACAGTTCCCATAATGAGAAGGGTCATAATTCCTGGCAAGCGGTTGACAATCCCTGCCCACACGCCTTGGTGCGCTTCATCAACGTTTACCCCAGCAAGACCTGAATAGTCACTGGTTGCTTCTTCTTCGATAACATCCAACGCATCATCGACGGTGATAATCCCAACTAATGTATTCGTATCATCGACTACTGGAATGGCAAGGAAGTCATAGTCCTTAATCGTTTGGGCTACTTCTTCTTGCGCATCATTCACGTGCACGGTTACGACACGGTCAATCATGATATCTTTGACGAGTTTTTCGTCTGGTTTCACGATTAAGTCTTTTAGCGTGAGAATCCCTGTTAAATGATTTTCATCGTCTGTCACATATACATAGTAGATTGTTTCAGCGTCTTCGGCGAAACGTTTTACCGTTGCCATCGCTGTTTTTAAGGTATCTGATTCACGCACGGCGATAAATTCAGTTGTCATCATCGCCCCTGCAGTTTCGTCTTCATAGTTTAATAATTGACGGAGTTCACTTGCCGTTTTATGTGGCATCAAGCGTAAATAAGTGCGGACATTTTCTTCCCCTACTTGCTTTAGCACGTCTACTGCATTATCGGAATACATTTCCGCAATCATTCGTGAGACATAAGCTTCGTCCATTTCACTTAAATATTTTTCAACGTCTTCTACATCTTCTTCTAATAGTTCGAACACCATTGCCATTTCTTCAGGAGTCAGAAATTGGTAGGCTAATTTACGTTCTTCCAGCGTTAAACTTAAATAAATTTGCGCTTGGTCGTACGTATGATTCTCAAAGAAAATCTCACGGAATTGTTGCTTATCTTCCGTAGCCAAGGTGTGCTGAATTTGCTCTAAAATATCTTCAAATTCATATACGATTTCGCTCAATGGTGATTCTCCTCTCTTTATTGCTTGTGAGCTTTAATCCACTCGTCCATATCTTTAGGCAGTGGTGCCACAATGGTAATTTCTTTTTTCGTCATTGGATGAATAAACGTGAGTGAGTGACAATGCAAGGCTTGACGGTCTAATATCTCGTCTTTTACCCCACCGTATAAATCATCTCCAACAAGTGGTGCCCCTAGCCATGAGAAATGAACACGAATCTGATGCGTGCGCCCAGTGTGCAATAAAATCTCGACAAGGTTCGCTCCAACAAGCGTTTCTTTCTTCCAATATTCGGTTAGCGATGGTTTTCCATCTTCTGATACACAACGATTAATAATCGACCCTTCATGTCGACCAATCGGTGCATCAATCATGCCATGTTCTTCTAGCGCAGCTGTATCATGTACTATCGCTAAATACTTCTTCTGAATTGTTTTATCTCGTAAGGCTTGGTCCATCCATGCATGTACAACGCGATGCTTGGCAAACATCATCACTCCCGTTGTATCACGGTCAAGACGCGTTACCACATGAGTAATTTGGTCTGCATAGCCACGACGTTTATAATACCCTTTTACACGATTGGCCATGGAATGGTCCGGGTGCAATTTCGACGGAATCGAAGCCGTCCCTACAGGCTTATTGATAATGAGTAAATAATCATCCTCATACAAAATATCAATCGGCACTTCGCTTGGAATCACGGTCTCATGTTCTCCAGACGGTGGAATGACCATCGTTAGCACATCGCCAGGCTGAAGCGTCTTTAAGACAATCTCATGACGCCCATTAACAAGAAGGTCTCCATGCGTTTTCACATGGGCAAGAAATGTTCTTGAAATCCCGACTTCTTGCAAGAAAGACCGCATCATCATCGGATACTCGTATGGGTAATTCCACGTTAAAATCAACGGACTTCCTCATTTCCACGACAGTTCACTTCACGCGAACCGATAAACGCATCTTCCACACGATCCCAGAACGGTGTATGACGGTACGCCGCAAATGAAATGCGCTCCCCACTAATTTGTAATTGAATTTCTTCAATTTCATTGGCATCATACGTTAAATGGTCAATCGCCATCACCATGCCCTCTTTACTTTCAGGACGCAGTGTTAAGACATTATCTTTAGCAAAAATCATTGGCGAACTAAGTGTACGATACACACGATTATTGATTGACGCCATTTCAGTCATCTGCATCACTTCTGCACGCGGATGAACAACGGCTCCCCCTAGAGACTTGCTAAGGCCTGTTGACCCAGTTGGTGTCGCCACACAAAGCCCATCTCCACGAAAGTTCTCGAACAACTCGCCATTAATATACACTTCGCATAAAAGCGTGCCATTTACTTTACGCAATGTCGCCTCATTCAAGGCTGCGTAGCGAACAACATCTCCGCTCTTAAATTTCACATTCACATCGAGCAATGGATAGCTCACACGCTCTCCCTTGTCTTGTTTCAACGACTCGATTAATTGATCCACTTCGAAGTTGCGCCAATCCGTATAGAAACCTAAGTGACCCGTATGGATGGCCACAAAACGAATACTATCTAGTTGATCGCGGTAACGGTGAAAGGCGCCTAAAAGCGTTCCGTCTCCACCAACTGTAATCACCACATCCGGATGCTCATCATCACGCACAAAACAGCCTTCTTGGCATAAGCGGTCGAAGGTATTCATGACTTCTTTTGTTTTTTCTGTTTGATTTCCGTATAAACCGACTTTCATCATGATTCCCTCCGTTTCTTACGTTTACGCTGATTTTCTTTATTAATCGCAAAAATATATTGCGCTTCTTGAATCTCTTCTCGTATTTGAGACATCTCTTCATCAAGCAAGAACGCTGCTTCTGCTGCACGTTCCAAACGCTCATGAATCGTATCAGGGAATTCCCCTTTATATTTATAGTTCAATGAGTGTTCAATCGTTGCCCAGAAATTCATCGCCAATGTACGAATTTGAATTTCCACAAGAATTTTTGTTTCTCCTTCGATTCGTTGCACCGGATATTCCAATACGATATGGTACGAACGATAGCCACTCGCTTTTTTATTTTGAATATAGTCACGTTCGATCACGATATCAAAGTCATTACGCTGACGAATCAGGCGAACCACTTCATAAATATCATCGACGAACTGACACATAATGCGAAGCCCTGCAATATCTTGTACTCCTTCAAGGAATTCTTCTCTAGGAATATTACGAACTTGCATCTTTTCTACAATACTCTCTGGAGTCTTCACACGGCCCGTGATAAATTCAATCGGTGCGTGCTTTCCTTCCTGACGATACTGGCGTCTAATTCCCTTTAATTTAATTTTTAATTCCTCTATTGCTTGATAATACGGAGCTAGAAAGGCTTCCCAGTCTTCTACTAGGGGTGTTTCCCATGTTTCCATATTTTCACCTACTTTTTTTCATTTCCGTTCTCTATCATACCATATTTTATAAGGAATCATGACAAATTAAGGCGATTTTTTTCAAATCTGTAATAAAATGAGCTACAATAGAACACTAAAGGAGGAACGGTTATGCCAGAAATCGAAAAAGAGTTTAAAAACTTACTGACAAAAGAACAATACGACGCACTCGTAAACGACTATAAAGAAGTCTTTACAAAAGACGTTACGCAGACCAATAGCTACTACGACTATGAAGGTCTCCTCCAAGAGCATAAAATGGCGCTTCGCATTCGCATCGTCGAAGGAAAAGAAACCGGCGAAATCACACTAAAGATTCCTCAAAGTAGCTTAGAGGTGCTAGAATATACCGAAGTCCTTCCGGTAGACATTCTGAATGCGTATAATCATGACAAACAATTCACGCTTCCAACTTCGCTTCAGGAAGCATTGGAAGATAAAGGCATTACAATTCAAACCGTGAATCAAACGGCCCTTCTTACAACGCATCGCTTAGAAGGTGCCCTCTCTGAGAATGAATGGCTTGTTCTAGACGAGAGTCATTATAACGGCAAGGTCGACTTTGAGATGGAAATGGAAGTTCGTAGTCTCGAACTCGGCGAACCGATATTCTTAGGCATTTTGGCTAAATATAATATCATAAGATACCAAGCCGAAAGCAAAATTAAACGTGCATTGTCCACGAGATGAGTACAAACGTCACGCGTTGTGCAAATTATTCTGACATTTCAACGAACTATGTTACAATGATGTTACAAAGTTAGTTAGGGAACAGGGGTGTAGGATTTTGAGTACTTCAAAAACAAAGAATCTATCAGAACGCACTTCACACGAAAAGATTTTCGAATTATATTTATTCGTGAATCCATTGGGATCATATTGTTATCGCTGTGAAAATGAACTATTAAAATTTGTTCGTAATTCTGAGTTTAAGGTACATTACCAATTCGTAACGTTTCATAATTTACAAACGGTTGATCAATATATGAAAAACCAAAAGTTAGATGAAACGGATTTAGATTTAAGAAACGAAATCTATACTAGAATTTATGATGCGGCTCTTTCTTATAAAGCTGCCCTCTTACAAGGAAAACGTCCAGGTCGTCAATTCTTATTTGAATTGCAACACCAAATTCATCATCACAATCGTAACTACAGCAAAGAGTTATTAGATGAAATTTTAGATAATATTGAAATTGATAAGAAAATGTTTTACGAAGATAAAGCAAGTGCTGCTGTGAAAACCGCGTACGACCGCGACTTACAAATCGCCCAAGAGATGAATGTAACGCACACTCCTTCTCTTGTCATCTTCGATAATTCAAATCATTCTTATGGAATCTTACTGGCCAACAGTATTACGGCGGATACCATTAGTGAAATTTGTAATGGTGAGCCTCTTCCTGAATGCCCAGAAGTCAAACGACTTGTAGAAGTTCGCTCACGCCACAACTTAGCAAAAGTCGTGAATATGAATCGTTAAACGAATTAAACTCCTCCATTTGGAGGAGTTTTCTTTATATACTCTAATATAACAAAACAACTCCGAGAGTTCTTACTCTCGGAGTTTGTTTTGTTATTCGCTCATTAGCGCTTCTAATTGAGATAGACGTTTTTCGAATACGTCGAATGCGTCGTATAAGTAGTCTTTCTTCGTCATGTCTACGCCGGCTTTTTTCATTACTTCGATTGGAGCGTCGCTGCGTCCTGCACGTAAGTAGTTTAAGTAAGCTTCTAAATCTTCTGGAGTTCCATGTAAGATTTTATCTGATAAAGCAGTTGCTGCAGCCATACCAGTTGCGTATTGGAATACGTAGTAGTTCATGTAGAAGTGAGGGATACGTGCCCATTCGTATGCGATTTGTTCATCTTGGATGACATTTGCATAGTATTTCGCGTTGATTTCACCATACACTTTTGCGATTGATTCTTGTGTTAATGGTTGGCCTTCTTGGTCCATTACGTGAATCTTATGTTCGAATTCCGCAAATTGTGTTTGACGGAAAATTGTTGATTTGAAGCGGTGTAAATAGTTATTTAAGATATATTTTTGCGCTTCTTTATCTGTATGTTTCTTCAACAAGTAATCTGTTAAGATGTTTTCGTTTGTTGTAGAAGCAATTTCTGCTAAGAAGATTGAGTAATCTCCGTATTGTTTTGGTTGAGTGTTACGAGTGAAGTAGCTGTGTGCACTGTGTCCTAACTCGTGAACTAATGTGAAGAAGTTTGATAATTCATCATGCCAGTTCAATAGGATGTATGGTGCAGTTGAGTATGCCCCACTTGAATATCCACCGCTGCGTTTACCGATGTTTTCGGCAACGTCGATCCAACGATCTGCGTAAGCTTTCTTCATGATTTCGTGGTACTCTTCCCCAAGAGGTTTCAAGGCTTCCACACTTGCTAGAGAAGCTTCTTGGTAGTTGTATTTAATTGGAGCGTCTCCTGTGATTGGTACGTATAAATCATACATATGCAATTCATCTAAGCCTAATGCTTTTTGTTGTAATGCAGTGTAACGGTGTAACAATGGTAATTTTTCATTCACCACTTCTACTAAAGCATCGTATACTTCTTCAGGAACTTGGTTTGAAGCAAGTGCTGCTTGGCGTGCTGAGTCATAGTTATGAACTAAAGCGCTGAAGTTGTGTCCTTTCACTTCTGTACCAAGAGTGCTTGCGAATGTATTTTTCAAGTTGATGTAAGGTTTGTATAATGTTTCGAATGCTTCCTTACGAACATCTTGGTTTTTAGACTCGATATATACTGAGTAGTTTCCGTTTGTCAATTCAACTTTTTCGCCATCTTCAGTTGTGATTTCGTCAAACTTGATATCAGCGTTATTTAATAAGTTGAAAGTTTTGCTTGCGCCTTGGAATACTTCACTAGCTTTTGATAGTAAAGCTTCTTCTTTATCTGAAAGCACGTGACCTTTTTTAATACGCGCTGTTTCTAATAAGACACGGAAGTCTTCTAGGCCTGGTTCTTGTTTGAAATACTCTTCGAACTCTTCATCAGATAATGCTAAAATTGCTGGAGCAAACCATGCTGAAGCACCTGAGAATTCAATGTATGTTGAGAACGCACGTTGATTTAAGACTTGGTTTTCGTTATTTGAAGTATCTTGGTCAGCTTTTAAATGTGAGTAAACATAAGCTGTTTCAATCTTATCATCTACTACGTTTAAAAGATTTAAGAATGCTAATAATGATTCTCCGTCTTTAAGTGCTGTGTCTTTTGCAGCGGCAACTGCTGGAATTTGTGATTTAACAAATTCTAAGTCTTTTTCAAATCCTTCGTTAGATTCGTAAATTGCGGAAAGGTCCCAAGTTAATTCCACTGGAACTTCTTCACGTCTTAATGGTTTTTTATTGGCCATTATAATCCCTACTTTCTAAAAAGTTGATAGTCCTAGTGTACTATGAAATGGATGCTTTTAAAAGGGTTTGAACCCATTTTTACACAAAAAAGAGACCAAATGAACCCTTTTTGATTCATCTGGTCTCTTCTATTAATCTTCTAAGAATGTGGCTTTATCTAAGCTATCAGTGCCGATAATCGCTACAAGAACAACATCTTCACGAATAAGGAAATCCGCAAACACTTTTGTATTTAAAGATTCATCCTTTCCTTCACGATATCCGATTAAGTTTAAATCATAATCTTTACGTAAGTCTAAATCACTTAGTTGTTTGCCAACCCATGATTTTGGAGGATAAAATTCCACAAGAGAAATATTGCCATCGAGTGCAATCACTTCAGCCAATTTATGGTGAAGGATATTCTTCACGAGACGAATTCCAGTTTCTTTTTCTGGGTTCACGACACGTTGCGCACCCATCTTCGTTAAGATTTCAGTCGTCGTACGGCTTTTTGCTTTAGCAATAATTTCTGGAACCCCAAGACGCGTACAATGCATCACGGCTAGAATACTCGCTTCTAAACTAGAACCTGTAGCTACCACTACTGTATCGCAATCGCCAATTCCGATTTCTTTTAAGACATCTTCGTCTGTAACATCGGCAATCACGGCCTTTGTTACAAGCGGTTCGATACGATTCACGTTCACTTCATCACGGTCAACGGCAATAATGTCGCAATCATATTCACTAAGCTGTTTGGCAATCGTCATCCCAAACACACCTAGTCCTAAAATACCAACTGTTTTTCTCATCACAATTCCTACTTTCTATCCAATTAATAATGGTGCTTTCGCATACTTCATGTCGAGCGCTTTGTTCTTTCTGTTTGAGAAACTTAATAGAACGGTTAATGGTCCGATACGGCCAATAAACATCAACAACATAATAATAATCTTTCCTAGGAAGGATAAGGTTGGTGTTAAATTCGCCGTTACCCCTACTGTACATACCGCTGAGATCGTTTCAAATAAAGTATATAACAGTGGCGCATCTGGGTCCGTTAAACTGAGTAAGAACACACTACCTAAAATAAGTGTTGTAAACACGATAAAAATCGTTAACGCTTTTCTCGCCATCTCTTGCGAAATGCGGTGGTTTCTAAATTGAATCATTCTTTGATCGTACACTTCTGAACGAATGAATAAGAGAACCACTAAGAAGGTTGTCGTCTTCACCCCACCGGCAGTCCCACCAGGAGAACCTCCGATAAGCATTTGGATGCAATAAAGAAGAAGGCTCGTTGGATGTGCGGTTGTATAATCGATTGTCGCAAATCCAGCCGTTCTCATTGTTACCGTTTGGAAGAAGCATACGAGTACCTTATCGAAAAATGGAAGATTCGCAATGGTATCCGGATTATTCCATTCGGTTAATAACGTTAAAACCGTTCCACTAAGAAGAATAATCCCCGTCAACCAAAGAACAATCTTTGTATGGTAATGCAATCGACGATAGAATGATTTTTTCTTTTTGCTCTTTGTCGACCCTCTCATAGCTAAATAACTATTTTTGATATCAAACCAAACAGAAAAACCAATCCCACCAAGAATAATAAGAGCCGCAATCACTAAGTTTAAGAGCGGATCTGTCGCGTAGTTAATAAGGCTGTTCGAGCCTAGGTTATCAAATCCCGCATTACAAAACGCAGAAATCGCAAAGAAGAAGGCGGTGAAGATTCCTTTTCCAGTTCCTAGTTCCGGAACGAAACGGAATGATAGAATGACAGCCGCAACAAATTCAATAAAGAAAGTATATTTAAAAATGGTCGTTAAATACTTCTTGAAATCCTGACCATCATCGCGGTTTAAACTATCTTGCAAGGCTAGTTTGCTAACGAGTGACATCTTTTTCCCCGCATCATAGAGGAAAAAGGCAATAATACTCATTAATCCTAATCCACCGATTTGCATTAAAATCATACAAATGACTTGTCCAAAAGTATTGTACGTTTCTGCGACTGGTTGCGTCGATAGCCCGGTTACACATACCATCGATACGGTTGTAAATAAATGGTCAAAATACGAAGCCTTTGACGTTGCCAGTTGCGAAATTGGCAAATTGAGTAGTAATGATCCCACTAAAATCACAATGGCAAAACTGGCCGCAATGCGTTTTGGAATGGAATCTTTAAATAAGAAACGAATCATCTTCGTCCCTCCTGTCCTAATCAAAAATAATGTGCCCAAAATAAAAAGAGCAGAATATATCGATATTCTACTCTTCCTATCGGTTAAATACAACCGTTACTATTTAATTTTGAGATGAGTGAAAAATTATTCCACCACTTTATATTCTTTTGTTTCACCAAAAAACTCATCATATAAAGCACGGATGGCTTTCTTTTCGTATTGGTCTAAAATACCAAACATCATTGAAACCTCAGATACCCCTTGGTTATATAATTCGATATTGATTTGAGTACGAGCAAGAGTTGAAGCCACACGAGCCGTTGTACCGACCATGTTGACCATCCCTTCCCCTACTAACATAATCAAGCAGAGTCCACGCATATAGTGCGCATCATCCACGTCTAATTCCGCATAGAAACGTTCCACAATCCCATCGAGTTGCTCGTCAGTTGCATCTTCCCCACGGATAATAATTGTCGCATCATCAATCCCTGTTGGAATATGTTCGATTGAAATGCCTTCTTCTTCAAAAATTGTCAATAATTTACGAAGGAACCCAATCTCATGGTTCATCAAGTATTTCTTCACGTAAATACTTACGAAGCCTGGTGAACTTGCAATCCCTGAGATAACATTTGGAGAAGTAACCTTCCCTTTCATAATGTAAGTTCCGCTTGCTTCTGGGTTATTCGTATTGCACACGTGCACTGGAATTCCTTTCTTAATAGAAGGAAGAAGTGCTTCTGTGTGGAATACTGAGAATCCGGCATATGATAACTCACGCATTTCTGTATAAGACAACACATCGATTGCATGGGGTTTATGCACGATTTTTGGACTCGCTACATAGATGGCATCCACGTCTGTAAAATTCTCGTACTCTTCGGCGTTCACGGCATTAGCTAAAATCGAACCTGTAATATCAGATCCACCACGTGAGAATGTCACAACATTCCCTTCTTTTGTCACACCGTAGAATCCTGGAAATACAATCACTTCATTTGTTAATTGTAGATACTCTAATTCATGGTAGCTTTCTTCTAAGACACGTGCTTCCCCTGGAGTGTCGCTCACCCAAAGTTTTGCTTCGCGAGGGCCCACATATTTAGCCGCAAGACCTTCTTGGTTGAAGTATGACGCAATTAAGCGTGCGTTTAAGTCTTCCCCGCTTGCTTTATACGCATCCATTAAATATTCAGGAGCTAAGTCGTTTCTTTCTTTTAAGTTTTTAAAATGAATACGAACGAGTTCAAATACTTCTGGTTTTAATTCTAATTCATCACAAATTTCTTTATAACGTACTAAGATTTTCTTTAAGACTTCTTCATCATAATTCCCTTCAATATGAGAAGTTGCTAATTGGATTAGAAGGTCTGTTACTTTTTCATCGTCTGACGTACGTTTTCCTGGGGCTGACACCACCACGATTTTACGTTTTTCATCAGCTTTTACGATATTAAAGACCTTTCTTAATTGAGTGGCATTTGCTAAAGAGCTTCCACCAAATTTGATTACTTTCATATGACACTTCCTTATTTTTTCAATGGTACTAGACTACCAAATTAATGAAAAGAACGCAACACATTTCCACTAATCGAATACATTTGTCCGCGAAACGAAAACAGTCTCGAAAACTTGTATTTATTTATAGAGTTTGTTAGGCTTAAGGAAAATAAATAAAGGAGGTCACATCATGTCAAAAATGTTACATACTTGTGTCCGTGTTCAAAATCTAGAAGAAAGCATTCGTTTCTACGAAGAAGCATTTGGTTTTAAAGAAACTCACAGAAAAGACTTCCCAGAACACAAATTCACAATCGTTTACTTAGCATTCGAAGGTGACGATTACGAATTAGAATTAACATATAACTACGGCCACGGCCCTTACGAAATCGGCGACGGATATGGTCATATCGCTATCAGCGCTAAAGACCTAGAAGCTCTTCACGCTGAACACATTGCGAAAGGCTATGACGTTACAGAATTAAAAGGTTTACCAGGACATCCTGCAAACTACTATTTCGTAAAAGACTTAGATGGATATAAAATCGAAGTGATCCGCGAAAAATAGTTCATACATGACATTCCACACACCCTCTGCTATAATATGTTCTATGCGATGAGGCGACACGCAGTACATAAGAGACTGCGAGTTATGTGGAACAGGCGTGCTTAGGCACACTACCGGATGTAGCTGTTTGTAGTTCGTGATGTGAACACGACCTACTCATCTGAAAAGATGCCACGCTAAGACTAGGAGTTCCTAGTCTTTTTTTATAGTAAAATTATGATACAATAACAATGAAATTTATAATTAGACATAGAAAGAGGAAGATTCATGAAACAATGTCCATTCTGTCATGAGATGATTGACGAACAAGAAACACTCTGCCCTTACTGTGGAACAGTGCAAGACGAACTATCACAACCGGTGTCAATTGAACCAAACGAAGGCGTTCAAACAGACCTTTTAGACGAAAATAACGAACCTACTCAATCGTTCACAACGAAAGTAGAAACAAGTATTCCAGAAGAAGATAATAATCGTAGCTCACAAGAAAACCGTGTGAAGAATAACCGCCTAGCCTATGCTGGTGCATGGAATAAATTCAAACGCTTCTTCACATTCTTTGGAGAACGTTTGGCACAACCGACAAATCACTACTCACGTAAGCGTCAATATAGCCGTACTTACGGATATGCATTGATTATCCTTGCGACTGTGATGTCTGCATTCGTGACAACTCACTTGATTCATTCACTGATTGGTCAATACCAATTATTCGCAGACATTTCAATCTTACCTAGCTTAACAAGCACACCAAACTATATTTGGATGTTCATTCGCTTCATCCTCTTCTACGCGGTGTTCTACCTTGGATTCCCAAGCGTATCGTATGGATTGAAACATGTCTTCCAAAAACGTCAACACGTATTTAACTACTGGTTGACACAATACGAAGGAATGAACGTTTTAGCGATTGTGTTACTAGCCGTTGCGACAGTGATGACATTTATCAGTCCAGTATGGTTATTCGTTGGAATCTTGATCGTATTCTTCGCGCACATCCTACTTTACATCGTGACATTTACGTCATCAATGTTTAAGAGCGCCACTGAATCAACGATCGATCCAATTTACTTATCACTCATTGGTTTAGTCGTACAACTGATTATCACAATCAGCTTACTCTTAATCTTATTCTAAAATACAAAAAGAAAACCCTGACCATCGCTGGTCAGGGTTATTTGTTTCTAAAATTTTATTTGAAAGAATTATTCTGTAAATTCTACAGTTACCTTTGCTTCAGAATCCATTGATGAAAATAATGTTTTATAATAATTAATTGCAGATTCTTTAATTTCACTCTTAAACTTATCTAAATACTCTGCTTGTTTATCACTAGAAAGTTGGTTAGTGACCAATTTACCAGTATCAACATCTTCTGTAGTTCCACTTAACAACTCTCCATGATTATCATACAAATTGTAAGGATTATCTTTTGAAAGTTCAACACCAATTACTTCAAATTTTGGAACGATAACCTTATATTCTTTTTCACCTATTTGTTCAACCTTTACACTACTTTTAATTCCAAATTTAGCTGTATAATTTAAGATTACTAATGCTGTTTTTCTAGAGAACGGCACATCAAACCCAAAAACTTGGGTTGTTTTTGTTTCAGTAATAATTTCATTAACTCCTGCATTCAAAAATACAACTTCATTCACTTTTTCAATACTTTCGATATTAATTGACGTTTTGATTTCTGATTTTTGTTCCTTAGGTAAGAAAAATAGCACTCCAATAGCCATAATAGCTATTAATACCACATTCAATAGAACACTAAACTTATTAAATTTCTTCTTTATATTTGTACTTCTCAATTTGCATACCTCCACTATTTTTGCTTTTCTGAAAGAAACTTCTCTTTTAATAGCATATGTAAATTTTACACACTCTAAAAATAACAGTCAACAGAATATATCTTATCGTCTAAAAATATTATATCCCAAAAAATGTAAAATAAATTTGTTGCATCTGATCTTATTCTAAAAAAAACAGAAAACCCAGATCAGCGATGGCCAGGGTTATTTTTTTACTATTTTTTGAATAGCAATCCAATGAGTTGTCCTATGAGACTGACAACTGCATACATCAGAATATAAATGGCCGCAGAGTCATTTAGTAAAAAGAGATTCGGAATCCATAAGAGACCAATAATAATCGGGAAATACCAATAATATCCAAACTTTACCGAAAACAGCATCGAAACCACAAAGACGATGACTGGAATTCCAATCAATAGTAAGAACATTGCACTCCCTGTATCTTGAATCAGAAAAACAGGGATTAAATAATAGAGTAAAGCAACAACAACGTACATCAGTAACTGTCTATACTTGGATGGCATCATGACCCCTCCTCTATTGATTCTATTTTCCTATCCCCAGTATACCATATTCTATTTAAAATCGAGTGCAATGTTGAGCATAAAAAAAGCATGAAACAAATTTGTTCCATGCTGTTGATTCACACTTTAGTTTTGTGAGAAGAGATTTTTGATAGATTCAAAAATCGATTGGAAGAATTGGGCGATTTTATCGAGCCATCCTTCGTTTTTGGCTTGTTCGACTAAGCTGTTAATCTTTTCGCCGACTGATTTTGACAAGCTATTTAATTGCTCTAATACTTGCTTGGAATCAATCGCACTTGTGTTTTGGTAGTTTTGCGCAAAAGCGACTAAGGCATTAATTTGATCTTGAGAAATCACATTTTGCAATGAGTTTTTCTTCAAGGCGTCGTTAATAATGCGTTCGATATCTTCTTTTGTCGCTAATTGTCCTTGCTTTTGTTTGAGTTCTGCAAGTTCTTTTTTGATTTCAATCATCGCTTTATCGAGTTTTGACGAATCGAATCCTTTTTCGTTGGCATTTTCTTGCGCGATTTTATTCGTGACTTCTAACTCTTGTTGTGCGACTTCGGTACGTTTAGAGTCTAGTTGCACCCCATTGGCTTCGAAGGCTTTATACACCCCTGTTAAAGCTGATTCACCCGTTACTTTTGAGACAGCTGCCACTTCGATTTCGGCGTCTGTGACACCGGCCGTAATCGCTGCATTGGCATATTGCTCAGGTGTTACCAGCGTGATGTTTTCAGGGGTCTTAATTTTCACCTTCACCCCAGTCCCCTTGTCTGTTTTTTGAACCATTACCGACGAAATCATGACAGAGGTATTTCCGTCACCACTTCCAAGATATTTAATTAAATCTTGTCCGGTTGCTGTTTCCGTTAATACGGTATTTGGATCTTTAATGCCTAATAATTGAGAAGTTTGCTGAATTTGCGCCTCGCTGAGTCCACCACCATAAACCACGGTTGGTTTTCCCCATTTTTCATTAACGGTCGTTGTATCAATAGCATATGCATTCTTCATGGATAAACCCATCAATGCAAGGACGACTGCGGTTGCCTTCACCCATTTTTTCATGAATGAACCTCCTTTGTTTTCAATCGTAACTCATTCGTTACAAGTCTAGTATACAAAAAGAACTTTAAGAAAAAAGTGTTCTTTCCTTAAAGTTCTTTATCTATTTGTTTAAGAATTGGTTAACGTCTACGCGCAAATGCCTTCATGGTTGTTGGTGAGAAAAGCATGATGATTGGATAAATTTCCAAACGTCCGGCAATCATCCCAATCGCAAGCATAAATGTATTGAAATCTGAATACATTGAGAAGTTGCTTGTAGGCCCTACTTGACCAAGCCCTGGCCCAATGTTGTTAAAGGTTGCGGCCACACTGGAGAAGGCTGTTGTAAAATCTCCCGCTTCAAAGGAAACGCAGAGTAATAAGCATAGAAAGACCAACACATACACGATTAAGTAGTTGGCGATACTCTTCTCCATCTTATTATCGATTGGTTTTCCATTCATCGTTGGTACAAACACACGACGAGGTTGGCCCATACGTTTTAATTCGGCAATGGCACTCTTGAAGTACACGATAACACGAGAGACTTTAATCCCCCCGGCTGTTGACCCTGCACATCCTCCGATAAACATTAGTAGTAACAGGAGCACATGTGGGAACAAGCCCCAGAGTCCAAAGTCGACGGTTGAGTATCCGGTTGTTGTAATAATCGACGATACCGTGAAGAACACGCTACGAATTGGAACGCCTAAAGCAGATTGTGTAATCGACAATACGATGAAAATAATCATTGTAAAGCTGAGGACGATTCCGACATACGTACGCATTTCTTCGTCTTTAATCACGTCTTTCACAGCACCTAGAAGAACGAAATAATACAAGTTAAAGTTGATTCCAAAGAGCATCATCCCTACCCCGATAATCCATTCAACGGCATCTGGATTGGCATAAATACTAAATCCGGCATTGTTAATCCCGAAACCACCTGTTCCTGCTGTACCAAACGATAGTAGCAAGGCGTCAAATAGTGGCACTTGGAAGACAACTAAAATAATCGTCAATACGGCTGTCATCGCTAAATAAATCATATATAAGATTTGCGCCGTATGCGCTAATTTCGATACGAGCTTCCCAAACACAGGGCCTGGAACTTCCGCACGCATCAGCTGCACGGATTCAGAACCATGGCTTGGTAGAATCGCAAGTGCAAATACTAGTACCCCCATCCCACCGACTAAGTGAGTGAAGCTTCTCCAAAATAATGAAGAATGTGCGAGTACTGAAAGGTCTGGAATAATACTTGAACCAGTGGTCGTTAGTCCACTCGCCGTTTCAAAAAATGCATCCACCACATTTGGAATTTCTCCTGTGAAAACAAATGGAAGTCCACCAAAGAACGAGAGTAAAATCCAGCTTAAGGCTACGGTTACGACCCCGTCACGCGCCATGATTTTTAGTGGCTCTGGCTTTTTAAAGCTTAAGAGAAGCCCAATTACCAGTAGTAACAGAATTGTTCCGGCATAAGCCAGTTTTTGAGTCAATGACTCTTGATAGATAAAGCTAATAATCAGTGGTAAGGCTAAGAGCGCTGCTTCAACTTGAAGCATTTTTCCCACGAAATAGCGAACTGTTTTGATATTCATTCAGACACCTCTATTCCAAAATGTCGTTAATGTCATCAAAGTCTTTTTCCGTTGTAACGACGATTACCTTATCAAATGGTTCAATCGTATCACTACCGGCTGGATAAATGAGTTTTTCTCCACGAACGATAAACGCAATCAAGAGGTTTGATTTTGTCTTTAGTTCTGATAAAGGAATGCCACAAATCGCACTATTCTTTTGAACACGGAATTGCAACGCTTCAACTTGATTATCCGCTAAACGGTATAACGCTTCGACATTTGATCCTTGAGTATTCGAACGTGAACGCACGAATTGGATAATTTCATTGGCAACGATTCGTTTTGGCGTCACCACTGATTGATTATCGAAGCCTTTAAACACTTTAAGAAGTGCTGGACGGCTCATCTTCGTAATAATCTTTGGTACGCCTTGTTGTTTCGCATATGCTGAAAGAATTAAGTTTTCTTCGTCAATCCCTGTCATCGATACAAACACATCATATTCTGTAATACGTTGTTCTTCTAATACATCGTGGTCTGTTCCATCGGCATGAATGATGGTTGAATGTGGGAACGCATAGCTTAAAGTTTCACAGCGTTCTTCATTGACTTCGATGACTTTGGTGTTGATTTTTGTTTGTTTCAACATATTGAGTAAGTAATAAGTAATACGTCCACCACCGACAATCGTAGCAGAAGACACACTCTTCGTTTCTTGACCTGTTAATTTTAAGAAATTGCGAAGGTCTGGATACGCCCCTGTAATAAATACATGGTCTCCTTCTTCAAGTGTTGAATCTCCATCTGGAATGAAGCTTTGTTCATTACGGTGAATCACACAGATTAAGATAGATTCAAAACGATTACGCACTTCTTTAAGGCTTAGACCTGCAAGTGCTGACCCCTCATTAATCTCTAATTCAAGTAAGCTGACACGATTCCCAACGAAATTTTCTACACTTAATGCAGAAGGATAATTAAAGTTATTGGCGATATCACGAGCCGTAGAAAGCTCTGGGTTAATCAGCAATGAAATCCCTAGACTTTCACGAACGAGTTGTAGTTGTTGTGAATACTCAGGATTACGTACACGCGCAACTGTGTATTCCGCCCCAATTTTCTTCGCTAAAATAGACGCAATAATATTAATTTCGTCCATTTCTGTTACAGAAATAAAGATGTCACAGTTTTCTACCCCTGCTTCTACAAGAATGTCGTAGCTGGCACCATTTCCGCAAATCCCCATAATATCGAATTTATTTAATAGTCGATCGATTAAATCTTGGTTTTTATCAATCAATACAATGTCATTTTCTTCCGTTGAGAGCTCCTGGCAAATCACTTCGCCGACTTTCCCCCCGCCGACAACAACAATCTTCATTTTGTTTCCTCCAGATTGAAAAATCTTATACCTTCCTATTTTACCTGTCTGGTGCGAAAAGGTCAAAGTTTATCTTGTTTTCTAAAGGGGCAAAGCGTGATACACTAGAGTCGGAGGTCCTTATGAACGAACACGAATTACAAAACTTAACCGAGGAGATTTCGCGTACGTCTTTTCACCGAGAATTCACGCATAAAATCACCTATAACAAACGCCTACGTTCGAGCGGAGGTCGCTACCTATTGAAGACAGGAAATATCGAGATTAATCCCCTTGTAGAACAGAATCTGGGGCTTGAAGCTTTGATTGGCGTCATTAAACATGAACTCTGCCATTATCACTTGCATCAAACTGGTGGCGGCTATCGTCACAGAGATGCTGACTTTAAGCGCCTCCTTCATCAAGTAGGCGGAAGTCGCTTTGTCGAACGCATGAAGGAACCGAATTTCATTTATGAATGTACAGCGTGCCATCATCGCTACCCTAGAATGCGCAAGATGAACACGAATCGCTATGTATGTGGAAAATGTCGTGGAAAATTAATCCTTTTAGATTGAAATTCCAGCAAACATTTGATAAAATGAAATAGTTCTGCGGTCGTGGCGGAATGGCAGACGCGCTGTCTTGAGGGGGCAGTGGGTGTATACCTGTGCGGGTTCAAGTCCCGCCGGCCGCATAAACAAAACGAAATACGCTAGATGGATATCCATCTAGCGTATTTTTCTGCTTGTAAATTAAAATGAGTTTGTGGTGAGTGCTTTTGCTCACATCCTGTGTAGTTGAACTCGGGCTCACAGGACTGACGTCCACTTCCTGATATGTCCGCACGACTTTTTTCAAAGTCCCTTGCGTCATATCAGTCCAGTGATTCAGTCCTGAGCGTTCGCCCTCGTATCCTGATGTTACCTCATCGTCACAAATTCCTCACTACCAGTTGGATGAATCGCGACGGTTGCGTCGAAGTCGGCTTTAGTTGCGCCCATTTTAATGGCTACGGCAAAGCCTTGAATCATTTCGTCAACTCCATATCCAATTCCGTGGAGGCCGACTACCTTTTCGTCTGCTCCTGCTGTGATGAGTTTAAAGAGCGCTTGTTGGCGATGGCTTGTCACGGCTGAATACATTCCAGCAAACGTTGATAAGTATGCCTTCACGTTTTCTTTGCCATACTCTTTCACGGCTTGTTCTTCTGTAAGCCCCACTGTTCCAATGGCTGGGTGTGAGAACACGACTGTTGGAATCGTTGTGTAGTCCATTTTCGCGTTTGTTTGTCCGTTAAATAAACGTTCTGCTAGTGTGCGTCCTGCTTTAATCGCTACTGGCGTTAATTCTTTTTCACCAGAAACGTCTCCCAGTGCGTACACACCTTGGGCTGTAGTTTCTTGGAATTCATTCACTTTGATAAATCCACGCTCTGTTAATTCCACGCCTGCTGCTTCAAGGTTTAATCCTTCTGTATGAGGAGTTCGTCCTGTTGCCCAAATCACTTTTTCAGCAGCAAAAGTTGTTCCATCTTCGAAATGAATTTCCACAGTCCCATCTTCAAGTTGAACCAATTTTTGTGGCACTTTGTTTGTGTGCAATGTTGGTCCTGATTTTTCCATTTCCGCAACGAGTACTTCAATAATCGAATGGTCGAAGTTACGTAAAGGACGATCGCGGCGAACGAAAAGGTCTGTCTTCACGCCTAGTGCATGTAAGACACCCGCAAGTTCTACGGCAATATATCCAGCGCCTAAAATGGCTACTGATTGAGGCAACACGTCCCATGCAAATACATCGTCAGAAGTGCCACCAAGTTCTTTTCCTTCCACGTTTGGAATGACAGGTTTAGCCCCTGTCGCAATGACGATATGGTTAGCGCGATACTCTTCCCCATTCACTTCAATCGTGTGGGCATCGACAAAGCGCGCGTATCCTTTAATCACCGTTACATTGTTGCGTTCAAAAGTCCGGTTGTAAGAAGCGCGCGAACGGTCAATATATGCTTCACGGTTTTTCTTTAATGTCGCAAAATCAAACGTTACGTTTTCTGCGGTAAAACCATAATCCGGTCCATATGCGTGAATCGCTTCTGCAATTTGTGCTCCATACCACATAATTTTCTTAGGAACACAGCCGATATTCACACAAGTTCCTCCAAGTAAGTTTCCTTCTACTACGGCAACACGGGCACCATGCATGGCTGCACGGTTTGCTGTGGCAATACCGCCACTACCACCACCGATAGAAATTAAATCAAATGTTTTCATTGCTCATCCTCCATTTTTTGGTCACACTCATTCTATCAGATCGCTTTTGCTTTTGTCTTAAACCCTGCTCATGAAATTAGTTTAGGCACAGAAAAAATGATTACTGCAAAGCCTTGCGGCTTTCTTTTATAATCGCTGTTACGGGGCACCGGTGTAAGCCATGGTCTTACACCTTCGAAGCTTCAAACGGGAGTAAGACCAAAGTCAAAACAGGACTCACAATGTGAGTCCTGTTTGCTTTGTAGTCTTACCCCCGCAAGGCTGATTAGAATTAAGCGAATCACAAGTGATGAAGCTTGATTCAATCAGCTACTGCGTCTAACTTTATAAACTGTTTTAACTACGGAACAAGTTCCTACTCCGCGTAATTCTTCTTCGCTGCAAATTCCCGTTACTGCGATTATAAAAAGCCGCCAGCTCCTTCGTAATCATTTTATGTGCTATTTATTTTATGAGTCTAAGTTAAAAATACTCTGATAGAACGATGTGACAAATAATAGACTCTTCGCTCCTTACTACTGTGCTGAAACATTCATTCTGCTTTTCATTCTGTAAGCTGGGTGCTGTCTAGTTGGTTCTTAAGGTGCTGGGACTAGAGCTTTTCAAGCCAGAGGGCGCATAGAGTTTGGACGGCTGGGATAATCGTAGTGATTGAGCCGTGGTTATCGTATGCCTTGTACCAAAGTTTGCCCGTTGAATCGAAGGCGTATTGGTACACGACGAGCCAATGATTTTTATACGGGCTACCAAGAGCTGTTGTGGTACCTACGACAACTGGAACGCCGTCTTCAAGAAGGCCTGGCACGACCTTTTCACTAAATAAATTAAAGTGTGTCTTATAACCATATTTCTTCCACTCGTTATTGAGGCCGCGTTGCACGTCCCAATAAAAAGTCCCTCGATATGGCAGCGCGTATTCAATTGCCGATTCCATGCCTTTTAGGAGCTCATCCATCGATTGTGTCACGACGCCTTCACGTTTGGCCATGAGGACCGTTAACGAGGCAGCCGCATACGTTCCGCAGACGCCTGGTGTCTTTTCATTCACATACGCTTTGAACTGCTTCATATCCTCTTCAGGAAGGCCTCGCCATTCTACCGTCTCTTCTAATGTATGTTTCTTCTCCCACTTCATTCGCATTCTCCTAATTGTTCAATAATGATAGTCTTTATTTTTCAAAATGATATTCTTTCACTTGTAAGTTTTCGTCGAGGTCAAATACAAGCGGTGTTCCTGTTGGAATTTCGAATTTCAAGATTTCGTCTTCGCTAAGGTTGAGTAAGTATTTCACCAAACTGCGAAGTGAATTGCCGTGCGCTACGACTAAAACGTTCTTGCCGTCAAGTAAATCCACCGCAATCTTATCTTGCCAAATTGGAAGCACGCGGTCCAAGGTTGTTTTCAATGTTTCCCCTTGAGGAAGATCCTTCACTTGTAGATGTTTGTAGCGTGGGTCGCTAGCTTGTTTAGCTGCTTCTTCCTCGCTAAGCAGTGGAGGCATCACATCGTATGAACGTCTCCAAAGCAACACTTGTTCGTCGCCGTATTTTTCGCGTGTTTCTTGTTTGTTGAGTCCTTGTAAGGCTCCATAGTGGCGTTCGTTTAATCGCCAGCTCTTTGTTTCTGGTAAATAGTCTTGATTTAATTCAGACAAGACGATGTGTCCTGTGTGGATAGCTCTTTTTAATACTGATAAATAGACATGATCAAATTGGATGCCTAATGAACGCAGCATTTCCCCTGCGTGATGCGCTTCATCTACCCCTTTAGGAGTTAACTCCACATCGCTCCAACCGGTAAATAAATTAAGGGCGTTCCATTCACTTTCTCCATGTCGAACAAATACTAATTTCATGTTCATTCCTTCTTTCTGAATTTCTACTTATATTGTACGCCTGTTCTCAGAAAGTTTCAAAGAACGACGCCCGATGTGTTGCCATTTGCCCTAAATCATCATTTAGTGGTAAAATAAGCTGATATCTATTTCATTAGATGATTGGTAGAAACACTACCTGAAAGGAACATTATGAAATTACTAACGATTATCGAAAAGATAAAACGATTCTCGAATCAGGACTTAGCGCTGTACTTACTCATTATCAGTAGCTTCCTTCCGTTTTATTTATTCCTAACATTGTTCGTCTTATATATCATCCTTCTCGCCTTTACGGGAAAATTAAAACAAGTCTTTAAAGACCTACTATCCCACCCGTTCTTATTGGCGTTTATCGGATTTAGCTTTATCGTATCGATGGTAGCCGGCAACTATATCGGCGCTGTCATCTCGGTTGGATTCGTGATGTATGCGATATTCTTTAAATACTATCAAAGACGATTGACACCGGACTTTTTCCATATCGTTCTACAGACAGTCTTACTCCTCAGCATTTTCGCCGCGGGATTTGCGTTCTTAGAACACTACGAAATCGTTCATAAATTTAACTACACCTTCCTATCACCAAAGATGCAAGTATGGCACCAAAACCGTGCGGAAGTAACCTTCTTTAATCCGAACTACTACGGTATTATTTGTTGCTTCTGTATTATGATTGGCTTCTACTTACTCAGCATCACGAAGAGTTGGTTCTGGAAGTTCATCGGCGCTGTCGCGATTGGTATTAACCTATTCGGCCTCAGCTTCACGCAAAACAGAACTGCTTTCCCAGCGATTATCTGTGGAGCGATTATTTACCTCTTCACGACCATTCGTAGCTCGAAAGCATTCTGGCTCAGCATCGCCGCATTTGGAGTTGGACTTATGTTCCTCTTCTCAAGTGACATCGGAGTTCGGATGGGAACGCTCGACTCTTCCATGGAAGAACGCGTTTCAATTTGGAATGCCGGCGTGGTTCTCTTTAAACAAAATCCATGGTTCGGGGAAGGTCCTCTGACCTACTTGCATAGTTTTGCAAGAATCGGCGCTCGCTACCACGAACACGCGCACAGTTTATATATCGATACCATTTCAAGCTACGGAATTATCGGAACATTGCTTCTTGCGATTTCTACCCTTAAACCGGTACGCATGCTTTTAGAAATGAGTCGCGATCCAAAGAAACGTCCCATCGTTGGACTCTACGTTTCATTTATCGTAGTACTCTTCGTTCACGGTATCTTCGACGTAGCCATCCTTTGGGTACAAAGTGCATTCCTATTCTTACTAGTGATGACAAGTATTCCAATGTGGATGAAACAAGAAGAAAACGTCATGCCACATAAATAAACGACAAAAAACAAAATCCCAAGATTCACCGCTGTGAACCTTGGGATTTTTTGGTTGCTTTTATTTTGTTAAGTTACGGATATTTTTGAAGATGTCTTTATGATTTTCAATCTTCGTATCATTTCCGATAACGACAAACGCATTTTGATCCATGATGGCTTTCATCGTTGGAGCGTATGCGCGTACTTTTTCAGGCGTTGCCGCTAAGATTTCATCGCGGAACTGTTGCACTTTCTCTTGCGTTAGATGCGTGAAGTAACGCGTAAACGCTACTGCTCCTTTTTGAGCGGCTGAAAGTGGACGGTCAATCGTACTGAATGTACCAATCAAGTTCTTTTCAAACTCCGCCTCAGATAAGTTGAAGTTTTCTAAGTACTCTACTTGTCCATCATAACGTTCAAGCGTTTCAACGATATTCGGGTCACGGTAAGAAAGACCAGCCACGTCCCCTTTATCTGTAATCACACTCATACCGCCGTATGCCCCACCTTGAACACGAACCGTATTCCATAAGTAATCAAGTCCTAGAACTGATTTCAAGAATAAGTTCATGCCGTTCACTGGAACACCAAGAAGCGTTTGGTTATATCCTTTTGCGACATAGTTGATTTCTTGCGCTGTCTTGAATCCTTCGTTTAACACTTCCACTGGATTCGTGAAGGCTTGTTTTTCAACTTTGTGGTTTCCAAGATGCTTGAAGAAGTCCTCGGACACTTGTTTGAAGTGGTCGAAGTCCTCTTTACTTCCGACAAAAGTTGCCACTAGTTGGTCTGTTGTTAAAATGGTTTCTAATACAGCTTTCAAGCGGTCGATAAACGCTTGAGGGTTCGCATCAAAACCAGCCACCACATCGCAAATAAAGTCGTAGTAGTCGATTCCTTCAAGCGATTGTAAGTATTTCGCGCCTTCGTAGTAGTAAGATTCTAAACGACGAAGTGCCGCCACGTGTGAACCATAGTTGAAGTTCATCTCTAAGTCTGCTTTCACATTGAGTAAGAGCTCTTTGATTTTCTCAACATCGTCTAAGTTTGAACGATGAACGATTTCTTCAATCAAGCTTAAGAGTTGTGGTTGATATTCAGACAAGGCCTTCCCGCTGACTGTGAATTTAGGATAGTAGATGTTGTCCGCGACTGATTCCGTGATGACTGTCGCGTTTGTGCCGATGCCTCCTGTGTAGAAGTCGATTTCTGTACTGAGGGCTTCGTCTGTGAAGTTTTCTGTTCCGACTTCCCCTAGTACTTCCGTTAAGAAGGCCACGACTGGAATGTCTTCTGTCTTCACGCCTGATAAATCAAAGTAATATTTCACGTAAGAAATGCCGGCTGTGAAGTCTTCATAGTGTAAGAAGGTTGGTTTGCCTTCTGCTGCTTCCACTGTTAATGGGAGTGGCTTCACTTCGCGGTCGATATCTTCTATCGAGAGTTTTGGTAATTTCGCCAAATCTTCTTCCTTATCTGGAGTCGTTTGACGTTCAAGAAGTTGTTGCGTTTGTTCCACAAGAGCTGCCACTTCTTCATCAGATAATGACGCTTTATAGGCCGCTAACTCTTCTTTTAACGCTTCATCTTTGCGGTCCACAAGACCTGGTTCTGGCGCTAAAGTGATGACGGCTGCATGCGTATTGTCGAGTAATGTTGTTTGGATTAAACGTTCAAAATAGCCGTTTGCCATTTCTTCTTGCATCTTATCTAACACGCGTTGGTATTCAAACGTTGCAAATACATCCCCGCCGTATAACCAGCTTGTGAGTGAGTTCAATGAATACAAGATTCCTTTAGGAGTGGCCCCTTCCAGCGCTGTTAATTCTTTATAACGGAACGCTGCTTTATTGAGGGCTGCTTGAATCGCTTTTTGCGGAATGCCTTCAGCGACTAAACGTTTCAACTCGTTTTCGATAATCGATACGAATTGGTCTTTAGCTTCTGGGTTTGTATCTTTTAAGACGATTTCAAAGATTGGTGAGTATGTCGCTGCACCAAATCCACCAGACACATCTGAACCAAGGCCTGATTTCAAGAGAGCTTTCTTAATCGGAGCTGTGTTAGATCCAAGAAGGAGTTCATCTAATACGCCAAGCGCGATGAGTTCTTCAGAGTTGGTTCCCTTACCTGCAGCCCAAATGTACGCTAAGAGCGATTTGTTTTCAGTAGGCTCGTCTTTAGAAATCGAGAATGGCGCTTCTAATTCACGACGCGCTTCGAATGGTGTTTGTTCCACAGACTCGAATTCGTAGTCCTTTGCTTCAAACGCATCGAAGTACTCTGTTAATTGAGCAAATGCTGTGTCTAAATCTAAGTTCCCGTAAAGCGTCACACGCGCATTACTTGGATGATAGTACTTGTCATGGAACGCCACGAACTCTTCTTGCGTTAACGAAGGAATCGCAGCAGGCATCCCACCAGAAATATGTTTGTAGACCGTATCTGGGAATAACGTTGGTTCAAACAGACGGTATAATTCAGAGTCCGCTTGTGAGAACGCCCCACGCATTTCGTTGTACACCACGCCTTTGTAAATCAATTCATCATCGGCGTTTTCTAAGTGATAGTGCCATCCTTCTTGCATTAAGATTTGTGAATCATGCTTGAAGTTTGGATAGAATACCGCATCTAAGTACACAGACATCAAATTATTGAAGTCTTTTTGGTTACGAGACGATACCGGATAAACCGTCTTATCAGAATAAGTCATCGCATTTAAGAATGTATTCAGTGATCCTTTTAATAATTCTACGAATGGCTCTTTGGATGGATATTTCTTCGAACCATTTAACACAGAGTGCTCGATAATATGCGCAATCCCGTTATCGTTATACGGTGGCGTACGGAACGCAATATTAAACGCCTTATTATCGTCTTCGTTTTCAAGGTATAAGACCTCTGCACCAGTCTTATCATGCTTGTACAAATAACCGACAGAACGAATATCTGGCAGGTCTCTTTTTTCAACTAAAGAGTACCCTTTAAAATTCTTTGTCATAAAATTCCTCCTTCAAGGGTTTTCACCCATTCTACCACTTTTAGCGCAAAAAAAGAAGATAAGGGGATTCCTTCAACTATAAAATAAAAAACTCAAAACCCACTTATCACAGTGAATTTTGAGTTTTAGGCATGTTGAACTAAGAATCTTATAAATCTGGATATTATGATTTAATAGAGTTATTAACTAAAATGTCTTCTCTTTCAGTTTTATCTCAATCTCATATCCGTTTTGTCGAGCTAATTCCACAAGCGTCATAATAGTTGGATTATGATGTCCTGCTTCTAATCTTGCTAAATAGGCTCTCTTTACATCTAGCTTCTCAGCAAATTCTTCCTGTGTCAATTGATGATTTACCCTTAATTGAATCGTTCTCAGCGCTACTTTTAGAAGAGAAACTTCTCTAAGTAAGTCTTCTTCGAAATTAGGGTAAATCGATGAGAACTTCATGAACTTTCTTGTTAAATAAGAAGTCACTACCATCCACCCCTTCTTTAGTCCTTGATACAGGTATTTTCAAACAATGTCTCCCTTTATAATAGCATCCCCATTTTTCGAGCAATTCTGGCGTCACGCCTTCATCTTCTAAGATTTTATAGACTGCTGCCAATTTAATCATCTCGCTGTATTCAAGCGTCTCTAAACGATCCACTTTCTTTTTATCAACCCTAAATTTCTTGCCCATACCTATTACCTCCTTATGACTTAAATGTAACATATAAGTTACGTAACTTATATGTTACATTTTGCTTTTTTCTAGTACTATTTTGCTAAAAAAAGAGACTTACAAAGGACTACTCTTCCTTCGTAAGTCTAAATCATTGTTTGAGATTAAATCATTTTTGCCATTCCGATACCGATACGTTCCACAATGGACGTAACTAGCGCATTCCCCATAAAGAAATAACGCATACGGTCGTTGACTTCACTAACTGTCCCATCGGATAGTTTCTTGTTTTTTGTCCAATCACAAGGGAAGCATTGTAATAACTCTGCTTCGTTTGGAGTTAATAGTCGGAACTGATTGCCTTCTTTTAAGAAGTGAGTTGAACGGTTCACACTACCTTCACTTGTAAGCATTGTACGTCCTGGTAATGAAAGGTCATCCGTTTCGCTCATTCTACCTTCAGAGAAGATATAAGTATATCCATCTTCAGTGGTACGTTCAATTTTCTTTGGCCCGCGCAAGTATTGGAATTTCTTAATCTTATCTTCGTCCTGGATTACATAGTTTTGAATATATTCTTGATAAGCTTCTACACCATGTTTTTCGACATAATACTCTTTAGCCTTTTGAACTACTTCTCCTAAAGTCATTGCTTTTTCGAATACAGGAGTTGTATCAATGGTGTAATAAATACCATCTTTCATCAAACCTGTGTTCCAAACTTTTCCAGTAAAGTTATTCGAAATATCTACAATATATTCTTCAGAATGCGCATCTAGTTCACTAAGTTTTTCTGTATAGACACGGTTCTTATTCGCACTATTTTCTACTGGAAACTGCGTTGCAAAAAGACCTTTTTTATAAATATATGACTCGAATGATTCTGGTGATAAATCTTTAATGCCATGTTTCTTGGCAAAAGCTGAGTCGTTTTTATAAATAAAGAAGAACACGCGACGACGTCTTTGAGGTGCACCGTAATCTGCGGCGTTAATCACGCGCCATTCAACGGTATACCCCAATTGATTGAATGCTCCGAGCATAATCGCAAAATCACGTCCACGTTGTTTAGACGGTGATTTCAATAGTCGATCCACATTTTCAAGAATAAGATATTCTGGTTTAATATGATTCACAGCACGAATAATCTCCCAGAAAAGAACTCCTTTTTTACCTTCGATACCCATTTCGTGCTTTTTACTGCGCGCTACTGAGTAATCTTGACATGGAAATCCGCCGACAATCATATTCACACCATTTGCCTTCATTTCATCAAAATACTCTGATGAAACTTGCATGATGTCTTCATTACTATGATTGATTTTTGGATAGTTGTATACTCCAACTTCAAACGCATCTTGCGCTTTTCGACTAGGTTCAAATTGATTCGTATCAGTCACTTGGAAAAATTTTTTATTCAATTTTTTGTTAGCCTCATGAAGACCAACGATAAATCCCCCAACGCCATCAAACATTGAGAATACTTTAAGTTTTGACATGATTACCTCTTTCATTTTCATCAAAAATTTCTCTATTACTATATCATGAATTCAATATTTGATCAACTGATTTGCTAATCCCACTTCCCCTGCAAAATTTCTTGTAAGAACTTCTTAGGCATCCAGAACGAATGCTTCGTAATTCTTCTTCCATCGGGCAGCGGATTCGTATCTGAAAGTTTTCCTTTTCCGACAAAAACATCTTTTTCAATCTCATAATAAGAGTTTGAAGCATGAATTTTTGTAAATAAGAATGGGTTCGCTTGACTCTGCGGGAAAGTAGTCGATACTCCCTTATCAGACTGTGTTAACTGTACCCCGTCATTAATAATGGCACGTGTTTCATTCCATACGCGTTGTGCTTCATCTATTAAACGCTCAGGGAATCCCCAGAACTTCACTTGATTTAATACGTACTCACCTGAAGCTTCTTCCTTAAATACGACAAACATATAACGTTTATCACAAATTTCTTGGAAAACATGAGACTCTTCCCAATTATCATTTTGCGCTAACTCGATAAAATCATAAACCTTAAATGGAGAATCTTCTTTAGGGAGGTCATCCTGATTCACTCGAATGACTCTAAGATTCATATTCGCTTTCTGAAACTCTTGAGTATTTTCTAAGTCACCAGTAATGCCAATCATTTTTCTGATTAACAAACTATTTTTAGATTTTGAGCGAACAGGAACCTCAAACGCATCATATAAGTCTTCTGCTTTCCATCCTTTATACTTCAAAATCTTTTCTTCAATAAGCTGAGTAAAAGTTTTTTTCGTACCTTTTGCAGTAGCTAACACACTCTCCTGCTCATGACTAGCAAAGATTTTATGATTAATCAAATACGTCATGTAACTTGACTTTAATTCCCAAGCACGTTGTTTTGCTAAAACATCACTAAAAGGTTGTTTTTTCCAATCTTTGCCTTTACCAGCTCCTTTGGTACAAGTTGATAAATAGTTGCCATCGGATTCAGATAGTTCGTGTGCTCGTCCCTCTTTAATCTTCTGAGTGATTCGAGCGTAATCATCTAAAATGACATTCATATCTTCCTCAAACCATTCAAACAAGAATACTTTTTCAATCATATAATCATAAAGCGTTTGTTCAGGAATCAAGCCATTATAAAATAGTAAAAGCATTTTGGAACATTTTTTCCACAAATGAGATTGATAAAAATCGTCCAAATTCTCTTCGAAGTAATTAATAATTGTTAAGACTAATCGTTCTTTAGCAGAAATTGTCCCATTCTTATTAACTTTAAATGGTGTCACCTTAAGCTCTACACCAATTTCTTCAAAATCAGCTGCAGCGTTACTATTCGGTTGGTATCCAAAATAATAGCGTTCAATATAATTCCCATACTGCCCTTTTGAGGATGGTTTAATTTCTTTTTTCTCATACTCATTGGCTTCTTGGTTTTGATAATCCTCGTAAGTCTTATAATCCGCCTCATCATATTCTTTTAAAATGTCTGAGAATTTTCGATTTAGGATTTTTTCAGAATACTGAATTACTTCTTCTAAATTTGTGTTGTCATAATTAAAGAGTTCTTGTCCCATACACTTATCTCCCTTATTGTAGTTTTATTGTACATGAAAACTACATCAACTTAAATAAAAAAATAACCACCAGGTAAAACTGGTGATTATTTCTTTTCAAATTTTATTTTCTTTAATTCGTCCCCATGCTCATGGTTTCTGGCAAGGTGCTGCCGCCGTCGATAACGATTTGACTTCCTGTGAGATAGCTAGCTTCGTCACTTCCTAGGAAGGCGAAGAGTTCGCCGACTTCGAGTGGGTCTGCCAAGCGTTTCATTGGCACGCCTACTGTGATGTCTTGGATGGCACTTTCTGGGTTATCTGGGTTGGATTCAATAGCCATCTTCTCAACCATTGGAGTACGCGCATATCCCAGTTGTGAACAGTTCACACGGATATGACGGTCTGCGTATTCTACGGCCAAGCATTTCGTTAAGCCAACGAGCGCTGCTTTGGTCATGGCATAGGCTGCTTCTCCGGCATCGGCTACGATATCCCCTGTGACGGAAGAGGCAATGACGATGCTACCGCCGCCTTGTTCAAGCATATAAGGAATAACGGCTTGACAGCTATTCCATACCCCTTTGATATTCACGTCGATATGGAAGTCGCGCATTTCATCGCTCATTTCTTCAAATGGAGCCAAGCGACAAACCCCAGCGTTGCAACAAGCTACATTCACTTCCCCGAAGGCCTCTTTTGCCTTCTTGGCTGCTTCTTTCATATGGTCTTTGTTGGAGACATCGCCGACATAAGTGACGATTTGGGCGCCGTAGGTTTCTCTTAATTCTTTGGCGGTTTCTTCGACTTCTGGTAATAAGTCGACAAGGCACATCTTAGCGCCGTATTTGGCATAGACCGTTGCGATTCCCTTACCGAGTCCAACGGCTGCTCCAGTGATCAGTGCTACTTTTCCTTCTAATTTTTTCATGGTTTTCTCTCCTTTACTTGAACTATTCTACACCTCCAGTGTACCTTTTTGAAAACGGTTTATCAATCTTATTTTCTATATTTTTAAGTTTTAATCCTAATCCTCTTAGATTTTACAGCACAAAAAAATCGCCTTCCAGAAGGCGTGCCTTCCGTCCAGCGATGGTTTTCGTTTCAATTGTTATTCTTGGCCTTTGACTTCAGACGTTGCGACATCTTCACCAAACCATTTCTGGCTAATTTGTTGGAAGATGCCCTCTTGATAGAGCTCCTTGAAGGCTTGGTTCAGCGCTTCAAGAAGTTTCTTATCGGCAGGACGTACCCCTACCGCAAAGGACTCACTCTCGAATCCTGAAGGAATCGTGTCGTACTCGTCGGCGATGCCTTCTGTTGTGAGGTAGTAATCCGCGTATACACGGTCGATGAGCAAGGCGTCGATACGGTCATTCTTCAAGTCGATAATGGCCTCGTTCACACTTTGGTATTGGTCAGCGTCCCCGCCTTTGACACGGTTCTTCAACACTTCTGGATGTTCTTCAAAATCTAACATCCCAGACGACCCGTTTTGTGCCCCAAGGACTTTCCCTGTCATATCTTCGACCGAGTGAATGCCACTCGTTTTCTTCACGACTAAGATTTGCGTATTTTGCATATAGGGAATCGTAAAGGCGACTTTCTCGCGGCGTTCGTCTGTAGTCGAATATCCATTCCAGATAGCGTCAATCGTGCCGTTTTGTAGCTCGGTCTCCTTCATGTCCCAGTCAATCGGTTGGAAGTGAACCGTGATGCCCAGTTTCTTCGACACGTACTGGGCGAGTTCGATATCAAAGCCGGCATAGTTACCATTCTTCTCCTCAAAGCCCATCGGTACAAAGGTATTATCGAAGCCGACCGTGATGCTTTTTTGTTGTTGGTATTTATCCCAGTTATCGACTTTTGGATTGCTTGCTAGTTGCGTGCAGCCTGCAAGACTCATGACCGCCACCCCTACAAGCGCCAAAAGCCCTAGGATTCCTTTTCGTTTCTTCATAGCGGCCTCCTATTTCGGTTCGAACGTCAATAATTCGTCCGCGATATTTTCGGCAAAGGTTAAATCGTGGGTCACGACGATTTGCGTCATTCCGAGTTCTTTGTTTTGGAGGATTAACTTCTCTACTTCTAGACGAAGAGCTGGGTCGAGCGCTGACGTTGGTTCGTCGTACCCGATGATTTCAGGGTCAATCATCATCGCACGGGCCAAAGCCACCCGTTGTTTTTGTCCGCCTGAGAGTGAATATGGGAACGCGTCCTCGAATCCTGCAAGACCGAGGCGTTCTAAGAGTGCGCGTGCCTTCGCGTTGGCTTCTTCTTGAGGCATTCCGTTCATCTTCACCGGCGAAATCGTTAAGTTTTCTAATACGGATAAATGTGGGAACAATTGGAAGTCTTGGAACACGAATCCAAGCAGTTGGCGCTTCGAGAGTTCATCAAGCGCTAAGGATTCGCCGTTATAGAATACTTCCCCAGAATCGATTTTTTCGAGGCCTGCTAGCATCCGAAGCAAGGTTGTTTTCCCGCCTCCTGAAGGTCCAACGATGGCCAAGATTTTCCCTTCGTGAATGGTTAAGTTGAAATCGGACAAGATTTGTTTATCGCCGAAACATTTATGAATATTGCGTAATTCTAACATCTGCTTGTCCTCCTATTTATAATAACTGAATTTCTTTTCAATGCGTTTCGACACAAGCGTCACAATCCCGATAACGATGAGGTAAATCGCCCCTGCTAGAAACATCGGAACGAGGCTCGCGTCGCGGTTAGCTGCGGTACGGCTGGCCAGAATCAGGTCTGAGATTCCAAGCGCGTAAACAAGAGACGTATCTTTGACAAGACTCATGATTTCATTGAAGACACTTGGCAAGACAATCTTCGTCACCTGCGGAAGAACGATATAGCGAATCGTTGCTCCTGGCGTAAATTTCAATACTTTCGCCGCTTCATACTGCCCTTTTGGAATCGTATCGATTCCTCCGCGGAAAATCTCCGCAAAGTACGCTGCATAGTTGAGCGTGAAGGCAATGAGCGCTGCTGGGAGTCGGTCTAGTCGAATGCCGACACTTGGCAAGACGTAATAAATAAAAATGAGTTGTAATAACAGAGGCGTCCCTCGCATCACCCAGATGTAGATGTGGATGAACCAGTTGAGTGGCTTCCATTTCAGTTGCATCGCAAAGGCAATGAGAATGCCAAGCGGAATCGAGAAGATGAGCACGAGTGCAAACACTTCTAATGTCGTCACTGCTCCGTGTAATAAGCTTGGTAAAATTTCGAGTGAATAGGACAAATTCAGGACCTCCGTCTGTTGTTTGATGCTTTATAGTATAGCACAATCCATTTATTAAAAAAAGATTAAAGTTGGAAGAGGACGTTCTCATTTTCATTTTTTCAGTTCTTTCAAAACAAGCAAAAACCGCAACTGGATTTGCTCCAATTGCGGTTCGCTTTGTTATTCAATAATGCCTTGTTCTTTTTTACGACGTTCTTTGATTAAGTCTTTCACCGAAATCAAGACAACGGCAGCTAGAATCATCGCCATGCCGACAAAGTCAATCGCGAAGAAATGCTCATTCATGATAAGGAAGGCGAAGAATACCGCAGAAATCGGTTCGACGGCAGCGATCAGACTACTCTTCACCGGCCCGATATAGCTCGTTCCTTTTAAAAACATCGTGTACGATATAATCGTTCCAATAAGGATAATTCCTACGAGCGAAGCAATGATATCCGGGCTATACGTGATGTCCAGCGTTGTAAGGCCGCTCATCGGGAAGAGAATCACCCCTGCAATGACCATCCCTACTCCAATCACCGTTAGACTCCCGTACTCTTGAATGAGTTTAATCGGAAGCATGATATAAATGGCATACGTAAATCCGCTAAAAATCCCCCAGAAGAGCCCGAGTGGTGTCACGCTCAGTTGATTGAGTTGCCCATGTGTGGCAATGATGAATGTCCCCAGAATTGCGAGGATAATCGATGTCACTTCAGACACGGTCGGTGTCGTGCGATTTTTCAAGCACATGTACACCAGAATAATCACCGGGCAGAGATACTGCAAGACCGTTGCGGTTCCGGCATTACTGAGGTGAATCGCCTCAAGGTAAGTAAACTGGTTCATGAAGAGCCCGATAAACGCAAAGAGCGTAATCTTCGCGTAGTTCTTCTTTTCCTTGAAGAAGGCGACGAGTTGCCCCCGGGTGAACGCGTAGCCCATCGCTAACAGGCATACTCCGGAGATAACGAGACGTAGGTCGGTCAAGGCAAGCACGCCCATACCGTGTGCCATCAAGTATTGACCACATGCGCCACTCATCCCCCAGGCAATTCCAGCAAAAAGCGTCATCAAGGTTCCTTTTATGATTTGATTTTTTGGTTGGTTTGGTTGTTCTGTTGTTTTCATACTCTCGATTATAGCACATCTACCAGCGTTTCTTCACGAGTTCAAGTGTTCCATTTTCAGATTTCCCATAGATTCACGATTTCAGTGCCCTGAAGCGATTCGTTTATTGCAGTTCCATTTTATTCTTATGACAAAAGTGTGAATTTTATTTTAGGAAATTGCGCGTTTCACCCTTTTTTGGTACACTTAAAAAGGAAAAATTTAACCAAGGAGGTTTTTATGAAACTTACAGGTAAAGTCACACTCTTAACGGCTGCCCTATTCGCCCTTTCGGCACATGCGGTTGCTGCAGAGACGACACAAACCGAAACGACCGTTCAACCGACGACTGTTGAAGTGACAACGGTTCAACCAACAACAGAAACAACAACGACTTCGGAAGGCACTCTTCCAAAAGATTCTAAAAACGACGTCGATATTCATGTATATAAGCCAGGTGAAGAACCAAAATACACTGGTCTTTACAAAGCTGACGGCGAAACGTACTACCAAGTGGACAGTAAGCCAATCACGAATACGTGGAAATGGCACGGAGGACGCTGGTACTACTTTGGCGCTGACGGAAAGATGTTGAAATCAACTGTTACTCCGGATGGCTATCTCGTGGACATCGAAGGAATGCTGGTTAGTCCAGGCTGGAGCTACCAAGGTGGTAAATGGTACTATGCCCTATCAGGTGGGAAAGTATTCCGTGGCGACTGGAAGAAAATCGGTGGCGTTTGGTACGCATTCCACGATAATGGTGTGATGTACTCTCACGAATGGAACGACATCTATTTCTTAAAAGATAGCGGTGAGATGGCCGATAACGAATGGGTTTTCGACAGAAACTACAATAGCTGGTTCTACATTAAGCCAGGTGGTGGTTACGCAAGCCGTGAGTGGAAAGGCGACTACTACTTGAAGGCTGGCGGCTATATGGCCCAAAGCGAATTCATTTACGATCCAAATTACAAAGCGACATACTACTTAAAAGAAGATGGCTCTTATGCGCGTAATCAATGGCTTTTAATTAAAGGCAAATGGTACCACTTCCGTAAGTATGGGGAACTCGATACAAATAAATGGATTGGTTCTTACTATGTAAAAGAAGACGGAATGATGGCCGAAAATGAATTCATTTACGATTCAAACTACAAAGAAACGTACTATTTACAAGAAGGCGGCTCTTATGCGCGTAATCAATGGCTTTTAATTAAAGGCAAACGGTACCACTTCCGTAAATACGGAGAACTCGATACGAATAAATGGATTGGTTCTTACTATGTAAAAGAAGACGGAATGATGGCCGAAAATGAATGGATTTACGATAAGAACTACGGTGGTAAATTCTATCTTCAAGCTGATGGTGTTTATGCTCGAAACATCGTTACCATCGATGGCAAAAAACAAGCCTTCCAAGAAAATGGGTTATGGATTGCAGAAGTTCCTGATCCTGTAAACTACGGCAACTACAAAAACGTTGTCTTCCTTGACCCAGGTCATGGCGGACGCGACCCAGGTGCAGTTTACAACGGACTTCGCGAAAAAGATTTAAACATGTCGATTTACCGTAAACTTAGAAGCGAGCTCGAAAAACTTGGCTACACAGTTTTAACGTCCCGCGATTCAGATGTGTATGTGGACTACGTTACTGAACGTTCTGAAATGGTGAACAAGACGGATGCGGATGTATTTATCAGTATCCACTTCAACGCAACAGGCGTTCCTGGAGCAAATCGTAGCGGTGTGGAAACATATATCTACGAACCAGACGACGACATTAAGCCTCGTATTAATAAAGTGGCTCATGACAACCCTATTCGTCTCAGCGAAAGCAAACGTCTAGCCGACAACATTCATAACTCTGTTGTATCTGTTGCTGGTGCAAACGACCGTGGTGTTCACGGGGCTAACTACGCAGTTCTTCGTGAAACAGTTAAACCAGCCGTTCTAGTAGAACTTGGGTACATGGATAGCCCTGAATACAAGAAGATTAGCGATGATAAATACCAAAACAAACTCGTTGAAGGAATTGTCACTGGTCTTCGCAACTTCTATAAGACAGCTAAATAAAAGTTTTAAAGTAAAAAGGTTGGCACTCGTTGCCAACCTTTCTTTATATTATGCGATTATTTTTTCTTCTTGAATGTCACTACTCCACTAAGGCCTAACGCTACAAGTCCAAGAAACGTTGTAGGAACTTCTGCAAATCCTGTGTTTGGTAGTTCCGGTTGCTTCGGTTCCTCCTTTGTAGTAACTTCAGTCGTTCGAACTGGTATTATTTCACCTTCCGTCGTTGGTGCTTCTGTTGAAGGTGTTGCTGTTGTTGGTGCTTCTGTCGTTGAACTTTCTGTTGTTGATTCTTCTGTTGGTGTCTCTGCCTTATCTAAATACACATAGTAATCAAATCCTGGTGAGTATGGATCATTTGAGAACACCGTGTTTGGATCAAATGTAAATCCTCCTGCCCCATCAGAAGCCACATTAATTGTTCCACCCACAACCTTTTCAGCTTCCCCAGGTTTCTTCTCGATAATTTGTACTTTTTGACTAGCTGCAAATGTATATCCTTCCGGAACAGCTGGTAAAGCAGTCACTGCTGCTCTTGTTGGGTCAACTGGGTCATTATTAAATGTCTTTGCTTCCCCTACTTTATTGCCATCTTTATCCACGAAGACAATTTTTCCTAATTTATGATAGTAAACATCATAGTTTAGTTCCATCTCTCCTGTTGGTGAAAGTTTTCCGCTCGGGATTTCTTTCACCGTTGTGAATTGTCCTGGTACGACTGGAGAAGGTACTGGCGGTAACTCCGCTTCCTCGTCTCCTACTGCTGGTTCTTCGGCAAATACACTTGTTGGAGCAATGGTCGCAAATGTCATTAACCCACATGTCACAAGAGTTCCTAGGCACAATGATGATTTCAATCGTTTTTTCATTTCCATGATTCCTCCTTGGTTAAACACATTTTTCACAAATATTTCTAAAACAATCCTACCACTCCTATAATGGAATTCAAGACTATTTCCAATCCATTCCAATTCAAGTTTGTTCCCTTTACAGGAAGAGTTCACACACGTGGTTGTCGCTATCGTATTGTTAACTTTGTGAAATATTATTTATTAACATTGTTCCATTAAATGATTTTCCAAAAATTTTATCCAATTCTATTCTACTCAAATCGTCACTTTATAATTATTTCACTTAATGGTAAAATAAAGGTAACCAACTTTAGGAGGCACGTTTATGTTTTATAAGATAAAGAAGATGATTTTAGGATTGTTGGCCTTTACCGCCCTACTCCTCGTTGCAGGTTGTCAGACATCTACACAACAAGCACCTAAGACTCCACAAGATTTAACGAAGGACCAACAAGGAACTTGGGTGTGGACAGAACAACAATTGACATTGCAAAAAGTCTTCCTTGCTACTAATGTGGATCCTCGCGCAGCAGCATTCATGATAGATGACTTAGATAATGTCAAAATGACGATGACGATTAAAGACAAGACGGTTGAATTGAAGTATCGTTTTGACTATCTCAAAATTTACGAAGACCAATATAAAGGACAAAACCTACAGACACCTGATTTCAAGACATATGTCCAAAAGAAAACAGAAGACTTGAAGGCCTATGTAGCAACTCTTCAACATACAAAAATCACAGTCGACGAAGCAAATTACGCATATGACTATACGCTAACAGGAACTATTGATCCGGACAATCACACGATTACTTTCCCGGAAACTCCAACATTCCTAAGCAAAATTATCTTAGGACCTACTTCTAACCCACTAGAGGCCATGACGTATAACTATACAGTAGAGGGAAAACAAATGACCCTTTCTGCTGAGGGCAAAAACGATAAAGGGTTGAAACTCGTGATGCGTCTTCGCTTTAACTACACGGATGGGAAAGAATAAGAGGAGTGATGGATGATGAAAATGATGAAAAAAATTTCGCTATGGATGATGTCGCTTCTTACTCTTCTATTCATCGCAGGATGTGCTGAACAAAAGCAAGAACAAACGACTGCTGAAACAACAACGGAAGCCCCTGCTCCAGTCGCTCTTGAAGGTGAATGGCAAGCAGTCGACTTTAGAGATACATTAGAGCGTACATTTTTATACTATTACAAAGATGCGTATAGCCGATTGAAAGTAACAGAGGCTTTCGAAGATGTCTCTCCTACGTTAACAATCGAAGGAACAAAGGTGACTCTTACGTACACGGCCGATATGAATAAATACTTCGAGTTCTATGCCGAAGCCAATAAAGATAAAATCAAGGACAAGGCAGAAGCAGCTAAAGTACTTGCTGCCGTTGCCCAACGAAGCATCAAAAAATCAGAAGACTTATCTGGTACTTACAACGATGAGACTTATATTTATAAAGGAAAACAAGAAGGCGGTGTCTTAGATACAAACGCCAAAACGATTGTATTCCCGGACGTTCCAAATATTTTTGGAATTCTCTCACTTTATGTGTCTTCCAAAGAAGCCCCGATTACTTATCACTATGAAATTAATGGGGATATTCTTACGATGTATGCGGAAAAAGTCTATAATGAAAATGGACTTCATTTGGTTTATCCAATGAAATTCAAGAAAGTGCAAAAATAATTCACTGCCCTTTGAGATTTTCTCAAAGGGTTTTTGTGTGTAAAAAATATATAACTTCTGCTCTATTAAAATACTCTAGAACCTTTGGCTAGCGATTCTCATATTATGAACTTAAACAATATAGACGCAGTAGACAAATGGATTGACCTTCACTATCAAGTAGTTTGGTCAATCCTATTTGTCCTTGCGGGGGTAAGACTACGAAGAAACAGAATAGCACTGTTTCTTCTGTCTTACTCCCATTCCCATACCCCGAAGCTCCTTCGTATTTTAATAGATACGGAAAGCTAATTTACACATAGATTCCCTTGAGAATCTCAAAAGTTGAGTATACCAGTCAAAGAAACCTTTTCCTCTTTTCATTATGCTCACCGTTCAAATGAGACTCGCTCAAAGTTTCACTTTATAATCGTTCCAGTTAATGATAAAATGTAAATAACAACTTTTAGGAGGTAACTCTATGTTTTGTAAGACAAAGAAGATGCTTTTCGGATTCTTGGCGTTCGTTACTCTACTCTTCGTTGCAGGATGCCAAAGCCAAACGCCTGATTCTAAAGCACAAAACACATCCCCACAGGAATCATGGGAATGGACTGAACAAACATTAACGATTCAGAAAATTCTTTTGGCCATGAATTTAAATAAATTTGTTTCCGCATATGCGGTAGAAGACTTCAATGACGTAAAAATGACACTCGATATTAATGACAATACGGTTGAATTGAAGTACCATCTTAGCGTAAAAAAAATTTATGAAGATCAATACAAAGGCCTCCAACTGAAAACTCCTGATATGGATACTTATGTAAAAAATAAATTTGACGAGTTTAAAGAGGCAGTCAAGAAATACCAGCATGCACAAGTTACAACAGACGATGCAAACTTGGCCTATGACTACTCTTTAAAAGGTGAAATCGATAAGGAAAAACATACAATTACCTTCCCTGAAACACCGACTTTCTTAAAAGCACTTGTCATGGGAATTGGCATTGATCCTTTGAAACCTATTACGTATAACTACACAGTGGACGGCAATCAGATGACTCTGTTCATTGAAGGCGATCTTCAAGAAGGCTATCCTCGAGAAATGCGTATTCGTTTCAATCGATTAGGCGGACAATAAGAAAGGAGTGGCAAACATGAAAAAATTTACTTTATGGATGGTTTCCCTCTTCTCTCTACTGTTCATTGCAGGATGTGGAAACGAACAACAAACCGTACAACAAACACAAAGTCAAACTCCAACCACAGAAGCCCCAAAACCTGTTTCTGTTGATGTCGAAGGAACATGGCAAGCGGTCGACTTTAGAGATACACTCGAAAAAGTATTTCTACTCAAATATGACGATGCAGCCAGTCGCTTAAAGGCAACAGATGCCCTTAAAGACGTAGTTCCAGTCCTCAGGGTCCAAGGAAATGAGGTTACATTCGAATACACAGCAAACATGTCAAAATTCCTTGATGCGTATGCGGATGTTATTGATAAAAAACAATTTAGTTACAAAGAAAATGCGATTAACTATATTGTTGGTTTAGCAAAGACGACGTATAGTAATCTCAAATACCATACGGTTGATTGGAATGAACAAACATCGACGATTAAATCTGTGTTGAAAGATGGCGTTCTAGATACAAAAACTCAAACGATTACCTTCCCGGAAGTTCCAAATATTTTTGCTGTCATCCCACTGTATATCACCGATCAAGAAAAACCGATGAAATATCAATATGAGATTGTTGGTGACACGATGACGTTAAAAGCGGAACGAACACTGAAGAAGCAAAACTTACATCTGGTATACCAAATGAAATTCAAGAAAGTTTCTGAGGCAAAAACTAATTAACGAATATAAAACTCTTTTTAAGGAGGTCTAACAATGATTAGACATAGTAAAAAAATCATCCTTACTCTACTGACTCTCTTCTCAGTTTTGTTCATTGCTGGATGCTCTCAGGGGTCAAACAACTCTGAAAGTTCACCAGCTGCTACAACAGAAGTACCGAAGAAAGTAAACGATATTGAGGGTGAATGGAAACTAACGGACATTCGTAATTCAATCCAATCTATTTACTCTTTATTCGAAATAGATGAAATACAATTCGGATACTTTTTAACAATTTTTGACGACTTAGACATGCGTTTGAAGGTTAACGGTGACAAGGTTGAGGTCAGCTACTCGACTGACTTCAATAATTTCTCAAACAATCTTTATAAAGGAACTAATAAAAAAGATTCTGCTGAAGTTTTCAAAACAAACCTATTTAAACGTAGTAAAGAATTGGCAGATAAATACAAGACAAATAAAGCTACATTGGATGTGACAACGGGCGCCTTTAGTTTCTATGCTCCTGGAACCATAAATGATACAGATAAAACTATGTCCTTCCAAGAGCCGTTAAACTTTAACATGAGCTTTCCTATGACATTGACGGAGACATATGATCCAATTACATATAAATATGAATTGAAAGATAATCTTCTTCTCGTTTCTTTAGATGGTATTGATTCTAAAACCCAGCAACCCGTTCATGCCGAATTAAGATTCGAACGTGTCACTGGTTCAGAAAATAATACGGCAGCAACAACTACAAAACAGACAGCTTCTTTAGACGGCAAATGGGAACTTATAAATTCTGGTGACGCCTTCTTACGTGGGCTTTTCTATCGCCTTCATTCTCAATATGAAAGAAAACTGCTTCTACAAGTTTACTGGAATACGTTAAAGGATTTAAAGCCAACAATAACAATTTCTGGAAATAAGGCTACTTATGAGGGTTCGGTTAATCTAACAGACGCCTATAATAGCATCTACGAATATCATAAAAAAAATGCTAAAATAAAACTAGAGCCAAAAGAAGAGTACATACGTACGTACTATTTTAATAGTATGATTAAAACAAATTTAAGTGCGAGTAAATATTCTAAAATTGATATTGATGAGGCAAACTACACTGTCCATACTGTAATCCCAGATGGAATAGTTAATACAGACAGAAATATAATTACTTTCGATAATCCAATGGCTATTTCGGATCTTGTCATTTTTTCAAACTTTTCTATAGCAATTTTGGATACAACTTATAACTACACAATAGACGGCGATATTTTAACCCTTACCTATGAAAGACATGAAACTGGCCAAAGATTTAATATTTACTATGAATTGAAGTTTAAGAAAGTTCAAAACTAATTCACTGCCCTTTGAGAATTTCTCAAGGGGCTTTTTTTGTGCATTGAATTTACTTATTAAGTGCACTATTAAAATACTCAAGAACCTTTGGTTCGTAATAGTTATGATAACTGCTACACCGGGTTGAGCCTTAGGTCTCAATCCTAGCAAGCTTCAAAGAGCGGGTAAAAGTTGAAAGCTTTAACACGCTCTATTTCACATTGCTTGTTTGTCGCGTTTATCATTACTATTACCCAAAGGTTCTTCGTATTTTAATAGACTTAAGGGACTGAAATCCAATTAATATACCTTATGAATCTCAAATACTGCTTCGCGTGTTGCTGAAGACCTTTCCTGCTCTACTTTGAATAATCGGTGAAATTACGGGGCAAGCTTGTAAAATTCGTGAAAACCGTTGCAAACTTTAACTGTAACCTTTATAATATAAGCATATTAGAATTACTCTATTTAAGGAGGTCTAACGATGTTTAGACATTATAAGAAATTATTTTTAACACTAGTTGCTCTATGCTCAGTCTTCGTACTGGCTTCTTGTTCCCAAGACAAAGGCAACTCTCAAAATGCCGCTCAAACAGAAGCACCAAAAGTAGAAACGATTGATGGTGATTGGGAATTGGTCGATGTTGTCGATGCTTTATCGCAAGCCATCGGAGCCTATACCCTCCATGGAATCCACTTTGCACACTTACTTGAATCTGTTAAAGACTTCAAAATGGATATGAAGATTGAAAACAATACGGCAACGATTAAATACGACTATAACATTGATAACTTTATTAAAGCTTTCTCCACTGTCACAACAGAAGCTAGAGGCAAGACTGAAGAAGAGTTCAAAAAAATCGTATATAACTCTCATGAAGAGTTCGCAGCCGGATTTGAGAAATACAAAGTCAGCATGAATAAAGAAACTGGTGTATTTAGCTACGAAGCAACGGGTTCTATTGATCAAGATGCCAAAACTATGACCTTTGATGAAGGAATTACTGTAGCGAACTCATTTTTCTTCTCATTCGGTGAAAATCGCGCTTCGCAAAACACATATCACTACGAACTAAAAGATGACATGCTTTACGTAACGATTGACGGAAAATCGAAAAAGGATAATCTTCCAATTCACTATGAACTACACTTCAAACGTAAAGGAAGCACTACTCAAAAAGAACCAGTTCCAATTGAAGGAAAATGGCAAGCCATCGACTTCCGACCAGCACTTGAACGTAGCTTAGCTTATAAAGATTTCAAAAATGATGATTCAGCTATCAAGCTAATTTATCCTGAAGCATGGAAAGATTTAAAACCAACGTTAAACATTACAGGTACATCTGTTGAATTCGACTATACGGTATCTCTAGCGGATGGTTTTGGAATGTTCTACGATTACTTAAAACAAAAAGACGGATCTAAAGTAACGCAAACAAAAGACGATTATATTAAAAATCAATTTACTAAATTATCAGTCAACCTACAATCTGGTGCTAAAGACTACCCAAATACAACTTATGAATTTGATAAAGAAAATAACACGATTCATTCTGTATTGAAAAATGGTAAATTAGATACAGCAAACCAAACGATTGTCTTCCCAGAAGCGATCAATATTGTGCAGCTTGCAATCCTATCTATTGGACCTGCCAATAAAGAAACGACGTATAAATACTCTATTGATGGAGATATTTTAACGTTGACGATTGAGCAACGCGATGGCAATAATAATCTAAATACGGTTATTTCTGCAAAATTCAAAAAAGTTTCTGACACAACTAGCAATTAGTCATTCCACTGCCCTTTGAGAATCTCAACTATTTGTTCCATTGTTAGAGACAATTTTGTGCTTCTCAGTTTGAATAATCGGTGAAGTTACGGGTGAAGGTTGTAATTTTTGTAAAAAGCCTTGCAAAATAAGAATATTAAAAGTATAATATAAGCATAATACAACAATCTGTTTGAAGGAGGTCTAACAATGATTAGACAAACTAAGAAACTGTTTCTTGGTCTCTTCTCTCTTGCCGCAGTTTTTGTGATTGCTGGATGTGGACAGAACCAAGCTTCAGATCAAAATGCCAATAACGCGCAACAAGCGCAATCGAAACAAGAACAGAAAGATCCAAATAATATCGCTGGTGAATGGGAATCTGTATACGAGATCGATTCATTGCAAAAAGCCTTTTTCATAAAAGGAATGAAAAGTTATACTTATGCAAAATTCATTGAAGCCTTCAAAGACTTTAAGATGAAATTATCAGTTGACGGGACAAACGCTAAACTAAGCTATCAATATGACTCGAAGAACTTTGCAAAAGCATTCTACGAGATTTCTAAGGATAAGAAAAAAATGACAGAAGATGCATTTGTCAGCCGTTATATTAACGGACAAACAGAGTTCGTGCAAAACTTCAAAAAATACAAAGCATCAATGGATACATCGACAGGAATATACAGCTACGAAGCTACCGGAACTATTGATGAAAAAGCGAAGACTGTAACATTTGACGAAGGACTCATGATTCTTGACTCCTTCCCATTGACAACAGCGGATAAAGATCACAGATTCGATCCAGTAACATACAACTATGAAGTAAAAGATGGCTTCTTGATTATCTACGCCGATATGAAAACGAAGGACAATCTTCCAGTTCATTTTGAACTAACATTCAAACGCGTACCAAGTGCAGAAAAGAAATAGAAAGGAGACGCGACCATGTTTAAACAATACTTAAAACCATTATTCATTGCTGGCTGCTCTCTTTTAATGCTTGCTGGCTGTGGAAATCAAACTGCTACAACGACAACTACAACAACTGCTCCTTCCAATCCACTGGAAGGAAAATGGGAACAAATCGACTTCAGAAGTACACTCGAACGCGCCTTAGGATATAATGATTTTAGTAATTCAGAAGAAATTCCGCGCCGACTCATTTATTCTGATGCCTTCAAGGATGTGAAACCTACACTAACGATTACAGGGAATTCTGCGGTATATGACCTTACAGCAACAACCAATGTGGCTGTCGGCAACTTCTATGATTACGGGAAAGCCCAAAAGTTAACAAGTGTCAAAGGAACCAAAGAACAATATATTAAAAATCAGTATGACGCTTTGAAAAAGCAACTGGAAATTTATAACAATATGAAAGGCCCCCTCAGCTTTGAATTCAACGATGAAAAGTATGAAATCCACCAAACCTTAAAGGATATTACATTTAACGAGAGCGCTGGTACAGTGGAATTCAAGTACGCACCAATGTTCATCGATTTGGCGACATTCTCCAATGAGAAATTCATAAAACCAGTAAGCTATAAATATTCCATTGAAGATGGAATTTTAACACTAACACTTGAACAGCCTAAAACACTTAGTGGTGAAGAAAAGATTGTTGGCTACTTCACGATGCGTTTCAAAAAAGTAGCGGAATAATCTGTTTGCTAGGCTTACTTCACCACTTAGCATAGATAAATAACAGGACCGATTATTTGGTGGCCAACAATTCACAGGTGAGACTGATGAGGATTTTTATAGTGTTGATTATAACGAATAGGAATGTAGTTTGACTACATTCCTATTTTTTGTCCTATTTTACTTTAAAGTATTTCAAATAACGACTTGAGTTTTTGTGCACATACGATTATAATATAGATATATTACAAAATAACAGGAGGTCCTTTTATGAAACTCTGGACTAAAAAATATTGGCTGTGTACTTTAACTGCTCTGTGCACTCTTATCTTCGCAGGCTGCAGCACCGCAACAACAACCAGCCAAATGACTACACAAGAAACAACTGTTGAAAAAGCTGAAACACTTGAAGGTACATGGGAATTAGTCGATGCCCCTTCTACCCTTCAAAAAAGCTTCCTAATGCGTGGCTCAAACGCAAAAGTCTACGGTCATGCCCTAGAAGACTTTGCTGACTTTAAACCACAATTAGTCATTAGTGGAGATGGTGCGGAATTTAAATACAGCTTAGATTACACGGCCTTTCTCGACCACCTCTATGAAGTAGAAGGTAATGGAACGAAGAAAAAAGAGGAATACGTTAAAGACTTCATTAATAAGCTACGAAATAATGCCCTTCGTTTCAAAGTCACAAAAATGTCAGTGAATGCATCGAAGCCAAAATACGACTACACCTTAGCTGGTGGTAAAGTGGATGAAAGCAATCAAACGATTACGTTCCAAGAGACCCCTAGTATCCTTACTATCTACTCTTTTGGGACAACAAATCTTGTATTAGACCCGATGACGTACAAATATGAGTGGAATGGCAATACGCTCGTATTAACAGCTGAGGGGAAAACGGAAAAAGGAACAGAAACAATCATGAAGATGACCTTCAAGAGAGTCAATGAGTAGAAAGGAGAATTCACATGTTTCGATTCAATCTAAAAAAATATTCTATTTGTGCCGCTTTCCTACTACTCTTTCTTTTAGCAGGTTGTGGGCAAAAGACGCAAGAGGCTTCAACAGAAACTGTAGCCATTACAACCACTGAGGAAACGACTCAAGCCCCTGTTTCTCTTGACGGTACTTGGGAAGCTTATAATATCCGTGAAACCATTGAAAGATTGCTAGTCTATTCGAGTTTAAATGATGAAGGTGGTTTAAAAATGGTGAACTTCCTAACACCTCTTATTCGCCCTGAATTAATAATCAAAGGAAATGACGTGCAATACCATATCGCTTACAACAATACTGACTACTTCAAACTCGACTACGAACTTAACGGAAAGAATTTTTATAGTAGCTATGACGCGTTTATGAATCAGAATGGCAAGCTCATCCAAAGCTTCTGGTCGAAGTTGCAGCATGGCTCTGGTGGCTATAATGAGGACATGTCCAAACTCGATTTAACCATTAAAGATGGAACGATTGACCCAACAACGAAGACGATTAAATTTCCACACTCGTTATTCATTACGCCAAGCTACATTTTGAATCCAAATCAAGCTGTGAGCGAAACGACTTATGAATACACGATTGAAGGGGATATCTTAACGTTAAAAGTATCCGGATTATATGAGCGTGACGGATACAATCGATCATACACGATTCAATTTAAGAAACAATAATCGTATGTTAGGAGGTAACATACATGAAAACTCATCAGGAGAGATTTTGGCTAGGGGCTCTGGCGACGTTGTGTACTTTTGCAATGGCTGGATGCAACGTCCCTTCCGCAAGTTCTCAATCCACTCAAGAAGCCACAACTGTTGCTCAAAGTGACACTCTTGATGGTTCTTGGGAATTAACCGATGTAAAAACCACATTAAGAAAATCATTTGTTCTAAGAGGTTCCGACCCAACGCAGTACGCCTATGCTATTGATGATTTAGCTGACTGGAAACCACAACTCGTCATTTCAGGAAATGATGCTGAATTTAAATATAGTTATAACTTCACAAAATATTACGAGAATCTATATGAACATATTTATAAAAATGGTTTCCCAGATAAATCTGAATTCAAAAATATTTTATATGAAGGTTATGAAAACGCAATTTCGATTTTAAAAGTTACTCAAATCAAGATGGACAAAGAAACAAACCAATTTGATTTCTCTCTTCCTGGAGGTGCTGTGGATACAAGCAACAAAACGATTACTTTTAAAGAAACACCATTTCTCCTAATGACATTTTCATTAGGACTGACCAAGAAACCAACTCGTCCAATCACGTATCAATATGAATTAGATGAGGATACCCTCGTAGTCAGTGCTAGAGGCAATAATGAGCGTGGAGTTTTAACAACGATGAAAATGACATTTAAGAAAGTATCAGAATAGAAAGGAGCTCTCACATGTATACATCAATAACAAAAAAATTAATGCTGTGCGTAGCTTCCCTTTCACTTCTCCTTCTGGCAGGCTGTACTGGAAAACAAGAAGAAACTGCTGTAGCTCAGTCAGAAGCGACAACTGAAACTGCCACTCAGGAAGTCTCTTTAGATGGAAAATGGAAGATTTATAATCTACGTGAAAGTCTAGAAAGTATCCTAATGTACTATAATTCGGTTAATCAATTGAACGGATCGCTAATTCTGCTATTTGCTGCCGAAAAAGCAACGATTGCATCAGAGATTACAATCAATGATAATACCGCAGAATATCATGGCGCCTATGATATGAAGCTAAGCTTTGAAGCTTACTACGATAGTGAGTTTGATTCTAAAGAGATTTCGAAAGAAGAAGGACTCAAACGATATCAAAGCTATGCTGAATTTCTTTTTAAAAAATTCCCAGATGCAGTCGGTGGTCTTTCAGAGGACAAGCAGACCCTCGATGGAACGATTAAAAACGGAAAAGTGGATACTCAAGCAAAAACAATTACCTTCACTGCTCCAATTTTCTTTTCAGGAGATATAGAAGCAACACCTTCTATTCTCAGCGACAGCCCTGTTACATATGCGTATTCAATCGAAAATGATATTCTAACATTAACAGTCAGTGGATATAATAATATTTATAATGTGCCCGTAACAATTGTCCTCCAATTCCAAAAAGTTCAAGAATAAATAAAAGGAATGTAGTCTATACGGGACTGACCCCAAAAAGTGAGAATTTAATAAAAACACCCTAGGGCTACCGTCTCCGGTATTCAACCGGAGACAGGTAGTCCAATTTTTGTTGGATTCTATTTTCATTATAATATTTGATGTAATTTTCTACAATTTGAATTACAATAGAAGATGAAGTTATTACTTCATCTTTTATGTAGAAAGCTTCGCACTTTAG
>NZ_JVNU01000011.1 GCF_001071995.1 Streptococcus sp. 263_SSPC
CTAAAGTGCGAAGCTTTCTACATAAAAGATGAAGTAATAACTTCATCTTCTATTGTAATTCAAATTGTAGAAAATTACATCAAATATTATAATGAAAATAGAATCCAACAAAAATTGGACTACCTGTCTCCGGTTGAATACCGGAGACGGTAGCCCTAGGGTGTTTTTATTAAATTCTCACTTTTTGGGGTCAGTCCCTTTTTATTAGAGGACTGTTTTTATTCTAACCCCAGACTCACTTTGAGTCCTGCATCAATGATTTTCATAAAGTCACTATCGACGGTCGTAATCTTTTCAAGAATACGCACTTTATCAATCGTTCGTAATTGCTCTAGTAAGACGACAGAGTCACGTTCGAAACCGAATTGGTCTTTTTTGATTTCAATATGCGTTGGAATATTAGCCTTTGTATGTTTGGCGGTAATCGCCGCTACAATGACCGTTGTGCTAAAGTGATTTCCTACATCATTTTGCACGATGAGGACAGGGCGTTTTCCCCCTTGCTCACTTCCGACAACTGGCGATAAGTCCGCAAGACACACATCGCCTCTTACAATCTTATCAATCATTTATATACACCCGTTTCACGCGGTCTGAAATGATGCAAAGCACTTCATAGGCAATCGTCTCTGAACGCTTCGCTAATTCAATCGCGGTAATTTCTTCGTCTCCATCTTTTCCAAGGAGCGTCACCGTTGTGCCTACTGGAAATTCATGCGGTAAGCGAATCATGCACTGATCCATGCAGATACGTCCAACAATTGGACAACGAACGCCGTCCACTAAGACATCCCCTTTATTGTAGGCACGGATAAATCCATCCGCATAACCAACTGGAAGTGTCGCTACCCATTGCGGTTCGTCTGCAGTGTATGTCGCACCGTAGCTCACCGTATCTCCTGCTTCCAGCTTCTTCACTTTCACCATTTCCGTTTCCCAACGAAGCGCTGGCGTTAAAGATGACTCGTCTTTCAGCGCTAAGTCTCCATTGGAAGGATTAATTCCGTAAATTCCAATCCCATATCGAACAATGGCACTATCTCCTGCTCCATGCCAAAGCGCATAAGCGGAGTTCGAGTAATGCACATGTGCTGGTTTGACGCTTAATTCATCGACAAGACGGTGGAACTTCTCGATTTGTTTGGTCAACTGTGTCGTATCTGCTTCATCGGCAGTCGCAAAATGCGTGAAAATGCCTTCGAATTCAAACGGGCCATTTTGTAGTACCGCTTCAACTGAAGCTAATTCTTCCTCGTCCACTACGCCGATACGTCCCATTCCAGAGTCCACGGCAATATGCACTTTTAACGGTGTATCGTTTAAATACTGCACGGCTTCTTTCAGCCATGCCACTGAATCGACACTCGCAGTAATCTTATTTTCTGCTAGAAGTGCGGCATCTTCAACGCGGCTAAGTCCTAGAATTAAAATTGGTTGTGTAAATCCAGCCTGACGTAAGCCTAGTCCCTCATCCACATTCGCTACACAGAAACCTGTTGCGCCAGCTTCTACGGCTGCTTTTGCCACTGGAATCATCCCATGTCCGTACGCGTTGGCTTTCACCACTGCATAGAGTTCTTGAGAAGGGCTCAGTTTTTCCTTCTGCTTTTTAATATTTTGTTTTACAATCGATAAATCCACTACCACTCGTGTATTTCGATGGATTGCTTCTAACATCATTGGTTCATTCCTTTTATTCGTTGGATTCTAATACGACGACGGCATATGCATCATGATTCGTATGCGTAATGGTGACCCATGTTTTGTGGGCGTACCGTTTGCACACAAGGACTGGTTTTCCAGACGCATCATTTAAGACTTCGATATCTTGGAAAGACACGTATTGTCCAATTCCCGTTCCCAATGCTTTTGCGTAGGCTTCCTTGGCCGCAAAACGTCCTGCGAGAAACTCCACTTTTCGCTTCGTTGGAAGACTATTATATTTCTCTAGTTCTTCTGGAGTCAGCACTTTTTGTAAAAAAGTTTTCGGTTCTGCCACGATTTTTTCAATGCGTGAAAGTTCCACTGCATCCATTCCAAGTCCTGTAATCGCCATTGTCGTCTCCTTTAACGTATTTCATTCCTTCATTTTATCAAAATAATGACCATTTGTCAGAAATTTTATCGTTTCTTATGATTCCCAGAGGCCTTTCCATAAAATGACTTCCCCAGATTCAAGAGACGCCTGCACATCGATAATGCGTTGGTTGCTAGAGCCGCGAAACTGCAAGGTCAAATCCTTCTTGGCAAGTTCAAATCGTCCATCAACTAAAATATCAATCAAGCGGAGTAATTCCAGCTTATCCTCTGTTTCTTGCATCAATTCTTCCCATGTATATCCAGTCCACGACCACACGTCTTTGGTGTGCCCGTATGCTTGTCTGAGTGCCTTTACTAGAGAAAGGCAGACACCCGTATTTAAAAACGGCTCGCCTCCAAGAAGTGTTAAACCCTGACAATACGAAGCGCCCACATCTTCAACGATTTGTGCTTCGAGTTCTTTCGTATACGGAATACCGTAATTAAAATTTTGCGCGATAACGTTATAACACCCTTCACAGGCAAAAAGGCAGCCGCTCACATACAGCGAGCAGCGTACCCCTTCCCCATCGACAAAATTATACGATTTATAGCTCGCAATCTTCCCTTGGGAATACTGCTGGCTGGTCCATTCTTTTGGCTTCGGGTTATTCATCCTCTGTCACCCCAAGCGCATAGCGTTCCTTGAGTTTTGGCATATGTTTCACACGCGAAGAAATCTCCACGTGACGACCATGCACCATTGGACGTGCTTGCGGATTACCAAGATAACCACAAGTTCTTTTCACCACATCACACGTTTGAGGATCATGGTTCTTACACTGTGGACATTCGAACCCTTTAGCCGTTGGAGTAAATTCGCCATCAAAACCACACTTATAGCAGTGGTCGATTGGTGTGTTCGTTCCAAGGTATCCGACTTTGTCATAGGCAAAATCCCACACAGCTTCTAACGCTTTTGGATTTTGACGAAGCACTGGATATTCACAGTAATGGATGAATCCACCTGAAGAATACACAGGATAATCTTTTTCGAACTCAATCTTTTCAAATGGCGTTGGATTTTTGCGCACATCGTAGTGGAAACTATTCGTGTAGTATTCCTTCTCGGTAATATCTGGCACGAGACCGAATTTTTCGATATCGAGCTTACAGAAACGGTCGGTCAAACTTTCACTAGGAGTCGCATAAACGCTGAAATGATAGCCATACTCGTCACCCCATGCATCGGTATGAGCCTTCAACGCCTTCACGATTTCTAAAGTAAAGGCCTTGGCTTCCGGATTCGTTTCCCAAGCTGGACCAAAGAAGGCCGTCGCTGCTTCATAGAGACCGATATAGCCAAGAGAAACCGTCGCACGTTTGTTTCTAAAGAGGACGTCGACTTCTTCGCCATCCTTCAATCGTTGACCAAACGCCCCGTAATGATACAAGACTGGCGCATTGTCGCGAGTGGCTTCCTTACAACGTTCCACACGGTAGACGAGTGCATCTTTACAAATCGCGAGTTTTTCCTCAAAAATCTCCCAAAACTTTTGAAGAGATCCATCTGCTTCAAGCGCAATCCGAGGAATATTAAGAGTCACAACCCCTAAGTTCATTCGGCCGTCGTTCACTTCTTGGCCGTTTTCGTCCTTCCATCCTTGTAAGAACGAACGGCATCCCATCGGCACTTTGAAACTTCCTGTTAGACGAACGATTTGTTCATAGCTTAATACGTCTGGATACATGCGTTTTGTCGCACATTCCAACGCCAATTGCTTCACGTCATAGTTTGGATCATTGGCTTCCAAATTCACGCCACGTTTCAATGTGAAAACGAGTTTCGGGAAAATCGCAGTCCGTTTTTCTTTACCAATCCCTTCCATGCGCACTTGCAAGATGGCCTTTTGAATACAACGTTCAAAGTGATTCGTTCCGAGTCCAAATCCAAGTGTGGTAAATGGTGTTTGTCCTTGGGATGTATAGAGCGTGTTGATTTCATATTCTAAGGATTGCATCGCATCATAAATATCTTTTTCCGTCTTCTTCATCGCGTATGCTTCTTGACGGTCTTCTCCTTCAATCCAGACTTTTGCATCTGCTAAATGCTTTTCGTAATTCTTGGCTGCATAGGGTGCTAGTAACTCATCCACACGGTTAGCAGAGCACCCACCATACTGACTGCTTGCCACATTCGCAATAATTTGCGCCATTTGTGCCGTTGCGGTTTGAATCGATTTAGGAGACTCCACTTCCGCATTTCCGATTTTAAAACCGAGCCCTAACATGTGCTCGAAGTCAATCAAGCAACAGTTCGTGAGCGGCATATATGGATGATAATCCAAGTCGTGATAATGGATGTCGCCCTTCAAATGCGCATTAGCCATGTGCGGCGGAAGCATCTTCAAGCCGATAATTTTCCCGACCGTTCCAGCCGTTAAGTCGCGCTGCGTATTAAATACTTTACTATCTTTATTCGCGTTCTCGTTGACGACGCTCGCCTCTTTATTCGTTAATCGTGAGAGCGCCCATTGGAAATCTAACTGATTCTTACGGCGTAAATCACGGTCAACACGGTAAGCAATATACTCTTGTGCAAGGTCTGACTCTCCGTCTTCAATCAGTAAATGTTCAATGATATTTTGAATTTCATAAATCTCAATCGTATCGTTAAAGCGTCTTGAAATCTCCGCGAGGACATCCTCTACAATGCGACCAAGCACTACCATCCGCTCGTCGCTTAATTCACCATTCAATCCGATTTCCGCTTTTTCAATTGCACGTTGAATCTTTTCTTTTTGAAATTCGACTTGTCGGCCATCCCTCTTCGTGACCGATAATGCTGTTAATGTCTCTACACTCATCACGATTCCTCCTTAAACTCTAGTCCTTATTTTAGCACTCAAAAAATAAAAATCAACCCCTAAAACACAATATGTTGTGTTTTAGAATCGTTATAATTTACAACATATAGTGTTAGAAGCTACAAAAAACTCCCTGACAAATCTGTCAGAGAGTCTGAAATTCTTTATTTTTGTGCGTTTTGAACGGCTTCGACCATCTTATCCCACACGTTTTCCATATCTTGTACTAATTTCAATTGCGTACGTGCACGGTCCAAGTTTTGTCCTGGACGAGTCGTTTGATAGTAAACGTCCCCGTTGATGTAGTCCGTCAAGAAACGAATGCCTTGCTCTAGCGTAATCACGCGAGCACCCCAAGGTAAGTATTCGAGTTCAGCTTCCGTCAAGATGCCGTTTGTTCCTTCGATAAAGCCTTTCACGTATGTTTCGTATAAGTCAAAATCGAAGTTCACTTTTGTTAAATCGGATTCGTCTTCGGCACAATCATTAGCACCAAAACGAATCGAATCACCAAAATCAAATAACACTAATCCCGGCATTACGGTATCAAGGTCCACGATGCAAAGCGGTTCTTTCGTTTCGCTATCGAACATGATGTTGTTTAATTTTGTATCATTATGCGTTACTCGAAGCGGCAATACACCTTCGTCAAGTAAATCATAGAGTAAGAAGCAGTCCGCTTTACGGTTTTGGATAAATGCAATCTCTTCTTGCACCTCTTTCACACGGCCCACGCGATCTTCTCTAATCGCTTCTTCCAACTGTCTGTAACGATTACGTGTATCGTGAAATTGTGGAATCACTTCTACTAATTGGCTTGCATCAAAGTCGTTTAAGTCATAAGCAAAACGACCGAATGCTTTCGCTGTGATATAAAACTGTTCTGGACTTTCTACTTTATCTAATGAATAGCTATTTTTCACTGAATCATAAATACGCCAGTAAGTTCCGTTATCCAAGTTCGCTGTTAAATGGCCATCTTTAGTGCGGATGACACGGAGTGTTTCACGAGAAGCGTCGCGCCCTTCTGCTTCGTATTTTTCACGAAGATATGTGGTTATCTTCTCGATATTTTCCATTAATCCACGTACGTTTGGAAAAATATCATGGTTGATGGCTTGTAATACATATTGTTTTTCTTCATTTTCATGTGTATGTGTAATTTGATAGGTTTTATTAATTAATCCATTTCCTAAAGGTTGAATATCTACTAATTCCCCTGGTAATTCGTAATATTCATATGCCACACGAGCATTATTTAATGGATTTCCTTCTGTTGTCATAACCTTTTCCCCTTTTACCTTCTAACAAAGTCGTATGTGTCTATTGTACCGCTTTCACGACTAAAAAGGAAGATATACGGCGAAAAAAAAGCAGAAGAACTATTAGTTCTTCTGCACTTTCTGTTATTTCATTTCTTTTGAGCTTTCCATGATGGCATCGATTAAGCCATATTCTAACGCTTCTTGTGCTGTCATGTAGTTATCACGGTCTGTATCTTTTTCGATACGTGATAATTTTTGGCCTGTTTGTTTTGCCAAGATTTTATTTAAACGTTCACGTGTTTTCAAGATTTGACGTGCTGCAATTTCGATTTCTGTCGCTTGCCCTTGTGCTCCGCCTAAAGGTTGGTGGATTAAGATTTCAGCGTTTGGTAATGCGAAACGTTTGCCTTTCGCACCAGCTGTTAATAGGAATGAACCCATTGACGCTGCTAGCCCCATCGCGATTGTTTGAACGTCCGCTTTAATGAAGTTCATAGTATCGTAGATGGCTAAACCAGCTGTTACGCTTCCTCCTGGAGAGTTAATATACATGTAAATGTCTTTCTCAGGATCTTGTGCATCTAAGAATAGTAATTGCGCGATGATCGCATTCGCCATATCGTCGTGAACCGGTCCGCTCACCATGATAATACGGTCTTTTAATAAACGTGAGTAAATGTCATAAGCACGTTCTCCGCGTGAAGACTGCTCGATAACTGTTGGAATTAAATTCATAGCATTTCCTCCATATTCTGCTTTTGTTATAGTCTACTTTAATAGTCAACAAAGGTCAATCTATCTGCTTGTTAGTTAATAAAGTTGAAAATCTTGTCCCATACTTCTTTTGAGAAAATATCAAATGGGTTGTGACCTTCACCAAGAACGGCATAACCAACCATTAAGCCAAGTGCAAATAAGATGACTGCGATAATCACGAAGATTAAGACACGGAGTAGCGCCGTCAATAATAAGTGACCACTATTTTTCAATTCTTGCTTCATGCTTCTTCTTTCCTTTCATCATCAATCATATTCGCAGTTGGGTTCATTACGACTTTCTTAGAACTGAAGAGTCTTCTGAGTCCTGAGAAAATACCTCGATCTGCTTTAATGCGGTTTAATAAGATTCCTGTTCCAATCGCAACACTTTGAAGCGGGTTCTCCGCCACCATCACAGGAACTTGTAGCTTCTCTGAAAGCATACGGTCGATTCCTTGGATGAGCGCTCCGCCCCCTGTCACCATCACGCCGCGTTCGATAATATCGCCTGCGAGTTCTGGTGGAGTTGCTTCGAGTACGAGTCTAGCTTCTTCGCCAATCGTATCGAGCATTTCTTTTAAGCAATGATAAATTTCATTTGTATAAATCGTTACCGTCTTCGGCAAACCAGTCGTCATATCGCGACCTTTAACAATCATATCCGACTCGTTTTCCACTTCAATCGCACTACCGAGATTCATCTTGATGGCTTCAGCGGTACGGTCTCCGATAATGAGTTGATATTTGTCTTTAATATATTCCGAAATAGCAAAGTCCATATTGTCGCCAGCCAATTTAATCGAACGGCTTGTGACTGTTGACCCCATTGAAAGAACGGCAATATCACTTGTTCCGCCACCGATATCGATGACCATGTTTCCAATTGGAGAGAAGATATCGAGTCCAACGCCGACTGCGGCCACTTTTGGTTCTTCCTCTAAGTAAATATTACGTCCACCGCATTTAATCGCTGCTTGGATAATCGCTTTTTGCTCGACTGTCGTAATATTTGTTGGTGTGCAAATCAAAATATCTGGTTTAGAGAACCAACTATTTAAGTTTAATTTTTGCATGAACAATTCAAGCAATTGCTCAGTAACCGCGATATCCGCAATTACCCCACCTTTTAATGGATGGTGCACATTGATTTCTTTAGGTGTACGGCCCACCATTTGATACGCACGTTCACCGACTGCAATCACGTCGCCATTACGCTCATCTAGCGCAACGAGTGACGGTTCATTTAAAATAATTCCACGATCTTTTAAGAACACTAAAATATTCGCTGTTCCTAAGTCGATTCCAATATCTCGAACCATGAAAGTCTCCTCTCTTATAAACGTTCCTTTGTTTTGAATCCATTTTTAAATACGAAAAGAATATACGAGCCGATTAAAAAGGCTACGGCTAATCCTAAGCAATATTGCAAGACACCGACAAATCCATATTTATCCACATTCAAGAAGAAATATGGGAATGGGCCATCTTTGTTATTTCCAATCGGAATACGTGTGATGAGTGCAATCGCCACAGATACAATCGCATAGACCAGCGGCAATAGCGTCCACGTAAATGGATCATACCACTTGTAGCAATGTCCTTTATCAAAGACGATGCAATCGAGCAAGGTTCCAAACGGCACAATATAGTGCGATAGGAAATTCTCAATCGTCCAGAACTCTTCGGCTGTCTTTTGTGGTGCTAACATAAAGTGATATACCAGCCCCGTTAGAAGAATCGCAACCGTAACGCCACCCTTCAATCGAAGGTCCATCTTACTCCAATGGCCGTCTTTGCGGTATTTCAATAGCAAGTACACCATAAACAATCCAACGAGTAGATTCGATTGATTCGTGTAGTAACGAAGTCCATGCCAGCCGTGAAGCGTCATCTGCATTAGAAAACCGACAATCGCACAGGTCGCAATGATACCCTTCGAGATTAGACTTGCTTTTAAAAATGTTGCTCTCTTCATTCAATTCCTCTTTCTCTTGACACTAATCCTCTTTATTATACCATATCTATCGCCGTTGTCAGTACTATTAACGTGCAATCAAAAAGGCTTGGCCACAAACAGCCAAACCTTTCTCAAATTATGCTCTACGATGGTTCATTAAGTCATGTGGACTTACGACCGGAGTTGAGTTCACCCATCTAGCAAAATTGCGAAGCGGGAGATATAAAATATAGTAAATCACGATGTTTAACATTAAGGTTGCCCCGAGTCTTACTACTAAGAACTCGTTCCAATCCATTCTTCCGACTCCTCGTAAGGCATACACGAAGTAAACAGAGACTTCAGTGAAGCTTAAGAAAAACACTAGCGCTAGCCCTAATGTAAATGGATTTTGAAGGATGTTAGAGCGAACCAAATTAATGATTCGTACAATCACTGCAAACAGCGCCATATAAACACCAAGGACGCCTGAGTAGTAACTGTCCACTAAAAATCCTGCAACAACTGTAAACCAGAACATCGACTTTTGATCAATCATGAAGTTTAACAACACGACTGCGATAACAATCATTCGAGGCGTTAAGCTATAGCCGGAGAAGAGAAACAATTTTGAAAAATGATTCGTTAACACTCCATCGGCTAAGAAAGCAAGAATATAAACAAATAACACCCAGTAAACTCTTTTTGAGATGCGCATTATTGTCCCTCGCTTTCGCTTGTACGAATAACAACTGTCACATAACGAACGTCATTCGTATCCGCTGCTGGACGAATTTTCACTTCTTTATACAAGCCAAAACGGTCCATCGCCACTTCTTCAACTGTACCGATATACAGTGAGTTTGGAGAAATACCGCCGAGACCACTTGTCACGACTTTATCCCCGACTTTGATATCTTGCGTTGCTTGAATTTGGCTCATCACTAACATATTCGTTTTATCGTCATAGCCAGTGATTGTTCCGTAGATTGGTTCTTTTTCGTTTTGAATCATCGCCGCCACACGCACTAATGTATTATCGGCATTCGATAATAGTGCTACACGTGCACTCGTTGGATTCACGTCCATGACTTTCCCTACAAGCCCGTTATCACTCATAACAGACATTTGTGGTTGGATGCCATCATTTGATCCTTTGTTAATCGTAATGACATCACGCCATGTATCTGGATTACGCGCAATTACCGTCGCATTCACTAACGTATAATCGTTCAGCGTATCTTGCAACTTGAGCGTTTCCTTCATTTTTTGGTTATCACGTTTTAACTCACTCAATTGAACTTCTAATTCATGAATGGTATCGATTTTTTGCTTTAATGATTGATTTTCTTGATACGTATTTGATAGATCACTCACACTATCGATAAAATCATTAATACTATTTGCTGGATAAGAGACTAATCTTCCAAGAATATTGGTTACATCATTAACACCTTGAGTCACGATATTACTGCCGTAAGTAATGGAATACATGATTAATGCTAAAGCCATGATAATTCCAATTACCCAACCAATTAGTTTCTTATTTGAAAAAATTGGATTCACATCCTCACTCCTCTTTTTTTATTTTTCAACGGACTCTATTTTTTCATTAATGATGGATTTGCTAAAATCGCACCTGTTCCTAGTGCCACACAATCAAGTGGATCGTTGGCCACAAAGGCTGGTACTTGCGTTTCCTTCGAAATCATCTCAGCAAGGTGACGAAGCATTGCGCCTCCACCTGTTAACACGATTCCATGATCAATAACGTCCGCAGAAATTTCTGGCGGTGTTTGTTCCAATACATCTTTTACTGCGTCTAAAATTTGATGAATGATTTCACTCATCGCAACTGCAATTTCTTTTGCAGGCACTTCAACAACACGTGGTAATCCTGTAACCATGTCACGACCACGTACTTGCATGCTTCCTTGTGCTTTTTCAATAGAAGCTGAACCAAGCGTAATTTTTAATTCTTCAGCCGTACGTTCTCCAATTAATAAATTGTATGTCTTACGAACGTGCTGCACGATAGACTCGTTTAACTCGTCTCCTCCGACACGAATCGAGCGGCTATTCACGATTCCACCAAGCGAAATCGTCGCCACGTCTGTCGTACCGCCACCGATATCGACAATCATGCTTCCAGTTGGGTCTGTAACAGGGAGTCCTGCCCCCACAGCCGCCGCGAATGGTTCTTCAACCACGTACGCTTCTTTAGCTCCTGCATATTTTGTCGCGTCTAAAACGGCTCTCTTTTCAACGTCTGTAATGCCACTTGGCACACAAATAATGACCACTGGTTTAAAGAATGAGCGGCCCACAATCGACTGAATGAAGTATTTCAACATTGCTGTCGTTGTATTGTAGTCAGCGATTACGCCATCTTTCATTGGGCGTAAAGCTACGATATTTTCTGGTGTTCTACCAATCATTTCAAATGCAGATTTTCCTACTGCGATAATTTCTTCTGTAACGATATTTTTTGCAACAACGGAAGGTTCACGTGTGACGATTCCCTCATCTTCTAGATAAACAATCGTGTTAGCTGTGCCTAAGTCAATTCCGATATTTTGTGCTTTAAAATTTAATGCAACCACACTGTTTCCTCCTTAGATAATTCTTCTACAGACTTGGCTGTAAGAATTCTATTCTAGTATAGCAGAATTTAGCTTTTTATTCTTGTATTTTATAGATTTTTAGGAAACTTTTTTATTTCGTAACATTAAAACGTTTTCTGTAATATTTTGGTGATATTTTTTGTGTAAAAAACTGGTGAGCCTTCGGCTGGAATGGCAGAAACAATGAGGGGGGTTATGCTGTTTCGAAAAACTACGAGCACATTCGGATATCTTCATAGGAACAACAATAGCTATACCGGAACGAGCCTAGGTCTCGTTTCCTATCGAGCTTCAAACTGACTCTAGAAAATAAATTTCCAGAGTCAGTAATTCACATCGATTATGACCGCTATTGTTATTCCTATAGAATCCGAAGGCTCTTCGTTTTTCAACAGTCGATACGCTTATTGTGTCTCCCATTCCAGCTGGGGTAGCTTTTGACAAAAAATCACCAAAACATTGGAATGAATTTACGAAATAAAAAAATGCAAGAATAAAAAGAAATTCTTGGGAGGGGGAGGACAAAAAGGCCATATATGGACATGGCCAAATTTGTACATTTTAGGCTTCGACTCTTCTGTTTTTGCGCACAAAAAAACCACCGGAAAACCGGTGGCATCAAAGTTTAAGTTAAATTATAGTTTAACTACGTTAGCTGCTTGTGGTCCACGAGCGCCTTCTTCAACATCGAATTGAACTGCTTGTCCTTCTTCTAATGTTTTGAATCCTTCTGATTGGATTGCTGAGAAGTGTACGAATACATCGTTTCCACCTTCACGTTCGATAAACCCAAAACCTTTTTCTGAGTTAAACCATTTTACTGTACCTTGTTCCATGAACATTTCCTCCTTGTGCCATAGCACTTGTTATTCATATTCTTGCTAATGGTTCGAAAGGAGTAATACCTTACACAATTTCTATACCTAACAAAAACACATCATAAGTATAACATCTCACAGACAAATTTACAAGAGTATTTCCGATTTCACTGAGAATTAAGTGGAACAAATGCCGTTTTGTGCGTTTTTTCCGAATCGTTTCGTTAATTTTCAATAATATTTTTCGTGAAAATCGAAAACAATCTGCTTTCATCTTTTTCAAAATTCAACTTCTCACATTCTTTTGAATCGTTTTTAAAAAGCCCCGAATTCTTTTAAAGAAATATACTCCTCTCCTCCGACGACAAAATGATCCAGAAGCTCGATGCCCATGAGTTCCCCGCACTCCATCAAGCGACGCGTAAAATCGATATCCGCTTGCGAGGGCTCGGGGTTACCGCTTGGGTGGTTATGTCCAATAATGACGCGCGCTGCCGAAAACCGTACTGCCTCTCGGAAGATTTCGCGTGGATGCGCGACTGCACTATTCAACCCACCGATGAAAATCATTTTCTTCTTGATGATTTCGTTTTTTGTGTTCAAATACAAGGCGACGAGATGTTCTTGATAAGCATCCTTCAACTCCTGCACAATCCACTGGCCGGCCATCTTGGAGGATGTAATCTTCCCGAGTTTCATTTGAGCGGCATTACTTAAGCGCACACCCAGTTCCATCGCTGCCTTTAGTTCAATCGCCTTGGTGCGACCGATTCCGTTAATATGCATGAGTTCGTCCAGACTCGCCATCTTCAGTGAATGCAAATCCTCGAAGGTGTTTAAGACTACGACCGCTAGCTGCAGGACGTTTAAATCCTTGGACCCCGTGCGTAGTAATATCGCGAGTAATTCATGCGTTTCAAGCACTTTAGCGCCATACCGTTCGAGGCGTTCTCGTGGCATGGCGCTTAAAGGCACTTCTAATAATTTTGATTCAATCATTGTGACACTTCCTCTTTGTTTTCTCTACAAAGAGTTACGATGTCTATTCTTCTTTGGGCTTACGGTTCTTCCACCAATGTCGAACTTCGGCGATAAAATACAATGAGCCTGTCACCCATAATTCGCTCTCGTCGTCTGTTGAACTGGCGAAACGGTCGATAACTTCTTCAAAGCTTTCTTCATAGGAAACCTTGGGAGAATCCAAGTACGCTTCCACGTCACTTCTTGAAATCGACAGTCCTCTTGAAGGATGGAAACTCGTTAAGATAATATTCACATCGGGAAGAGCTTCCTGCAACCTTGCAAGCATTTGTTGACTATCTTTTCGAGTAAGCGCGCTAAATAACAGCGTCTGCTTCTTGCCAATGCGACCCGTCATATTTTGTACGAGTCGCTCGATAGCCGGTAAATTATGGGCTCCGTCAATCATCACAAGCGGGGTTTCTTGCAACACTTCCATGCGTCCTGGCCAGGAAACAACTCGTAGGGCCACCTCGATGAATTCGGCCTGCACACTTCTACCCGTAGCTTCCATCCAAGAGCGAAATGCTCGAATCGCAACGGTCGCATTCTCCTTTTGAAAGGCTCCTTTAAGTGCTAAATGCTCCAGCGAAATCGTTAACTCGTTATCTTGATACGAATCTTCTACTAGTGAGAAATCCTCTCCAAACGCCTGAACAGTTGCACCTTGTTGACTAGCGGTACTACGTATCACATCCATACATTCACGCGTTACTGGCCCGACGACCACTTGCTGCCCAGCCTTAATAATCCCTGCTTTTTGCGCCGTAATTTCTTCCAACGTACTTCCGAGTAAGTCTTGATGGTCTAACCCAATCGTCGTAATGACACTGACAAGTGGATGGCCAACATTCGTATTATCGAGAAGACCTCCAATCCCGACCTCAATAATCGCAAGGTCGACGGCTTCCTGTTGAAAGACGACAAACATCATCGCCGTTAAAATCTCGAAATAGTTAAAGGATCCCCACTCTTCGAATAAGCGGCTCTCCACTTCTCTTACGACTGATGCTGCTTGCCAGAACGGCTCCTCCCCTAGGGGCACTCCGTCTAGCTGAATGCGTTCCCTGATACTGTCCATATGCGGTGAAGTGAATGTCCCTACTCGCAATCCATGCGCTTTTGCAAAGGACGTCACCATCGCTGCAGTGGACCCTTTTCCATTCGTTCCCGCAATATGAATACTCTTCAATTCACGTTCTGGATTTCCAAGCGTTTCTAGGATAGCCTCCATGCGGTACAATCCATGTTTACGCGGAATACCCTCGCTCTTTTTTAACCACTCTTGAATCATTCACTCACCTCCTGTTTTCCTCATTTATCATAACAGAAAATGACTCGCCGGAACATACAAAAGAGAGCGCATGACACTTCATACGCTCTCCCCGCCGTTAAAACGGATTAGATTTTCTTCAATGTTGCGATACGTTCTAACACTGCTTCGCGTTGTGCTTGATAGTCCGCACCTTTTGCACGTTCAGCTTCAACAACTGCAGCAGGAGCTTTTGCCACAAATTTCTCGTTCGATAATTTCTTTTCGACACGATCCACTTCTTGTTGCAATTTCTCTGCTTCTTTTTCAAGACGAGCGATTTCGTCTTCGATGTTGATTAACCCTGCTAATGGTAAGTAAATTTCAGCACCTGTGATAACAGAAGTTACCGCATCAGATGGCGCTTCAACGTCTTCACCATACACGAATTCTTCTGGATTTGAGAAGCGTGCAATGTAAGATTCGTTTTCTTTCAAGATTGCGTAGTGCGCAGCGTCGCTCACTTTCGCAATGATGTTAATTGGTTTTGATAATGGTGTGTTCATTTCGTTACGAACCGTACGTACTGAACGGATGAAGTCCATTAAGAATTCCATTTCTTCGGCTGCTTGTTCGTCCATTTGTTCTGGGTGAACCGTTGGGTAAGTTGCCACCACTAATGATTCCCCAACGTGAGGAACAGATTGCCAGATTTCTTCTGTCACGAAAGGCATGATTGGGTGTAATAGACGTAATGTGTTGTCTAATACATATACAAGAATGCTACGTGTTGTTAATTTCGCAGCTTCGTCGTCCCCTGCTAATGTTTCTTTCGACATTTCGATATACCAGTCACAGAAATCATCCCAGATGAAGCGATATAGGAGACGTCCTGCTTCACCGAATTCGAATTTCTCGAAGAGTTCTGTCACTTTGCCAATCGTTTGATTTAAGCGTGTTAAAATCCATTTATCCGCAAGAGTTTTCTCACCAGTAATATCCACTTGGTCCACAGTTAAGTCGCCCACGTTCATTAATGCGTAACGGCTTGCGTTCCAAATCTTGTTGATGAAGTTCCATGCAGCATCCATCTTGTCTGTTGAGTAACGAACGTCTTGCCCTGGAGCAGAACCGTTTGCTAAGAACCAACGAAGCGCATCGGCACCATATTGCTCGATGACTTCCATTGGGTCAACCCCGTTTCCAAGAGACTTACTCATCTTACGTCCTTGGCTATCACGAATCAATCCGTGAATTAGAACGTTCTTGAATGGACGTTTACCTGTAAATTCTAATCCTTGGAACATCATACGGCTTACCCAGAAAGTAAGGATGTCGTACCCTGTTACAAGTGTGTTTGTTGGATAGTAACGTTTGTAGTCGGCTGCATCTTCGTCCGGCCAACCCATTGTTGAAAATGGCCATAACGCAGATGAGAACCAAGTATCTAATACGTCTGGATCTTGTGTCCAGTTTTCGATATCGCTTGGTGCTTCCATGCCTACGTATACTTCGCCTGTTTCTTTATGATACCAAGCTGGAATTTGATGTCCCCACCATAATTGACGTGAAATTACCCAGTCGTGAATGTTTTCCATCCAACGTAAGTACGCATCATTGAAACGTGGTGGATAGAAGTTTACTGTGTTGTCGCCTTCTTCACGTTGCGCATTGATGGCTTGCTCTGCCAAAGGTCCCATTTTTACGAACCATTGTTTTGAAAGGCGTGGTTCAACCACGACATCTGTACGTTCTGAGTGACCAACGCTGTGTAAATGTTTTTCGATTTTCACAAGAAGGCCAGCTTCTTCTAAATCTTTCACGATGGCTTTACGCGCAGCAAAGCGGTCCATGCCTTCGTATTTACCAGCTAACTCGTTCATTGTCGCATCATCGTTCATCACGTTAATACGAGGTAAGTTATGACGGTTCCCCACTTCAAAGTCGTTCGGGTCATGTGCTGGAGTAATTTTTACAACCCCTGTTCCGAAATCTTGCTCAACGTATTCGTCAGCGATGATTGGAATCTCACGGTTTACTAACGGCAAGATCACTGTTTTCCCGATAAGCGCTTGGTAACGTTCGTCGTCTGGGTGAACTGCAACAGCTGTATCTCCAAGAAGTGTTTCTGGACGAGTTGTTGCGATTTCTAGGAATCCACTTCCGTCTGCTAGAGGATAGTTCATATGATAGAACGCACCTTCTACGTCTTTATGGATAACTTCGATATCGGATAATGACGTTTTGGCTTTAGGGTCCCAGTTGATGATGTACTCACCACGGTAGATTAATCCTTTTTCGAATAACGTTACGAAGACTTTCTTCACGGCGTCAGATAACCCTTTATCTAATGTGAAACGCTCTCTGCGGTAGTCTACAGAAATTCCCATTTTTGCCCATTGTTCACGGATATGGCTGGCATATTCTTCCTTCCATTCCCATGTTTGTTCAAGGAACTTCTCACGGCCAAGGTCATAACGAGATAAGCCTTCACCGCGTAATTTTTCTTCTACTTTTGCTTGAGTTGCAATCCCCGCATGGTCCATCCCTGGTAACCATAAAGTGTCGAACCCTTGCATGCGTTTTTGACGGATAATCATGTCTTGTAACGTTACGTCCCAAGCATGTCCTAAGTGTAATTTCCCTGTTACGTTTGGTGGCGGGATAACGATTGAATAAGGTTCAGCGTTTGGATCTTCGTTTGGATGGAAGACGCCTGAATCAACCCACCATTGATATTTACCAGCTTCAACTTCTTGTGGTTGAAACTTAGATGACATTTCTTTAGCCATTGATTTTCCTCCTTGTATCTTGTTTGTGTCCAATAAAAAAATCCTATGAAGACACTCTCCATAGGACGATTAAATTCGTGGTACCACCTAATATTCGCGTAATCATTCATTACGCCTCGATGTTGGTAACGAAGTGTCGTCTCCGTACTCTATTACTTCTTTTCGTAGAGTAAGCTCACAAGCTACCTTCAAATGAATTTGCTAGGAAGTTTCACCAAGTCTTCCCTCTCTCATAAACAAAGTCATTTTACTCCTCTTGTTCATCGCTCTAATATACAAAATATTCTACCATTCAAACCCGACGCTTGCAACAATATCGCGCTCGTCTTACGATTTCACGTTCCCGCTAGACACGCCTTGATCTGCATCTTCTGGAATCCACCAGTCTAAGAACTGCTTCATCGCCCAGTCCCAGAAATCCCATTCGTGTCCACCAGCGTGTTCTTGATACGTTAGTGACACTCCTTGTTCTTTCAAAAAGCTGCTGTAGCTACGGTTGTCTTCCAACAGCCAATCTTCCGTGCCACATGCCATAAAAATCGAGAGCTCATCCTTATGCTCCATTGTTTGGACGGCATGATACAACTGATTGCCTTCCGCCACAAAGGTCTCCTCATCTTTAAAGACCGCCTCCAAAAAGCTTTTTCTTAAAAAGAACGGTGCTTCTGGAATCTCTTCTGGTGGAAGTGCCTGTTTCTTAATCGCGCTAGAGAACGCCCCAATGACGCTAAAGGTGTCTGGATATTTGATGCCATTTCGAAGCGCCCCATATCCACCCATCGAAAGCCCGGCAATGCCCAAGTCTTCCCGTTTTCTGGAAATTGGAAACATTCGGCGTGAGATTTCTGGAAGCTCCACCCCGATAAATTCTCCATAGTTCGTATAGTTCCACGGTTGGTCTACGTAGAAATGATTTTCCCCAGAAGGCATGATGAGGGCAAGGTTCTTCTCTTTAGCGTATCGAAGAATGCGCGTTTGATTGACCCAATCCTGATTACTGCCCAATACTCCGTGCAGTAGCACCAACGCTTTGTACGGGCCTTCCGAAAGATACTGATTATCAAAGTCCACTGCATCGCTAGGCAAGTAGACTGACAGCGGGATAGTTCTCATTAATGTTTTTGAAAAGAATGAAACGTGTAAAAGTGCCATATGAAGCCTCCATTAAACTATTATTTTTTAAAGTATCGATTCATGATTGCCACTAAGCCAAAGATAAACGTCATTTTAACGACGGATTTTTGCCAAGACTCCCATTGCTCATACCCAAAGAAATGATTCATGATGAGAATAAAAGCAATAGTGGCTACCATGCCCATAAAGATGACAACCCCTGCGCGATTGAATTTTTTGAGTTTATCCGGATTATCCCGATTCAACCAAGAATAAAAGGCAGCACCAACAACTATCGCATTCACAATAAACAGCGCGATATCTTGACGAAATAGTAGCTGATAGATGGCATTTGCACCACTGATGAACCCAAATACTATAGTAACAATTTCTCTAACTTTTTGACTCATTTCCAACAACCCCTCTCCCTAAAAACGGATTCCTGAACTTATCTCTATTATACTGCTCCCCCCAGCGTTTTTACAATACGAGAGAGCAAAAAAAGAACCTAGCATGACTGCTAGGTTCCACTTCATCGGCCTCTATAGCCGAGTTTCCTATTTTATTCTTCGACCCCTAGTAATAGGTTTACTAGGATGTCCACTGTCACATTACCGAAGTAACGGCGGATGTCGATGGCTTCAAAAGCTTTTGTTAAGTCTTCGCGGTTGTATCCTACGCCCACAAGCGCTTTTTCTACATCGCTGATTTCACCAAGACCGAAGAAGTCTCCGTTAATTTTAATGTCTTTGATGGCATTCTTTTCAACGTTCAAGCTGAACTCGATTTGTCCGGCCGGTGTACGTTTGGATTGTTTGAATTCGAATTTTGGATTTTTTCCGTAGTTCCAATCTGGGTTGTTGAAGTACTTGCTGCGTAATTCTTCTACACGCACCCAGTCTTCATCTGTTAGAACATACTCTTTAATCGTAGATGTATCTTCCACATTGAAGATGTTTTTCAAGAGCACTTCGCGGAATTGTAAGATGTCTAAGTCTTGATATTCAGGCGCTAAGTACGGTTTAATATTTGTCACGCGTGAACGAACGGACTTGATTCCTTTTGACGCGATTTTCTCTTGTTTTGGACGTAAAATTTGAGGCAAAATGCTCACATCTAGATCGAGCATTAATGTTCCGTGCGCTGTTAAACGGCCATTGTTTGAATACATCGCATTTCCAGAGAATTTCTTACCATCGATGAGAAGGTCGTTACGGCCTTGTAACTCTGCCCCTGTTGCTCCCATTTTATGAAGAGCTTCAATCACAGGTTCTGTGAATTTTCCGAAATCACGGAAGCTATCGCCGTCATCTTCTGTAATGAAGCAGAAGCAGATATTTCCCATATCGTGATACACGGCTCCACCGCCTGAGAAACGACGAACCACTTGTACGCCAAGCTTGTCTACACCATCTTGATTGATTTCTTCAATGGTATTTTGGTTTTTCCCGATGATAATCGCATTTTCGTTAATATAAAATAACAAAATTGGTTCATCGAGTTTCTTTTCGTTTAATAAGAAATATTCGATGGCTAAGTTTGTCGTTGCATCGTAGATTTCTTGTCCATTACGTTGATTTTTTACATAATACATCTGAAAGTCTCCTCGCTTTTACTGATATCACTAGCGCTATCATACCATAACCCTCCCCCTCACACATAAGAAAGAAGCTTGATTTTACACTGTTTTTACTCCACTCCAACACGCAATTACCATATATGGTAATTGCAGCTTTTCAATAAGAAAAAACGCACCCTGTCCAGGATGCGCTTTGCTACAGTTTAGTATGCCCACGCGATGAGCAAATAGATGAAGGTTGAACCAAACATATCTGCCAATGCGTGCATAAGGAAGAATGGTAATAAGTTTTTGACCACTTTCTTGTACATGAAGTAGTAGAACAATCCGTACACGACTCCGATAACCATTGCCCACAACATTCCTTGATACGTATGAAATGAGAAACGAACAAGCGTTGAGAATGCTAAAGCCTTCCACTGATGTTCTTCCTTCACCGATGTCATTAATCCAAGGAAGAAGAACTCTTCGTAGAATCCATTTAATAGCCCATAAGCGATGGCCATTGGAGATAACGCTAAGAACTTATTGATGATTTCCTGTGGGTTCATGAACGGAACGAGCGCTGGGTCGAAGTAGTTGTATTCACCGCTCAGAGTTGTTACAACGTCGCCAAAGAGTCCGACAATCGTGAATAATAACGGTACCCAGATGAGTACGGACCAGTGAAAACGAATCTTCAACTGCTTGAAGTCGTAATGACGGATGACTAAGTACAAGAGTGCAATCGCTAGTAAAATCACCTGTAAGGTAAAGTTACTCGAATACACTGCCCCGTCGCTATAGGACGTTGTCGTTTCCGTATACGGTTGGACCACTTCCGTCACTGGTTGTAAGCTTTGTAGAAATTGTTGTGTGGATCGGATGATAAACTCACCGAACATGATAATCGTGACGATGAGGATGTCATACCACTTTAAAGTTTTTAATGGTTCTTTTGGTCTAATTTTAGTTAAAACTGTCATGATTGTATCCCTCTTTTCCTTATTGTATCAAAACACTGTTCTATTGAAAGAAAATCGCTTCTTTCTTTGGGCGTCTTCCTTAATAAGAGAGTACTCCTTAAAACTAAAATGAACCTAAAATCAAAAAAAATTCCACAAAAAAAGTGACTCCTAATAAGAAGTCACCGACTAATTCTCTAAAAGAAATGTCTCGGTATTTCGATGAACAAGATTACAAGAAGTCCATTATAAAGGCTGTGTAATAAAATTGCGTCAAACAAACTTCTTCTTCGTTCATACACAAGAAAAAGAACAATAGAGAGAATAAGATAAGCTAAAAACTGTATCCAATTGTGGATATAAGTCGGAAAATGAATAGCTGCAAATAGAATTGAAACGATGGACATTCTAACAAAAGTATTCACTTTTCCTCGAAGCAAATTATTCAGAAATCCTCTAAAAAGAAATTCTTCAATCAAAGGTGCAATAAACACTAATCCTAGTGCATCTAAAGCAAAAATAAATTTGTCTGTTGTTAGTGTTAGATCAGCCCTAAAGAAAAAATCAACTAGTTTTGATCGACCTGTCCCATATGCCATTGAACTCCACAAACTAATCAAATAGATTGAAAATCTGAGAGTAATATACGTTACAAAAACAAAAATTAAATCCATCAGTTGAATCTTTCTTTTTACTGTTGGCTTAAATAATTTTGTGTGTACTTTGTACATACAAAACACCAAAATGCCAACGCAAATAATCGTCACAATTAACTCCCACATATCCGCTTGACGACCTAATTTCATTGAATTCAGTTCGAACACAAATTCAATTCCCCCGCGTATGACAATATACGCTACAAAAAAGAATAGAACCCAAAGCGGTTTTTTCATTCGAGCACCCATTTACTTCTACCTCACATGTTTTTTCCCTATATTACCGTTTTATAGCAGATACTGTCAATATGAGATTTCAAAAAAAGCAGACTAGCGTTTTACTAGTCTGCTTCATTCATTATTTCTGGCGGATGGTAAATCCTTTGTCAGATTTCTTTTTGTTGTTACGGCGGCGAGAATCTTTCCCTTTATATCCGCGTGTATATTCGTCTTCTAAGCCACGGCCACGACGGTCTTCTTTGCGCTTGAAGCTTCCTTTTCCGTTACGTCCTCGGTTGTCTTTACGGTCGCTACGGTTGTAATTCCCACGGCTGTTGCCACGTTTGCGGCTTGGCAATGGACGTTCTGGCGTGATTTTAACTGGAATTTCAGTTGGATCTTTAATCATGCTCTTGAGTAATAGAGCTGCCAATTCTTCTGGTTCGTACTCGTCTAATAAGTAAGATACCGCTTCTTTGAAACGTCTTGGTTCCACAGTTTTCATCATTTCGTCGATAGACTCGATGGCTGTTTTTGTTTGTCCTTCCAAGGCTTCTGTTTGCGTTGGTGGACGAAGGCTTGTCATACGTTTGCGTGTTAATTCTTCAATCACACGTAGGTAATCCATTTCGTTTGGTGTCACGAATGTAACTGACATTCCTTCTTGTCCCGCACGGCCTGTACGTCCGATACGATGTACATAGCTTTCTGGGTCTTGTGGGATATCGTAGTTGTACACGTGCGTTACGCCTGAGATATCTAGTCCACGTGCTGCCACGTCTGTAGCGACTAAGATGTCTAAATGGTTGTTCTTGAAGTCACGAAGAACGCTCATACGTTTTTGTTGGCTTAAGTCCCCGTGGATTCCTTCTGCACGGTAGCCACGCATTTCAAGTCCGCGTGCTAATTCGTCTACACGACGTTTTGTACGTCCGAATACGATGGTTAATTCAGGCGTTTGAACGTCTAATAAACGTGTCATAATGTCGAATTTCTCGTAGTCTTTACATTTTACGAAATATTGATCGATTAATGTCGCCGTCATCTCATTTGATTTGATACGAACATGTTCTGGATCTTTCATAAATTGAACACCGATACGTTTAATATCATCTGGCATTGTCGCAGAGAATAAAAGCGTTTGGCGGTTTTCTGGAACTTGTTTGATAATCGATTCGATATCTTCCAAGAATCCCATGTTTAACATTTCATCCGCTTCGTCTAAGACAAGTGTTTCCACTGTCGCAAGTTTCAATGTACGGCGTGAAATGTGGTCTAAAAGACGACCTGGAGTTCCCACAACGATTTGTGGATTTTCTTTTAATTGGCGAATTTGACGGTTAATGTCCGCTCCACCGTAAACAGCTTGTACACGAATTTTTTTGTCGCGTCCGAGACGGAACAATTCTTCTTGTGTTTGAATCGCAAGTTCACGAGTTGGTGCGATGACAAGTCCTTGTACGCCTTTTTTACTTGGGTCGATTTTTTGAAGCATTGGCAAACCAAATGCGGCTGTTTTACCAGTCCCTGTTTGCGCTTGTCCAATTACATCTAAGCCTGCTAGCGCTTTTGGAATGGTTTGTGCTTGAATGGGAGTTGCTTCCTCAAACCCCATTTTTTCGATAGATTCTAGTAAGGCAGAATCCAATCCTAATTCATTAAATTTCATATTTTCCTCCTTGGATACTTCGGTGAGAAGCACACGAGGGATTTCCCTTCATAACAAAAGCCTGGAGCTTTTCGTAAGAGCACCAGACTTCTACAATCGTTTAAATTTCAAACTATCTATTATAAATGTGTGTACATTTCTCAACTCAGCGAATAGTATAGCACGCATCCAGCGAGAATGCAAAGAATACAGACCGCCGACTCCTGCTTTTTATTCTTTGAAAAATGCTTTTATGACAAGTTTTTGACTGAGTGCTGATTCCTCAAAATCCTTGCGGATTTTTTATAATGGCTGTAATGGGGCAACGGCTTGAGCCATGGTCTCAAGCTCTTTCAAGATTCAAACGTACTCTAGAAAATAAATTTTCAAGAGTACGTAATTCACTTTGAATGCCATCCCCCATTACTACCATTATAAAATCCGCTAGATTCTTCGGAATCAGCGTCAATTAACTTGGAATAGCAGTTTCAAAATAAAAAGCGGGAGGAGGCGGGTGGGTTTGCTTCTCGTGGTGCGGTTGAGAAATGGGACACTTTATAATCGCTAGTTCTCAGGGATGGGACGAAAAAAGCGAGGGACGTTGGTGCGTCTCTCGCTTTACTTTAAATTTATTATTCTGCTCTTAGGGCATCGACGACAGCGAGTAAACCTGTGCCGTTGCTTGATTTGATAAGGACTTGGTCGCCTTCTTTGAGTTCAGCTTTCAAGTCAGCAATCAAGGCTTCTTTATCCATGTAATGGTGAAGCGCTGCTGCTTCGAACTGGCCTTTCAACGCATCATACAGTGCTTCCATTTCTTCGCCGTACAAGTACACAAGTGCGACTTCGCTTGGAGAAATGACTTCTGAGATGCTGGCGTGCAATTCTTTCGAATGTTCACCAAGCTCGCGGATGTCCCCAAGAACGAGAACGCGACGGCCTGTTGCTTCGACTGAAACGAATGATTTAATCACGGATTTCATCGCGATTGGGCTAGCGTTGTACGCATCATTTAAGATGGCTACTCCGTTTTGGCCTTTCACCCATTGCGTACGGTTCTTCGTCAATTCGAAGTTCGCTAAGGCTGACACGATATCAGAAAGCGGAACGTCTAATGTGCGTGCAATTTCAATCGCTAAAAGCGCGTTTGAAACGTTGTACGCCCCAAGAACTGGTAAAGTGACCGCCACTGTTTCAGTTGGTGTCACTAATTCAAACGCTGTGTGGTCTGAATAAAGTTCGATGTTACGTGCTGAAAGTTCCTTGCTTCCTTCGCCGACTGTAACGATGTTGAAGTTTGCTGGTTTTTCAGCTTGTGCAATGCCTGCTGTAATTAAATCTTCATGCGCTGGATAAATAAAAGTTCCATTTTCTTGTAGTCCAGAAAGGATTTCAAGTTTGGCTTTGGCAATCCCTTCCTTGCTTCCCAATTGTTCCATGTGCGATTCACCGATGAGCGTAATCGCAACAACTTGTGGGCGTGCTAATTTTGATAAGAACTCGATTTCGTGGAATTCGCTCATTCCCATCTCTAACACAAGTGCTTCTGTTGATTCTGGCATATCTAAAATCGTTTGTGGTAAGCCGATATCGTTATTGAAGTTTCCTTGTGTTTTATAGACACGGTAGCATGCGCCAAGAGCGGCTGCTGTCATATCTTTTGTCGTTGTTTTTCCAGAACTACCTGTGATTCCGACAACGCGTGGAGATACTTTTTCTAAGTACCATTTCGCTAATTTTTGAAAAGCTTGAAGTGGGTCGTCCACCCAAATCGCGCAGATACCATCTGGTGGCGTTACATCTTGTTTGCCCCATAACACAGCTGTTGCGCCGGCTTGAATGGCTTGCTCAATATAATCATGTCCGTCTGTTTGCCCTTGAAGTGGCACGAAAAGGCTGTTTGGTCCTAATTTTCGTGTATCGAAGGCTACAGATTCGATGACTTCAAATCGATGTGCTGACTGATAATCAATCGCTTCGACCGCTTTTGTAATTTCAGCAACTGTTCCAATACTCATCTTTCTACCCCTTATCTCGCGTGACGATCGTTATAGCGTTTCAACGCTAATTGAATGAGTTCTTCGACTAAATCTTTATAGGAAATGCCCATTGCTTCCCAAAGTTTTGGATACATACTAAATTGTGTGAACCCTGGCATTGTATTCACTTCGTTGATAAACACTTCGTTGGCTTCTGTTAAGAAGAAATCACAACGTGTTAAGCCACTACCGTCAATGGCACGGAATGCTGTTACAGCATATTCACGAATTTTTGCAGAGACTTCTTCAGGAATCGCTGCTGGGATTTGAAGTGTTGTGGTGTTGTTAATGTATTTTTCGTTGTAATCGTAGAATCCTGCTTGTTTCACGACTTCCCCAACCACAGATGTGTTCACTTCGTCGTTTCCAAGAACCGCAACTTCGACTTCGCGTGCGTCGATTCCTTGTTCTACGACGATACGACGGTCGTATTTCAACGCTTCTTCGATGGCTGCTGTTAATTCTTCGCGGTTTGTCGCTTTAGAAATCCCAACACTTGAACCCATATTCGCTGGTTTCACGAATACTGGGTAACGTAATGTTCCTTCGATACGTGTGAAGATAGCTTCTGGTGATTTTTCGAAATCAGCTTTCACAAAAGGTACGAATGGCACTTGTGGAATGCCTGCTTGTTGGAATAAATGCTTGCTGGCAATTTTGTCCATTCCGTTTGCGCTGGCTAATACGCCACATCCAACATATGGTAAGTCTAAGATTTCGAACAATCCTTGAATCGTCCCGTCTTCTCCATTTGGTCCGTGTAAAATTGGGAATACCACTGTATCTGGTCCAGCGATATCGCTTGGTTGGATGCGAACCCCTGTTGAAGTTTCGCCTTCAGTAGTTGCAAAATGCGCTACAGATCCTTCTGTTAAACGAAGCGCTTGGTCAAAGGCTACAGGAGCTTTTAAAGCTTCTCCTTTTAACCATGTTCCTTCTTTTGTAATGTACACTGGTTGCACATCGTAATACTCAAAATAAATTTCTTTAATAATTGAACCGGCTGTTAAGATTGAAATATCGTGCTCTGCACTCTTTCCGCCGTAAATCACTACAATTTTCATATGAATCCTCCAAACTATTCGCGTGCTGCGAACCGCCTCATTTAGGCTCTTCGAACGTTATTTTGAAAATAACCTTGCACTTTTCAGTATAACAAAACGGCCCAACGGTTACAAGTTACGGCCAACGCACAAAAAAGCACCTCTCACATCCGCTGTGAAAAGTGCTTTAGATGGCGTCATTCATTGGAAGTTTTGCTGAAATCTTCCAGTTCTGATACGTTTCGCTATAAGAGAGTTGTCCGATGCGGACGTTTTGTGTCACTTCTTTATCGGCATAATGATAACGGTCTTCTGTTAAGAAGATTGGCACTTCGTAGCTGTCTTCTTTCTTTGTGACTTTATCAAAAGCCAAGCTGATTCCTTCACGATACAATGGCATCATTTCTTTGAGCGCTTCGATGGAAATCGCTGAAGCCACTTTGTCTGCACCAAAGAATAAGAACTTCGGTGTCTCGTTCAAGATATCTGTCATCTCGATTTGTACTTGCGCCGATAAGATAGGCAAGAATTGCTCAATTTTACGGTAGTACACTTTCGAGTAGCCATTTTCAAGTGACAAGTAAATAAAGTTGTTTTGTAATTTATAGAAGAACGGCGAATGCAAGTGCGTCTTCGCATGCGAAATATACAGCAAGTCTGCAATTTCTTGCGGCGTTAATTGATGAACGAAATCAATCGAATCAAAGTCCACCCAGTTCGATGGCGCCTCTTTGCCTTCTTCCACCCCTTGGAGATACGCTAACACATTTTTACGCCCCTTCACCCACATGAAGCCAGTGTATGGATCGTGTGTAGCAAGGCTGGACTTCCCGTTTAAGAGAAGAAGGTTTTGCGGAATCTCAGACTGTGGTAAGGCAGACAAACGAAACGCAATCGACTTTGTTAGTACATGGTTCGATACGCTATCGTAATGGATATACAATTGTTTAGCCACAGTCTCACCTCCATAGAGTTTATCATGTTCCATTATATAGGATTTCTTTCTACTAAAACATGTATATTAGATTACATTTTTACGTGTGAACCGTTTTCTTTTGTAACAATTTAGCAACATTCTAATCTAGTTCTCAGAAAACAAAAAGACTGAGGAAATCCTCAGTCTTCAGGTTACATTTTTTCTAATCGTTTAATACGATTGGCCGTTGATGGGTGTGTTGAGAAGAGCGAATCTCCTTCTTCCCCAAACGGATTCGAGATATATAACGCCGCACTCTTCTTGTCGGCTTCCGTCATTGGCGGAGCCTCTGAAATCTTTTGAAGCGCAGAGATAAGTCCGTATGGATTTCGTGTGAATTCCACCGCTGACGCATCTGCTAAGTACTCACGATTTCGTGACAAGGCCAATTGCAGGATGGTCGACATAAATGGTCCAAGAATCATCGCGATTAAACCGATGACCATGAAGATGGCATTTGCGCCACCACCGTTGTCATCATCATCTCGGTCTCTACTACCGCCACCCCAGAACATCATGCGACTTCCGAATTGGACGAGCATGGCAATCACGGCACCAAGCGCAATCGCAATCGTTTGAAGGCGAACGTCATAGTTACGAATGTGTCCAAACTCGTGGGCAATTACCCCTTCAAGTTCTTCACGATTCAAACGTTCTAATAACCCTGTTGTAACCGCCACGGCTGCATTTTCTGGAGAACTTCCTGTCGCAAATGCGTTTGGAGATTCGTCCTCGATAATGAAGATACGTGGCATTGGCACTTTTGCGATCATCGCCATATCAGTGACGATGTTCCAAATCATCGGTGCTTGATTTTTATCTGTAATTTCTTTGGCATGGTTTAATTGCATCACTACATTAGTCGCATTTGCAATCATCATCATTGAATACAACCCGCCGGCAACAAGGGCGATAATAACCCCAGCGACGACACTGCGTAAAGCATAATATCCAATTCCGATTCCCACTGCAATGAAGAGCGCCATGTACAACGCAATCACGACCAGCGTTTTGCGTTTGTTGGAAGCAATTTGTTGGTATAACATCCTAGCACTCCCTCCCTACTAATGAACTGTCAATTAGAATTTCACTTCAGGAACTTTACGAGCTTCAACTGGAGTTTCTAACATTTCTTCTTTAGTGAATCCACCAAAACCAGCAATAATGTTTGTTGGAATTGATTGAATAGAGATGTTATATCTTGCAACACTTGAATTGTATAATTGACGAGCGTAAGAGATTTTGTTCTCTGTGTTTGTCAATTCTTCTTGTAAGTTTAAGAAGCTGTCGTTCGCTTTTAAATCAGGATAGCTTTCAGCTAAAGCGAAAATAGTTTTTAAAGCACCTGATAATTGGTTAGATGCTTCCATTTTTTCTTGTGGTGAAACATCGCTACCCATGTTTGCAATTTGGTTTCTCATCGCAATTACTTGAGTTAATGTTTCTTGTTCGTGTTTTGCGTAACCTTTTACTGTTTCAACAAGGTTTGGAACTAAGTCGTTACGACGTTGTAATTGAACATCGATTTGTGCCCAAGCTTCTTGAACCCAGTTTTTTTGTTGTACAAGTCCGTTGTAAGCAAACATTGCCCATAAGACAATTACTGCTAAGACTCCTAATACAATCCATACTACTGTCATTTTTTGACACTCTCCTTTAGATTTAATACCCTCATTGTACCATATTTTCCTATTTGTGTGTAAAATAGTAGGTAAAGATAGAGTAGCAAAACGTAAAATTTTCTGCATCCATCCTAAGACGGATTTTGCAGTAGAAAGGAGCCCCATGATTCAGCATCAGTTATTCTCACCTATTCCACAGACGAAGGAGAATTTCTCTCGTTTTCCACTACCACAGAGTTACGTGGATTTTCTTTTGGAAAATGGTGCCGGATTCTTCACGAACACTAAGATTCCAACGGCGGAACCAACGCGATTTGGCCTCGACTACGCGCTCTGTAATGGACTGAGCGGCTACTCAGAAGGCCCGTATTTCCCAAGCATTCTGGATGCTGCATGGTCTCCAGAAGTGACAGGATTGCCTGAGTACTTCGTAGTCTTTTTCCAAGACGGACCTGTCTTCTACGCCTTCGATTATCAAAACAGCGCTGACAAGGAACCAAGCATCCGTCTGATTGATATTGAAATGGATCAATGGCTCGAAGTGGCAAACTCCTTTGACGATTTCCTCTCTCAACTAGAGGTAACAAACGAAGACATAACGTATGATATGAAAGACTGGATTTCCATCCATACATTGCTGCAACAAATCGGACAGGAAAACCCTGATACGCTGGAGGGCCTGCTTGAAATCTTGCAAGACACCCATCCACAACTCTTCTTGCAAGTAACGGCCTATGCCTTAGAGCATACAGAGTCCGACGCCGTTCGTTCGCTATATAAAGAACGCTTCGCCTTTATCGAGGATTTCCTAAGCGCAGAATTCTCTTCTTATCCAGAATACGCGCACTGCAAAGCCCTATTATCATAACTACAAAAATAAGACCAACAAATCCGTTGGTCTTATTTTCTTCCTCTATCCATCCTCTTTTTATAAGTATTCCCCAAAAAAAGAGTTCAAAGCGCAGAACCCGTGGATTGCACTTTCCTCTACACTCTCTATTCCACTCTCTTTTTATAAGAAGCTCAAAAATAAATGTTCAAAACGGAGAACACGAAGGATTTTATAGTAGCAGTAATGGGGAATCGTATTAAATGCGAATTAATGGTCGTAGGAATTTATTCCGTATGACCATTTTGAGGCTTTAAAGTCGAGAGACTACAGGCTCGAGACGGTACCCCATTACAGCTACTATAAACAAATCCTTCAGTGTTCGTAGTTTTGAACGAAGTTCAATTTTTTAGTAAGCACCTTGCGGTGTTTTTATTCCAAAAAGAAAAAGAGGGGTGAAAAACTTTCACCCCTCGTCCTTTTGATTACATCATACCCATGCCCGGATCCATCCCTGGCATTGGTGGTGCTACTGGAGCTGGTTTGTCAGCTACAACAGCTTCTGTTGTTAATAATAATGCTGAAACAGATGCAGCATTTTGTAATGCAGAACGTGTTACTTTCGTTGGGTCCACGATACCTGCTTCAATCATGTTTACCCATTCATCTGTAGCGGCATTATATCCAATTCCTTTTTCTTCAGATTTCAAACGAGCAACAATGACTGAACCTTCAAGACCTGCATTTTCTGCGATTTGACGTAATGGTTCTTCTAATGAACGAGATACGATTTTCGCACCTGTCGCTAAGTCGCCTTCTAATTCAAGAGCGTCTACGACTTTTTGAACGTTCACAAGAGCTGTTCCCCCACCTGAAACGATACCTTCTTCAACCGCTGCGCGAGTTGCGTTTAAGGCATCTTCAATGCGAAGTTTTTTCTCTTTTAATTCAGTTTCAGTAGCGGCACCGACTTTAATTACGGCAACCCCACCTGATAATTTAGCAAGACGTTCATGTAATTTTTCACGGTCGAAATCACTTGTTGTATCTTGTGCTTGTGCGCGAATTAAAGCAACACGGTTCGCGATTAATTCTTTAGAACCTGCACCTTCAACGATTGTAGTGCTGTCTTTAGAAACCACAACTTTACCAGCTGTCCCTAATTGAGCTAATGTTGCATCTTTTAATTCTAAGCCAAGGTCTTCTGTAATCACTTGAGCACCAGTTAACACAGCGATATCTTCTAACATCGCTTTACGACGGTCACCGAATCCTGGAGCTTTTACAGCTACCACGTTAAATGTTCCGCGTAATTTGTTTAATACTAATGTTGGTAAAGCTTCGCCATCCACGTCATCCGCGATAATTAATAACGCACGTCCTTGTTGAACGATTTGTTCTAATAATGGAATAATTTCTTGGATGTTTGACACTTTCTTATCTGTGATTAAGATAAATGGATTGTCTAAAGTCGCAATCATCTTGTCGTTATCTGTCACCATGTATTGTGATAAGTAACCACGGTCAAATTGCATTCCTTCTACAACATCTAATTCTGTTTCAATCCCTTTAGATTCTTCGATTGTGATAACACCGTCGTTCCCCACTTTTTCCATAGCTTCAGCGATTAATTCACCGACTTCAGCTGAACCTGAAGAAATGGCCGCAACTTGTGCGATGGCTTCTTTTGATTCTACTGGACGAGAAATGCGGTGTAACTCTTCAACCGCTGCTTTTGTCGCAAGTTCAATCCCGCGGCGGATGCCTACTGGGTTTGCTCCAGCTGTTACGTTTTTCAATCCTTCACGAACGATGGCTTGTGTTAAAACAGTTGCTGTTGTTGTACCGTCACCGGCAATATCGTTTGTTTTTGAAGCCACTTCAGCCACGAGTTTTGCACCCATGTTTTCGAAGTGATCTTCTAATTCGATTTCTTTTGCGATTGTGACCCCATCATTTGTAATCAGTGGAGAACCGAATGCTTTTTCTAATACGACGTTACGTCCTTTTGGTCCTAATGTTACTTTTACTGTGTTCGCTAAAACGTCCACACCGCGTAGCATGGCGCTTCTTGCGTCTTCTGCAAATTTAATATCTTTCACCATAGTTGTATCCTCCTTTATTCAACAATTGCGATAATGTCTTTTTCTTTCACGATGATATATTCTTGACCATCTAATTTAACTTCTGTTCCTGAATATTTCTCGAACACGACTTTATCACCAACCGCTACTTGACGGTCTTCTGCAGCAGTGAATTCGCTTGTTGCGATTACTTTTGCAAATTGTAATTTTTCTTGAGCAGTTGTTGGTAGGAATAATCCTCCAGCAGTTTTTTCTTCTTGCTCTACCATTTGAATAACAACTCTATCTTTTAAAGGCTTTAACATATGAAATCCTCCTTCATCTTTTTTAGCACTCAAAAACACTGAGTGCTAACTCATAGTTTTATGATACTCATTTGGTCAGGAAAAATCAAGAATAAATACTTGCTTATTTGTCTGGAATTTTGTAAGATTTTGACAGGAAAGGATGATTGCGATGACACGAAAAAGTTTCTTTAGAAAACTATATTTTGAAATCATATTAGCCGTCTTCTTTATCTTTCTAGCAACGACGCATTATCCTGGAAATGGATTTGACTTTATCACATTATTCTGCTGTCTATTCGCAACGACAAGCATCGTAACAAGTATCAACATGCTTCGCACCTACAACGAGTTGAAAAAACTCGCTAACCTCATCGAGAATCTTCCCGATGACGAGGATTCACTAGACGATAAAGAGCCAAAAGAAAAGCACTAATCGCTCCGCAAATCGGATTGGATTAGTGCTTATTTTTATTTTCCATTATTTTTTGTTTGCCTTTTTTGATTCATCCACAGTCGTTGTGCGATTCGATTCTTGCACCATAATTACCTTTACAACCGTGTAAGCAACTGCTAAAAAGAACGCCAAACAAAATAAAGCCGCAACGCCAAAATTAATGAAAAAGTCCTTAAAAAATTGATTTCCAAAAATTCTTAATAGTTCCATCTGTTATATCTCCCTTTTAATTGTTCACTTTCCTTCTTTTTGCATAGTATACCGTACAATGTTCTCTATATAAACTTTACTCAGCTTTTTTACTTTTTACAAATTCAACCAACTCCGGTGACCAACTACCTCCACCATATTCAATCTTACCAGTATTATAATCCTTATAAAGGTTAAAGGAGATTGTATAATCTTTATTGTCATTAACATAAAGATAAACAAAGATTCCGCCTGTTGGTATTTTATTAAATGAGTAAATTGTATATTTTTGGATGAACCCTTTTTCAGTTAAAGCATCAGGGTCAATCCATGTTAATACTTTCAAATATATCTGTTCAACTTCTTCACTCTTAACGATTTGATTTATCTCATTATTTTGAACTATTCCCAGTATTGTGTATCCACCAACAACTAGGCCCACAACTACTAAAAGTA
>NZ_JVNU01000012.1 GCF_001071995.1 Streptococcus sp. 263_SSPC
CTAAAGTGCGAAGCTTTCTACATAAAAGATGAAGTAATAACTTCATCTTCTATTGTAATTCAAATTGTAGAAAATTACATCAAATATTATAATGAAAATAGAATCCAACAAAAATTGGACTACCTGTCTCCGGTTGAATACCGGAGACGGTAGCCCTAGGGTGTTTTTATTAAATTCTCACTTTTTGGGGTCAGTCCCCTAGCGAAACCGGCGCTTTCTTATTTAATTTTATAAAATTAAGCTTCTTTAGCAGAATCTGTAATTACAGCTAATGCTTTCTTCATTGAGATATCGTTTTTCAACATATCTACTGAAACAGCAGCACGAACTGCATCTTCTTCCATACCGTATTGAGCAGCTAATTCTTTTACTTCGTTAGCTACATCTTCATCAGTTGCTTCGATGCCTTCTTCTTTAACGATTTGTTCTAATACTAAGTTAGTCTTAGTACGAACGTCAGCGTCTTTTTCCATCATTTTGTGTAAATCAGCTTCTGTTGTACCAGTGATTTGGTAGTACATTTCAGGAGAGATTCCGTTACGACGCATATCGTTTAAGTAGTGTTCCATTTGACGGTGAACTTCGTCGTGAACCATTTCATGTGGTAAGTCAACGATTTCAGCGTTTTCTACTGCTTTACGTAAAGCTTCATCTGCTACTGCTTCGTCAGCTGCAGCATTTTTTTCTTTTTCTAATTCAGTACGAATTTTTTCTTTTAATTCTGCTAATGTTTCAACTGAATCATCAACATCTTTAGCAAATTCATCTGTTAATTCAGGTAATTCTTTTGTTTTTACTTCGTGAACTTTAACTTTAAATACTGCATCTTGACCTTTTAAGTTTTCAGCATGGTATTCTTCTGGGAAAGTCACTTTCACTTCTACTTCATCGCCTTCTTTAGCGCCAACTAATTGGTCTTCGAAACCTGGGATGAATGATCCTGAACCTAATTCTAATGAGTGGTTTTCACCTTTTCCGCCTTCAAAAGCTTCGTCACCTAAGAAACCTTCGAAGTCGATTACTACTGTGTCACCTAATTCAGCTGCATCTTCTTTTACAACTAATTCAGCTGCACGAGCTTGTTCTTGCAATAAACGATCTTCAACATCTTGTTCAGATACTGTACGATCTTGTTTTTCAATAGTTAAGCCTTTGTATTCACCTAATTTAACTTCAGGTTTAACAATTACTTCTGCTTTGATAACCCATGGTTTACCTTTTTCGATTGATTCAATATCGATTGTTGGTTGAGTTACTGGGAAGATTCCAGTTTCTTCAACTGCGTTATCGTATGCATCTGGTAAAAGAATGTTTAATGCATCTTGGTATAAAGCTTCTTCACCGTACATTTTTTCAAATACTTGACGGCTTACTTTACCTTTACGGAAACCAGGTACGTTCACGTTCTTTTTAACGCGGTTAAACGCTTGGTCCAAACCTTTTTTAATATCTTCTTGTGAGATTTCAAATGTTAAAACAACTTTATTTGTTTCAACTTTTTCGAATTTTGCTGTCATATTATTCCTCCATAAATTCATTATTCACCTTAAAGATGAATGGATTTACATACTCATTTATTTTACAATACTCTTCCTCTTTTGTAAAACATAATTGACTTATTCGGGTTTAATTTAACAAGAATTTTGAATAGAGATTAAGAAAAGGTAACAAAAGTAATAGTTTTTCTCATTTTTTGCCCAAAATGTTATAATAGACGCCATAGGAGGGATAAAATGATTCAATATCCAAAAGGACAAAAACAATTATCACGGGCTACTCGGTCTCAAACAATGCAAACAAATTATAGTAGTCGCGGTATGGGTTTAGAGAACATATTGAATCAAACCAATGAACTCTATCGCCTTCAAAAACGAGCGGTCATCCACAAGAAACCGACACCGATTCAAATCGTTAAAGTAAACTACCCTGCCCGTAGTGCAGCGCAGATTACAGAAGCCTATTTTCGTCAGGCATCGACAACCGACTATAACGGTGTGTATAAAGGAAGATATATCGATTTTGAAGCGAAGGAAACGAAGAATAAAACTTCTTTCCCATTAAAGAATATTCATGAGCATCAGCTAGAACATATGAAAGAGTGCTATGAACAAGGCGGTATCGCATTTGTTATTTTTTATTTTTCTAGTTTGAAGGAATATTATTTACTTGAATATAAATGGATCGAACAATTCGTTCATGATTCAAGCACAAAACGTCAATCAATCCCGTTGACCTATATTAAAGAACATGGTCAATCAATTTCTCTATCACTGCAAATGACGCTAAATTACTTAGATGCAGTAGATAGCTTATTATAAAGGAGGTCAATCTATGTCTGAAAACAATACTGAACAAACCCGTTCATCTCAGCACCGTCATACAAAGAAAAAGGCACCTACTTCTTCTAAGAAAAAACTCTGGAAGAAAATTTTAATTGGTATTGCTGCTTTTGTGACTGTGGCTATTATTGCAATCGTCGCAATCTTCGCTTACTACGGTGCGACTGCTCCTACCATTCAAGCAAGTGATCTAGAAGGAGCTACTGAAACTAAAATCCTTGATAAAGATGGCGAACTCATTTATTCACTTGGGGGTGAAAAACGAGATATTATCACCAGCGAACAAGTTCCTCAATTACTAAAAGATGCGATTACTTCAATCGAGGACAAACGCTTCTACTCTCATATGGGGATTGACCCAATCCGTATCGCAGGGTCATTCCTACGAAATGCGAAAGCTGGTCAAATTACTCAAGGTGGTAGTACAATCACTCAACAATTAGTGAAGTTAGCCGTATTCTCTACGAAGAAAGAAGACCAAACCTATAAACGAAAAATCCAAGAAATTATGCTAGCACTTCAATTAGAGCGTAATTACTCTAAGGAACAGATTCTTACGTATTATTTAAACAAAGTGTATATGGCAAATAATGTCTATGGATTTGGAACTGCTTCACACTACTACTTCAATAAAGAATTATCTGAATTAAGTCTACCTCAAGTAGCGCTACTTGCTGGAATGCCACAAGCACCAAATTCATACGATCCATATGCTAATGCTGATCAAGCAAAAGAACGTCGTGACTTAGTACTCTATTCCATGAAAGAAAATGGAAAAATTACAAAAGAACAATATGATCAAGCGGTAGCTACTCCAGTTACTGAAGGCTTAATAGCACATAATAACAATGTTGATAGTAATGATAAAGCACTTGTTTACGATTCGTTCGTAACAATGGTTTTAAAAGAAGTTCAAGAAAAAACAGGACTTGATCCTTATAACGATGGCTTAATAATCAAGACTACTGTTGACTCTAAAGCACAGCAACGACTTTACGACATTGTAAACACAACGGAATATATTGAATATATCGATGATAAAATTCAGAACGCCGTTGTTATGATTGATAACAAAACTGGTGCTATTCGAGCAATAAACGGAGGCAGAAAACAAACGACTTTACTCGGATATAACCGAGCAACTGATAATTCACGTAGTACTGGTTCAACAATTAAACCGATTATCGATTATGGCCCAGCAATTGAATATTTAAATTACTCTACTGGACAAACGATAGTTGATCAACGAACTACATATTCGAATGGTGTAGAATTGAATAACTGGGATTTCGATTATAAAGGTAGTATGACTTTAAGAACCGCGTTAGTATACTCTCGTAACACAACAGCTTTACAAACCTTTAAAGCTGTTGGAGAAACGAATATCAAATCATTCTTAAAGAATTTAGATATTCAAATCACAAACGATGGGAAAGATTACTTAGTTGAAAGTAATTCAATTGGAGCTGACATATCCCCTATTAAAATGGCAGCGGCATATGCAACTTTTGCAAACTATGGTACTTATTCGAAACCGTATACAGTTTCTAAGGTAACAACTCGAGATGGTCAAGAGTATGAATTTAAACCAGAACAAAAGCAAGCAATAAAAGATTCAACTGCTTATATGATTACTGACGTCCTTAAAGACTCATTCAAATATGGTTTCGCTACCCAAGTAGCAATCGACGGGTTACCTACTGCAGCTAAAACAGGTTCTTCAAACTACACTACTGAGCAAAAACTAGCCATGGGTGCTTCTGAATATGAAAATATCATTCCCGATTCATGGTTTATTGGATATTCAACGGATTATACAATTTCCGTTTGGACCGGATATGACAACCCTTACGTTGAGGGTGGAGGATTAAACCAAACCGAACAAACTTATCCTAAGTGGATTTACTATTATTTAATGCAATACATGGCACAATTTTCTAGCCGGGATGATTGGGAACAACCAGATAGCGTTGTAAAACAACAAATTGAGGTTGGATCAAACCCTTTAAGTCTTCCGGGTCCAAGAACACCAGCTAATATGATTGCAAACGAGTTGTTTGTAAAAGGTCACGTCCCAACTCAACAATCTACTCATTATGGCACAAGAATTGATGGTCCAACTGGTTTGAAAGCTACTTACGATAAAACTAAGAAAACCCTATCTGTAAGCTGGGATAATTATCAAAGTAACTCAAGAGAAAAACCTCAATATCAAGTAACTGTTAATGGGCAAACGCAAACTGTTTCAACAAATAAAGTGACATTCCAAAATATCAGTGGACCTAGCGTATCGGTAACTCTAGTTGTAAGGGTTGGTAAAGATAGTTCTGACCCTATTACAAATGAGTTCAAACTAGAACAACCAACAACAGCTGAGGATCGTACGACTCAACAGAACCAGCAACAAAACAATCGTCAGCAAAACAACAATAACAATGAACAAACGACTCAAGAAGCTCGTAATCAATAGTTCAAACAACAAAAGGCATTCTCTAATAGAGAATGCCTTGTTTATATCCAATAAAGTAAAATAAAACCCCATGACAGCTTGTCATGGGGTTTCCAGTTTTACATCTACTCTTTGGTAGAGTCAAAGTCAATAAATGATTACTTAGCATATTCAACTGCTCTTGTCTCACGAATAACTGTAACTTTAATATGTCCTGGATATTGGAGTTCTTCCTCAATTTGATTCTTGATGTCATGCGCTAAAATAATCGCTTTTTCATCAGAAATCTTGTCAGGTTGTACCATTACACGAACTTCGCGTCCAGCTTGGATAGCAAAGCTTCGTTCAACACCTTCGTGTTCTGTTGCAATGGCTTCTAATCTTTCTAATCGACGAATGTAATTTTCGATTGATTCACGTCTAGCACCTGGTCGAGCTGCTGATAAAGCATCTGCTGCTGCAACAAGTACTGCGATTGTTGAAGTTGGTTCTACATCTCCATGGTGAGATGCAATTGCATTCACAACAACCTTGTTTTCTTTATATTTCTGAGCAATTTCTGCTCCGATTTCAACGTGTGAACCTTCAATTTCATGATCGAGTGCTTTACCAATATCGTGAAGTAAACCAGCACGTTTAGCAAGGTTAACATCTTCACCTAACTCACCAGCCATTACGCCAGCAAGTTTCGCTACTTCGATACTGTGGTTCAATACGTTTTGACCGTAACTAGCTCTAAAGTATAAACGACCTAAAATCTTAATCAAATCAGGATGTAATGAGTGGATTCCAACTTCGAACGTTGCTTGTTCACCAATTGTACGAATACGCTCATCCATTTCTTTACGAGATTTTTCAACCATTTCTTCAATACGTGCAGGATGAATACGACCATCTGAAATTAATTTTTCAAGAGTCATTTTCGCGATTTCACGACGAATTGGGTCAAAACCACTTAATACCACCGCTTCTGGTGTTTCATCGATAATCACATCAATTCCTGTTAATGATTCAAGGGTACGAATATTACGTCCCTCACGTCCGATAATACGACCTTTCATTTCATCACTTGGTAACGTCATAACAGTTACAGTGTTCTCTGAAACTAAGTCCGCAGCGGAACGTTGAATCGCTTGAAGAATAATATTTTTAGCATTTTTATCTGCTTCATCTTTTGCAAGCTGCTCAGACTCTTTAATCATGATGGCACGTTCCTTACTTAATTGTTCGGTCATGTCCTTCATGATAATCTCTTGCGCTTCTTCTTTACTGATAGTAGAAATTCGTTCAAGTTCTTCTTGTTGCTTAGTAACAAGAACTTCTGCTTGCTGTTCTCTTTCTGTTACTCTTTCAAGCTTTTCCTGAATCTTTATTTCCTTCGTCTCAATCGATTGTTCACGTTTTTCAAGAATTTCATCTTTGCGATCTAAATTCTTTTCCCTTTGAATAATTCTCTTTTCTTGAAGAAGGACTTCATTTCTTCTTTCTTTTAACTCATTTTCAACTTCAGTACGATATTTATGATTTTCTTCTTTAGCTTCTAATAATACTTCCTTTTTTAAACGGTCAGCATCCTTTTCTGCATCTTTGATAATCATATCGGCCGATTCACGAGCTGCAACTAACTTTTTCTCATAATTTGATTTGAAACCAATATATCCAGCAACAATTCCAATTATTAAAGCTAAGATCGCGAGGCCAGCTACTACTACTGAGTCCATTGAGTCACCTCCGTCTCTATTTAATTTTAATCAAAATAAATTGCATTGATAAATGTATGGTTAAACGTGATTTAACACATAATATTATTGTATTCTTGAAATAGATTAAAGTCAATTTATTTAGAGGAAAAATTGAAATTTATTCCCCTATTTTCAAAGAAAAAAGTACTACTTAGTATAAAGCCAAAGTAAAATACGGTTCTATAATTTTTAGGGTTGATAGAAATTTTCCACCAACCCTATTTTAGTGTATACAAAAAGGCCAACATCCGTTATATTAAAATCGCTAAACCTAATACAAAAGGATGATGACCATATGAACAATATACTAGAAGCTACGCTACAAATCAAAGATAAAAACATTATCTGGGATAATACAGTTCAAGAGAAGATATTTAAAAAGAGAAAATCTTTATTTTATTCAGCTACATATACGCATAAACCAGAATTTTGTACCGTTTGTGGATGTGTTAGCCAAAATAATAATATCGTCAAAAATGGCACGAAAACTTCTCGTATCACTCTCTGTTCTGTTTCAGGCCTACCGGCCTACTTAAATCTACGCAAGCAGAGATTTCTCTGTAAAGAATGCGGCTCTTCATTTACCGCAGACACTAGTAGAATCGTAGAAAAACATTGTCATATTTCGAAACGTTTAAAAAATGAAATTAAGGCAAAAATAAGTGAAACAGTATCTGAAACATATATTGCAAAAGAAACAAATGTTTCAGTTCATACTGTAAGACGTATCATAGATGATACAGCACGATTATTGACCATTAAACCATTACA
>NZ_JVNU01000013.1 GCF_001071995.1 Streptococcus sp. 263_SSPC
CTAAAGTGCGAAGCTTTCTACATAAAAGATGAAGTAATAACTTCATCTTCTATTGTAATTCAAATTGTAGAAAATTACATCAAATATTATAATGAAAATAGAATCCAACAAAAATTGGACTACCTGTCTCCGGTTGAATACCGGAGACGGTAGCCCTAGGGTGTTTTTATTAAATTCTCACTTTTTGGGGTCAGTCCCGTTCTAGCTGTCCGTTTTTATTTCGATATTTTCCTTTGAAAGGAAAAATAATGATTTCACATTCCTTTGCAAATTTTCACCGTTTCCATTATAATTTCATAAATAATAGAATAAAAAAGGAAAGGATTTATTATGAAATCATTCAAAAAAATAGTAGCCCTAATTTCTTTAGCGTTTTTAACAGCAATTTTCGCTTCTAATTTTACTTCTGCTTATGCAGATAGTACGACTAAAGTGAACATCACGAATGTTGATATTGCTTCACTTTCTAATTCTGAAAAAGAATTAATTATTTCTGGGAAACCAACAGGAGTCGTTAACTCTACTACTTCTGTAAAATTAGTTTACAAAACAGTGGGATGTCCAGTTGATAAACCGTCTCTTCCTAACACTGGAACATCAACAGGTTTAGTGACACTTGGTGCTGGAATCCTTGTGTTAGGCGCAGCCTATGCTTTATTAAAATCAAATAAAGGTAAAAAGTTAGTTACTATTTTATTTGTAATTGGAGCCGGTAGCATCCTTGTTGGATCTGTAGACGCTTCTCAAGTAATCTTAAACGGTGAAACTAAAGTAGACTCTATTTCACAATTAGAAGAAATTACTGTAGATGAAATTGATTGTTATGAATATGTTGGGTATATCATTGTTAAAGGTGATGAAACAACAACGGTTACTACTGAAAGTGGAACTACTAAAGTAACAACAACTGAAACACCTACAACAGAGACACCTACTACTGAAGGTCCAACAACTGGTGAAACAACCACAGAGGAAACTACAGAAGAAACAACTACAGAGCAAACTGAATCTGAAGAAGAAGTAACTATAAAGCCAGGTACTCCTGCTCCAGCTTAAAGAACACTATAAATACAATAAGAGGTAGATTTTACATCTACCTCTTTTAATTTGGTTCTATAATTTTTAGGGTTGATGGAAATTTTCCATCAACCCTATTTTAGTGTATACAAAAAGGCCAACATCCATTATATTAAAAGCGCCTAAACCTAATACAAAAGGATGATGACCATATGAACAATATACTAGAAGCTACGCTACAAATCAAAGATAAAAACATTATCTGGGATAATACAGTTCAAGAGAAGATATTTAAAAAGAGAAAATCTTTATTTTATTCAGCTACATATACGCATAAACCAGAATTTTGTACCGTTTGTGGATGTGTTAGCCAAAATAATAATATCGTCAAAAATGGCACGAAAACTTCTCGTATCACTCTCTGTTCTGTTTCAGGCCTACCGGCCTACTTAAATCTACGCAAGCAGAGATTTCTCTGTAAAGAATGCGGCTCTTCATTTACCGCAGACACTAGTAGAATCGTAGAAAAACATTGTCATATTTCGAAACGTTTAAAAAATGAAATTAAGGCAAAAATAAGTGAAACAGTATCTGAAACATATATTGCAAAAGAAACAAATGTTTCAGTTCATACTGTAAGACGTATCATAGATGATACAGCACGATTATTGACCATTAAACCATTACA
>NZ_JVNU01000014.1 GCF_001071995.1 Streptococcus sp. 263_SSPC
CTAAAGTGCGAAGCTTTCTACATAAAAGATGAAGTAATAACTTCATCTTCTATTGTAATTCAAATTGTAGAAAATTACATCAAATATTATAATGAAAATAGAATCCAACAAAAATTGGACTACCTGTCTCCGGTTGAATACCGGAGACGGTAGCCCTAGGGTGTTTTTATTAAATTCTCACTTTTTGGGGTCAGTCCCCTAGTTTGCGCTAGGTTCTTTTTTTACCTATCCTTAGGAAGAAATTTCAGGGGCAATTTCTGAAGAACTCTTTGAGAAATAGCGCGAATAGGACTATAATTTAAATGTATAAACAAAGTAAATGGAGGTAGTTTTTATGAGATTTGACCAAGAACATGATTCATGTACAACGATTCTTGTCGGAAAGAAGGCCAGCTACGATGGTTCAACGCTAGTAGCGCGTACAGAGGACTCATGTAATGGAGAGTTCACTCCAAAGAAATTCATTGTGGTACGTCCAGAAGACCAACCACGTCACTATAAAGCAGTGATTTCAGGATTTGAAACAGATTTACCAGACAATCCTGTTCGCTATACGGCCATGCCAAATGCTATCAATAACGAAGGCATCTGGGGAGCTGCAGGGATTAATGCTTATAATGTTGCGGTGAGTGCGACAGAAACGATTTCGACAAATCCGCGTGTATTAGGGGCCGACCCACTCGTGGAAACGGGGATTGGGGAAGAAGACATCTTCACATTGGTGTTGCCTTATATTAAAACAGCACGCGAAGGGGTCGAACGTCTTGGACACTTCCTTGAAACAGCAGGAACCTATGAATCAAACGGAATTGCGATTTCTGATGTGAATGAAATCTGGTGGCTTGAATCGATTGGGGGACATCACTGGATGGCTCGCCGTGTACCGGATGATGCGTATGTGGTAAATCCAAACCAACTCGGCAGCGACTTCTTTGATTTTGAAGACAAAGAAAACTTTATGTGCGATCCTGATTTGAAAGACTTTATGATTCGTCATCACTTGAACTTGAATTTTGACGGAGAATCATTCAATCCACGTTACGCATTTGGTTCCCAACGTGACAAAGACCGCTTGTATAACACACCTCGTGCTTGGGATATTCAACGCATGTTTAACCCTGAAGTGGAACAATCTCCAACGAGCTTTGAAATTCCATGGGCACGTGTTCCATACCGTAAGATTACCGTCGAAGATGTGAAAGAATCGATGAGTACGCATTATCAATTTACGCCATATGATCCTTATGGAAACTTAGGCGATGGTAAGAGTAATCGTCGTTTCCGTACGGTAGGAATTAATCGTACGAGTCAAACGGCCATTCTCCAAATTCGTCCAAATCGTCCGCATGATACAACAGGAATTCAATGGGTCTCTTATGGTTCAATGCCATTTACAACCGCTGTTCCATTCTTTACACAAGTGGACACAACGCCAGCGTATTTCGCCAATACGACTGCGAAGGTTTCAACGGATTCCTTCTACTGGTCAAGTCGCTTAATTGCTGGACTTGCGGATGCGCATTACTTAGAACATCAAGCAGATATTGAAAGTTATCAAAAGAATACATTGTGTCGTGGGGAAGCTATGATTGCCCAAGTTGACGCTCGTCTTGAAAAAGGAGAAGTGGTAGACTTTGAGGCGGAAAATCAACAAATCAGTGATTATATTGAAGAAAAAACAGCAGCATTACTGGACAAAGTATTGCTTCGTGCAAGTAATTTGATGGTCAACCGTTATTCAGTGAGTGACTAATCAGCAATTCGTTTTAGGAGGTTAAAAGATGGAAGAAAAAAATGAAAAACAAATGAGTTGGCTGATGATATCCCTCATTGCATTTAACTTTGTGTGGGGACTTGGGAATGTGGTGAACAATTTCGCCCAACAAGGGATTGTGGTGATTACATCGTGGCTCATTATTTTAGTGATTTACTTTATTCCATATTCATTAATGGTTGGACAACTCGGTTCGACGTTCCAAGATAGTGAAGGGGGAGTCAGTGATTGGATTAAACAGACGTCTACAAAGAAACTAGCGTATTTTACCGCATGGACGTTTTGGGTGATTCAGATTCCTTATTTAGCGCAAAAACCACAGACGATGTTGATTGCGCTCGGATGGGTATTCCAAGGGCACTCGGGAATTGTGGATGAACTGCCGATTCCGCTACTAGTAACAGTCTGTTTAGCCCTATTCTTACTCATTCTCTATATTTCAACAAAGGGAATTCGTGCGTTGAAATTCTTAGGAATGATTGCGGGAACAGCTATGTTTGTTATGTCGATTTTGTTCATTCTATTAGCCGTTGGGGTTCCATTGATTAAACCCGACCTGCAACTAGCAACAGCGAATATGGATAAGATTGAAACGTATATTCCAAAGTTTGATTTTTCATACTTTACAACGATTGCGCTTCTTGTCTTCTCGGTTGGAGGGGCAGAGTCTATGTCACCGTATGTGCATAAAATCAAGAATCCAGCCAAAGAATTTCCAAAAGGGATGATTGCGATGGCTGTGATGGTTGGAATCTGTGCGGTCTTTGGATCTCTTGCAATGGGGATGATTTTTGATAGCAACAATATTCCACAAGACTTGATGCGAAATGGGGCCTATCAAGCATTTGCCGTATTAGGAAACCATTGGAATATAGGAAACATTCTTGTAACGATTTATGCATTGACGCAATTTATTGGGCAAACCGCTACATTAGCCTTATCGATTGATGCACCACTTCAAATCTTCCTTGCTAGTGCAGATGAAGAATATGTTCCGCGTTGGCTTCGTGCACGTACAAAGAATGGTACGTTAAGAAACGGATACATTCTTACAGGGGTCTTGACAGGAGCATTGATTGTCATGCCGGCTCTAGGGCTTAAGGAAATCGATACAGTTGTTGTTTGGATGACAAACTTGAATGCCATCGTGTCGCCAATGTGCTTCTTGTGGGTATTCGTCGCCTTCATGTTCTTGTATCGCCATTGGGATCGATATAAAAATGCTGAATATAAATACATTAACAATAAGACACTTGGGTTCTTAATGGGACTATGGGGATTTGCCTTCACGGCCTTTGCATGTATTCTCGGAATGGTGCCACAAATAGATTATGCGCAAAATCCGTCTGAATGGTGGTTTGTCTTAATTTCAAATATCATTATGCCATTTGCACTTCTTGGACTCGGACTTGTCCTTCCATGGATTGCACGTAGAGAACAAAAACAACAAGCATAAAAAAGCAACAGTATTGTCGAAGCCTTCTTCCGATGGGAGAGGGCTTTTTCATAAGAGGATTAAGGGAATCAAACTGACAAAATAACCGAAAAAATGGTATAGTAAATAAGAACAGTTTACTAGAAACGAGAGGTAACCCCCCATGAAATTATTAACCATTGCAGTCCCATGCTACAACTCTCAAGAATATATGCATTATTGTCTTCAAACGCTCCTTGCTGGTGGCGAAGAGGTTGAAATTTTAATTATTAATGATGGTTCTAAAGACAACACTGCTCGCATTGCCGACCAATATGCTGCAGCTTATCCAACGATTATCCGCGCCATCCATCAAGAAAATAAAGGGCATGGTGGAGCCGTGAATACGGGGATGGCGAACGCAACAGGCAAGTACTTCAAAGTCGTCGATAGTGATGACTGGGTGGATGTGCGTGCATACTTAAAAATCCTAGAACAATTACAACGCTTTGAAGAAACAGGCGAAGAAGTCGATGTGTTTATTACGAACTTCGTCTATGAAAAAGAAGGCGCGAAAACGAAGAAAATCATGCGTTACACTTCCGCATTCCCTGAAAATCAAGTGTTTACTTGGGATGATGCTAAGTCATTAAAACGCGGGAAATACATGATGATGCATTCGCTCATTTACAATATGAAGTTGCTTCGTAAATCAGGCTTACAACTGCCAGAGCATACGTTCTACGTGGATAATTTATTTGTCTTCGTACCGCTTCAATATAGCAAGACCTTATTCTATATGAACGTGGACTTCTACCGCTACTTTATCGGACGTGAAGATCAATCCGTGAACGAAAAAGTGATGATTAGCCGTATCGACCAACAAATCCGCGTGAATGAATTATTGATGGCGAATTACCATAGCGATAGGCAATTTCCAACCGTCTTGAAGAACTACTTAATAAACCACTTAGAGATTACAACGGTGATTTCTTGTGCGTTACTCAATAAGGGTGGCCAAGTAGAGCATCAAGAGAAGAAGGAAGCCTTACTTGCTGATTTAAAAGAAGCGAATCCAGAAGTTTTCCAACTCATTAGCAAAAATGTGGTCAGTAAAATTGCGATGTCCAAAAATAAACCGGGACAAGTTCTGTCAAACGGAATTTACACCGTCACACAACGATTCTTTGGATTTAACTAAATAGAGTTTCGAACTGCCAGGCATGAAGTGCACCCTAAAAGTTAGATTTTCTGTCTAACTTACATAAGCCGGTGGATATTTATTGCAAATCAGACTGAAAGTTCCAAATTCTCTATTTATTTTATTGATATTTTCTATAAAAATAGGTAAAATACTTTTATTATCAAAATATACTATACTATATAGGGGGTATTGAAATGAAATTTTCTAATCGTTTACTGCTATTCCTTGCAGGAGTTGTTTTTGTCTTTTTAGGACTTTTGCTATTTACAAACCCAGTAGCTAATCTTGTTGCTTACAGCTGGTGGATTTCATTTGGTTTACTGGTTTCTTCTATAGCAGCTATTTTAGGCTATTTCTCTGCACCAAAAGAGCTTCGCTCACCTGTTTATCTTTTCCAAGGGTTTGTTAGTCTTCTCTTAGCTCTTTACCTCGTGGCTTATGGCTTTGTGACCCTGCCGGTCGTCATTCCGACCATTGTAGGAATTTGGTTAATTGTAGAAGCCATTATTGCTTTCTTTAAAGGCAATCGTCTAGGATTGATTTTCCCTATTATTGGTAGCAATATCACGTGGGTAGCCTTGCTTGTATTTTTACTAGGTCTAGTGATTCTGTTCAATCCAGTGGCTACAGGTGTCTTTGTCGTTTATGTCATTGCCTTTTCATTTTTAGTTACTGGCTTCACCTACATTATTGAGGCCTTTCGTAAATAGTCTAGTTGCTATTTCTATCGCATTCAAAAAAGCTGGGAAATCATATTCTCAGCTTTTTCGTCTCTTTAATTATCACTTTTTCGCATTCCATTCTGCGTAGAATTGCTCCAAGTATTCTTCCAAAAAGTGATGGCATAGTGCTCTAGCATTCGATAAGTTGCAATAATAACCGGTCGAGAACGGGGCATCGACTCAATCATACCGAAAATAAAAGAGCGAATGTTATCTGCAAAAAGAAAGCTTAGATTCTTTGCGATTTCAACAAAAAAAGCACTGTTTGTTCTGACCACAAAAGTTAAACAAATAATTTAAGTGAAGGATTTAGTTCTGTATTGCACAGGACTAAGTCCTTTTAGTTTTACCTTAATTCGTTTGTTGTTGTAGTAATCAATGTAGTCAACAATAGCTTGTTCCAATTGGTTAAGTGCCTTAAATGTTTTCTCATCTATGTCAGTCATCATGATGACCAAATTCACGCGCGCTATCCTTTCTTGCTCTACATCATTGCTCTTGCGACATTCATCAATATCATTACAGCGATATCTAATATCATTCGTATCCGGAAATTTCATTCTCCAGAGCTCAAATCTAGTAAAAATATCAGTTTTGCTTCCTCTCTCTTTTCTATCTTTTTCTTGCAAACCATGATGATGAAAGAGTATGGAAGTGCCGATATTCCTCAAAAAATTGCTTTTATGAATATCACTTTGGGAAGTGTCGTTTTCTGCGTACTCGTCATTATTGGCGCCTATATGATTGTAAAATCAAGAAAAGCAAAGCGAAATTTATAAAGTGTGAAAAGGAGTGAAAACTTTCTTTTTTCTAATTAAAATAGCGGAACAATTAGAATTGGAAGATCCGTTTACAGGAAAATATAAATAGGTGCTCGTCGCAGGCCACACGAGCGCCTTGAGGCGTCGCTCTGAGATCAGAGCTATGCCCGAAATTGAAAAGCCACCCGCTAAGCCACTGGATATTTATTATGGGAGAAATTATCATATATGATAATTTCGCAAAGTGTGCCTCATCGATTTGGTTCGCCTTAAGGGTCCATGGTATAATAAACAAGACAAAATAAGAAATGGGGAAACCACATGAAACCATTTGATTACATCGTTGTGGGTGCTGGCCTTTTCGGTGCAACCTTTGCGCATGAAGCAGCGACACGCGGCTATAAAGTAAAAGTGATTGAGAAAAGAAATCATATTGCAGGGAATATTTATACAAAAGAAGTGGAAGGCATTCAAGTGCACGAATATGGTGCGCATATTTTCCATACGAGCGACAAAAAGATTTGGGATTACGTGCATCAGTTTGCAACGTTTAATCGCTATACGAATACTCCAGTTGCCAACTTCAACGGAGAAATCTACAACTTGCCCTTTAACATGAATACTTTTAATAAATTATGGGGTGTGGTGACGCCACAAGAAGCCGAAGCGAAGATCGCTGAGCAACGTGCGGTTCTTGGCGGTAAAGAGCCTGAAAACTTAGAAGAGCAGGCGATTTCTCTTGTGGGAGAAGATATTTACTACAAGCTCATCAAGGGCTATACGGAGAAGCAATGGGGACGTTCGGCTACAGAATTACCAGCGTTTATCATCCGCCGCTTGCCGGTTCGTTATACTTACGACAATAACTACTTTAACGATACGTACCAAGGGATTCCGATTGGCGGCTATACGAAGATGATTGAAGCCATGCTGGACCATGAGAATATCGAAGTTGAGTTGAATGTCGATTTCTTCGCGAAAAAAGACGAGTACTTAAGTAGTGGTGCCAAAATCGTCTTCACGGGAATGATTGATGAGTTCTTCGATTATGAATTAGGTACATTAGAATACCGTTCGCTCCGTTTTGAAACAGAAGTCGTGGACGTGGAGAACTATCAAGGAAATGCGGTGGTAAACTATACAGACCGCGAAACGCCATACACTCGTATCATCGAGCATAAGCATTTCGAGTTTGGCACTCAGCCGAAAACGGTAATTACGCGTGAGTATCCTGCCGATTGGAAAGTGGGAGATGAGCCTTATTACCCAGTGAATAATAAAGTGAACAACGACTTGTACGCACAGTATAAGAAATTAGCGCAGACGGTTCCGCAAGTGATTTTCGGAGGACGCCTTGGACAGTATCGTTATTACGATATGCATCAAGTTATCGCCGCTGCCCTAGAAACGGTTAAACATGAATTTGAATAAATGCAAAAACACCCTATTTGGTCATGGCCAAATAGGGTCTTATTTATGATGGATTCCTTCGAATCCTAGCGGATTTTATCATAACTACAATAATGGGGTACCGGTTCGAGCCTGTAGTCTCTCACCTTTAAAGCTTCAAAAAGGGCGTAAGGAATAAATCCCTACGCCCTTTAATTCATCTTTAATACGATTCCCCATTATTGTGGCTATGAAATCCGCAAGATTCTTCGGAATCCATACACAATCAAACCAAAAATGTGTTTCGATTTTAATCAAATTAAGCATTCACTGTATCTAGTTCTTCGCCGATAGCTTCAAGACGAGCTACAACTTCTTCAAGAGACAAGTTGTGTTCTTTCACGTAGCGGTTGCGTGGATGAACACGACATTCATGGCTGCAACCACGTAAGTATTTGTCTTCGTTCTCTTCTGAAGCTAAGATGCGACGGTTACATTCTGGGTTTCCACAGTTTACGTAACGTTCGCAAGGTGTACCATCGAACCAGTCTTTCCCGATAACAACTGGGTCTACGTGGTTGATGTCAACAGCGATACGCTCGTCGAATACGTACATTTTTCCATCCCAAAGTTCGCCTTGAACTTCTGGGTCTTTACCGTAAGTTGCGATACCACCGTGTAATTGACCGACATCTTTGTAACCTTCACGAACCATCCAGCCAGAGAATTTCTCACAGCGAACGCCACCTGTACAGTAAACAACGACACGTTTGTCCATGAATTTCTCTTTGTTATCGCGAACCCATTGTGGTAATTCACGGAAGTTGCGAATGTCAGGACGGATAGCACCGCGGAAGTGACCTAGATCGTACTCATAGTCGTTACGAGTGTCTAGGACAACAGTGTTTTCGTCAAGGAGTGCTTCCTTGAATTCTTTTGGTGAAAGGTAAGCACCTGTTGTTTCAAGCGGGTTAATATCGTTATCGAAGTTGTTATCCTCTAAGCCAAGGTGTACGATTTCTTTTTTGTAACGAACGAACATCTTCTTGAAGGCTTGTTCGCTTTCTTCATCGATTTTAAACCATAAGTCTTCCATGCCAGGAAGAGAGTGAACATAGTCCATATATTTTTGAGTTGTTTCGTAATCACCAGATACAGTTCCGTTGATTCCTTCGTCAGCGACAAGGATACGTCCTTTTAATCCGATTGATTTGCAGAATGCTAAATGATCTGCCGCAAATTGTTCCGCATTTTCGATTGGAACATATTTATAGTAAAGTAAAACACGAATGTCTTTTGCCATATTGTAAATCTTTCATCCTTTTCTAATTTGTAATGATTCTATTGTAACCGTATTGAGAACCATTATCAATGAATTCGATTGTGAAAAACTTCGAAAGGTATTGACATGACGGCATTTTAGAGTATAATTCGAAGTATAACGTTAAATTTATCAGATTGGAGGAGAAATCAATGAACAACTTAAACGTAAAACAAGTACATGATTTGAGAAACCTTCCAATTTTGGTGAATGAAGTATAGCGCATTTTTATAGATAAATTTAAGTGAGCCGTTACTTTTTCCATGCGTGGGGAAGGTGACGGCTTTTTTGATGGAGGGAAACGATGAACGATTTATTAAAAATAGTGATAGGCTTCATAAAAAAACATCCGATGCGCTACCTTGTTAGTTTTATTTTGATGATCGGAAGTAGTATTGCGGCGGTATACCCAGCGCGTATTATCGGACAAGTCGTCGATAAAATCGTGGCGAGTGAACTGAATGCCGAGTGGCTTGGGACACAGCTCGTGATTTTAGTCGGGATTATTCTTGTGGCCTATATTACGGAGAGTATTTGGACATATTTTATTTTTATTGGGTATTATGAAATTCAAAAAGAATTACGTGTGAAGTTACTACGTAATAATTTACGGAAGAAAATTCCGTTTTATGCGCATTTTAGAACGGGCGATATTATTACGCGTAGCAGTGAAGACGTTACAACGATTGGCGATATGATGGGGTTTGGGATGTTTGCATTGATGAACTCTACATTGCTGATGAGCGTATCGATTTATATGATGGTCACAACGATTTCGTTGCCACTGACCATCGCAGCGATTTTGCCACTGCCATTCCTTTCGTATCTTGTATATAAATGGGGATTCGATTTAGAAGAAGAGTACAACAAGGCGCAAAATGCAGTTTCACAATTAAATAATGAAGTGCTTGAGATGGTTGACGGGACGTATGTGATTCGTGCTTACGGGCAAGAAGATGCGATGATGGATGAGTTCAGGGCGAAAACGAAAAAGGCCATGAAACAAAATATTATCGTGTCTGAAATTGAATCGCGCTTTATTCCACTGGCGCAATTATTTATGATGATTAGCTTTACCATTGCCCTTCTATATGGTGGATATTTGGTATCGACGGGGGCCATTCTAGTCGGGGATGTCATTGCCTTCCAAGTTTATATGGGGGCGATTATGTGGCCGATGTTTATGATTGGCGATATTATTACGAACTATAAACGCGGAAAAGTGGCAACGGAGCGTATTAATGAAGTGTTGAAACATGATGATGAAATTGAACGTGGCGGTACAAAAGCGCTCGAGACAATCGAATCCATTGAGTTTAAGGACTTCAATTTTACGTATCCAGGCGAAGAGGTGCCATTATTAAAAGAGATTAACCTTACATTAAATAAAGGCGAGACGCTTGGGATTGTAGGAAAAACAGGTTCTGGGAAGACAACGCTCTTGATGCAATTATTACATCAATTTCCATACCGAGGCGAGAAACTGCTCATTAATGGAGAGCCATTGATTGATTACGATTCTCAAATGGTGGCGGGACATTTAGCCTACGTTCCACAAGAACACACGCTTTTCTCACGCACGATTCGTGAGAATATGTTATTCGGGAAAGAAGATGCGACCGATGAGGAAATTTGGGAAGCGTTGACGTTGGCGTCCTTTGATGGAGACGTGAAACGCATGCCACAGCAGCTCGATACGATGGTCGGAGAAAAAGGAGTATCACTTAGTGGTGGCCAAAAACAACGGCTATCGATTGCGCGTGCCTTCTTACGCAACCGTGAATGTTTGATTTTAGATGATGCGTTATCCGCAGTTGATGCGAAAACGGAACGCGAAATTATCTCGCACTTGCAAGAAGAGCGCGGGGGCTGTATGAATATTATTTCTGCACACCGACTCTCTGCGATTCGTCATGCCGATGAGATTATTGTGATGAATGAAGGACGCATTAGCGAGCGCGGCACCCACGAGGAGTTACTCGCACAACGTGGTTGGTACTATGAACAGTACCTCATTCAAGAGATAGAGGAGGAGATCGAATGAAAACGATGAAGCGATTATTAAGCTACCTCCGCTATGAGAAAAAAGGAGTTCTGATTGGACTCGTCTGCTTGTTGATTTCAACTATCGCAACTTTAACAGGACCTCTTGTGGCAAAATATATGATTGATAATGTGATTACACCGATGGGACAATCGCATGTCTTCGATGCTGGAAGTGTACTCCTATGGGTGGGTATTTACGTGGCAGTGAACTTAATTGGAGCGGCTGGTGGATATTTAAACCGTTTATATATGAAGACTCTCTCGAACCGCGTGGCCAAACGCATTCGTGACGAAGTATTCGAACATGTACAAACCTTGCCAGTATCGTATTTCGACCATTTACCTGCCGGAAAAGTGGTTTCTAGAATTACGAGTGATACGGAATCGGTGCGTGCAAACTTTTATGTCAATGGGATTTCGACGCTCCTTAGTACCGTCGTGATGCTCATTGGGGTATACACAACGATTTTCTTATTAAATGCGACGCTTGGATTCGTGTTATTATTCCTAGTTCCGGTGATGATGCTATGGCAGCGAACCGTTGCCGTGATGCAGAAAAAATGCTATACAGAGAGTCGTGAACTGTACAGCCAGTTGAGCGGACAGTTAAATGAAAGCATTCAAGGGGCTGGTATCGTTCAAGCCTTCCAACAAGAAGAAAAAATTGTCGCGGAATATGATGAGACGGCTACGTCTTGGGTAGAGGTTGGTCGCAAGGAATTAATTCTCGATTCTTACTTCTCGTGGAGTTTAGTGAGCTTACTTCGTAACTTTACGCTATTTGGAATTGTGTATTACTTCGGAATGCAATTTATCGGAGGAACACTTGGAATTTCAGCGGGGCTCCTCTATGCGTTTATTGATTATATCAACCGCGTTTATGAGCCGATTCAAACCTTTATGAATGTCGTGTCTGGTTTCCAACAATCGATGGCTGCGGGTGACCGCGTGTTTGAATTGATGGATACGCCAAGCGAGGAAAGTGGCGAAGAGCTCTTCACATTCGACGAAGGACGTATCGAATTTAAGGATGTGAGCTTCGAGTATACGCCAGGAGTACCGGTGTTGAAACACTTGAATTTCACGGTAGAGCCTGGGCAGACGGTGGCCTTTGTCGGTCATACCGGTTCAGGAAAATCTTCTATTATGAACTTGCTCTTTCGATTCTATGACCCAACGAGTGGAGCGATCTTGATTGATGGCAAAAACACGCGTGACTTTAATAGACGTAGTGTTCGAAGCGAGATGGGGATTGTGCTGCAAGATCCATACCTCTTTACAGGAACGATTGCTTCTAATGTAGGGCTTAACAATGAATCGATTGAGACTGAGACGATAAGAGATGCGCTTATTAAAGTAGGCGGAGGTCATCTACTCACGAAGAGTGACAAGGGCTTGGACTACGAGGTAAAAGAAAAAGGGATGGACTTCTCTTCAGGGGAACGCCAACTCATTTCATTTGCTCGTGCGATTGTCTTTGATCCGAAAATCTTGATTTTAGATGAAGCAACTTCGCATATTGATACCGAGACGGAAGAGATTATTCAAAACGCGATTAATGTCGTAAAAGAAGGGCGTACAACCTTTATGATTGCGCACCGACTTTCAACGATTGCTCATGCCGACCAAATCTTTGTGTTGGATAAAGGCGAAATTGTGGAACGCGGAACGCATGATGAATTACTTCAACTGCAAGGGCAATATGCCGAAATGGTGGCTCTTCAAAAAGGCTAATCCTATAGACTCTGTTTCCTTTCGAAACGGAGTCTTTTTTGATGCGTGCGGTAAACAGAATTTTTATTGTTTTTCAAGGGAGTTCATGGTGCATAAAGCCGCCTAGTTTGTTACAATGTGTAGGAAACAGATTGGGGAGAGAGTTATGATTACAAAAGAAGTTATTGAACGCGCTACGGCATATCGCCATCATTTACATATGTATCCAGAAGTATCTGGAACGGAAGTCGAAACGACTCGTTATATCCGCGAAGCCCTAGAAGCAATGGGGCTTACATGCTGGAATTTAAAGTCTAAAACTGGAGTCGTGGCAGAAATCGGAAACGACAATGGACCAACATTAGCCTTACGTGCCGACATCGATGCCTTACCGATTGTGGAACAAACAGGATTAGACTACGCTTCAAAAAATGAAGGAGCGATGCATGCGTGTGGACATGATTTCCATACAGCAAGCCTACTTGGAGCCGTTCAAGTGTTGAAGGAGCAAGAAGCTCACTTACAAGGAAAAGTTCGTTTTATTTTCCAACCGGCCGAAGAAAGTAACCAAGGAGCACGCGCATTGATTGCAGAAGGCGTGCTTGACGGAGTGGACGCGATTATTGGATTCCATAATAAACCAGAAATTCCAGTTGGAACGATTGGTGTGAAGGAAGGACCTCTGATGGCAGCAGTCGGCCAGTTCAAAGCCGAAATTACAGGAGTAGGAACGCATGCGGCAGCACCACACAATGGGAATGACCCAATCGTGACGGCCTGCCAAGTGATTGCTAATGCTCAAGCCATCGTTGCTCGTCATACTTCTCCGCTCGAACCAGTGGTATTAAGCGTATCGCATATCGAAGCAGGGAATACATGGAATGTAATTCCAGAGAAAGTATTTTTTGAAGGAACGATTCGTACGTTTAATAAAGACGTGGAACGTAAAATGACCGAGCAATTCGAGAAGATGATTGTCCAAACCGCAGATGTTTACGGACAAAAAGGAAGTATCGAATGGATTTTAACGCCACCTGTCGTGCATAATGATGCTGCAGTCACAAAAGTGGTTAAAAGTGTGACGGAGAAATTTGCGACAGTGGTGACACCTGAAGTAACTTTAGGAGCAGAAGATTTCGCCAATTATATGGAACACGTTCCAGGATGTTTCGTCTTTATTGGAACTGGTTGCCCACATGAATGGCATCACCCAGCATTCTTAGTGGATGATGCAGCATTACCATTTGCGATTCAGTATTTTGTCGATAACACGAACGCTCTTCTAGAAGTACTTTTACAGAAAGGAAACGCGTAATATGAAAACAATGGTGGTGATTAGCCATCCAACAATTCAAACGTCATCGAGCCAACAGTTTTTCCTTGCGACCTTAAAAGGGGAAGAGGCTGTAACGGTTCGTCATTTAGATGAAGTATGGAGTGAAGCGAAACCGCATTTTACAAAATCGAATGAAGAAAAAGCCTTGGCAGATTCTAGTGCCGAACGTCTGATTCTTCAATTCCCGATGTATTGGTACCAAGCGCCTTCTGTTTTGAAGGAATGGATCGATACGGTGATGAGTAAGAGTGCGCCTTTTGCCAAACAGATTAAGGAACTCGGAATTGTTGTGACACTTGGCGTGAAAGAAGAAGCCTTTCGTGCAGGTGGGAAAGAACAATTTACGATTTCGGAACTCATGCGCCCGTTCCAAGCGTTAGCCAATGCGATGGGATGGACCTATTTACCGATTTTTGAGGTACATCAGTTTGATTATAAGACGGAAGAGGCGAAACAAGCGTTACTTGTGGAATACTTACAATACGTGACAAAAGAACAACACGGGACGTTGAAAGATACCGAAGAGTGGTTTATCCAGCGTGCAGAAGCAATGCCTGGTGCACACTGGGCAGAGATTGCCGAATGGATCAAGGAAAACCAGGACGAAAGACTGGAACTCGAGATGCATTTAAGTAATTGGGAGGAGAGTCAGTATGGAGATTATTGAGAAAATCCAGTTGCTCGATGCATGGATTGGCGAAGCAAAAGACTATAAAGAACGCGCATTGCTTTTGTCTGCAAAAACTCTTCTATTAGAACAAGCAAAACGAATTGAACAAGCACATGGTGAGCTGGATGGACGGATGTGGAGTCCTGAGAACTGGGCCAAATAAGGAGAATGAGATTGAAAACAGATTATTTAAAACTTCGATTAATGTTACTGGTCATCGCCTGTTTCTTAATTGGACTCGGCGCTAAGATGGCGGGCTCCAGTACATTAGGAGCGGACGTTGTCGTTCTTGTGTGGGAAGGATTAAATCGCACATTTGGTGTAGATATGGGAACAAGTAATATTATCGTTTCACTTGTATTTCTTGCGATTACGCTGAGCATCAACTGGCGCTATATTGGCTTTGGGACAGTTGTAGGGATGTTCTTGCAAAGTTTCTTTATTAACCTGTTCGATTTTAGCGCTCTCGCCGAAATGGATATAGCCGTAAAAGTAGTGGCCATGGTTGTAGGGATTGCTTTAATCGCTATGGGATGTGCAGTCTATGCCTTAGCAGAACTTGGAGTTGGGCCGTATATTGCCGCAACGCTTGCTTTGCATGAGAAATTCAAAACGTCGATTCCTCGAAACAAATTCTTTATCGATGCGAGCTGTGTCATCACAGCGGCAATTTTGGGGCAATGGCCAACGATTGGACCTGTAGTGTCATTATTAATTAGCGGAATTATCATGGACCAAACAATGGTGATTTTGAAGAAATTTTTACCAATTAAATAAAATAGACAAAATGAAACCTATCTACACGAGAAATCCTTTAGTAGATAGGTTTTTTAGCGCTTTATCGAAATTATGAAACATGACACCGTTTCCAAAGAGAGCAAAATAGTACAAGTCAAAAGCAAAATAGTTATTGTGAAAGCGGTTTTTTCGTTGTAAACTAAAAGTGTCTTAAAAAGTAATAGAACTAGGGGGAGACAACATGAAAAAGAAAGTATTACTATCAAGCGCAGCATTATTAGCAGCTGTATCTTTAGCAGCTTGCGGAAATAATAGCAACAGCACTAGTAAAACAGATTCAACAACACAAGGAGCTTCTAAAGAAAAAGTTACTCTTAAATTAGCAGCTCTAGAAAGTGGTTACGGCGCAGAAATGTGGCCAGCAATCATCAAAGCTTACGAAGAGGCAAATCCAAACGTTAAAGTGGAATTGACTCAAGATAAGGAAATCGAAGAAAAACTTACGCCTCAAATGAAAGCTGGCGATTACCCAGATATCGTAATGTTAGCTTTAGGACGTAAAAAAGCTTTACCAGAAACATTAATCAAAGAAAAAGCTTTAGCTGATATCTCTGACTTATTCAATATGAAAGTATACGGAGAAGACAAAAAAGTTTCTGAAAAATTATTAAACAACGTATTAGGATCAACAGTAACTGACCCTTACGGAGACGGAAAACACTACTTAGCTCCAATGTTCTACGCTCCAACAGGATTATTCTACAACGAAGCGTTATTCAAATCTAAAGGTTGGGAAGTTCCAAAAGATATGCCTGGTATGAAAGAATTAGCTGAAAAAGCTAAAAAAGATGGCATTTCATTATTCACTTATCCAGTATCTGGATACTTAGATAGCTTCTTCCCAGCATTATTAGCAAACGCTGGTGGCGTTGATTTATTCAACAAAGCAATGAAATACGACACAGGCGCATTCACTTCTGACGGCGCAACTAAAGCTTTCGAAGCATTAGGAACATTCTTACAAAACGTTGAACCTTCAACAGTAGCAAACGCAAACCCACAAAGCTTCACTAAGAACCAACAATTAATCTTAGACAACAAAGCTTTATTCATGCCAAACGGTACTTGGGTAGTTGGGGAAATGGCTAAAGCACCTCGTGCAGAAGGATTCAAATGGTCTATGACTGCTGCTCCAGCAATCGAAAAAGGCGGCAAACGTTATGTTTACTCATTCTTCGAACACATCTGGGTTCCAAAAGAATCTAAGAACCAAGAAGCAGCTAAAGAATTCTTATCATTCTTATACTCTGACAAAGCAGCAGAAATCTTCGCTAAATACAATGCAGCTCAACCAATTCAAGGTGTAACAGCTAAATTACCTGATGAATTGAAATCATTGTACAAAGTTGTTGATGAAGTTGATGGCGTAATCAATGGTAACTTCGTAGCTACTAAACCTGTTGAAGGCGTAAGCATGAAAGACACATTATATGGTCAAATCGACTCTGTAGCATCTGGTCAAAAAACAGTTGCTGAATGGCAAAAATCTGTAGAAGAAGTTAGCCAAAAACTAAAAGCAGCAGTTGAATAATTCAAATAGAATGAATTAAATAGGAGTGGGATGCGAAGCAATTTTCAAGGATGAAAATTCCTTCCGCCCACTCTCATTTTATCTAAAAATGGTTGAAAGAGGGCAGAACGATGAAAAATCGTAGAAAAAGAGAGAGAAATTTATTTATTCTCGTGTGTCTATTACCTGCACTAATTTTATTCTTTACGTTTTTAATTTACCCAACGATTCAAGTATTCCGCATGTCCATGTTCAAATGGGGCGGATTCTCAAACAATCAACAATTTGTTGGACTTGATAACTTTAAAATCTTATGGGCAGACGAAAACTTCTTTAGAACAGTTCAGAACACAATCTTACTAATCGTAGTGGTAACACTCTTTACGGTAGTATTGGCGGTTCTTTTCGCGGCAATCCTTTCAACAGAAAAGATTCGCGGAAACAACTTCTTCAGAATTATTTTCTATATCCCTAACATTTTATCAATCGTAGTTATTGCAGGGATTTTCGCAGCAATTTATGATCCAAAAGCTGGACTTTTAAATGCGGTATTACCAGAAGCGTGGAATAAGTTATGGCTTGGTGATCAAAGTATTGTTATTTACTCACTTGCATTCGCATTAATTTGGCAAGCGATTGGGTACTACATGGTAATGTACATGGCAGGGATGGCGAATATTCCAGCCAGCTTATACGAAGCAGCAGACCTTGACGGGGCTGGTAAAATCGGTAAGTTCTTCAACGTTACATTACCGTTAATTTGGAACAGTATTCGTACAACATTAACATTCTTCATTATCAGTACGATTAACTTAAGTTTCTTACTTGTACAAATCTTGACAGACGGTGGTCCAGACGGATCTACTGAAGTGTTCTTAAGCTACATGTTCAAACAAGCTTATACAAACTCTTCATACGGATACGGTATGGCGATCGGTGTAGTTATCTTTATATTCTCATTCGGATTATCAGGTATCGTAAGTCATATTACGAAACGCGATATTCTTGAATACTAGGAGGGGAGATCATGAAAGGAAAAACTCGTTCATTCGAAAAGCTATATAAAGCTTTTATATACGTAGCGCTAATTACATTAGCGATTAGTATTATTGTACCAGTGGGCTGGGTCTTCTTAGCTTCTATTAAAGAGAATAGAGAGTTCTACGGATCTCCATGGACAATGCCAGAAGGATTCTACATCCAAAACTTTGTGGATGCTTGGAATAAAGCAAAAATGGGTGACTACATGTTGAACTCAGTGATTGTTACAGCACTTGCTTTAACAATCTTAGTTGTAGTAGCCATTCCTTCTTCATATGTTTTAGCACGTTATAAATTCCCAGGAAGTCGTTTCATTAACTCTTTACTAAAAGGTGGATTATTCATCAACGTAAACTATATCGTTGTACCAATCTTCTTAATGTTACTCGACTGGGATAAAGGACTTAAAGGATTCGGTATTAACGGATTCTTCCTGAACAACATTTTCGTCTTAGCGGTTGTGTATGCAGCGACATCATTACCATTTACGATTTATCTATTATCAAACTTCTTCAAGACATTACCAACAACGTTCGAAGAAGCCGCATCTATCGACGGTGCAGGATATTTCACAACAATGATTCGTGTCATGACACCAATGGCAAGACCAAGTATTATCACAGTAATCTTATTCAACTTCCTTTCATTCTGGAATGAATATATTATCGCTCTTACATTAATGCCAGGTAAAAACCAAACTTTACCAGTAGGGTTGAAAAACTTAATGCAAGCGCAACGTGGGGCAGCTGAATACGGACAATTATACGCAGGGATGGTATTAGTAATGTTACCAACATTAATCCTATACATTCTTGTTCAAAATAAACTAACACAAGGGATGACACTAGGCGGCTCTAAAGAGTAATCGTCATCGCAGGAGGAAAGAAAATGGGTAAAACAAAAGGGCGTTTAACCCTACCAAGTGAATCGAATTTTCTTGAACAGACTAAAGAATTGCTCGACCGTTGGGGAGCCGATGCAATTCGTGATAGCGATGGAACGAAACTCGATGAAGCAACCAAACAATTAGATGCAAAAATCTATACAACATACTTTGTAGCACGTAACCATAATGATTTCATCAAGGATCATATGGAAGAGTGCCAACAAATCTTCGTCATGTCAAAATTCTGGTTAGCAACAGAAGATACTCTAACAATTCCATTTATGGAAGGGTACTTCGAAGACCAAGTTCAACCAGACTATGTACATGATCCAAAAAGATATTGGGAAGTCATCGACCGTACTACTGGAGAAGTAGTTCCGGTTGAGAAATGGACTGTCCATGAAGAAAACAACACGATTACGATTGAAGGCACTCGTCCTTTCCATGAGTATACAGTGTCGTTTCTAGTGTATGCGATTTGGGATCCAACTCAAATGTACAACCACATTACGAATAACTGGGGCGATGTTCCTCACGATATTCCATTTGATGTACGTGGACCTCATTCAAATCAATTCATGCACTCTTATTTAAAACAATGGTTAAAAGACAATCCGGATACTGATGTGGTTCGTTTTACAACGTTCTTCTATCATTTCACATTAATTTTCAACAACTTAGGAAAAGAAAAATTTGTGGACTGGTTCGGATATGGTGCTAGCGTTTCAGTCGCAGCACTTGAAGCTTTTGCCGAGGAAAAAGGCTATCGCTTAAGAGCAGAAGATATTGTGGATGAAGGGTATTATAACTCAACATTCCGTACACCAAGTAAAGCGTACTTAGACTATATCGACTTCATTCAAGCATTCGTTGCAAGAGAAGCTAAAAAATTAGTCGATGAAGTACATGATGCTGGTAAAGAAGCCATGATGTTCTTAGGAGATAACTGGATTGGTACAGAACCATACGGACCATACTTCGAACAAATCGGATTAGATGCAGTCGTGGGTTCTGTCGGCGGCGGAGCAACACTTCGTATGATTTCAGATATTCCACACGTAAAATATACAGAAGGAAGATTCTTACCTTACTTCTTCCCAGATGTATTCCGTGAAGGAAATGATCCTACGATTGAAGCCAATAAAAACTGGTTATCTGCAAGACGTGCCATCATGCGTAACCCTGTAGACCGTATCGGATACGGCGGTTATTTAAGTCTTGCATATAAATTCCCTAAATTTGTCGACTACATTGAACATGTAACAGATGAATTTAGAGAAATCTACGATATCGTTAAACATACAAAACCATATACTGGTTTGAAAGTAGCAATCTTAAATGCATGGGGACGTTTAAGAACTTGGCAAGCACACATGGTTGCCCATGAACTTCCATACAAACAAATCTATTCTTACCTTGGAATTATGGAAGCCTTAAGTGGTGCGAGTGTGGACGTAAGCTTTATCAGCTTTGACGATATCATTAACGATGGAGTTCCAGAAGGTGTGGATGTCATCATCAATGCGGGAGATGCCGGTACTTCATTTAGCGGTGGAGAGGTTTGGAAGAATGAAACATTAATTACACGTATTCGTGAATTCGTGTATAATGGCGGCGGTTTTGTCGGAGTTGGCGAACCAACAGCCGTTCATCATCAAGGCAGATTCTTCCAACTTGGAGATATTTTGGGTGTTGAAAGAGAAATGGGATATAGCCTTTCAACAGATAAATACTTTACTAAAGAATTGAAAGAGCACTTCATCATCGAAGATATTGAAGATGTTCATAAAATCGACTTTGGGGAAAATATTAAAAACGTGTATGGCTTAACGAGTGCGACAGAAGTACTTGAATTTAGCAATCCGAAAGTGAGCGCAGGTGGCGTTGAAGAAGGAATCGTTCTTCCAGCCAATGCCGAAGGAAAAGAATTTGGGGAAATTCACCTTGCAGCGAACCCTTACGGAAAAGGTCGTGGGGTTTATATCTCAGGACTTCCATACACACCAGAAAATACAAGATTATTAATGCGTGCGTTATTCTACGCAGCGAATAAAGAAAGTGAATTAACGAAATGGTATGCAAGCAATCCACTAGTGGAAGTACATGCTTATCCTGAAAAAGGAGTGTATGCGATCGTGAACAATACTAACGAAGCGCAAACAACTCTTGTATACGATGGTGAAGGTGTATCAAGAACTGTGGAACTTGTGCCAAGCGAAATTAGATGGGAGAAGATATCATGAATCCTAAAGTGAAAATTTTAATCCGCGTCGTATTGATGTTGGTATTCTTATATGTAGTTATTTTAGGGCATCAGATGATTGGAAAAGAAGGCGTTGCAACAATGCTTGTTGGCTTAGCTGGACTACTTCTCTTGCTATGGGATTACAATCGTCCGTACTCTAAATCGATGAAGCGTTAATAAAACTTAACTAGGAACAGGGGCTTGTTTATCAACAAGCCCCTGTTCCTGTTTGCGTGGGCACAATATTTAAAATATAAATAATGCAAACCAAAGGTTTGTGATTACTGCGAAGATTTGTGAGTTCGTTTTATAGTAGCTGTAATGAGGGATCGGCTCGAGCCAAGGTCTCTCGCCTTCAAAGTTCAAAACAGGAGTAAGGAATAAATTCCTAACTCCTGTTAATTCACCTTTGATCCTTTTCCCATTACTGCTACTATAAGAACCCGACAAATCTTCTTCGTAATCACAGTGCTTTTAAATATTGTGTTATGCAAAGAAAAGGGAGAGGAGAAATTGGTGAAATTTCTTATAGGAATTTGGTTTATTAAAAGATGAAAATATCGTATAATAGAAAAGAAATTGAAAGGAATGGGGGATAATATGAAAGGATTGTTTATCACGATGGAAGGTCCTGATGGCGCTGGGAAAACAACTGTCATCAACCAACTGATTCCTTTGTTACAAAAACACGCGCTCGTGGATATTGTTTCAACAAGAGAACCTGGTGGAAGCCGCATCGCTGAAGATATTCGTAAAGTCATTCTGGATGTGAACAATACAGAAATGGATGAGAGAACAGAAGCGATTTTATATGCAGCGGGTCGTCGCCAGCATTTAAAAGATCGTATCTTACCAAACTTAGAAAAAGGGAATATTGTTTTTTGTGATCGTTTTGTCGATAGCTCGTTGGTGTATCAAGGAGTGGCTCGTGGGATTGGGGTAGAAGAAGTTGCACAGTTAAACCATTTTGCAACGGATGGCCTAGAACCAAGCACGACGCTTTACTTAGATGTGCCGGCTGAAGTTGGATTGGAACGTATTCATAAGGCAAGAGGGAACCGTCAGTTTGACCGTTTAGACCAAGAAGGCTTAAGTTTCCATACGATGGTTCGCAATGGATATTTAGAATTAGTAGAAAAATATCCAGAGAGAATTGTATCGATTGATGCGACAAAATCCATTGAAGAAGTCGTGGAAGAATGCTTCCGCGTTTTAGTGGAACGTTACCCAAAATATTTTACAAAATAGGAGAATGAAATCATGAAATTATTAATTGCGATTGTACAAGATAAAGATGCACATTTATTAGGAGATGAGTTTGCACAAGCAAATATCCGCGCAACTCGTTTATCAACAACAGGTGGATTTTTACGCGCAGGAAACACTACTTTCATCATCGGGATTGAAGAAGAACGTGTAGAAGAAGCGTTAGATATCATTAAAGAAAATTGCCAATCACGCGAACAAATGACTGTGCCACCAGTGCATATCGACAGCATGCTTGATAGCGCGCTAACAACTCCAGTTCCAGTTCGTGTAGGTGGAGCTACAGTATTCGTATTACCTGTAGACTCATTCTTCCGTTTCTAAGATGGAAAAGATGCAAGAAGCATTTATTCGTGCCGTCGATAACGGCCAGCTGAGCCATGCCTATTTGTTTGAAGGAGCAAAGGGAATTGGAAAAGCGGAGATGGCCAAGGAAATCGCAAAGATGCTGAACTGCACGAAGCGAACAAAAGGCGAGCCTGCATGCGGCGAGTGTGAACACTGCACAAGAATTGACCATGGGAACTTCCCTGATTTTATCGTGGTAGAACCTGAAGGCACAACGGTAAAGGTGGACCAAATTCGTACACTGAAATCGCAGTTAACGAAAACAGCGATGGAGTCGAGTGCGATTGTGTGTGTGATTCATGCAGTCGATACGTTGACACAAGGCGCTGCGAATAGCTTATTGAAGTTTCTAGAAGAACCGACAGGAAATATCCATTTCATTCTTCTAACAGAGCAACTTAGCAAGGTTCTGATTACGATTCAATCGCGTTGTCAGATTATTCGATTCCAATCAGATGCAGTAGAAAATATTGTTTCCATGCTGAAAGAACGAGGGGTTCCAAACGCAACGGCGCAATTATTATCTCAACTGACGAGTAATATTGATCAAGCAATAGAGATGCTCGAGAGTGAAAGCTTTGGACAGCTTCGTCAAGAAAGCTGGAATTGGTTTGTCCGTGTATTTACGAATCGCGCGATGGCCTTTGTAACGATTCAGTCCCAAGTGATGCCACTCTTAGCTACAAAAGTGGATAGTGAGCTGTTTTTAACACTATTACAAATTTATATCCGTGATGCTTTGCTGGTTTCTCGAGGAGTCGAAGGAGCCGTTATTCAAAGCGATAAACTTGCTACGATGAAGAGTTTTGCAAATCATCTTACCGTGAGTGAATGGATTAAAGAACATGAAAAAATGACCAACGCCATTGCCAAAGTAAGTGCCAACGTTGGAGTTCAAGCAGTATTAGAACAATGGGTGTTAAAAATCCCAAAATAAGATAGGAGGTGCGTGAATGCCAAACAGACAATTGTATGATCGAATCGAACGGTTAACAAAACAAACTTTGTTGCAACTACATGAGCTCGAACAGATTTCTGAAGAGTTGCAAAAAGTCATCGAAGAGAATCATAATTTAACGATGGAAAATCGTCACTTGAAAGATCGTTTAGACGAGTTAGAGCGAAACACGCACACGAAGAAAGTGGCTAAAAAGAAAAAAAGAAGCCAATCGATTATCAACTTAGAAAATATCTACGACCAAGGATTCCATATTTGTAATTTATATTATGGAAAACGTAGAGAAAACGATGAAAGTTGTATGTTTTGTACAGAAATCTTGTATAGCGAAGATTAACGCGTAAAAAAAGCAAGATTGTCATATAAAAAGCCAATAAAGTACTAAAAAGAGCCTGTCCATGGACGGGCTCTTTTGTTATAATAAAAGATGAAATCGTTTTATCTTTTTTGGGGGAAACAGTATGAATCAAAAACAATCTAAACCAAACGTCATCCTAATCGTAGTGGACCAAATGCGTGCAGATGCATTGTCGATTAACCGCAGTGATGACTTAGTGGTGACACCAACGCTGGATATGATGGCCAGCATGGGATATAACTTTGAAAATGCCTACTCACCAGTCCCGAGCTGTGTACCAGCAAGAGCCGCGCTTTTAACAGGGATGGACCAAGAGAAGTCAGGAAGAGTGGGATACGAAGATGAAGTGCCTTGGAACTACACGAATACACTGCCTCAAACCTTCAAGGATTTAGGCTATCAAACAGAATGTATCGGGAAAATGCATGTGTATCCAAGCCGTAAGCGCATGGGATTTGACCATGTTCTCTTGCACGATGGCTACTTGCATGTCGACCGCAAATACAATAAAGCATACGGAGAAACGTTTGAACATTCGAGCGATTACTTGGATTGGATTAAACAAGAACTCGGAAGTGATGCAGATATTATCGATGATGGGGCAAACTGTAATTCATGGGATGTCCGTCCATTTGAACTGCCTGAAAAATACCACCCAACCAACTGGATTGTGAGCGAAAGTATTCGTTTCTTGAAGAGACGTGATCCAAGTGTTCCGTTCTTCTTGAAGATGTCGTTTGAAAAACCGCATGCACCGCTCAATCCACCGAAGTATTTCTATGACTTATACATGGATAAATTAGGGGACGTATCGGATTTGCATATTGGAAACTGGGAAGAACTCGAAGAGAAGATTCCAAGTCTTTATGCCAAACGTGGCAAGATTCCAGCGGACGCGCAAAAGAGAATGTTGGCAGCGTACTACGGTTTAATCACGCATATCGATAATCAATTAAGTCGCTTCTTAACGGCCGTTGAGGAGTTTGATTTGCTCGAAAATACGATTTTCTGGTTCGTGAGTGACCACGGGGATCAACTCGGGGAACATTATTTATTCCGCAAAGGCTATCCTTACCAAGGTAGCATTAAGATTCCAGCGTTTATCTTCGACCCAGGTAACTTGATTGCGGGTACGAAGAAGAGCGTCACACAACTCGTGAAGATTCAAGACGTTTTCCCTTCGCTTGTAGAGCTTGCGACCGGTGAAAAAGTTGAAACAGACGGTAAGAGCGTTCGTCAATTATTATTCGGCGAATTTGCAGGTTGGCGAAACGAATTCCACGGCGAACATAGCCTAGGTGAGGATTCGAGCCAATATATTTTAACAGATGAATGGAAATTTATTTGGTTCCCTGTCAAAGACGAGTATCAACTCTTCCATATGACAGAGGATCCAGAGGAAAAATGCAATTTAATTGCTGAGACGAAGTATACTTCTCTTGTGAACGAGTTCAAAGCGAAACTTGCTCGCATTTTACAAGACAGAGAAGAGGGCTTTGTGAGAGACGGGCAACTTTGCCAAGTACCATTAGAACGCATCGTTGCCACTCTAAAGAGAGGTCGATAGTATGAATTTTGTGCCTTTAAAATCTGGCATCTTTCAAATGGGAGATGCACATGGCCAAGGCTTTATCGAAGACCATGAGGCACCACCAGTGATGAAAAAGGTGCTCGCGTTTGAAATCGCGGATACGACCGTGACGAATCGTGAGTTTAAAGCATTTGTAGATGCGACAGGTTATACAACAACAGCAGAAACGATAGGAGATTCGTATGTGTTTCACCTATTGGTTGAGCCAGAAAAAAGAGCAGAGTATGCCTATGTATCAGGGTCGCCATGGTGGCTTCTAGTGCCAGGTGCTTGCTGGAATCACCCAACAGGACCCCAGTCTTCGATTGAAGAGGTGATGGACCATCCAGTGGTGCATGTTTCCTTGCAAGATGCATTAGCTTACTGCGATTGGGCAAAGGTGAAATTGCCGACAGAAACGCAATGGGAATACGCAGCGCGTGGCGGGACAACCACGCAGTTTCCATGGGGAGATGACCTCGAAGAAGACGGAGAGTTTCATGCCAATACGTGGCAAGGAGATTTCCCTAATACAAATACAAAAGCGGACGGTTTTTTAGGAACGGCACCCGTGAAGAGCTTCGAGCCAAACGGATTTGGTCTCTATCAAATGATTGGGAATGTCTGGGAATGGTGTTGTAATCATCGCGGAATTCCGTTTGAAGAAATCGAAGAAGACGCTTCTCGCCCGATTAATTTTGAATACGAATATGCGATTCGTGGAGGCTCCTTCTTATGCCATTGCTCATACTGCAACAGGTATCGCGTTGCCGCTCGTAATGGCGCATTGTGGGACTCAACCTCGAGCCATTTAGGATTTAGATGTGTCCGTAATGTTGGAGGCCGCTAATGCATATTATTATTTATAGTATCATCGTCCTTGGCGCGACGATGATTGGTGCGATTACTGGTTTAGGTGGGGGCATTATTATCAAGCCAGCCTTTGATTTTGTGGGCATCGATACCACGAGCATGATTAGTGTGTACTCGACTGTGGCCGTGTTTACGATGTGTCTTGTTTCGATTTATAAAAGAAGTAAGCAGGGCTTTCATGTCCAAAAACAAATCGCTTTAGGTCTGGCGTTCGGGTCGATTATCGGTGGTAAAATCGGAGATGTGATTTTCCTTCAGGCCGTAGATAGTTGGGGCAGTCAGGCAGTCAGTGCGACACAATCCGTTATTCTGTTTTTATTACTCGCTGGCATTATTCTATTCACGCTCAATAAGGAAAGTATTCGAACGCTAGAAGTAACGAATCTGGTGGCGATTGTGACGATTGGATTAACAGTCGGTATGATTTCTGTCTATCTCGGCATTGGCGGAGGACCGCTGAATATTGCACTTTTGGTTTACTTCTTCTCGATGAAAGCCAAAGACGCAGCAGCGTATTCGATTTTAATGATTTTCTTTGCACAGATTATTAAGATGGGTACTGTCATTCGTGACTTTGAAAAATACAACAATGTCAGTCTCGTGATTTTAGCGATTGCGATTTTTGCGGTACTCGGTGGTTGGATTGGAACAAAAATCCAATCGAAACTCACGCACGAAGCCGTTGAAAAACTCTATCTAGGATTGATGGCTATTTTAGTATTTATGACTGCCTTCAATGTATTTAAATTTATCGGAGTATAAACAAACACCCAAGCAGCTTGCTTGGGTGTTTCTGTTTGTGTTTTATCGTAGAGGAAACCATCATAAAATTCAAAGCTCGTTGATTATGGAAAATCTTACGGATTCTATAATAGCGGTAATGGGGAATGATATCAAAACGAATTAACGGGAGTTAGGAATGTATTCCTTACTCCTGTTTTTGAGGCTTTGAAGGTGAGAGACTTCGGCTCGAACCGGTATCCCGTTACAGCTATTATGAAGAAATCCGTAAGGATTTGAAATAATCAACAGATAAATTATTATGCATGGATTTCTTTGTAGACTTCTTGCTTCTTCAAACCAAGATGTTTTGCGACGGCTTTTATCGCATCTTTTTGCGTAAGGTTTTGATGCTCCATAAACCATTCGACTTGTTCCGCAATCGAAAGTGAAGCGTCTGGCGTATTTTCTTCTAACGCACCGGCTAGATCAGTTGTCACTTCGTCTGGATTTTTAGTTCCAATCAAGATGCAGCATTCGCCTTTTAATTCTTCCTCGTTTACAAGGGCAACGAGTTCTGCTGCTGTTCCGCGAATAAACTCTTCGTAAGTTTTCGTCAATTCACGGCACAACACAACAGATTGTTGTTCGCCATATACAGTTTGAATCGCCGAGAAAGTATCTTTCAATCGGAATGGTGATTCGTATAAAATCACAGTCTCGCTATGTGTGCGTAATTGCTCGAGGGCTTCTATTTTTTCTTTTTTCTTTCGTGGTAAGAAACCGTAGAAATAGAACGGTTGAGGGACAAGGCCGCTTGCGATAAGAGCCGTAATTCCCGCATTCGCTCCTGGAAGAGGAACCACTGGGATACCGACTTCAACGCAGGCTTGCACGAGTTCAAAACCTGGGTCACTAATGGAAGGTGTACCAGCGTCGCTCACTTGTGCGATGGTTTTTCCTTCTTGCAACCACTCGATGACTTGAGGGATTCTCTCCTGAGTATTATGTTCATGGAAACTCTTTTGCGGAGTCTCGATTTCAAAATGGTTGAGTAACTTTTGCGTATGACGCGTATCTTCGGCTAGGATTAAATCCACTTCGCGTAGAGTATTAACCGCGCGGAAAGTCATATCTTCTAAGTTACCAATCGGTGTAGGAACAAGGAATAGTTTTCCTGTACCTTCAGTCCGATAACTCTGTTGTCTCATGAGGTTGTTCTCCTTCTAAATAAATAATGACAGGACGGTCGACACTTGCGCCAATCGTCTGTAAAAATGTTTCTTTTTTCGGGCGAGAGAATTTCTTGAACGCCGCTTCCGCCTTCATCGCTTCTTGCTTGGTGGCAAATTCTTTAGCGTAAAGGAGAGTGACGGGAGTTCTCACCCTTGTATATTTAGCACCTTTTCCGGCATTATGCGTGGCGATTCGTTTTTCCAAATCGACCGTATAACCGGTGTAAAAGGTTTGATCCTTGCAGAGAAGGACGTACATAAAAAACTGGCTCATGATTCGTCCCCCCAGAGGATGCTTCTAATCTTCTTCGTATATTCTTGATGCTCGTCTAAAACCGTAATCGGTGGCAATACCTTAAGGCCTCCTGGAAGTCCGTCCTTCATTAATTCGATGAGGACGATGTTGCTTTCTTTGCCTTCTTTTGGATAGACAAATTGAACTCGTTTCGCTTCGAGTCGATGCTTTCTTGCCTCGGTTAAAATATCCGTGAGGCGGTCGGGTCTATGTACGAGATAGGCTTTTCCTTTCATCTTCAAAAGGCCAGAAATCGTCTCGAGTAAATCTTCGAGTGGCAAATGCACTTCATGACGGGCAATTGTGTAGGCTTCTTTCAAATTAGTTTGATTGGTTTCCTTTACCTTGAAGTAAGGTGGATTGCACGTGATAAAGTCGACCGAATCTTTCGGGATGATGCCTTTTAACTGACGGATATCCTGATTAATAAACGTGATGCGGTCTTCTAAGTTATTGAGTTGGGTCGTGCGCATCGCCATGTCCCAGAGCTGTTCTTGGATTTCAACTGCGGTAATGTGATTTTTGGTTTTATGGCTGAGTAAAAATGCCACCGCACCGTTACCAGAGCAAAGGTCCACGATTGTAGCTTTTCTACGCTCGGCGATATTGGCAAAGTCGGCTAAAAGGACGGCATCCAGCGAAAAGGAGAAGACCTCACGACTTTGAATGATATCGATATTTTCTTTTTCGAGTCGATCGAGTCGCTCATGCGATTTCAATGGGACTTCCTTTTTTGTCATTACTTTCCAACTCCTACTATTACTGTACTCAAAGTGTAACAACAAATGGAAAGTCACGCAAGATATAGAGTGGAAAAGGGGAGAAACTGCAAAATACAACTTTAGGTTTAGAGAAGTTTGGGATAAAAATCAACCTTAGGACCTATGTTTTCGTTTTGGAAGTTCGGTACACTAAGAATGTAATCAAGAACGAACCGATTTAAGGGGGAAACGAAAATGAATCAAAAAGATAGAATTTTAGAATTAGTAGATAAAGGAATTATTTCAGCAGAGGAAGCAGTGGTCCTACTCGAAAAAATGGGTGAGAAGGCTAGCGCGAAAGAACAACCAACTTCAAGCCAAGTCGATTCTGTATTAGAAGGTGTAGCGAGTGTATTTACAAAATTCTCAGCTCAAAGCGACCAAACAGATGAATCGATTCAAGCGGTCTTAAAACGTACAAAAGAAATTGATCGACGCATCGATGAAATCAGAACGGCTGAGCAATTGGATTCGTTAACCGTTGATGAAGAAATGGAACTTGTTCGCTTGCAAGAAGAAGCGGAGCAATTAAATAACCAATATAAGAGTTTGTTACAAGAAAAGAAACAAGCCGATGCAAAAGTAAAAGCTGAAAAGAAACAAGAATGGGAAGAAAGCTTTAAGAAAGCGAAGAAGAAAGTGCAAGACACTGACTGGGAAGATAAAACTCGTAGAACAGCGGGAAATATCTCTTCATGGGCTGCAAAATTCGCAGACTCAATTGTGACAGCGGTGGGATCAGTTATTCAAAATACAGAAGTGAACATGCCTTACTTAGAAGCCAAAAACGGCAAAAAAGTACCGTATCATTTCCATCAAGTGATTGATGATGCGAGTATTCTCGATTTCAAAGTGGCCAACGGAATTGTTCGTGTGAAGACTGTTCCTGGTAACACAATGACGATTGAAGGGAATTGCCGCGTGGCTTCACAAGACGAAGAGTTCTTCGATGCGGAAGGATTTGTTCGTGACCGTGTGAAGGTTGGCGTGGACGACGATAAGATTGTCATCAAGAGTGTCAGCAAGCGCGTATACTGCGACTGGACCATTTCCCTTCCGCAAAAAGTGTATGATTATGTAGCCATCAAAGGATTGAATACAACACTTCATTTGAAGGAATTAGAAGGAAAAGATTATTACTTCGAAGTGGATAATGGAGATATTCGCTTGAAGGATGTCAAAGGGGTTCTTCTTGAAGCAGAAACTGTAAACGGCAACCTTAAATACGAACACCTCGAATTCAAAGATATCGTGTCTGAAACGGTAAACGGAAATATCCATCTCGATGGTAAGTTCCTTGGTACAAAACTAGAAGCGGTGACAGGGAATATTAAAGTAGCAGTGGCACATCCTGAAACGAAAAAAGTCGATGTGGAAACAGTAAACGGCAATATTAAAATCGAAGTTGCTGAAGAAGTCGGACTGGAAGCCGAAATTGAAACGTCACTTGGTTCGATTCACTTTGATGAAACAGTCTTTGAAGTGATTCGACAAACGAAGGATTTAGCAGAAAGAAGTGCATTGATTCGTAAGCATAAAGACTCAATGCCGCGAGTAGTCGCAGAAACCACAACTGGAAATATTCAAGTAAATCAGCTACAATCAGATACAAGTAGCAAGAAAGAAGGATAAACAAAATGAAAAAATTAAGACGCTCAAGAAAGAACAGAGTTGTTTGTGGGGTTATGGGCGGTATTGCAGAATACTTCGATGTAGATCCAACAATTGTACGTGTGCTGTTTATCATTTGTAGTTTCTCAGGTTTCCCTATCATCCTTTACATCTTACTTGCTATCATTATTCCAGAAGAAAGCACTGGGTATTATCGTGACAATAGACGCAGAAATACTTACTATTACACTTCTGGAAGCTCTCGCCCGCGTAAAACAGCGCGCCGCGTAGAGGAAGATGATGACGACGATTGGAGTGATTTTTAGTGTCAATTACTAAAAAAATTGCCATTAACACATTAGGGTTCTTGGTAATTGCGTGGTTTGTTCCACAATTTTACGTTACAAACTGGGTAGCAGCGCTTGTTGCAAGTATCGTTCTCGCGGTACTAAACCTATTTGTTAAACCGATTTTATTCCTTTTAACATTGCCAGTCACAATTGTAACGTTTGGATGCTTTAGCTTTGTGTTAAATGCGATGATGTTAAGCTTAACATCATGGTTTGTAGGACCTGGATTCTCATTTGCGAGTCCACTCATTACCTTAGTGGTGAGCGTTCTGTTAACGATTTTCCAACGCTTTGTTGAAAATCTAGTAGACTAAAGCAGTTGAAAGATACCCGATTTTATTTAACGATGGATCGATAGTGTATTTGAATTTAGGAAAGGAATTAACTTAAAGATGAAAATAGCTATATTGGGGCTTGGAGTTATAGGGACAACATATGCCTATGCTTTTCAAAAAGCTGGTCATCAAGTCGAACATATCTTAAGAGAAGCAAAACGTAAAGAAGCGCCAGATAGTTTAACTGTCGATTTGTTGGATGGACGCTATAACTCTAAAGGAGAAGTTAAGCAGGATACTTATACTGTTCAAATCGCTAATCCAGGCACAGAATATGATTTTATCTTTCTAAGTGTACGTAACGGTCTGATAAAAGAAGCCGTGAAAACCTTGAAAGAAAATGATATCAGAGGTACATTAGTTTTTTTCTGTAATTTCTGGAACACTAGAGAAGAAGTTGAAGAGTGGGCGGATGGATATAACTATATCATCGCATTTCCAACAGCAGGAGGATATATGGAGACGGGCCATCTGGAAGGTGTCTTGTTTGAACATCTGATGCTGGAAAGTGAGAGAAACGCACAGATTCCAAATTATGCGGAATTAATATCTCTTTTCACTTCTGCAGATTTGAAGTGTGAGATTCCCCATGACATGATTGAGTGGATTTGGATTCACATGGCGATTAATTCTGGTGTTACATCGACTGCTGCTCGTTCAGGAAATTTAGAAGATCCGCAACAATTAGCTTTGAATTTGATGAACAATTCTTCAGAATTATCTTTAGCAATTAAAACTATTCGAGAAGCTCTTAAAGTTGTCGAAGCTCGTGGTGTGAATTTGAAGCTGTATAAGTCAGAAATATTACCGTACAAAATTCCTATTTGGATTGCTAGTAGAGCGATGAAAGTGATGTTTGCTAAGAATGAGTTAACAAGAAAAATTATGACTCTTCATAATGACAAACAGGATATTCTTTATTGCTGTGAAAGTGTTTATCAGACTGGCCGTGAATTAGGTGTGAATATGCCTTTGATGGAGTCTAATTTGACTGGGATAGGAATTTCAACAATATGATTCTAAATAGTGCACCTTTAGTAAGAGTTGAGACATTAATTTAAATCTTACTAAAGGTGCCTATTTTACGTTATATGATAGTAGTAAATTTAGCAAAAAAGATTCCGTAAATTTTTACGGAATCTTTTAGTTTTAATTAGTATTTCACAACCATTAATTGGCCGCTATTGTATTCTGCAAGGAATACTTCTGAAACATCTTGAATACCTTGGGCAGCAAGTTGTTCAGTAACCCAATCTTCTGTTTTATCGATAACATCAAGTATATTTTGTTGAATGACACCATCTGTAATGATTGGATATTTTGGATTTTCTTCTCCAGATTTTGTCAGGATGAGTTGACCATTTTGCTCTAAAATTGCACTTTTTACATCGCGAATAGAGAAGACTCCTTGTGAACGTAATTTAAAAGCAACTTCTTGAGCCGTTAGACCAGCTAAACGCACATTTTCAACATCAATTTTCCCATGTTTAATTAATTGTAAAGGTTCACCGTCAAGCATCTTCTTCACTGTACGATTATTTGTTTTTACCCAGCGAAGGGTTAGTACTAACGCAAACCAAATTAATAAGATGATGCAGTATTGTAAGATGGTAATGGATGGATTATAAATCACACCCCCGAGAATTCCCCCGAGTACATAGTTTTGTATTTGGTCACTTGCAGATGTAGGGGCGAGGTTTCCTTTCCCAGTGTAGTTGATTACAACAATTAATGATAATAGTCCAAGTGCAAGTTTGATTGCGACATCGATATATGAAAGGTTCAACTTATTCAGCCTCCTTAATCGTAACTTTTGGATTTTGCAATTCCATTTTTTCGAGTAGGTAATGTTCCGGGCTATCTCCTGTTAATACTCGATAGAATTGATCGCCAACTTTGACGATGGCTCCATCCTTTGCGGCTTCAGTATTAATATAGACATCTTCTTTATTAACATGTAAATCTTGAGCGATCGTTTCAACGAAGCGAAGGGCTCCAGAATATTGATTTTCTGAATTTTTAGAAGACTGTAAGTCAGCAATCTTAGAACCAGCAAGAATTAAGATACCAATGACGGCGATTAATGCTAATTCGCGAAATTTTGTATCTTGTTTATTTTTAAAATAACGATATAAGGCAATTGCTAAAACGGCAATGACGAAGAGTATTAGTCCTAATTGAATATAATCAATTTGTTGAACTTTACTTCTTAAAAATTCATATGAATAAAATATCATGTTTTTTCCTCCTATTCAGAAACTTAGGCTATTATATAAAATTCTATAAAATATTCAAGTAGGTTGCTCAATTTTTTTAAAAAAATATTTTTTAGATTATTCGGCAGAATGAACAGAAGTTTAATAAATTCTAAAAGCATACAAGAAAGCGCTCAAATATGGTATAGTAGAAGGGTATAAAGAAATGAGGGATAATATGAAAAGTGTTACGGTTAGAGAATTAATCAAGAATATTCATTTAAAACCAATTTATGGAGAGGAGTATCTTGACCGTCCAATCGTTACAAGTGAAATTTCAAGACCGGGATTAGAATTAGCAGGATTTTTAAATTTCTATCCAGCAGAACGTATCCAGTTATTAGGTCGTACAGAAACTTCTTTTGTGGCATCCATGGATGAAGGGATTCGATTAGAAGTGATGGAACGTCTTTGTAAACAAGAGACACCATGTTTTATTATTTCAAGAAAACTAGAACCGCCAAAAGAATTAGTGGAAGCTGCTGCAAAAGCGCAAATTCCAATCTTACAAGCAACTTCGAAGACAACACAAGTATCAAGTAGTGTCACAAACTTCTTAGAAGGAAGATTGGCGGAGCGTTCTTCGGTACACGGTGTATTACTCGATGTATTCGGAATTGGTCTGTTGATTACAGGTGAAAGTGGCGTCGGTAAATCTGAAACTGCGTTAGAGCTTGTGCAAAAAGGACACCGTCTTGTTGCGGATGACCGAGTAGAATTGTATCAATACGATGAATTAACATTAATCGGGGAAGCACCAGAAATCTTGAACAACTTAATCGAAATCCGCGGTGTTGGTATTGTGGATGTGATGACGCTCTTTGGTGCAGGGGCAATTCTGGATCAAAAACAAGTCGATTTAGTGGTTCATCTTGAAAACTGGACACCTGATAAGAGATATGACCGTTTAGGTGGATATATGGAAAATGTTGAATTGTTGGGTGTTGAGGTTCCGAAAATCCGCATCCCAGTGAAGACTGGTCGTAACGTTTCGATTATCTTAGAAGTGGCATGTATGAATTTCCGTGCGAAGAAAATGGGATTCGATGCAACAGAAAGCTTCACGAATCGTTTAACACAATTAATTGCAGAAAATAAAGAAGTTTAGAGGTTAGTTACATGAATGTTTTAGAAATGGTTTCGGCCATTAATCCGATTGCGTTTGAAATCGGTGGATTACAAGTGCGTTGGTATGGGATTATTATTGCTTTTGCAATTTACTTAGCAACAACATTGGCGGATAAAGAAGCCACTCGTAAAGGGTATCGAAAAGAATTTATCATTGATTTAGTATTCTGGGCAGTGCCACTTGGCTTTGTCGGAGCTCGCTTGTACTACATTCTATTTGAATGGCAGTACTACTTAGCAAATCCTGGTGAAATCATCCAAATTTGGCATGGAGGAATAGCCATCTACGGTGGTGTCATTGCCGGTGCAGCAACTGTCTACTGGTTTGCGAAAAAAGAAAAAGTATCGTTTGCATTACTCTTAGACATCTTGGCACCTGTCGTTTTACTCGCACAAGCGATTGGGCGCTGGGGAAACTTCACAAACCAAGAAGCGCATGGAGAAGCTGTAACGCGTGCATTCCTAGAAGGCTTGCATTTACCAACTTTTATTATTGAGCAAATGCATATTGATGGTGTTTATTACCATCCAACTTTCTTATATGAATCACTTTGGTCTTTTGTCGGCGTATTAATTTTATTCTACTTACGCAGACGTAAAGGCGTAAAAGTCGGAGAAATCATGTCAGGATACTTATTATGGTATTCATTTGGGCGCTTCTTTATTGAAGGAATGCGTACAGATAGCCTCTGGATGTTTGGTATTATCCGAATTTCGCAATTAGTCTCAATTGTGTTATTCTTATTAGGCATCGCTATTATCGTGGTGAGAAGACGTAGAGTTCCAGCCGTGCCAGATTATGTATCGATTGACGATCCACAATCTCCAGTATTGTTTGGAAAAGCGTAAAGGAGAACAACTATGACAAAAGTAGCTATTTTAGGAGCAGGTTCATGGGGGACAGCACTGGCAATGGTGCTCGCAGAAAACCATCATGAAGCTCGCTTATGGGGAAATAACGAAGCTCAAATTCAAGAAATTAATGAGCGTCATACGAATGAACATTACCTTCCAGGGGTGTTTCTGGACCCAGCAATTCGAGGCTATTTAGATTTAACCGAAGCCGTGAAGGGTGTGGATGCGGTCTTATTCGTACTCCCAACAAAAGTCATTCGTTTAGTAGCCAAACAATTAAATGGATTACTAGAAAATAAACCGATGATTATTCATGCAAGTAAAGGGTTAGAACAAGAAACGTTTAAACGTATTTCAGAAATTTTAGCTGAAGAGTTGGACCGTGACAGCTACGAAGATATCGTGGTGTTATCTGGACCAAGTCATGCCGAAGAAGTGGCTCGTCGTGACATCACAACTATCACTGCAGCGTGCGAAAACTTGGAATCTGCTAAATACGTGCAAACTCTTTTCAGTAATTCTTTCTTCCGTGTTTATACAAATACGGACTGTGTCGGAGTGGAAATGGGAGCTGCACTTAAAAACGTTATTGCGGTTGGAGCAGGGGCTCTTCATGGTTTAGGCTATGGGGACAATGCAAAAGCTGCGTTAATGACAAGAGGATTATCAGAAATTAGTCGCCTAGGAATTGCTTTTGGCGCAGATCCACTGACCTTTATTGGACTCAGTGGTGTGGGCGATTTAATCGTAACATGTACGAGTATTCATTCTCGTAACTGGAGATGTGGGGACCAAATCGGGAAAGGCGTTCCGCTTCCAACGATTTTGGAAAATATGGGAATGGTTGTAGAAGGGGTAGAAACGTGTAAAGCCGTCTACGCTTTGGCACAAGAGAAGAATATCGAAATGCCAATTACAACTGCTGTTTACAATGTTTTATATAAAGGACATGATGTTCGCGAAGAGATTCAACGATTAATGGGTCGTGAATTTAAATCAGAAGCATCGATTAAAGAACACCAATAAACCAAAACGGAGGAAGACACATGACAAAAGTTAGAAAAGCCGTAATTCCAGCAGCAGGACTTGGAACTCGTTTCCTACCAGCAACAAAGGCGATGGCAAAAGAAATGTTGCCAATCGTAGATAAACCAACGATTCAATATATCGTTGAGGAAGCTTTAGCATCAGGAATCGAGGATATCTTAATCGTTACTGGTAAGAGTAAACGTCCAATCGAAGACCATTTCGACTCAAACATCGAATTAGAATCAAATCTTGAAGCCAAAGGAAAAACAGAGTTATTAGAACTCGTTCAAGAAACAACAGGAATTAACTTATACTTTGTGCGTCAATCTTATCCAAAAGGTCTTGGAGACGCGGTTCTTCAGGCAAAAGCATTCGTGGGTGGCGAGCCATTCGTGATTATGCTTGGGGACGATATTATGCGTGATGAAGTGCCTTTAACAAAACAATTGATTGAAGGCTATGAAAAAACACATGCTTCAAATATTGCCGTAATGGAAGTTCCACACGAAGAAACGTATAAATACGGAATTATCGATCCTGAAAGCCAAGTAGAAGAGGGATTATATAATGTACGTCGTTTCGTAGAAAAACCAAAACCTGAAGATGCGCCAAGTAACTTAGCGATTATCGGTCGTTACTTATTAACGCCTGAAATCTTTGAGATTTTGGAAAAACAAGAACCAGGTGCGGGTGGCGAAATTCAATTAACAGATGCCATCGACACATTGAACCTTACACAAAGAGTGTTTGCGAAACAATTCAAGGGTGAGCGTTTCGATGTGGGTGACAAGTTTGGATTCATGAAGACAAGTATTGAATTCGGTTTGGAACATCCAGAAATCAAAGATAGCCTAAAACAGTACGTCATTGAATTAGGTAAAAAACTCGAAGGAACTTTGGATGAGCAATAAAGTTGCCGTTTTAAAGGGAGTATCTTAAACTAAAAAATGAAGAGGAGCGTTGGACTATGTCTCAGCGCTCTTAGTTTATACAAAAGGAGAATCTCTGATGGAAGAAAGAACAATTTATGATGTAGTCATTATCGGAAGTGGCCCTGGTGGGATGACCGCAGCGCTTTATACTTCTCGTGCAAATTTAAAAACATTAATCCTCGAAAAAGGTGTTCCTGGTGGAGAATTATTAAACACTTCAGATGTAGAAAACTATCCTGGTTTCCCTACGATTTCTGGCCCAGAATTAGCCGACAATATGTATAAAGGTGCGATGCAATTCGGCGCAGAATATGCATACGGCCAAGTTTCTAAAATTGAATTAGAGGGCGACCTTAAAGTCATTACTGCAGGCAAGAAAACATATTATGCTTATGCAGTGGTCATCGCTACTGGTTCATATCACCGTAAATTAGAAGTTCCAGGGGAAGAAGAGTACGCTGGACGTGGTGTTTCTTACTGTGCAGTTTGTGATGGAGCATTCTTCAAAGACAAGAAAATCTTCGTCATCGGTGGAGGAGACTCAGCCGTTGAAGAAGGAACGTATTTAACACAATTCGGGAAGAACGTAACGATTGTTCACCGTCGTGACCACTTACGTGCGCAAAAAGTATTGCAAGACCGCGCATTTGCCAATGAAAAAATCGACTTCTTATGGAATTCAGTCGTAGAAGAATTCGTTGGAGACGGTTCTAAAATTACAGGTGTTCGCGTAAAAGATGTGAATACTGGCGAAGTAACTACTCATGATGCGGATGGAGTCTTCATCTATGTGGGACTTTTACCAGTTTCTGATCCATTTAAAGACTTAAACATCTCAGATGCTGAAGGTTGGATCGTGACAAACGAGCAAATGGAAACTTCTATTCCTGGAATCTTTGCGGTTGGCGATGTTCGTCAAAAAACATTGCGTCAAATCACAACAGCTGTTGGGGATGGCGGACAAGCAGGACACATGGTTTATAACTATGTCGAAGAAATCAAAGAAAAATTAGCTAAATAATTGAAGAAACTCTAGTGTGACTCGTGTTGCATTAGAGTTTTTTTGTTTTTAAAATGAAAAGAACCAAATTTATATAAAATTTTTCATTATCATTACAAATTCGCAGTATAAAATACTTTTTATAAAAATTGTGATAGAATAAGAAAAATAACGAAGGTGGTGAATGAATGAATCGCAAAGTCTTAAAAGGATTAGGAATCGCAGTTTTTGTACTGGCGTTAATGGCTTGTTCTCGTAGACCAGAGCAAACCGCTGATAACTCGGCTCCCGTTGTTCAAATTTCAAAAAACAAAGCAGAAGCAGGAGAGTCTACTACGGCCCAACCAACAACGACCGCGCAGGAGACAACAAGTGATACAACACGTAATGCGAATAATTTAGCGCGTGAAGCCATTGCAGAAATCGAAAAACGCAAAAATGTCGTTTTAGGCGAGAACTATGAGATTATCATTCAGGCACAAACGAATGACTCCGTTGACGTGCAAGTCCGTCATATTGAGAATTCAAACACCTCAACTTATGGATTCTTCCGCTATCATGCAAATGATAAAAAGTTAGAAGAAATGGATACAACATCTGGGGAATATAAATCAGTAGAGTAATCTAAGAAAGCAGGGATTATATGACAAACACAGTAAATTTAGATTGGAATAACTTAGGATTCGATTACATTAAAACAGACTTACGTTTCATCAGCTATTACAAAGATGGCCAGTGGGACGAAGGGGCTTTGATTGAAGATAATGTATTAAAAGTAGACGAAGCTGCAACTGCACTTCACTACGGGCAACAATGTTTCGAAGGGTTAAAAGCATACCGTTGTAAAGATGGTAGCATCAACTTATTCCGTGTTGACCAAAATGCTGCTCGTATGGCTCGTTCATGCCGTCGCTTACTCATGCCTGAGTTCCCAGAAGAACGCTTTATTGAAGCCGTGAAAAAAGTGGTAAAAGCAAACGAACAATGGTTACCACCATACGGAACTGGCGGAAGCTTATATATCCGTCCGTTTATGATTGGGGTAGGAAACAATGTAGCGGTTCGCCCTGCAACAGAATATATTTTCTCAATCTTCGTAATGCCAGTAGGAGCTTATTTCAAAGGTGGATTAACACCAACAAACTTCATCGTTTCTGAATATGACCGTGCAGCACACGTAGGTACAGGGGCTGCTAAAGTCGGCGGGAACTATGCGGCAAGCTTACTTCCTGGTAAAGAAGCCAAAGAACGTCATTTCAGTGACTGTATTTACCTAGATCCATTGACACATACAAAAATTGAAGAAGTAGGGGCTGCGAACTTCTTTGGGATTACTAAAGATAATCAATTCATCACACCTTACTCTCCATCTATCTTACCAAGTATTACAAAATACTCATTGCTTTGGTTAGCAGAACACCGTTTAGGTATGACTGTTAAAGAAGGCGATGTATATGTAGACCAATTAGATATCTTCGCAGAAGCAGGAGCTTGTGGTACAGCCGCAGTTATTTCTCCAGTAGGTGGAATTCAAAACGGAGACGACTTCCATGTGTTCTATTCTGAAACAGAAGTTGGTCCTGTAACACGTCGTTTATACGATGAATTAGTGGGCATCCAATACGGAGATGTAGAGGCTCCAGAAGGTTGGATTCAAAAAGTTTTATAAGAATAAATTTTTAAAAAAATCAGTGGTAATCTGAATTGACAAAGCGAACTGCATTTGTTAATATATACCAGTATGAAACTCAATGAGTTAATGAAATAAATTGAATGAGAGGTGTCATCCATGCGTATCAACATTTTATTAGAATGTGCTGAAACAGGTGAACGTTTATACTTAACAAGCAAAAACAAACGTAACAATCCAGAGCGTTTAGAATTAAAAAAATATTCTCCAAAATTACGTAAACACGTTGTCTTCAAAGAAACTAAAAAATAATTTTGAGAAATTCGGAAGAGTTAGGCTGGTGCCTAACTCTTTTTATTTTGTATTTTGTGCTTTGGTAAAAAGACCGCAGGTCTTTTATGAATCATTTGGGTCTCTATAGTTGCTACAATAGCTGTACCGGCGTGAGCCTTAGGTCTCACAGCCTATCGAGCCTCAAAGCAGTAGTAAGGAATAAATTCCTAACTACTGCTAATTCGCATCGATTACACTCGCTATTGTTGCTACTATGGACCAAATGATTCTTCAGACCTGCTTGCATAAAAAGGTTGGGTAGTGCCTAACATTTCGGATTTCGCATTTTTTGTTTCTTTGAACAATGTGTTTAGAAATTTTGTCTCGGAGGGGCGGAAGCGAGGTAGTGGGTGCTTCGTACGGGCTAATGACAGAATGAGGTGCTACTTAAAATCACGTGCTTTGAAATTTTGTTTTGCAAAATAATAGGAAGTAGTTTATTTATCCAATCTGGTGTGGAGAGACAGAGCAGGGGACTTTTTCTACCTTATAAAAATGCAAAGAGGCTCGCGAGGGGACATGGGATTCTATAATAGCAGTAATAGGGGATAGCGCTAAAAGCGAATTAGCGGGAGTTAGGAAGTTTTCCTTACTCCCACTTTGAGTTTTAGAGGTGAGAGACTTTGACTCGAACCGGTGTCCTATTACCGCTATTATGAAGAAATCCCATGGCCAAAGAGCGAGCCTCCTTCGATCTTTAAAAGTACAGAAAAGTGGATTTGTTCATGGTATGTGTTCACAGCAGTGGGGATATCATGTATACTAGAACAGGTGATTATTTTGGAAAAACAAAATTTTATTACGACGGGGCACATTAATCGGGTGATTTTAACGATTGCGACTCCGTTAATGATTAATAATTTAATTCGAACTTTATACAATTTGACAGACGGGTTATATGTGGCGCAACTTTCTGCAGAAGACTTTGCGGCAACCGCGTTTATTTGGCCGCTGAATTTCTTATTTATTTCGCTTGGAATGGGGATTAGTGTCGGAGCGACGGCGCTTGTTGCTCAGTATTTTGGAGCAGGAAAATATAGAGATGCGAAGCGTTATGCAGGGAATGCGATGGTATTAACGTATTTCTTTGGGTTTGTGCTGTCCGTACTTGGATATTTCCTTGCACCTCTATTCGTGAAGTGGATGGGAGCAGAGGGGACCTTCTTGGCAAAATCTGTAGCATACTTGAAGATTAACTTTATTGGGTTGTTCTTTGATTTCTGCTACTTCGGATATCAGTCCTTGCTAAATGCGCAAGGGAGAACGCGTACGATTACGATGATCAGTGCGGCTTCTTCGATTGCTAACGTTATTCTAGATCCAATCTTCATTTTTGCGACGATTCCTTTTGTCGGCCTCACTGGGTTGAACTGGGGAATTGAGGGGGCAGGATGGGCGACTGTTATTGCAAAAGTACTATTATTAGCGCTTGCGATTCATGCCGTTCGTAAGGAATCGGATATTCAAATCTACTTAAGACATGTCAAAATTGACAAAGAAGTGATGAAAGAAATTCTTAAAGTCGCTTGGCCATCTGCGTTTGGTTATGGCGGTGCGGCATTAGGATTCACCGTCTTAAATGGACTGATTCAGTCTTATGGAACATCGGTACTGGCTGCGTATTCAATGGTAAACCGTATCTCGGATTTATTAACGCAACCACAGATGGGAATCGGTGCGGCGTTAACAGCCATTATCGGACAAAACATGGGGGCAGGACTCTACGACCGTGCGCATGCCATCTTTAGACGAGCGCTACTATGGGTGCTCATGATTTCAACTGTTGGCTGTATCATCGTCTTCTTCTTCCAGTCTCCGATTCTTGGAGTCTTCATTAAAGATAGAAGCGATGCCGTTCTTTGGGCAAATGCCGTTGAGTATTTGAACTATACCGCCTTTATCATTTTCTTCATGGGAATGTTCTCGGCGTACAACGGATTCTTCCAAGGATGTGGCGTGACGAAATACTCGATGAATATGTCAGTGGGACGTCTTTGGGTATTACGCCTGCCAATTATTTGGGTGCTTGGAGCCTTTACAGCACTCGGGGCAACCGGTGTATGGATTGCCATGTTATTATCAAACGCGTTAACGGTTCTTTATGGACACATCGTCTATAAGACAAAAGACTGGAGCACATTACATTATGCGAAAGGAGAACAGTCATGATTAAAGATTTTATTCATTATTACAAACCGTATAAAAAATTATTCTTACTCGATTTTACCTGTGCGGTAATCGTGGCCATTCTCGAACTTGCCTTTCCAGTAATGGTGAGAAGTGTCATCGATAACATCGTACCGTCTCAAAACTTACAACAAATTATACTCGTGGGGGCAGGGCTACTTGCGCTGTATGCCTTCTCGACAACTTTGAACTTTATCGTGGTGTACATGGGACATATTTTAGGGATTAACATCGAAACGGATATGCGCCGTGAGTTATTCGCAAAGGTTCAAAAACAATCCTTCTCGTTCTTCGATAATATGAAAATCGGTGAATTGATGAGCCGCTTGTCGAGTGACTTATTCGATATTAGTGAGTTGGCGCACCACGGACCTGAAGAGTTCTTTATCGCCGTGATGACCTTAATCGGTTCGTTTGTGTTGATGTATCAAGTGCATCCAACGCTTGCGTTATTGACGATTTTCTTCGTACCGATTATTGCGGTCGCGCTGGCAGTATTTAACCGTCGCATGTCTCGTATCAATCGAAACATCTACAAAGGGCTTGCCAACTATACGGCAGGACTTGAAAATGTACTGAGCGGAATGCGTGTGGTGAAGGCCTTTGCCAACGAAAGCCACGAGCAACAACTCTTCGAAGACCTCATTCAAGAATATCGCTCGAATAAAATTGCGTTCTATCGCACGATGGGGACAAGCAGCAGTTTCAACTATTTATTAATGCGCAGTATTAATCTCTTCAGCTTAATCGTTGGGGCGTACTTCACGGTCATTGGTGATTTAACGGCTGGAGAATTAGTCGGCTACATCTTGCTGTCCAATGTATTCGTAGGACCGATTAATAAGATGAACTCGATGATTGAATTGTATCCAAAAGGGTTCGCGGGATTCCGTCGTTTCAAAGAATTAATGAATGTCGAAATCGATATTGAAGACGCACCCGATGCGATTCCGGCTCCAGCGTTTGAAGGACGTGTGGAATATAAAAATGTCGGATTCGGATACGAAGAAGATAAGAAGGTGTTGGAACATATCAACTTGACGGTGGAACCAGGGCAAACCGTTGCCTTTGTTGGACCAAGTGGAGTTGGGAAAACAACGCTCGTGAACTTATTGCCTCGTTTCTATGATTTAAAAGAAGGGGAAATTCTGATTGATGGAACCAACATCAACCGTTTCACCTTACAATCGCTTCGTCGTCAAATCGGTATCGTGCAACAAGATGTATTCCTCTTTAATGGAACGATTCGCGAGAATGTATTGTACGGTAGACTCGATGCGACAGATGAGGAAGTAGATCGTGCCATCGAGCAAGCGAAACTGAAAGAAGTCATTGAAGATTTAGAAGATGGCGTGGATACGCATATCGGAGAACGCGGTGTGAAATTGTCAGGCGGACAAAAACAACGCCTCTCAATTGCTCGTATTTTCTTGAAGAATCCTTCTATTTTAATCTTGGACGAAGCAACGAGCGCGCTCGATACGCAAACCGAGAAGTTTATTCAACAATCGTTTGACGAGTTGGCAGAAGGTAGAACGACCTTTATTATTGCTCACCGTCTTGCTACGATTAAAAATGCAGACCGTATTATTGTAGTCACTGAAGAGGGACTGACAGAAGACGGCACTCATGAAGAATTGCTCGCAAAAAATGGTGCGTATGCAGCTTTATACAAAGCACAATTTAATTAGGTTAAAAGGAGACGGTGATAGTGAATAAAAAATGGATTGCTGGAATTATGATTGTGATTGCGATTTTTCTAGCGGTATATAGCTATATAGCATTACCTGATTTGGTTACGGTACAAATTGATTTTTCAGGAAATCCGTCCAGACAAGAACCTAAACTCTTAGCTCTTCTATTTCCTCTTGTGCTAACAATTGGAGGGAGTATTGCCTATATGGTGAGTGAAGTAAAAGAAAAGCAATATCTGCTATTGGCAATTGTAGGTATTCTTGTTGCAATTATCACCATCATAGCCAATCTTTAAAGGAAGAACGAAATTTTCAATTTCTAAAGAAAAACGGTTTTTGGACTCACATTGTGGGTCCTTTTTTATCCTCGTCGCTCAGCCTTTTTGACATTAGAGCAAACTATGATACAATGACCCAGAGAAAACTTAAGGAGAACGTTGATGAGTATTTTAAATGTAGAAAAATTAACACACGGATTCGGTGAAAGAGCCATCTTCAATGATGTGAGCTTCCGTCTATTAAAAGGGGAGCACATCGGACTCGTTGGAGCAAACGGTGAAGGGAAATCCACCTTCATGAATATCGTGACAGGTCAATTACAACCCGACGAAGGGAAAATCGAATGGTCGAAAAATGTAAAGGTAGGATACTTGGACCAACATACGGTGCTTGAACCAGGAATGACGGTTCGCAGTGTCCTTCAAAAAGCCTTCGACGATTTATTTGTTGCAGAAGCTCGTATTAATGAGTTGTATATGGCAATGGGTGACGCAAACGAAGACGAAATGAACGCGATGCTAGAAGAAGTGGGCGAGTTACAAGAGCGATTAGATAGCCACGACTTCTATATTCTCGATGCGAAAATCGATGAAGTAGCTCGTGCGTTAGGTGTTGCAGCCTTTGGGATGGATAGCGATGTGAGTGAACTCAGTGGTGGTCAACGTACGAAAGTATTACTGGCAAAACTATTATTAGAAAAACCAGATATTTTATTACTCGACGAGCCGACAAACTACCTGGACGTAGAGCATATCGAATGGTTAAAACATTACTTACAAGAATACGAAAATGCATTTATTCTGATTTCGCATGATATTCCATTCTTAAACAGCGTCGTGAACTTGATTTACCATATGGACAATCAAGAGCTGAACCGTTATGTGGGGGACTATGATCAGTTCCAAGAAGTGTATGCGATGAAGAAAGCGCAACTAGAGGCGGCGTATAACCGCCAGCAAAAAGAGATTGCGGACTTGAAGGATTTCGTGAACCGTAATAAGGCGCGCGTGGCAACGCGTAATATGGCGATGTCACGTCAGAAGAAGCTGGATAAGATGGAAGTTATCGAATTAGCCAGTGAGAAGCCAAAACCAAAATTCGAGTTCAAGACTTCTAGAGCTCCTGGTCGTTACATTTTCCAAGCCGAAGATTTAGTGATTGGATACGACCGTCCATTAACAGGACATGTGAATCTTGAAATGGAACGTGGCCAAAAGATTGCGATTGTCGGTGCGAATGGTATCGGTAAAACGACACTACTCAAGAGCTTATTAGGGATTATTAAGCCGTTGAATGGAAAAGTAACGCGTGGCGACTATATCGACCTTGGGTATTTCGAACAAGAAACACCAAAAGGCAATCGTAAGACAGCCCTAGAAGAAATCTGGGATACATTCCCATCCATGACACAACCAGAAGTACGTGCAGCACTCGCTCGTTGTGGATTAACCAGTAAACATATCGAGAGTCAAGTGCAAGTGCTAAGTGGGGGAGAGCAAGCAAAGGTGCGCTTCTGTAAATTGATGAACGAAGAATCAAACGTACTCGTGCTCGACGAACCAACAAACCACTTGGATGTAGATGCCAAAGAGGAGCTAAAACGTGCATTACAAGAATATAAAGGAAGTATATTAATGGTGTGTCACGAACCTGAATTTTACGAAGGATTAGTGACAGATATTTGGGATTTCTCAAAATTCGCATAAAAATTAAATTCTTCACTTTTAGGGAAGAAAGTTGATACAACCGCTTACAAAAGGGCGCTCGAATTATTCTTGAGCGCTCTTTTTGTGCGCTTAAAAGCGACAGGAAATTCAGATTACGTTCGAAAAACGCTGTTCCTATGAGGTTTCTGTAACATTTTTTGGTTTCGAATATTTTTCGTGAAAAACATAGAAAATATGAAATTCCTGAAAAAAATAATACTTTATATATAATAGTTAAATTGATATAGCGTTGTATTTATAATTAATATACAGTAGAATATGCGCTGTAGAAAAGATTTTAGCAAATTTTATATAGTGTGTGAATTGTGTAGAAAGTATGAAATCTGTTTCGTCTTTTCGAGTTAGTAACCGTTTGTGTGAAAAAACAAACAAAATAAAAAAGAAAAGGAAGTGTCCAAATGAAAGATATCTTTAGCAAGCGCCAACGTTTCTCATTACGTAAATTGACGATTGGCGTGTGCTCAGTCTTATTAGGAACAACGATTTTTGCTACAAACGCAGTAGCAGCAGAAGAAGTATCTGCTACAGCAGCTGAAGCAACAACGACAGCGGCTGCGCCGACAACAACCGCTGAGGCAACTACTGAGGCTGAAACAACTGCAGCACCTTCGGCTACAGAAGAAACAACTGCAGCTCTAGCGGCTACAGAAGAAACAACAACAGCAGCAACGGCAGCAGAGGAAACTTCAAGAACACGTTCTCGTCGTGCGGCTTCACAAGGAAGCGACAACTCTCCAGTAGATGTTGAAACAACTCTTAAAGATGGCGAAACAGCAACTCCAGATATGTCAAATCCTAATGGGGCAACTGTAAAATCTCAAGATGTTCCGGATGCAAGCTTTAAAAAAGCAGATTCAAATTATACTTTCCACATTTTAGATTTAACAAAATATAATGCACGATACAATACAAATTACTATACACGTGCTTATAAACCTTTTAGTGATTCAAACAATGTTACTGTTGAATTAGTGGATAAAAATACTGGTTCAGTAATCGAAACAGTACAAATTACTGAAACTAGTGGTAAACAATCTTTCCAAAAGACAAAACAAGCATCAAATGGTGAATTAACATTGTATGTTGTTTATGGAACTAACCCAGGTAAAATAGGACGAGATGCTAGCAAGTTTATCCAATTCCATTACGATATTGATCCAGTTATTCAAACATATCCGGACTTAGAAGGTCGAACACCTGAAAACGAAGCTAAGATGAAAATTTATCAAGATGTGTATAATGCTCGCACAAGTACTGATATTTTCAATGCGACAGAGCCTGCATATAACGGACGTACCATTACGGATACAAATGCGCTTATTCCACAAGTAGTTAACAATACAACTTTATATAAAATTGTGGACAAATCAAACCCAACCTATCAGGCTGGACGTACAGAAACATCTACACAATCGTATAAAGAAAGTGGAAAAGAAGAAGAATTAGCAAGTTATAAGATGAAAGCAATGGAAGGACAAAATTTCAATGCTTCTGGTGTTCGTCAATTTGATGGATATCGCTTATACCAAACTGCTGATTCGACAACTACTTCAGGATATGTAAGTTCTCCTTATAAAGTCGGAACAAAATTCATGGACGCAGACCGTTATGGCATAAAACGTATTAAAGAAGTAGTGGATGAAGATGGAACAGTTGTTATTCGTGTGTACTTACTTGACCCTAAACAACAATCTAAACGTTCAGATGGTACTTTGAGTACTGATGGATATATGTTGATTGCTGAAACACAGCCAATTAAACCAGGAAATGCAAACACTGAAGAATTAGCTAAAGTTAAGAGTACTTTAAATACAATTGCATTTACAGGTACCGACGGTGTTAACCATCCTAATGGGATTGAAGTTGGTTTTGATTTCCAAAAAGCAGCAGGATATACACCATATAAAACTGTCTTCGTACCATTCTTAGGAGATAGAATCGGACACGGTTCTCCAAATAGTCAATTAGAACGTGGTGTTGGAGGAATTGGTACAAACGTTGACTTATTAAATACACTAACTCCTTTCAAACAACCTGTTTACTACTATGAAAAAGTAGAACCAGTTAAAGTGAAACCTGAATTCAAGAAAACGTTAGAAGGTCGTAACTTAGTAGACGGCGAATTCAGCTTTACAATTAAAGAACAAAAATCTTCTGCAGATGGATATGAAGAAACAGTTCAAAATGCTGACGGTAAAGTTTCATTCAGCGAATTGACATTCAATAAAGTGGGTACTTACAAGTACAAGATTACAGAAAAAGCAGGTTCTGATGCGAACGTTGATTACGATGCAATGGAAATCACTATGACAGTTGAAGTTACTCAAGACGCTGCTGGCGTATTGAAAACTAAAGTAACTTACTCAGCAGAAGGTGGCGAAACTTCTAAAGCTGACGACCAAGAGTTCAACAACTTTGTAGTACCTCCAGTATCAACGAAATTCGACTTCACTAAGAAATTAGAAGGTCGTCCATTGAAAGACCAAGAGTTTAGCTTTGTATTGAAAGATGCAGAAGGTAACGAAATCGAAACTGTGAAAAACGATGCAGACGGTAACGTTACATTTACAGCATTAAACTATGACAAGACTAAAGTGGGCGTTCACAAATATACTGTTGAAGAAGTAATCCCAGCGACAAAAGAAGATCGTATGGACTACGATACAATGAAAGCGAATATTACTGTTACAGTGTCTAAATCTGGCCACGTTTTAACAACAGTAACAACTTATGCTTCAGAAGGCGGAAACGCTACTGGCGCGGATGACAAAGAGTTCAACAACAAAGTAACTCCACCGCCAACAACTCCAGAGTTCAAACCAGAGAAATTCGTTGTGAATAAAGAAAAATTCGATATCACTGGCGACAAACTAATGGACGATGATAATGAGTTAACAGATGAAGTAGCAGAAACAAATGCAAACCCATATGCTGACAAATCAACAAACAACGAAGCAGAAAACATCAATGGTAAGACACTTAAAAAAGGTGACAAATTCTATTACCAAGTATGGTTAGATACAACTAAATTCACTGCAGACCAAAATATCCAATATGTTGGAATCACTGACGATTACGAAGAAGACAAATTAGATGTGACTACAGATGGAATTAAAGTTTACGATAGCGTAACTGGTGCAGATGTAACTTCTAAATTCGATATTAAAGTAGAAGACGGTAAAATCAGTGCAACTTCTAAAGCAGAATTTGTAAATGAAAACAGCGTCATCGACACAACTAAATTCGAATTCGGCCGTTACTATAAATTTGATATCGCTGCAACTATCAAAACAACTGTTAAAGATGGTATCGATATCGAAAATACAGCGAGCCAAATCGTTCACGTATACGATCCATACAACAAGACTGTTGAAAAACCAGAAAAACCAACGCAAAAACGTGTTGTGAATATTCCAGTTTCTGTGGACTTCAACTTCACGAAGAAACTTGAAGGTCGTACGTTGAAAGACCAAGAATTCACCTTTGTATTGAAAGATGCAGAAGGTACTGAAATCGAAACTGTGAAGAACGATGCTGACGGAAACGTGAAATTCAAATCACTTGAATTCACTAAAGATCAAGTGGGAACTCACAAATATACAATCGAAGAGGCTGCTGGATCTGACGCAACTGTTACTTACGATACAATGAAAGCTGAAGTAACAATTACAGTGAACTACGATGGAACTGCTAAAGTTCTTAAACGAACAGTTTCAGAAATCGAAGATAAAGAGTTCAACAACACTGTAACTCCTCCAGAAACTCCAGAGTTCAAACCAGAGAAATTCATCGTAAACAAAGAAAAATTCGATATAACTGGCGATAAACTAGTGGATGACGATAAAGAGTTAACAGATAAAGTTGCAGATACAAATGCGAACCCATATGTTGATGATGCAAGCAACAACGAAGCAGAAAACTTAAATACGAAGACTGTTAAACGTGGCGAAAAATTAGTGTACCAAGTATGGTTAGATACAACTAAATTTGACGCTAACAACAAAGACTACGTCCAATCAGTTGGTATTACTGACGATTACGATGAAGCTAAATTAACAGTGGATGCTGCGAACGTGAAAGCTTATGACAGCGTAACAGGTGAAGATGTAACTGATAAATTCGACATCACAGTTGAAGATGGCGTTGTAAAAGCAACATCTAAAGCTTCATTACAAAAATCTTTAGGCGATGCTGAAGATACTCAAGTATTAGATACAACTAAATTTGCATTCGGTCGCTACTATAAATTTGATATCGTAGCAACTGTTAAAGAAGATGTAACACCTGGTGCCGATATTGAAAATACTGCGGTTCAAGTAGTAAACCAATATGACCCAACTTCTAAGACTGTTAAGACTCCAGAAAAACCAACTCAAAAACGTGTTGTAAACATTCCAGTTGAAGTAGAATTTAACTTCGCTAAGAAATTACAAGGTCGTGAGTTGAAAGAAGAAGAGTTCAGCTTTGTATTGAAAGATGCAGAAGGTACTGAAATCGAAACGGTGAAGAACGATAAAGACGGAAACGTTAAGTTCAAAGCTTTAGAATTCAACAAAAACCAAGCTGGAACATACAAATACACTATCGAAGAGGTTGCTGGATCTGACGCAACAGTGACTTACGATAAGATGAAAGCTGAAGTTACTGTTGAAGTGAAATATGACGGAACTGCTAAAGCATTAATCACAAAACTAACAGATGCTCCTGATAAAGAGTTCAACAACGTAGTAACTCCTCCAGATGCTCCAGACTTCAAACCAGAGAAATATATTGTAACTGAAGAAAAATATGACATCACTGGTGACAAGTTAGTGGATGACGATAAAGAATTTACAGACAAAGTTGCTGAAACAAACGCAAATCCATATGCTGATAAGACTGATAACAACGAAGCAGAAAACTTAAATACGAAGACTGTTAAACGTGG
>NZ_JVNU01000015.1 GCF_001071995.1 Streptococcus sp. 263_SSPC
CTAAAGTGCGAAGCTTTCTACATAAAAGATGAAGTAATAACTTCATCTTCTATTGTAATTCAAATTGTAGAAAATTACATCAAATATTATAATGAAAATAGAATCCAACAAAAATTGGACTACCTGTCTCCGGTTGAATACCGGAGACGGTAGCCCTAGGGTGTTTTTATTAAATTCTCACTTTTTGGGGTCAGTCCCGAACTGTGTAAGAGCAGTTCTCTTTTTTTATACAAACGTTGAAACTATTTGAAGTATAGGCATTTCTTCGTTAAAATGAATAGGACTCAAAAGAACAAATGGTTATCGGAAAGGACACTTATGAATACAAAAAAAATTTGGGAGCAACATGGCTTCCACACATTAACACCGATACAAGAAAAGACACAAGAACTCATTAAAGAGGGAACAGATATCGTAGCTATCTCACCAACAGGGACTGGAAAAACATTAGCGTATGTCGTTCCTATTTTGGAAAGAGTAAAGGCAGATAAAACGTTGCAAGCCTTGATTGTGGCGCCTTCTCAAGAATTAGCTCAACAAATTGGAGCAGTGATTAGAGAATGGAAAACACCTGAAATTCGTGTGCAAGTTTTAGCGGGTGGAGCAAACGTAAAACGACAAGTAGAGAAGTTGAAAGATAAACCAGAAATCGTTGTAGGAACACCAGGACGATTACTAGAGCTTTCAAAGCTTCGTAAATTAAAGCTTCACCAAGTAGAGATGCTTGTATTAGATGAAGCCGATTATTTACTCGATCCAGAACAATTGAATAACACAAGAGAACTTGTAAAGAAACTTCCTTCTGAAAGACAAGTGCTTTGTTTCTCTGCAACAAAGAATAAGAATTTAGAAGAAGTTAATAAATGGATTAATATGCTTCCGACTTTTGTTGAAGTTTCAGAGGGGAACTCTGCTCATTCGAACGTAACTCATGGATATATTGAATGTCCAACTAGAAAACGTGATGAAGTGCTACGCAAGCTAGCATTCTCCGAAAATGCAAACCAGGCATTAGTGTTTGTCAATTCGATTGCAAATGCAGCATTACTTGGCGAAAAGTTAGCGTATCATCAAGTTCCAGTTGCACTTTTATCAAGTGACGCTCATCAAACGGAACGTAATAAAGCTATCGACTTATTTAAGAAGGGACAGATTCCATTCTTACTAAGTACCGATGTCGCACAACGTGGCCTCGATATTGAAGATTTACCACTTGTCATTCATTATGATATTGCAGATTCAACAGAACAGTATACCCACCGTTCTGGACGTACAGGACGTATGGGAAAAGAAGGGTTAGTTCTCAGTCTAGTGAATGACCGCGAACTAAGAGACTTGAAGAAGGTTGCAGGGAAACATAAACTAGTTCAGTTTGAACTATATGCAGGACAATTAAAACCAGTCACACAACCGAAAAAGAAAGAAGTAAGTTCTAAGAAACCAACTCAGAAACGAAAGAAGGGGAATAAGAATGGAAATCATCGAGGATTTAAAAAGTCAAATTAGTTTTTTTGGATTCGAAATGACGGATGCTGATAGCTTAGTGGCTTTGGAAAAAGGAAATCAAACCTTTGTACTCTATTGGGCTAAAGATGGTTTCGTTCTATTTGAAACTTCTAAAGAAGGTGTATGGAGAGCGAATAGACCAATCGTTATCCCTTCAGAACGCATTCAAAAGGTTTCCGTGGAGAAGAAACTTTTAGGAAATCCCAAATTAACATTGCAATATCTTGATAAAGAGGAAACTTATGTCGTACCTATGAAATGTGGATTTCATCAAAATCAAAAAGTAGAAGTTAAGAAACTTATGAATACAATAGAAGGATTAAAAGGGTAGTTGTATGGATATCATTAGTTCACCTAAAAATGAAAAAATTAAAGAGCTTGTCAAACTTCAGAATGCAAAAGGGCGTAAGAAAGCAGGGATGTATCTTCTTGAAGGAGAGCATCTTGTAGAAGAAGCGATTAAAGAGAAAGCTCCGATTGAATTAATAGTAGTAAGTAGTAATCGCCTTGAAGATTACCAACTTTTATTAAGTCGTACGAACGCACAGCTTCTAGTTGTATCTCAAGAAGTCTTCCAAAAGTTATCAATGACAGAAACTACTCAAGGGATCTTAGCAGTTGTGGAGATAGTTAAACAAGAGGCATTACCTCAAAACGGTCGTATGATCGTTCTAGATGCCGTTCAAGATCCAGGAAACTTAGGAACAATCGTGAGAACAGCTGATGCTGCTGGATTCGATGCGGTCATTTTAGGAACAGGAACAGTAGATTTATATAACGATAAAGTTCTTCGTTCAATGCAGGGAAGCCATTTCCATATCCCAGTTTTTCAAGCGGACCTACAAGAATACTTGCCATTTCTTAAATCTAAAGGTGTACAAGTGGCTGTAACGGCACTGCACAGTGATTCAAAAGATTACACTATCTTACAAGGAGCAACGGATGTAGCAATCGTTGTTGGGAATGAAGGGCAAGGTGTATCTGATGACGTGATTGATTTAGCGGACGTCGTCATCATCATTCCAATGTTTGGAAAAGCAGAATCACTTAATGTAGCAATCGCTTCAGCATTATTGATGTATAAAACGAAAGAAACGAAGGAGTAACGAATGGATAACAGACCAAATCCAATGGGGAGAAAACGTCCCATTCTTGAAACAGTAAAAAACATGACTATCATCTTCTTTGCATTAAGTGCGATTGCAGCGTTATATAATTTCGCTTTAGCCGCAAGAGTTCTAATCATGGCGATCGTAATGTTAGTCATCTATATTTCAATGAATTTCTCGAAAAAGAAGAAAACAGATAACGAAGAAAAAGAAACAGAAGAGTCGGAAGAAGGCTGTAAAATCAATTGACAGAATGTTCGTCTTTAGGTATACTAATTTAGTACTGTTTCAGTAGCTCAGCAGGATAGAGCATTCGCCTTCTAAGCGAACGGTCGGGGGTTCGAATCCCTCCTGAAACGCTAAATTGAGAAGAGCATTATCGAATTTATTTCGGTATTGCTCTTTTTTTATATTTAACGAAAGAAAAAGAGTTTTGATTGTGGATAATAAACACCACATTGTGAAAGTTTTCATTCTGTTTCAAAATATTAGTACAGCGAATCAAGCTGTTATAATACATCTTTCGCAACTTTTAAGACCTTAAAATCGCGATTGTAGCAATATTTAACAAAAACTTTGTATTTTTTTACACTTTAGTATTGCAACTAATTTTTATTGTGTTATAATATTCATGTAGATAGCTGTTATAAGTTTCACAATCAATTATCTAAGGAGGAAAAATTTATGGAACAATGGAACGGTTTCAAAGGTAAAGTATGGAAAGAAGAAGTTAACGTCCGTGACTTTATCCAAGAAAACTACACACTTTATGAAGGAGACGACAGTTTCTTAGCTGGACCTACTGAAGCTACTAAAGCTTTATGGGCACAAGTAATGGACTTGAACAAACAAGAACGTGAAGCTGGTGGTGTCTTAGATATGGACACTAAAGTTGTATCAACAATCACTTCACATGGTCCTGGTTACTTAAACAAAGATTTAGAAACAGTTGTTGGTTTCCAAACTGAAAAACCATTCAAACGTAGCTTACAACCATTTGGTGGTATCCGTATGAGTGAACAATCAGCTGAAGCTTACGGATTCAAGATCGACGAAGAAATTTCTCGCATCTTCCGTGACTGGCGTAAAACTCACAACCAAGGTGTATTCGATGCTTACACTCCAGAAATGCGTGCGGCTCGTAGATCAGGTGTTATCACTGGTTTACCAGATGCTTACGGACGTGGACGTATCATCGGTGACTACCGTCGTGTAGCTTTATACGGGGTTGATCGTTTAATCGCTGAAAAACAAAAAGACTTCGCTAACATTGGCGACGGTACTATGAGTGACGATGTAATTCGTTTACGTGAAGAAGTTTCAGAACAATACCGTGCATTATTAGAACTAAAAGAATTAGGTAACATCTACGGATTCGATATTTCTAAACCAGCTTCTAACGCTCGCGAAGCTTTCCAATGGTTATACTTAGGATACTTAGCAGCTATTAAAGAACAAAATGGTGCGGCTATGTCACTTGGACGTACTTCAACATTCTTAGATATCTATGTACAACGTGACTTAGAAAACGGAACATTAACTGAAGAACAAGCACAAGAACTTGTTGACCACTTCGTTATGAAATTACGTTTAGTTAAATTCGCTCGTACACCTGAATATAACGCATTATTCTCAGGAGACCCAACTTGGGTAACTGAATCAATCGCCGGTGTTGGTGAAGACGGACGTCCATTAGTAACTAAGAACAGTTTCCGTTTCTTACACACATTAGTAAACTTAGGACCAGCTCCAGAACCAAACTTAACAGTTCTATGGTCAACTCGTTTACCAGAAAACTTCAAATTGTTTGCAGCTAAAACTTCTATTCAAACATCTGCAATTCAATATGAAAATGATGATGTTATGCGTCCAGAGTGGGGCGACGACTACGGAATTGCTTGCTGTGTATCTGCTATGCGTATCGGTAAACAAATGCAATTCTTCGGTGCTCGTGCTAACTTAGCGAAAACATTATTATATGCGATCAACGGTGGTATCGATGAAAAATCTAAAGCACAAGTTGGTCCTAAATATCAACCAATCACTTCAGAATACTTAGATTATGATGAAGTAATGGAAAAATACAATGACATGATGGAATGGATTTGTGGTTTATACTTAAACACATTAAATATCATCCACTACATGCATGATAAATACAGCTACGAAAGAATTGAAATGGCATTACATGACACTGAAATTCTACGTACAATGGCAACTGGTATCGCTGGATTCTCAGTAGCAGTTGACTCATTATCAGCTATTAAATATGCGAAAGTTAAAACTATTCGTGACGAAAATGGCGTTGTTGTTGACTATGAAGTAGAAGGCGACTTCCCTAAATATGGTAACAACGATGACCGCGCTGACGAAATCGCTGTTTGGTTATTGAAAGAATTCATGACTAAAGTTAAAAAACATAAAACTTACCGTAATGCTAAACATACAACTTCTATCCTTACAATTACTTCTAACGTAGTTTATGGTAAGAAGACAGGTAACACTCCTGATGGACGTCGTGCTGGCGAACCATTTGCACCAGGTGCTAACCCAATGCATGGTCGTGACACACACGGAGCATTAGCTTCATTATCATCAGTTGCTAAAGTACCTTACAAATATGCATTAGATGGTATCTCAAATACATTCTCAATCATTCCTAAAGCTTTAGGTCGTGAATTAGATGTACAAGAAGAAAACTTAGTTTCTATGTTAGATGGTTACGCTTCTAAAGGTGGTCACCACTTAAACATCAACGTATTCAACCGTGATACATTATTAGATGCTATGGAACACCCAGAAGAATACCCACAATTAACAATTCGTGTATCTGGTTACGCAGTTAACTTCATTAAATTAACTCGTGAACAACAATTAGACGTAATCAACCGTACAATGCACGAAAGCATGTAATCACAAAGTGTGAGGTCGACTGTTCTGAAATAGACCACTGGAGGAAAATTAATGAGGATGCTAAGCATCCGAAAAAATTTTACGAAGTGGAGGTATTTCAAGGAGACCGAACCGAATTACACAAAGTGTGAGGTCGACTGTTAGAAGTAGACCAAACTAGATTGCTGAAATTAAGAGAACGGATGGGCAAAATCGTCCATCCGTTTTTTAATCGAAATGGACCTAAAGGACACGAATTGTGATATACTAGTAGAGAAAAGATAGGAGGAATAATGATGAGTGAACCAGTAACTGGATATATTCATTCTACAGAGAGTTTTGGTTCTGTAGACGGACCAGGTATCCGTTTTGTAACCTTCATGCAAGGTTGTCGTATGCGTTGTGAGTTTTGTCATAACCCAGATACTTGGAATATTGGGGGCGGTCATCCGATTACTTCTCAAGAATTACTCGATCAAGCGTTGCAATATCGTGCATTCTGGGGACGTAAAGGTGGAGTAACTGTCAGCGGAGGAGAGCCTTTATTGCAAATTGATTTCTTAATCGATTTCTTTAAGCGCTGCAAAAAAGCTGGAGTACACACAACATTAGATAGTTGTGGAATGCCATTTACGTATGACGAACCATTCTTCTCAAAATTCGAAGAGTTATTACAATATACGGATCTTATTTTATTAGATATTAAACATATTGATGATGAACAACATAAGAAATTAACAGGATGGACGAATAAAAATATTCTTCAACTAGCAGAGTATTTATCAGATAAAGGACAACCGGTATGGATTCGTCACGTGTTAGTTCCAGAACGTTCAGATTATGATGAATATCTCATTCGATTAAGTGAGTTTGTAAGTAAATTGAAGAACGTATTGAAGTTTGAAATTTTACCTTATCATAAATTGGGTGTGTATAAATGGAAGAACTTAGGAATTCCATATAAATTAGACCATATTGAACCACCAACACAAGAACGTGTGGACAATGCTCGTCGTATTTTAAGAACAGACGAATATAAAGGTTATTTAAATGCATAATGAATGAACTGTTATAGTTTAAAAGCTATAACAGTTCTTTTTTTCTAGAAATCTTAGAAATAATGCATTATCTATTGGTTTTAAGTGATAATTATGTTAAAATTGTCAATGTAAATTTATATAGAGAGAGGCCAAATTATGAGTAAATTATTAGTTTTCGGACATCAAAATCCAGATACAGACGCAATTACATCAGCAATTTCATATGCTTACTTATTACGTCATTTAGGAGAAGATGCAGAAGCAGTTGCCCTAGGGACTCCAAATGAAGAAACACAATACGCTTTAGAATATTTCAAAAAAGAAGCTCCACGCGTGATTGGAGATGTTTCAGAAGAAACAAATCGTGTAGCATTAGTAGACCACAATGAAGTTCAACAAAGTGCTACAGGAGTTGAAAAAGTGGAAGTAGAATATGTTGTGGATCACCACCGTATCGCTAACTTCCAAACAGCAAACCCATTATTCTACCGTGCAGAACCAGTAGGATGTACAAATACAATTTTATACAAAATGTACAAAGAATATGGAGTAGATATTCCAAAAGATATTGCTGGATTAATGGTCTCAGCCATTGTATCAGACACATTATTATTCAAATCACCAACATGCACACAACAAGATATCGAAGCAGCAACAGACTTAGCAAACATTGCTGAAATCGATGTGAATGTATATGGTTTAGAAATGCTAAAAGCTGGTACAAACTTAGGAAATAAATCTGAAGATGATTTAATCGACTTAGATGCGAAATCATTCCCAATGGGAGGAGCAAACTTACGTATTGCGCAAGTGAACGTAGTGGATCCTGAAGAATTGTTAGCACGTCGCGATGCATTAGAAGAAAGCATGCGTGTTGCAAACGATAAAAACGGATATGATACATTTGTATTTGTCATTACAAACATCTTAACTAGCGTATCAACAGTATTAGTAGTTGGTGACCATTTAGATAAAGTAGCTCAAGCGTTTAACGCAAGCTATACAGACGGAGTACTAACACTACCAGGAGTTGTTTCTCGTAAGAAACAAGTTGTCCCACCTTTAACAGTGGCTTTTGAAGGATAAAAATTAACGGAGTGGGTGAGGAACATCCTTTAAGTCCTCCCCACTTTTTTAGTAAAGGAAAAGGAAAATGCGAAATCTATTACAGTTAGTGAAAGATGCGCTTGTACCACAATCAAAAAAAGAGTGGACGATTTCTCTTGTAACGATAACGGTGCGTAATCTTTCAGTGATGAAGAAATTTTATACGCAAGTTTTAGGTCTTGTTGTACTGCAGGACTTTGATAACGAAATCCTTATTGGACATAGTAGAGGTAGTGTTCCTTTACTGCGCTTAGTTCAAGGTAAAGGAAGTAAAAATTCAATTCTAACTACGTACTATATCGGCTTTAAATTAACAAAACCATTCCAAATGGGAGAGCTCATTAATCGATTGATTTTAGAAGAACAAACAATCACTGCGACAGGTTTTGATGGCTATACGGATAACTTTTATATCTTAGATCCTGAAGGGAATCGCTTGAAATTTATGATTGAAAGCGAGAGTGGTTCTGAACTCGTTGATGAATATCTTGAAGGGACAGAAATGAATCGTTCGCTTCATGAGTTTATCGATGGAGTCGATGCGATGACAGAAGAATTTCCACCAACCGCTAGTATCGCACAAGTGCACTATAATGTGTCCGATGTTGAAGAAACAGGAGCGTTTTTAACCGAAGCGTTTTTATTCAAGACTACCTTTGATTATGTGACTCGTCGTAAGAATTTTAAAGTGAATCGAGATGGATACTCACTAGCAATTAACGCATGGGAGTTCATCCCTCATTCACATCAAGATTTTTATGGGGTTTCTGAAATCGAATGGCGTGTTCCAAATATGCGAGAATTAGAAAATCTAGTGTTAAATTTGGAATCTAAAAAAGTGCCGTTCCATTATTATGATGCTGTGTTGAAAGTTCCAACAGCAAACGGCATTCAATATTGTTTCAAAGTGGGTGATCATGCATGAGTTTTTTAAACCCATCTTCTTATCGTAAATATCGTAAAAACAAAATGATTAGGCATGTATTTTCGCTGTTAGCCGTTGTCATTTCAGGTTTTCTTCAAGCGTTCACGCTGAAGGTCTTTATTCAACCATCGAATCTTTTGTCAAGTGGATTCCTTGGTGTATCTATTTTGATTAATCAAATTGCTGAGCTATTTGGAGTAGAATTATCAATCTCGATGCTTCTCATTATGCTTAATATTCCGGTTGCGATTTTATGTTACCGCGGAATCAGTCCACGATTCACGTTTTATTCGATTCTACAAGTATTCGTGGGAAGTTTCTTTATTCGAGTATTGAATTTTGAGCCGTTATTTGTGGATGATACAATGCTGAACGTGATTTTCGGTGGGGTATTAAATGGTTTATATGTTTCACTGGCCTTGAAGGGAAATGCTTCTACCGGTGGGATGGACTTTGTGGCTTTATACGTTTCGAACCGTAATGGGAAAACGATTTGGCAAGAAGTCTTCTTATTTAATACAGCATTACTATTAATATTCGGTGCGTTATTTGGCTGGAAACATGCGGGATATTCGATTATCTTCCAATATATTTCAACAAAAGTGATTAGTACCTTCCACCAACGTTATCATAAAGTTACGTTGCAAATTACAACGCGTTATGGTGAAGACGTCATGGATGCTTATTTAAAGACAGTCCGTCATGGGATTTCATGTGTGGAAGCCATTGGTGGTTTCAGTCGAGAAAGAATGTATTTATTACATACAGTATTATCTTCGTATGAGGTGATTGATGCAGTTGCTGTGATTAAAGAAGCAGACCCGCGTGCGATTATTAATCAAATTAGTACAGAAAACTTCTATGGTCGATTCCATAGGGAGCCAGAATAAGGAGGAATTTAATTGGAGAAATATCTAAACAAGGACACATTAAAATCCTTCATCCTGGTTACATTAGGCTGTTTTTTATTTTCGTATACAATTAATGCACTTATAATTGCCAACCACTTTGGGGAAGGCGGTATTACAGGATTAACCTTATTAGGGTACTATACATTACAAATTGATCCAGCCTTATCCAACTTAATTTTGAATGGATTTTTATTACTGATTGGATATCGCTATCTTGAAAGAAAAACAATGGTATATACTGTTTTAGCGGTTTTTGAATTACCAACTTTCTTAAAAGTGACACAGGACTGGCCAGTATTTGTTCCAGAAAACCTAGTTGTTGCTGGTGTAGCAGCAGGAGTTTTGGTAGGGATAGCATTAGGTCTTGTTATCCTTGGGAAAGGAACAACAGCAGGTACAGATATTATTGCGATGATGATGCATAAATATTTAGGGTGGAGCGTATCCTCTTCATTACTAATCATTGACTTCATTATCGTAACACCACTTGCTTTTGTAATTGGTTTTGAAAAAGCAGTACTAACGTTAATTATGTTATTTATCGCTAGTAAAGTGATTAACTTTATCCTAGAAGGGTTTAACCCACGAAAAGCCATCATGATTATTTCAGATAAATATGATAAAATTGGACAGCGAATCCAAACGGATTTAGATCGTGGTATTACAGTGTTGGATGGACATGGCTTCTACTCAAAAGAGAAACGACAAGTTCTGTATGTCGTTATAAGCCGTCAGCAGTTGATGCCAGTTCAACGAATCATTCACGAGTATGATCCAGAAGCATTTGTAATTATTACAGATGTGAACCAAGTTATTGGGGAAGGATTTACATTCTATCTCGATGACAACGGGAACAAGTTAAATCATTAAAATGTTTTTTTGCATTGGGAAATAACCCCTCAACTTGAGATGTGATTACTTTTGACTGGAACATAGACGGTGTGGCCGGCCATATTGCCATTGTTGAAAAAGTAGAAGGCGACAAAGTGATTACAATTGAAGGAAATACAAGTGATCGTAATTATGACGAATCAAAAGTCGTTCGTAAATCTCATAGATTATCAGCACGATATATCATTGGATATGGTCGTCCTCAATATAAATAAAGTTTCAAAGAAAGCTAGTCCTCATGGATTAGCTTTTTTCTATAGTAAATAAGTATTGGAACCGATAAAAAACAATTTAAAGGTTAAGATTTCTTTAAGTGAGTGCATGGTTATGGTAAAATATACTAAATCATAAAAACGATTTAATTTAATAAAGGAGGTAGCTTTATGGTAGGAATTATCATTGCAAGTCACGGCGAATTTGCAGATGGAATTAAGCAATCAGGTTCAATGATTTTCGGGAATCAAGAAAAAGTTGAATCTGTTGTTTTTATGCCTAGTGAAGGACCTGAAGACTTACAAAGAAAACTGCGTGAAGCAGTTGAAAAGCTAGAGACTGAAGAAATTCTATTTCTAGTAGACTTATGGGGTGGTAGTCCATTCAACCAAGCAAACATCTTGTTTGAAGAAGACCCAGACCACCGTGCAATCGTAGCTGGTTTAAGCTTGCCGATGTTAATTGAAGCGTACGCAAGTCGTTTCTCAATGAATACATCACATGAGATTGCAAAAGCGATTGCGCCAACAGCTATTGAAGGTGTGAAGATTCGTCCTGAATCACTTCAACCAGAAGAGAAGAAAGAGGAGAAAGCAGAATCTGCTGCTCCAGTTTCAATTGGTGCAATTCCAGAAGGAACTGTCATCGGAGATGGCAAGATTAAATTTGTGTTAGCGCGTGTGGATACTCGTCTATTACATGGACAAGTAGCAACAAGCTGGACAAAAGCAACAAATCCAAATCGTATCATCGTTGTTTCTGATAAAGTTGCAAAAGATGATTTACGTAAGAAATTAATCGAGCAAGCAGCTCCACCAGGAGTTCGTGCGCACGTGATTCCACTTAAGAAATTAGTGGAAGTATATAATGATCCACGTTTTGGGGATACAAAGGCATTATTATTATTCGAAACACCTCAAGAAGCACTTGAAGTGATTGAACAAGGTGTGAAAATTGATGATTTGAATATTGGTTCAATGGCGCACTCAGTCGGTAAAGTTCAAATTAGTAATGCATTATCTGTTGACCAAGATGACGTAGAAACTTTTAAGAAACTTCGTGACTTAGGCGTGAAGATGGATGTTCGTAAAGTAGTTTCTGATACTCCTGCGGATATCTTTAAATTAATTGAAGCAAAGTCTAATGAAGGCTTAAAACTATAACATACAGATAGGAGATTATTATGGATTTTAATGCAATTCAAATTATTTTAGTCCTAATTGTCGCATTTTTAGCTGGTTTGGAAGGAATCTTAGACGCATTCCAATTCCATCAACCAATTATTGCGTGTACATTAATCGGACTTGCAACAGGACATCTTTCCGAAGCAATTATTCTTGGCGGTTCATTACAAATTATCGCACTTGCTTGGGCTAACGTTGGGGCCGCAGTTGCACCTGATGCTGCCTTAGCATCAGTTGCTTCAGCGATTATTTATATCAAAGGGAATGACTTCTCTGATGCTGGTCGTAACTTAGCGATTGGTACTGCAATTACTTTAGCAACAGTTGGTCTTGTATTAACAATGGTTGTACGTACATTAGCAGTTGGTTTAGTTCACAGAGCAGATGCTGCAGCTGAAAATGGAGACTTCCGAGGCGTAGCATTCTGGCACTATGTATCATTATCAATGCAAGGATTACGTATTATGATTCCAGCAGGAGCACTTCTATTCGTTTCTTCAGAAGTAGTTCAAGGATACTTAAAATTAATCCCTGAGTGGTTTGCAAATGGGATGACAATCGGTGGTAACATGGTTGTAGCTGTAGGGTTAGCGATGGTTATTAACTTAATGGCTTCAAAAGAAACATGGCCATTCTTCTTCATCGGTTTTGCAATTGCTCCATTAAACGAATTAACTTTAATTGCTACAGGGGTTATTGCATTAAGCTTAGCATTTATTTATTTAAACTTATCAAACAACAGTGGAAATGGTTCAGCTGGTGGAAATTCTGGTTCAGGAGACCCGCTTGGTGACATTTTAAATGATTATTAAGGAGAGTGAATGACATGACAGAGAAAAAAGTATCTTTAACGAAAAAAGACCGCTTAAGCGTTATGCTACGTTCACAATTCTTACAAGGTTCTTGGAACTATGAACGTATGCAAAATGGTGGTTGGGCATTCTCGCTTATTCCAGCATTGAAAAAATTATATCCAAATCCAGAAGATTCAAAAGCAGCGTTAAAACGCCACTTAGAATTCTTTAATACACACCCATATATTGCTTCACCAATTTTAGGGGTAACATTAGCACTTGAAGAAGACCGTGCAAACGGTGCACCAATCGATGATGCAACGATTCAAGGGGTTAAAGTTGGGATGATGGGACCTCTAGCAGGTATCGGTGACCCAGTATTCTGGTTTACAATTCGTCCTATTTTAGGAGCGATTGCTGCAGGGTTAGCTGCAACAGGGTCAATTATTGGACCATTGTTCTTCTTCATCGTTTGGAACTTAATCCGTATCCTATTTATGTGGTCTACACAAGAATTAGGATACCGTCAAGGTTCTGAAATCACAAAAGACTTATCAGGTGGTATTTTACAATCTATTACAAAAGTATCTTCAATCGTAGGGATGTTTGTAATGGGGATTTTAGTTCAACGTTGGACAAGTATGAAATTCCCACTTGTGTTAACAAGTGTTTCGTTGAAACCAGAGCAATATATTCAATTGCCTGGAGCAGATGACGTTGTTACTGGAGGACAATTAGGAGATATTGTTACTAAATTATTAGGTGGTAAAACATTATCACCAGAAGCTGTGACAACTCTTCAAGATAACTTAAACAAGTTAATCCCTGGGTTAGCAGCATTACTATTAACATTCTTCGTAATGTGGTTATTGAAGAAAAATGTAAAACCAATTTACATTATCTTCGGGCTATTTGCATTAGGTATTTTAGCTGGTTTAACAGGAGTAATGGCTCCTTAATAGAAAGATTTGGAGGTAGACTATGGTTGTATCGTTAAATACAAAAGCCATTTATAAAACAAAAGCAAACCTATTCAATGGGGGCTTTGGATATACCAATGGGGATATTCTGATTGGAGACCGTGCTTTTGAATTTTACAATCATCAGAATCCAGAAAGCTATCTTCAAATTCCTTGGGAAGAAATTAAGCTGGTAAGAGCTCATGTAATGTTTAAAGGGAAGTTTATTCGTGCGTATTACATTGATACGAATTCTTCTAAAACTTTCCAATTTGTCTCCAAAGATTCTGGGCGTACGCTAAAAGTGATGCGAGAATTTATTGGAAACGAGAAAATCGTGAGAACTGAGCCGATTATCAGTTTCAAAAAACTTTTCAAAAGATAAAGAAAAGGCGAATGTGTAAAAACATTCGCCTTTTTAATTTTGTCTTGTAAGAATAAATGGATCAGAATCCAATTGAATTCTGATATCTACATTACCATATTTAGTAAATTCGCCATCGGTTTGTGATTTAATGGGTCCGTTAATTTGAATACGAGCCGCAGTACACTGATACTTTTGTAAGTGATTAGGGAAGTGCTTAAAATGACTACCGTTCGTCAAAATAAAAGGAAAAGCTTTAAGAATCGTAAACCCACTCACTTTACGAGCAACGACGACTTCAAATGAGTGATTTCCTTGCTTGGCAGTTGGGACAAAACGGATTCCTCCACCAAAGAACGAATGATTGAATGCCCCTACAAGCAGATTATGGGTTACTGTGAAGCTTTCGTTATTGTCGACAGTAATTACTGCTTCAAATTCTTCACGCTCTCTAAACGCCCTTAAAATTGGTGTGAGGTAAGATGCTTTTTTGATTCCGTTTGATTCAAGAACGGCTTGTCTTTGCTTTTGGTTTAATTCGCAAATAGAAGCATCAATCCCAAATCCAAGCGAATTCAGTGCAATTCCTGATGATCCTGAATTCTGTTCATGGTACGTAAGGAATTCTAATTCGATAGAAGGTGCACTCTCTAACTTTTGAACGAACGCATGTGCATCATGGATTAGATTCATCTCTCTAGCAAAGTCATTTCCAGTTCCAGCTGGTAGATAGGAGAGGGGTACTTTGATTTTATTCTGTTTTAAATATTGTAACGCTTCGTTAAGCGTTCCGTCCCCACCAATAATAACAACTTTAGTGTGCTCATTTCTTTCTGGCAAATGCTTTTCAAGTAGTTCGGGTAATTCTCCAGCCCTTTGTGTTTGGAAGAGTTTAAAGTGGATGCTACATTTCGTGCAGGCTTCCACGATTTGATTAATTTGCTGTTGTCCAGATTGACTTCCAGACATCGGATTCCCAAAAATAAATAAATTCATGCAAAACATCCTTTCAATTGCCATTATTATAGCATAAAAGTAGTCAAAATAGAGTGCAATTTTTACGGAATACCGTATAATAGAGACGAGGTGAAAGTATGGCAAATGATTTTTTTGAACACGTATTGAATCCAACGTGGAAGAATTTACCTAGTGAGTCGAAAGAAGTTGTCTTTCGAAATGTATTAAGATATTTTGTAAATCCAATGTCGACGATTGAGAACCTAAGAAGTGTCAAATTTGAATTCGGTGGAATCACCAATGAAACTTTTGAAGTCACGATTGATGGAAGAGAGTTTGTATTCGTTCCTGGTCAAAATGACGTTATTTTAGGGTGGGATAGCGGATTGTCAGGCCTTTCTGGTCTTGATTGTAGTGAAGAACGTCAAGAGCTTCGCTTTGCCTTTAAACGCTATTTAAATCAACATCTAACCGGCTTTATGTTTCTTAATCAAGATGTTCAAGAAAAAGACTTATCGAGTGAAAAGTTGACGACACAAATCGTTGAAGACGGCATTAATTTAATGACATCTGACTTACGAAAAGTGAATGTTCCGGCGATGCTAGTCGAAAAGAAACCAAATTTTGTAGGACTACGCTTTATTGGTAACTATTCTGTTGTTACTGGGCAACTCACAGGTGCAGAGGAACCTTCACTTGAGACCCTCGAGATTTTAGAAGAAGCGGTGACTCCAGATAATTCATTGGAAGCTTTATTCCAAGATTTCCCAAGAGCCGTTCGAGTAGACCGTTACTTTATGCAACAAGATCTTAAGAACCCTGATAGTTTCACTTGTTATGTCGCAGATCCGGTTGGTTATGAAGAGGCTCGTAAAGAAATTGAACGTACAGGGATGGGCCTTTTAAACGAGGATGAGTGGGAGTATTGCTGCGGTAGTGGTACCAGACGTCTCTTTAAATGGGGGAACCGATTACATCGTTCTCTGATTCAAGATGAAGCGAATTCTCCTTTATGGAAGGAAAATATGTTTGGATTGGAAATCGCAAATGCGGAATTTGGCCCAGAATTAATTGAGGGTAGACCGTATACAAAAGGGGCGTGGCTTGAAGAAAACTTCAAAGCGCCGGTATTAAATTTATTACCATTATCGTCTTATTATTCGGTAAATTTACCGTTATTAGTGGATCCTAACGGGCATCTTGCTGCAGGTTATTACTGCGCTAGACGTGCGATTCGAATTGAAATGTAATGATGAAATCAGTCACAGTTGTGGCTGATTTTTAAATATTTATTAAAGTCAAAAAAAGTCAAATAAAATTATTGACCTTTTCTGACTAATGGTGTATACTTTAATCATGGTCAAGAGACCACAAAAGGAGGAATGAAGATGAATATTGAAAAAATGACTACAACAATGCAACAAGCATTAGGCCAAGCGCAACAAATTGCGATGGTACGTAAACATCAAGAAATTGATATTCCTCATTTATGGAAAGTATTTATGGAACCAAATCACTTTGCTAGAAATTTATATAGTGATTTACAAGTGAATGACAAAGAATTTGAGGAATTAATTGATAAAGAATTAGACCGTATTTCTGTAGTAGAAGGACAAAATGTCCAATATGGTCAAAGTATGAGTCAAAACTTATATCGACTCTTTACAGAAGCTGAAAAGATTAGAGAAAGCTTTAAAGACGATTACTTATCTACAGAGGTAGTTGTACTTGCGTTGATGGAATTACAAAACCATCCATTGACTCGTTATTTAGTACAACATCACGTAACAAAAGAAAATTTGAGAGCTCGAATTGAGGAGCTAAGAGGGGGAGAACGTGTGACTAGTCAAAATCAAGAAGAACAATATGAAGCATTATCAAAATATGCACGTAATTTAAATGAAGCTGTTCAATCTGGTAAACAAGATCCAGTCATTGGACGTGATGAAGAAATTCGAGATGTGATTCGTATTTTATCTCGTAAAACAAAAAATAACCCTGTCTTAATCGGGGAACCTGGTGTTGGTAAAACAGCGATCGTTGAAGGATTAGCTCAACGTATTGTTAAAAAAGACGTACCAGAAAACTTAAAAGATAAATTAATCTACTCATTAGATATGGGTGCTTTAATCGCGGGGGCAAAATACCGTGGTGAATTCGAAGAACGTTTGAAAGCCGTTCTTAAAGAAGTAACAAAATCAGAAGGACGCATCATCTTATTTATCGACGAAATCCACACAATTGTTGGTGCTGGTAAGACAGAAGGTTCTATGGATGCTGGTAACTTACTAAAACCAATGTTGGCTCGTGGTGAATTACATTGTATTGGTGCTACAACTCTTGACGAATACCGTGAAAATATGGAAAAAGACAAAGCGTTAGAACGTCGTTTCCAAAAAGTACTTGTTCAAGAACCAACTGTTGAAGATACGATTTCAATTCTTCGTGGATTGAAAGAACGTTTCGAAATCCACCACAGTGTAAATATTCACGATAGTGCGTTAGTAGCTGCTGCGACTTTATCAAACCGTTATATTACTGACAGATTCTTGCCAGATAAAGCGATTGACTTAGTCGATGAAGCCTGTGCTACAATCCGCGTTGAAATGAACTCAATGCCAACAGAACTCGATGCAGTAACTCGTCGTTTGATGCAACTTGAAATCGAAGAACAAGCGTTGAAGATGGAAAAAGATGACGCTTCTCAAAAACGTCTTGCTATTTTACAAGAGGAATTAGCAGAACAACGTGAAAAAGCCAATAACCTCAAAATGAAATGGGAAATCGAAAAAGAAGAAGTCAATAAAATCCGTAATAAACGCGAAGAAATCGACCGTGCTAAACGCGAATTAGAACAAGCAGAGGCTGATTATAACCTTGAAAAAGCTGCTGAACTTCGCCATGGACGTATTCCAGCTCTTGAACATGAGTTGAAAGAACTAGAAGATCAAAACAAAGCGAATGCTGAAAGCACGCAACGTCTCGTTCAAGAATCAGTAACTTCAGAAGAAATTGCTCGAGTAGTGGGACGCTTGACAGGTATTCCTGTAACGAAGCTAATGGAAGGCGAACGTGAAAAACTTCTTCACTTAGAAGATATTCTTCATGAACGTGTCATTGGTCAAGATGAAGCCGTACAAAAAGTGGCTTCAGCAGTTCTTCGTTCTCGTGCAGGGTTGCAAAATCCTAGCCGTCCAATCGGAAGCTTCTTGTTCCTAGGACCTACTGGGGTTGGTAAGACAGAACTTGCGAAAGCTCTGGCAGAAGATTTATTCGACTCAGAAGACCATATGGTTCGTATCGACATGAGTGAATATATGGAAAAACATTCAGTGTCTCGTTTAGTGGGAGCTCCTCCAGGATATGTTGGATATGAAGAAGGAGGCCAATTAACAGAAGCTGTTCGTCGTAATCCATATACAATCGTTCTTTTAGATGAAATTGAAAAAGCACATCCAGATGTATTTAATATCTTGTTACAAGTATTAGACGATGGACGTTTAACAGATTCTAAAGGACGAGTAGTAGACTTCAAGAATACAGTAATGATTATGACAAGTAATATTGGTTCACAATTCTTGCTTGAAACACAAGGAGATACAATCGATGAAGAAACTCGTACGGCAGTTGAGGGCGTTCTAAAAGCAACCTTCAAACCAGAGTTCCTAAACCGTATCGACGAAACAATCTTCTTCACGCCGCTTTCTAAAGACAACATTCGTGGTATCATCACGAAGATGTTGAATCAATTAGCAGTACGTGTGGAAGATCAAGAAATCGTCTTAAGCTTTACAGATGAATTGAAAGATTGGATTGCAGATAATGCGTATAATCCAGTGTATGGTGCTCGTCCAATTGCGCGTTACATCCAACGTGAAATTGAAACACCACTTGCTAAAGAAATCATCCGTGCAAGCATCCTTCCAGGAGACAAAGTGAAATGTGATTTAGGTATTGATCACGTGACATTTGAAGTCATCGGAAAGAATGAATAATAAGTAAAAAGAAAACGCAATGGGCATTTGTCCATTGCGTTTTTTGTGTTTTATTTATCTTCTTGAACGCGGCGTTTTCTGACTCCCCAGAATTGGAAGTAGTCGGTACGGATGGCACCGTTATAGAGTTTGCGTTTCTTAGTCGCTTTTTGTCCGTAATGATCTTCGAACGTTAAGTCGCTTGTTAAGATGTACTTACTCCAAGTTGTCAGTGGAGCATACGTTTCACCCATTTGTTTATAGATGGCTTGAGCTTGTTCTTCAGAAAGAAGACGGTCTCCATATGGTGGGTTTGCCACGATAATTCCATTTTCTTTCTTAGTACGGAAGTCCTTCAATTGCATTTGTTTGAATTCGATTTGGTCTGCGACACCTGCTTTAATCGCATTTTGTTTCGCAATTTCAATCATGGAGCCATCAATATCGGCACCAAGAATGTCGAGTTGAAGGTCAGTGCGGATTTCTTTTCTAGCTTCTTCTCTAACTTTATCGAAGACACCAGGAGTAAAGAAGGTCCATTTTTCAGCAGCAAATGAACGATTCAAACCAGGAGCGATGTTCTTACCGATAAGGGCCGCTTCAATTGGAATCGTACCAGAACCACAAGTAGGGTCATAGAATGGTTTATCAGGATACCAGCTTGTAAGCATCACAAGAGCCGCAGCCATGTTTTCTTTAAGTGGAGCGCCACCTTTTTCAGTACGGTAACCACGCTTAAAGAGACTTGTTCCGCTCGTATCGATTGTAAGAGTCACAACATCTTTTAAAATTGCGACTTCGATAGGATAGAGGGCACCAGTCTCAGGTAAGTGAGTACGTCGGTGGTAAGCCTCGCTTAAACGATTCACAATCGCTTTTTTAACGATTGATTGGCAGTTAGGAACACTGTGAAGAGTAGATTTCACAGATTTACCAGATACTGGGAATTCAGCATCGACTGGAAGAATTTTCTCCCAAGGAATCGCCTTTGTTTGTTCAAAGAGCGAGTCGAATGTTTTTGCAGTGAATTGTCCCATAATAATTTTGATGCGGTCTGCAGTTCGAAGCCAAATATTGGTGCGGGCGATATCGTAATCGTCACCTTCAAAGAAGGCTTTGCCGTTTTCTACTTGAACATCATAACCCATGTTGCGTAATTCTTTACCAACAAGAGCTTCAATCCCTGCAGCAGCAGTTGCTACTAATTTATATTTTGTCATAGATTTCTCCTTTATTCGTAAAAAGAGGAGTGGACACAAGGCCACACTCCTTACAATTCGCTAAAATCCTGAAGTAAACTTCTGTAAGCCATGTTCTGTTCCATTTAATAGCAGGATCTATTAAATTTCAGTAATCATCTGTCTACACATCATGTGTCTCTTTTTTCGTTCATTTCCTAGTAAGAGTGCCCCTACCATAAGTTTGGGTTGCTCGCTCGAGGGGTTTACCGCGTTCCACCAATTCCGTTTCCAAAATTGCTTCGTCACTGTGGCACTTTCAAGAATACTAGAGCATAGCATTGCCGTAGCTCGTTTTTCTGCCGTCAACCTAAAGTTGCCTTAGCTTATTGTTTCGCTAAGCACGATCACTACAAGCATCTCAGCCTGTGCGAGCATGGACTTTCCTCAGCAAATTAATGCCGCGATTACTCAAAGTTTACTAAATTTAAAAAAGTTCGTTATATCAAATCTGATATATTAATAATTATTGTCGCGTACTGGTGTAATCACGCGTGTTTTGTAGAAATCATCATCGTCTTCAGCAACATCTTGAGAAGGAGAAGAGTAGTTGTCTTCTTCTAATTTAGAATCGAAAACGTGTTTTTCTAAGTTTGATAAACGTTTTAAGATATCAAAATTTGTAACTCCTGATGAAGATACATTGCTTGAACGGTTTGTTTTTGAAACAGTAGCTTGACGTGAGAGTTCATCTACTTTTGTTAATAAACGTTCATTTTCAGCTTGTAAGAAGCTGATTTCTTTTTGGAATGTGTCATAATCACGAATAATTAAATCTAAAAATGCATCGACTTCTTCAATGTCGAAACCTCTGAATGAGCGTTTGAATTGTTTTTGTAAAATATCTTTTGTACTTAATGAAATACGTGCCATAATTGCTTTCCCCTTTTTTAATCTGTCAAATAGTCATTAATTAATTTATCTTCTTAATGATACTAAAATCCATGCGAAAATACAAATAGGATAGGGTTATTTTTAGTTATTTTTAATGAAATTTGTTATAATTTTTAAAAAATACAAGTAAAGAAGAGGGTTAACATGAATTGGTTAGAAGTCTCAGTAAATACGCATTCTGAGAGCGTGGAAGTCGTAAGTTCGATTTTAATTGAATTAGGATCAAAAGGAGTCTCTATCGATGACCCTCAAGACTATTACCAATTAACAGATGAACAATTGGAATGGTTGAAAGTACAACAAAAAGACTTATACGAAACAGATACAGTGATTGTGAAAGGTTATTTCCAACCAAGCCAATGGACTGAGGAAGCCAAAAATCAGTTAGACGAGCAATTAAAAGAGCTTGAAAGTTACGGCCTAGAAACAGGACCATTAACCGTTCGTGTTAGTGAGGTTGGAGAAGAAGACTGGGCAACGGCATGGAAGCAATACTACTTCCCAGTACGTGTAACGCGCTATTTAACGGTTGTTCCTAGTTGGGTAGATTATGAGAAAGAACAAGAAGATGAACTCTTAATCGAATTAGATCCAGGGCTTGCGTTTGGAACAGGAACGCACCCAACGACACAGCTCTCACTCACAGCCCTTGAACAAACGATTCGTGGCGGTGAAAGTGTGCTAGATGTTGGTACTGGTTCGGGTGTTTTAAGTATCGCTTCTAAACTTTTAGGAGCTGGACTAGTGACGGCCTTTGATATTGATGAGATGGCTACACGTGTGGCCAAAGAAAACATTGCATTGAACCCAACGATTGGGGCAATCGATGTCTATGAAAATAACTTACTTGTTGGTGTAGACCAAAAGAGTGATTTAATCGTAGCGAATATTTTAGCAGAGATTTTAGTACAGATGCCTGAAGATGCGTATCGTAACTTGAATGATACTGGAACATTAATCTTATCAGGAATTATCGAATCAAAAGCAAAAGAAGTACAAGAAGCATATGAAAAAGCAGGCTTCACTCTAGTAGAACGCATGACAATGAAAGAGTGGAATTGCTTTGTAATGAAAAAGGATGTTGAGTAATGCAACGGTATTTTGTAAAAGGAAACGTAAGTGAAACGTCGCATTCATTAGAGTTCTCAAAAGACCAAGTGCATCAGTTGAAAAAAGTCATGCGTGTACGTGTGGGAGAGCAATTAGAAGTCGTGGATGATGACAGTCAATTAGCCATCGTTGAAGTGATGGAATTAGAGCCATTTGAAGTGAAAGTGGTTGAACTTTTGGAGCAAAAAGTAGAACTTCCTGTATCGGTTACGATTGCAGTAGGGCTCTCAAAAGGAGATAAACTTGACTGGATTGTTCAAAAGGCAACAGAACTTGGCGTGAGTGAAATTATTCTTCTCTCGATGACAAGAAACGTGGTTAAATGGACGGGAGATAAGGCAGACAAGAAGATTGAACGTCTTCAAAAGATTGCCGAAGAAGCGAGCGAACAATCGCATCGCCTGAAAGTCCCACGCGTCACAAGCGTGATGACGCTAAAAGAATTAGCTAGTTACACTTCGAATTACGAGCAAAAGTTGATTGCTTATGAAGAGTCTGCCAAAGTTGGAGAAAGCCTTCAATTGATTAAGAGTTTGCAGTCATTACAGGAAAATGAGCGCGTTATTTTTGTCTTTGGTCCGGAAGGTGGCATCGAAGAACAAGAAGTGGAGTTGTTAGAGGAAAGTGGATATCTTCCATGTTCACTAGGTCCACGTATTTTACGCGCTGAAACAGCACCGTTATATGCACTAGCAGCAGTTTCATATCAATGTGAGTTATTATAGGAACCAATAGTTGACGATAGTCTATTGTCGCGGTACTATTAGGAATACATTAGAGCGCAATGCTTAAGGAGTTTACAAATGTCTAAAAATAAGACTTATACCGCAGATGATGTCCTTGCAATGTGTAAGGAGTACATGAACGAAACACATATTAAATTTATTGAAAAAGCTATCTATTTTGCGACTTATGCTCATAAAGATCAAATTCGTAAATCTGGAGAAGCTTATATTGTGCATCCCATTCAAGTAGCTGGAATTCTTGCTGAATTAAAGTTGGATCCAGACACGATTGCGACTGGGTTTCTTCATGATGTCGTCGAAGATACTGGGTTTAGTATTGATGATATTGAATACGAATTTGGAAAAGATGTTGCATTTCTCGTTGAAGGTGTAACAAAACTAGGAAAAATTAAATATAAATCTCATGCGGAGCAACAAGCGGAAAACCACCGTAAGATGCTTCTTGCGATGGCTAATGATCTTCGTGTTATCATGGTGAAACTAGCTGACCGTTTGCATAATTTACGTACGTTAAAATTCCACAAGCCTGAAAAGCAACGAATGATTGCGGAAGAAACGCTTGAGATTTATGCACCTCTTGCACACCGCTTAGGGATGAATAAAATTAAGTGGGAGTTAGAAGATACGTCTTTACGTTATCTAAACCCACAGCAATATTATCGTATCGTTCATTTAATGAATTCCAAACGTGATGAGCGTGAAGAATACATTGAGACAACAATTGAAAATATTAAAGAAGCAACTAAAGACTTGGATATCGAAGCGGTTATTTATGGACGTCCAAAACATATTTACTCCATTTACCGTAAGATGAAAGATCAAAAGAAACAGTTCAGCGAGATCTATGACTTACTTGCGATTCGTGTATTAGTCGATAGCATTAAAGATTGCTACGCCGTTCTTGGGGCGATTCATACAAAATGGAAACCAATGCCAGGTCGTTTTAAAGACTACATCGCGATTCCGAAGGCGAATATGTATCAGTCCATCCATACAACCGTAATCGGGCCAGGAGGACGACCAGTAGAGATTCAAATTCGTACATTTGAAATGCACCAAGTTGCTGAATACGGGGTTGCGGCTCACTGGGCTTATAAAGAAGGAAATAAAGAGAAAGTTACAAACGATCCGTTGCAAAAACAATTGGACTGGTTTAAAGACTTAATTGAACTTCAAAACGAAACGAAAGACGCTAAAGACTTTATGAATAGCGTGAAGGAAGATATCTTTGGGGATAAGGTTTATGTCTTCACACCAAAAGGGGATGTTTCAGAACTTCCTTTAGGATCTGGACCGCTTGATTTTGCATACAACATCCATACGGAAGTTGGAAACAAAACAGTCGGCGCCAAAGTCAATAATAAGATTGTTCCCTTGAACTATCAGTTGAAGACTGGGGATATCGTAGAAGTATTAACGTCTGCGAATTCATTTGGACCTTCTCGTGACTGGATTAATCTGGTTTATACGACTCGTGCCAAAAATAAAATCAAACGTTTCTTCAAGTTACAAGACCGTGATGAAAATATTATCAAGGGTCGCGAGTTACTTGAAAAACAAATTACAGAGCTTGGATTTAACTTCAAAGACTTTATGACGAAACAGGGCATGAAAGACATTGCATCCCGTTTCAACTTTGGAACAGAAGAAGATTTACTAGCATCTATTGGTTTTGGAGAAATCTCTTATCAAACAGTTGCTAATAAAATGACTGACAAAGCGCGTAAAGAAATCGAAGACCAAAAAGTGGTCGAAACTGCTTTTGAGAAGACGACAACTCAAGGACAGAAGAAGGAAAGCCAAAAGATGAAAATTCGTCACGAAGGTGGCGTCATCATCGAAGGGGTGGACAATCTTCTCATTCGCTTAAGCCGTTGTTGTAATCCAGTTCCTGGAGACGATATCGTTGGTTATATTACAAAAGGTCGCGGGATTTCAGTTCATAGAAAAGACTGTCCAAATGTTCAACTTCCTGAGAGTGAACAAAATCGTCTAATCGAAGTGGATTGGGAAGATACAACTAATACTGGGCAACAATACGATACAGAATTGGTTGTTGAAGGATATAACCGTAATGGGTTGTTGAATGAAGTCTTGAATGTCATCAACAGTACGACTAAATCGTTAAATTCTGTCAACGGTAAAGTTGATGCAAATAAGATGGCGACGATTTCTGTCAATATCGGAATTATGAATACGCACCAATTAGATTTTATTGTAGATAAAATCAAACAAATTCCTGATGTATATAGTGTACGTCGTGTGATTTCATAGGAGGAGTTCATGAGAATTGTATTACAGCGAGTGAAGTCCGCTAGCGTATCGATTGAAGGGACTGTTGTTGGTGAAATCGAACAAGGGTTTCTGTTACTAGTAGGAGTAGGGCCTGATGATACTAGAGATGATGCGTCTTACTTAGCAAGAAAGATTGCTGGAATGCGTATCTTCAGCGATGAGAATGGAAAAATGAATCTGTCGATTGACCAAGTCGGCGGAAAGATTTTATCCGTTTCCCAGTTTACACTGTTTGCAGATACGAAAAAAGGAAACAGACCTTCTTTTACAGGAGCTGCGAGTCCTGAAGCTGCAAACAAGCTCTATGAAGAATTCAATGAAATCCTGCGCACGGAGTATGGGTTAATTGTTGAAACAGGAGAGTTTGGAGCGGATATGCAAGTCAGTCTTGTGAATGATGGGCCAGTAACCATCTTACTCGATACCAAAAATCAATAAAAAAAGAAAGCACAGGAGAAATCCTGTGCTTATTTATTTGGTTAAAAGGATTAAGGACGTTTGTTTTCTAAGTCCGTTCTTACGACTAAAACATCGCAAGAAGCATTACGAATCACATATTCAGATACTGAACCAATGAAGAGACGTTCCACCGCATTCAAACCAGTAGCGCCCATCATAATAAGGTCAATTCCGTAATCTTTTGTTAATTGTTTAGAGATAACTACTTTAGGAGAACCGTATTCAAGAACGGTTTCTACATCCGTGAAGTTATGAGACTTAGCATCTTCTACGTATTCAGCAAATAAGTTTTCAGCTTGTTTACGAATCTCATCTGAGAAATTGCCTTCAAATCCAGTAGGTGTTTGAAGAGAACGAGTATCGATGACGTGTGCTAACACAAGCTTTGCATGATTTCGTTTAGCCACTTCAATGGCTTTGTCAAAGGCTAGTTTGGCTTCCTTAGAACCATCGATTGGAACGAGAATTTTTTCATATTCATGAAACATAAAATCACATCCTTATTCTTGATACCCTTATTATACACCTAAACAAAGCGAATGAAAAGGGAACCAAAACGGATGGAAATAGGAATAAAGACAAAAGAAAAACCACTCACGAAGAGTGGCCTAAAGTTAATAACTTTATATAGATTTCCAACGATGCCGTTTGATGTATTTGTTAGTTTGAACCCGCATCTAAAGCAGGTGGGCTTCTATGTATTACTTCCTAACTACCAAGTGAAAGGGCTTGTTATCTGTAATATCAATCTGAATCCCTAAAAAGTCGTAAATTGTTCGGTCAACACTTAGTAAATACCGCGCACATCTTAGATCTCTATGCCATTATAGTAGCACATGAATAGGGCAATTGCAATAAAAGTTTGGTACCGATTTCTTAAGAAATCACTAATTATTTTTGACGATATTTTTGGTATTGTTTCATCAAAGCGTCCTCGTAAGAAGAAGTTGGTTCTGCCTTGAAATACTCCTCATTTTTAAGCGCATCTGGCAAGTATTGCTGTTTCACGAAGTGTCCTGGATAGTCATGTGGATACTTGTATCCAACACCACGTCCCAATTTTTGAGCACCTGAATAATGAGCATCTTTTAAGTGGTCCGGAATACTAATCGCACGACCTTTTCTGACATCAGACAACGCACTATCAATTGAGCGAATAGCCGTGTTTGATTTAGGAGAAAGGGCGAGTTCGATAATCGCATTTGCAAGTGGAATTCTAGCTTCCGGTAAACCAAGACGTTCCGCAGCTTGCACAGCGGATACTGCGCGAGCGGCACCTTGTGGATTTCCTAGTCCAATATCTTCGTAGGCAATAACTAAGAGTCGTCTCATCAGGCTTGTAAGGTCTCCAGATTCCATTAAACGAGCAGCGTAATGCAAGGCTGCATTCACGTCTGAACCGCGAATGGATTTTTGAAGAGCAGAGATGACGTCGTAATGTTGGTCCCCGTCTTTATCGTAAGATAGTGCTTTTCTTTGGATACATTCTTCTGCGATTTGAATCGTGATATGAATCTTTCCATCCTCACTTGCTTCAGTAGACTTAGCAGCTAATTCCAGGGCGTTTAAGGCGCTCCTGACGTCTCCGTTCGTGCTACTTGCAAAGTGAGTTAAGGCTTCTTCTGTGACGTCTAAATCGAGTTTTCCTAGACCACGTTCTTCATCTTCAATAGCCTTTAAGAGTGCTTTTTGAATATCCTGCGAAGAAAGTGGTTTGAGTTCAAAAATTTGAGTTCGACTACGAATCGCTGGATTAATCGAAATATATGGATTCTCAGTGGTTGCTCCAACTAAAATAATTCGACCGTTTTCCAGATGAGGCAATAAGAAGTCTTGTTTCGTTTTATCGAGTCGGTGAATTTCATCGAGTAGTAAAATAACGCTACCTGACATCTTGGCTTCTTCAGCGACAATTTGTAAATCTTTTTTTGTATCGGTTGCCGCGTTTAGTTGTCTAAAAGCAACTTTTGTACTTCCGCTAATAGCACTTGCGATACTTGTTTTCCCAGTTCCTGGAGGCCCATATAAAATCATGGATGATAATTGTTTGGCCACAACCATGCGATTGATGATTTTTCCAGGAGAGACAAGATGCTCTTGACCAATCACTTCGTCAATCGTACGAGGTCGCATACGGTAAGCGAGCGGTTGATGGTTCATGACAGTTCCTCCTTAAATTTCTTTATGTTTAGTGTATCATAAGTTGAAAGAATGATATAATAGGAAAGATTAAAACAACTTATTAGGACAATAAATAGTCATCCCGTATAATAGTATTGTTTGAAAGTGAGGAGAGTGCAAGGTGAATTACTTAGATTATGCAGCAACGACGCCAGTAAATGCGGAAGTATTAGAAGTGATTACAAAGGAAATGGCTTCTTTTGGAAATCCGTCTAGTGTCTATCGCATTGGTCGTGAACAAAAGCAAAAAATCGAACGTGTGAAGAAAGCTATTTTATCAGAACTACAAGCATCTCCACACGATGCCATTATCTTTACGAGCTCAGGTTCTGAAGGAAACAATTTAGTGTTTGAAAGTATTCGTGAGCATTTCGCAAAAGAAAAAGGGCATATCATTGTTTCTGCCGTAGAGCATCCTTCTGTTCGAAAACCTGCTGATTTTTTAGAACAAGAAGGCTTTGAAGTGACGTATTTAGCTCCAAATAAAGATGGCATTGTGACAGTTTCTGAAATTGAGGAGGCTCTAAGAGAGGATACACGTCTAGTTTCGATTATGACGGTTAATAATGAAACAGGTGCAAGATTCTCAATTGAAGAGATTGCTGCTTTATTAAAAGACAAGCCAACTTATTTCCATACAGATGCTGTTCAAGCCTTTGCACAAGAAGCATTAACGGTGGATGGAATTGATTATTTAACCGCTTCTGGGCATAAGATTTATGCACCAAAAGGGATTGGATTCCTATATAAATCCAAAGATGCGCCAATTCACGCTTTGATTAAAGGTGGAGGACAAGAGTTAGGATTTAGAGCTGGAACGGAAAATGTTCCTTATATTTTAGGGCTTGAAAAAGCAATGCAAATCGTTGTAGCAAAAAGAGATGAGCTCGTTCAAAACTATCAAGAGTTACGTGAGTATCTAATCGAGAAGTTATCTGAAAGAGGCATTGAGTTTGAGTTTAATGGAGTAGCAAATCCAAAGAATCCGCATATTTGTAATATCTGGCTAAAGGGAAGAAAAGCGACACAAACGTTAATCTTCAATGATTTAAAAGATGTTTCAGTATCTGCTGGATCCGCATGTTCAGCTGGAAGTGTGCAAATCAGTCCAGTATTGTCTGCAATGTTTAAAGGCGAAACGAGTCGTCTTGAAGAATCTGTCAGACTTTCATTTGGAATGGGTTCAACAAAAGAAGATATTGACGCCTTTGTGGACGCACTGCGTTAAGAGAGAGCTTTTGTTTAGAGGCAAAATATGGTAAACTAATCATGTATTAAAAGAAAGAGGAGAAGCGCATATGGCATTTACACCAACTGCATCATTAAAAGGATCAAACCAAGTCTTTTCGGTTAGTCCAACTTGTAAAGGATACACTTTACGTGATAATGGCTTTACAGAAACAAAATCTGGGAACTTCCAATTAATTCGTAGTTTAGACGAAACAATTGAAGATCACCGTGGTTTAAAATTAAAAGTCATGGTGGATAAAGATAAGAAACAATTGAAAATTTCGACAGTAACGAAGAACGGCCTGCAAACTGTTGACTTATACGGTAAAGCAAATACTGCTATGGCTGTAGAAAAGTTAGAGTTTATTTTAGAAGGGCTTGTTGAACGAGGAGTTCTCGAAGTAACAACAAAATAGTGTATAAGAAAAGAGAGACAGTTCAAAATTGAACTGTCTCGTTTATCATGCACGGGCGGTGTTCCCTGTAGCTGTATTATTCGACTTCAGGTAGCGGCTTAAATTGTGCTACGAAGCTTTGAGTGTCGCCAAAATAAAGATTCTCGCTAGGAACTTCATATAGCTCCTGCATTCTTTTGCTTAAAGAATATGGAAGATTAGTTGAATCTTTTTCATACTTCGTAAGCGTATCTTTGTTTATTTTAAGATATTTGGCGGCTTCTAACAGTGTTAAATTACGATTTACCCGTGCTGCTCGTAAAGAGATCATCATACACCTTCGCCCCCTTTTTCTCAACTTAATTATAGTGAAAACGCAACCGTTTGTCAAAAACACAATTGGGCAAAAATCCCAGTACTATGGCATTTTCAATGATTTTCAAGCAAAAATTTTGAAAAAAATAAAAATAAATTTAAAATTAGGGTAAATTCTGATAACTCGACCTTCAAATCGACTAGTTCAGGAAATAAATAGAAATGATGGTGAAAGAATGAGTAACGAAAAAACAAGAGTTGTCGTTGGCATGAGTGGAGGGGTTGACTCCTCTGTAACAGCTTTACTATTAAAAGAAGCTGGATATGATGTCATCGGTATTTTTATGAAAAACTGGGATGATACGGACGAAAATGGTGTTTGTACAGCGACTGAAGACTACAAAGACGTAGCTGCGGTTGCAGAGCAAATTGGAATTCCGTATTATTCAGTAAACTTTGAGAAAGAATATTGGGACCGTGTATTTGAATACTTCCTTCGCGAATATCGCCTAGGACGTACACCAAACCCAGATGTGATGTGTAATAAAGAAGTGAAATTCCAAGCTTTCTTAGATTATGCTCTTCAACTAGGGGCAGATTATGTGGCGATGGGTCACTATGCACGTGTGGAAAAAGACGAAAACGGAATTGTTCACTTATTAAGAGGAAAAGACAATAATAAAGACCAAACGTATTTCTTAAGTCAATTGAATCAAAAGCAATTAGAAAAAGCGATGTTTCCAATTGGACACTTAGAGAAAAAAGAAGTGCGTGAGATTGCTGAGAAGTATGATCTTGCGACTGCGAAGAAGAAAGACTCGACTGGTGTATGCTTTATTGGAGAACGTAACTTCAACGAGTTCTTATCAAACTATTTACCTGCTAAACCTGGAAAAATGGTGACATTGGATGGTGAAGTAAAAGGCGACCACGATGGACTCATGTACTACACGATTGGACAACGCCAAGGTCTTGGTATCGGTGGCGGTGGTAAGACAAATGATCCATGGTTTGTTATCGGGAAAGACTTATCAACGAACACATTATATGTTGGGCAAGGATTCCATCATCCAAACCTTTACTCAGACAGCTTAACGGCTACAGATATTCAATTTACAAATGATTTACCAAGAGAGACGACATTTGAATGTACGGCTAAATTTAGATATCGTCAACAAGATACAAAAGTGAAAGTTGTATTAGATGAAACAGATCCAACACGTGCAACGGTTATCATTGATGAACCCGTTCGTGCGATTACACCGGGACAAGCTGTCGTATTTTATGACGGCGAAGAGTGCCTTGGTGGAGGCATCATTGATAAAGCGTATATGAACGGAGAAGAACGTCAATACGTATAAATAAAACAAAGAAAGGAGATTCCAAATGAGTGATACACCTTATATTGTAGGGGAAGTATTAACGACTTTTTTCGAGAATCCGCAAAACTTCTATAAAGTCATGCTCGTTCGCGTCATCGAATCGGATTGCGTGGATGTGGATGATGAGATTGTTGTGACTGGGATTTTCGGACAAATTCATTCGGATATCTCCTATCGTTTTAATGGGAAGATTGTTTCTCATCCAAAATACGGAGAACAATTCCAAGCAGATAATTATCAACAGACGCAACCAACTGGTAAAAGAGGGCTCATTCAATATTTATCGAGTGCTCATTTTCCAGGAATTGGGGAGAAGACGGCTGAGAAGATTATCGAGAAGTTAGGCGAAGAGGCTATGGAGCGTATCTTAAACGACGAGACTGCGCTTGATGGGATTACAGGCCTCACGAAAAAGAAAAAAGAAATGATTCGAGAAGTCATTCAGCAAAACCAGGGCACAGAGAAGTTAATGTTTGAACTGACGAATCTTGGCTTTACGCCTGCGATTGCTCAGAAAATTATCGGCATGTATAAAGATAAGGCTAGAGCTGTCTTAGACGAGGATCCTTATGTACTTCTTCAAAGAATTGAAGGACTTGGTTTTAGACGAATGGATAGTATTGCCCAGTCCATGGGGATTGATCCAGACGATACTTCAAGACTAAAGGGCGCGCTCTTTGTAGTGACAAGAGATTTCTGCTATCAAACAGGCGATACTTACTTAATGGCAGAAGTGTTAATTACACAAGCGCAACGATTACTCGAGTCATGCCAAAATTACTTAATCGAACCAGATAAACTAGTAGATGCTTTAAATGAATTAATTCGCGAAGGTGTTGTATTTTCTGATGAAAATCGTATTGCGATTGCGTCTTTATATTATGCAGAACTAGGTATTAGTAACGCTCTGTCAAAACGGATTACGGCTTCTAAAGTGGACATCAGTAAAGAAAAGATCGATGAAGCGATTGAACGGACGCAGGAGAAATTTGAGATTCAATATGATGCGTCTCAAAAAGAGGCTATTTATCGTATTATGATTGAACCGATCTTTGTATTAACTGGTGGACCAGGAACTGGGAAGACAACGATTATAAATGCTGTCATTGACGTCTATGCGCAACTAAACGAGCTTGATCACGATAATGAGATTGAAGAGGCGATTGTTCTTGCAGCACCAACAGGACGTGCAGCGAAAAGGATGAATGAGTTGACAGGTTATCCTGCTTCTACGATTCATCGATTGCTCGGGATTGCGATTGACAGTGTGGATGACAGTTTTGAAGATAAGGAAATTGATGGTAAATTCTTAATTATCGATGAGATGTCAATGGTGGATACGTGGCTCATGAACCGAGTGTTTAAAGCTGCACCAGAAGGGTTAAAAATTCTACTTGTCGGTGATAGCAATCAATTACCTTCTGTTGGACCAGGACAAGTCTTAACGGATTTACTGGAAACCAATCAAGTACCAGCCATTGAACTGAAGCGAATTCACCGTCAGACACAGCAATCATCCATTGTCGAATTAGCCCATAGCATTAAAGATGGATTCTTACCACGAAACTTTATGGAGAAACAAACAGACCGCAGCTTTTTACCATGCTCGACAGAACGGTTGGTAACCATTATTGAGCAAGTCGTTGTAGCAGCTCTTAAAAAGGGCTATACGAAGCGAGATATTCAAGTATTAGCTCCGATGTATAAAGGGGAAGCTGGTATTAACGCGATTAATCAGATGATGCAAGAAATCTTAAACCCTAAAATCGGAAATTCTGTACGCGAAGTGGAATCCTTTGATAAAGTCTTCCGTGTAGGAGATAAAGTGCTTCAACTGGTGAATTTGCCTGAAGAAAATGTCTACAATGGTGATATTGGAGAAATCACAGCAATTCAATTTGCAAAAGAAAACGATGACCAAGTAGATAAGATTTTTGTTCTATTTGATCAAACGGAAGTGGAATATCATAGAACCGATTGGCAACAATTGACGCTGGCGTATTGCTGCTCAATTCATAAGGCACAAGGGTCTGAATTCAAAATGGTTATCTTACCAATGGTGAATCAGTACTCACGTATGTTGCAAAGAAATCTATTGTATACGGCAGTTACAAGAAGTCAGCAATATCTTATCATGTGTGGAGAAGCAGGAGCGTTCCAAAAGAGTGCAACTACCATCCCTCCAAAACGAGCAACATTCTTACAAGAGTTCTTAACGAATTTCGACATTGAAAAGACAGAAGAAACTCCAGTAATTAAAGAGAATAAAACGGAATCGTCGCTTGATGATATGGTTCATTCAGACGAAGGCAAAGAAATCCAATTAACCATCCAAGCAATTGAAGAGGGCCTTATTTCTCCGATGGTTGGAATGGACGATGTCACACCATATGATTTTATGACAAGAAGCTAGTTTTCTAGCTTCTTTTTTTCGTGTTTTTTCAGCCGGAATTAATTGCCATCTGTCCATGATGTAGGGTAAAATGGGAACAAATGATTATGAAAGAAGGACAAATAATGAATCGACAAAAACATTTTTTAGTTTCTGAAGATGCTGTTCCTCCTGTATTTGCTAAAGTTTTGCAAGCAAAAGAACTACTTGCAACAGGACAAGCAAAAGACGTCACTGAAGTAGTGAAGATGGTTGGCATCTCACGCAGTGTTTATTATAAGTATTATCGTAAAGTACAAGGATTTTCTTCTGTAAATGCAGGAAGAAAAGCATCTATCAATATCCATATGAAAAATATCAAAGGAACGCTAACAAAGACGCTTGAAGTATTTGCAAATCGTGATATGAATATTTTGACGATTTTCCAAGGGTTGGCAATCCATAGTGTCGCTGTTGTACAAATCATGATTGATATTTCTGAGGCAACGGTAAGTGTAGAAGACGTGATTAAAGAAATTAATGCTTTAGATAACATTATTTCTGTGGAGTTACAAAGTATCGAATAATGAAACAAGAATTTTTAAACTATTTAACAGAAACCAATATTAAAGTATTGATTTTCGATAAAGATGGCACATTAACGGATACATCCACGTTATGGTTTGAGCCAACGATTTTAGTTCTTAACGAATTAGTGAATCGTAATGAGATGAATCTAACAAATGCAGAACATGACGAGTTGTTTGACCGTCTTGGTATCACTGAAACTGACATCATCGAAAACAGCGTGATTGCTTCAGGTACAGTTCGCGATATGCTGGAAGTCTTAAATGAATTCAGACCAATCGACATCGAAGAAAATTACGATTTTGTAGTGCACTATTTTGCTGACTATATTCTGAAACATCCAGAGAAAATCCAAACTCTTGGAAATGTGAAGAGGGATCTTGGGTATCTGAAGGAAAAAGGATATATCATAGCGTTAGTAACGAATGATTCTGTGTTTCCAACTCAAGCAGTGTTAGAGGTTGCAGGAATAAAAGAGTTTTTCGACTTCATTGGAACCACAGATGAATTCCCTTCAAAGCCAGCAACGGATTCACTACATGCGATTCAAAATCGTTTTGGTGTTCCTTTTAACGAGATGATCTATATCGGTGACTCAACTGTAGATGAAGAGTTTGCCAAAAATACTGCAGGATTTATCGCTGTGACAAGTGAACCTTTTAATCCAAAAGTTCTTCTTAGTGCTATTTTTAAAGTGAAATCGATAGAAGAATTGTGTTAGGGGGATATGATGAAAAGTACGATACAAGAAAATCATAAATTTAAAGCTCTGCTAACCATTTTAATTCCAGTTTTAATTTATCAAATTGCCAATTATTCGGCTCAATTTATTGATACAGTAATGACAGGACGTTATAACGAAGTTCATCTTGCCGGAGTATCTATTGGCGGGAGTTTGTACGCACCATTTTTCACTCTGTTGACGGGGTTGATTTCAGGTCTTGTTCCGATTGTTGGGCAATATTTTGGTCAGAAGAAACTGGATAAAATCGAACAAGTAATGCGTCAATATTTAATCATTGGCGTGGTGCTAGCTGTAGCTCTATTTGTTTTAGGCTTATTGTTTTTGAAACCTGTATTAGGGATTATGAATTTAGAACCAGAAGTAGAAGCTGTAGCAGTAGGCTATTTAACTTGGTTATCCTTAGGTTTCATTCCGTTGTTGCTCTTTAGTGTATTAAGATCTTTTGTGGACGCCTTAGGGTTAACCAAAGTATCGATGATGTTGATGGTATTAGTAGTTCCGCTCAATATGTTCTTTAACTATTCACTGATTTACGGTCAGTTTGGCTTTCCTGAAATGGGAGGAGCTGGGGCAGGGCTTGGAACTGCACTGGCTTACTGGGGATTACTCGTGGTAGCATTTATAGTGTTTAGAAAACATCCAGTACTAAAAGAGTATGATGTTTTAAAATGGAGCGGAATTAATATCAAGATGTGGAAAGAACCATTTAAGATTGGACTTCCAATTGGGTTGTCGATTTTTGCGGAAGTGGCTGTTTTTGCATTTGTGGGATTACTCATGTCGAAATTTGGAACATCGATTATTGCATCTCACCAAGCTGCGATGAACTTTGCGACAGTTGTTTATGCATTCCCAATCAGTATTTCTACTGCGTTAACCATTATTGTTTCTTATGAAGTCGGTAGAAAAGATATTCGTTCTGCAATGCAATTTGCTTATATTGGAATTGCGACGGCTGTGACACTTGCTGTCGTGACGTTAACATTATTAGCGCTCAATATCCAATCGGTGGCTGCGCTATATGGAACAGATCCAGACTTTATTCAATTAACCATTGTATTTTTAACTTATAGTCTGTTGTTCCAACTATTTGATGCAGTGGCAGCACCCATTCAAGGAACACTAAGAGGGTTCAAAGACGTCCAAATGCCATTTATCTTGTTTTTAATTGGTTATTGGATTATTGGATTGCCAATTGGTTTTATATTAGATAATGCATTTAATGCTGGCCCATATTCATATTGGATTGGACTAATTATCGGATTAATGAGTAGTTGTATTTTCTTAGTCATTCGATTAAGAAAAGTATTTAAAAAATATAAAGAATCACGAGGTGTGTAAATGTTTGAATCATATAAAGAAGAAGTGACATTTAATGAACAAAGAGGGGCGGAGGATTTCGACCCACAAAATGAATTTTATCAAGAAGATATGGAACAATCGTTTAAGAAAGACATTACTTCTATTGGAAGAAGATTAATTGTTTATATGTTAGTTTTCTTCTTCTTCGCAGCTGCTGGTCAACAAGGGGCGGCCCAAAATGCAGTTGACACTGAAGATTTTTACGGAACTTGGGGAGTAGGGCTTTTTATCGCGGCTTCTCTGAGTTTACTCGTTTGGGCACTTTCTAAAAAATTCCCAATGAAACGTATTTATGAACACGTAGCTCCAAGACGAATGAATATTCAGTCGTTTGCGATTCTTTCAGCGAGTTTATTTGGAATTCGTTTTATCTCAAAATTTATTTTAGCAGGACTAGAAAAATTATTCTTTGAAATGGGGATTCCAGCAACACTTGTTTCTGAATCTAGTGAAGAAGTGACAGCAAGTATTATTTTTGTACTGTATTTAGGTGTAATGGCGCCAGTCGTGGAAGAATTTATCTTTAGAGGATTCATCGGTTATCGTATCGAACGTTATGGGAAGGTATTTACGATTCTATTCACGTCACTTATTTTCTCGTTATTCCATGCTAACATTACTCAAGGAGTATTCACTTTTATGGCGGGGATTGTTTTCGCTTATGTGGCTCTTGAGTATGGTTTCCAATGGGCAGTAGCCTTCCATATGATGAATAACTTCTTGTTTGCGATTGTAGTCGATATTTATCTAGCACAAATGGTTAATCTCGGAGATTTTTCTGTTGTAAAAGCACTAGATTTAATTGGCTTTATCGTATTAGTTTTAGTGATTATTTTGAAACGGAAAGACATTAAAGAATATATGGACGTGAATCGTGGTTTCTATGGAATTGCGCAAATTACATTTACAAGAGTAACGATTCTTTTATACATTATTTATCTTTTATATCGTACAATTGCGCCATATTTCGTATTATACTTACATTTTTAGTTAGGAGGAGCTGCTTTGAATACCATTTATTTAGAAGATAGCGTCTATACAACCATTACCGAACATCCAGAAGTGAAGGATTTACTTGTAGAAATTGGCTTTAAACCTCTTAACCAACCTCAGATGGTCCATACGGTTGGACGTATCACGAATCTTGTTAAGGGTTCAAAAATTGCAAAAGTTCCTTTAGAAACAATCGTAGAAACATTAGAAATGAATGGTTACATCGTTAAAGAAAGCAGGGATTAGATGGCTAAAGAAGATTACACGACGGAAGAGCGTCAGGAGATTTTAAAAGACTTGATGCTACGTCTTCACGCAGGAGAAGATAAAGAAGTCATTCAAAAAGAATTTAATGAATCCTTTGATGAAATCACTCCTTATGAAATCCAATTAATGGAGCGTAATCTAATGAGTGAAGGGATTACCTTTGCTGAAATTATGAGTCTTTGTAATGTCCATGCGAACTTGATGGGGTCTAAAGTTAACACGGAAACGACCGTTGCTGATTTTGAACAACCAGGTCATCCAGTACATGTCATGAAGATGGAAAATTTAGCGATTCGTGGCGCTTTAGATCGCGTGGAACGATTGCTGAAGAACTATCTAGACACGAAGGATGAAACGATTAAAAAAGGCTTGTATCGTCAAATTTTGTTGCTTGGTCAGTTTGATAATCACTATCAAAGAAAAGAATATGCGATGTTTCCGATTATGGAGAAGAAAGGCATTACCGCACCTCCTAAGGTGATGTGGGGTGTTGACGACCAAATTCGTGAATTGTATAAGGATTTCAAGAAAGCTCTGGAGAACGAACAGGAGAATGTGCTAGAAGAGTTTGAAGTGGTCCGTGATGAATTACTAGAGATGATTCAAAAGGAAGAAAACATTCTGATTCCAATGGTGGAACAAGTCTTCCATGTTGATGATTGGGAAGCCATTGCTAATCAATCTCCAGAATATGGATATTGTATTGTGAAACCTGAAAAAGAATGGGCGGTTAAAAAAGACTTTGCTCCAGTGAAGACGAAGGCCCAGGTTGAAGAAGAGGGAGATATTCCTTTATCGACTGGTTCGCTGTCATTGAAACAACTTAATCTGATTTTGAATTTATTACCGATGGAATTGTCGTTTGTAGATCACAATAATATTGTGAAATACTACAATGAAGGTAATGGAGAAGAGAAAATCTTTAAACGCACACCAAGTGCGATTGGCCGTAACGTGATTTTATGTCATCCACCAAAAGTACACGAAACGGTTCAAACTATTTTTGAACAACTAAAGTCAAAACAAAAAGAAAAAGAAGAAATGTGGTTTAAGAAAGACGGCATGATGGTTCATGTGACATATCACGCGGTTTGGGATGAAGATGGTAACTATATTGGGTGTCTTGAATACGTTCAAAATATCCAGTCATTAGTGGAGCATTTTAATCAATCAGATGTTAAGCGAACACTTTCTTAATGACTTTCAATATGTTACAATGCACGTGGAATACATTCCACATTACACTTAACTTTAAAGGAGTTATTGACTTATGTATACGACGATGATTCTCGGCGCAATTGCTGGTCTAAGTTTATTCTTATACGGGATGCAATTGATGGGCGATGGATTACAAAAAGTAGCCGGAGAAGGCTTGAAAGGGATTATTCGTAAATTAACGAAAAATCGATTCATGTCAGTACTTGTTGGGATGTTCGTAACAACAATCATTCAAAGTTCATCAGCAACGACGGTAATGGTTGTTGGTTTCGTAAATGCTGGCCTAATGACATTAGCGCAAGCAGTAGGGGTTGTCTTTGGGGCAAACGTCGGAACGACGATTACTGGACAAATGGTTTCCTTCAACTTGTCACAATGGGCACCGATTGTCATTGCTGCTGGTTTAGTAGCCAACATGCTTACTAAAAATCCAAAAGTAAAAGAAGCTAGTGAAATCTTTATTGGTTTTGGTATTTTATTCATCGGTATGAGCTCATTGAGTTCTGCTTTACAACCGTTAAAAGAATTGCCTGAATTTACTAACTGGATTCTTCAATACGGTAGCAATCCATTTATTGGTGTCGGAATCGGTCTTTTAATGACCCTTGTCTTACAAAGTTCTTCAGCAACGATTGGGGTATTAATCGCTCTTGCTAGTCAAGGTGTGCTTCCTATTACTACAGCGGTGTTTATCATCTTCGGTGATAACATCGGAACATGTACAACTGCTTTAATTAGTAGTTTAGGTACTTCTCGTCGTGGAAAACAAGTTGCTTTATTCCACTTAATGATTAATGTTATCGGTACAGTTTACTTTATGCTTTTCCTTCGCGGTATTCTTGTGAATGTTGTTGAATCTATTGATCCTGGTAATGTTGCTCGTCAGATTGCCAATGCACATACGATTTTCAATATCGTTAATGTAATTGTCTTATTCCCATTCACAAATCTTTTAGTGAAGTTAATCCAAATGATTATTCCAGATGGAGAAGACGAAGAAGAAAGTATTACGCGTTATCTTGATAAACGTATCTTGGTAACTCCATCAATCGCTTTAGAAAATACTATGTATGAATTTGCTGCGATGGCTCAAGAAACAAGTAGTGCTTTAGAAAATGCGATTGGGGCTGCTCGTACACGTGATAAGAAACTCGTGAAGAAAGCTCTTGAAAACGAGAAGAATATCAATGCGTATGAAAAAGCCATTGTGAAGTACTTAGTTGAAATTTCTCAACAAAATGTATCTGCTAAAGACCAACAAACAATCGATGAGTTGTTTAGTACAGCGAATGATATCGAGCGTATCGGGGACCACGCAGAAAATATTGCAGACTTTGCGAAATCAATTATCGAACGTGAAATCTTCCTAGATGAAGACACAGCGCACGAATTAGATGGCTTGTACGCCCTTGTTCAAAAAGGATTCGCATTATCAATTGACGCCTTATCAACTGGTGATCAAGATAAAGTTCAACAAGCGATCCAAATCGAACGTGATATTGATAAACTCAAGATTGAAGTTCGCGATAAATACATGAAACGTATGAACAAAGGTATTGCTTCTGCTGAATCAGGTATTTTCGTAATGGACTTATTAAGTAACTTAGAACGTATCAGCGACCACTTCAGAAATATTTCTGAAACGGTGGAACGCTTAAAACGTCCAGTTATTGTAACTGAATAATAGTGTTAATCCGTAGGCAATTTTGTCTACGGATTTTTTTTATTAAAAGTAAGATATACCGTATACGGTATATTCCTTATACGGTATAATGTGTTTAGGAGGGATGTTTATGGGAGAAACATTTGAAATAAGTGAATCAAAATATGAGGATATTAAAGATCTTCCTTATGATAAATTGGTAAAAATATTAGCGGTACTAACCATCGTTGAAGAAGAAGGTCTCACGCCAGCCGTCTGGGAAAAATGGGGAGCAGGAAAGAATAAACGGGAGTATTTACGCTTTGAGGTTTCAAGAGACTATAAGGAGGGTGTACCGAATGGGACGATACCAGAAGAAATTATACACTATGTTAAATACTACGTATCCTAATTTTGTATCTGATTTTAATAAAGAATATTCGAAGCAAAAGATTGCATTGCAGCTTGTAGAGTTACGCCTTGAAACCGGTCTTTCTCAAAGTCGCTATGCCGAAGAGAATCAGCTGTTACAAAATAAAATTTCTGCAATAGAAAAAGGGAAAACGAATCCACGCTTATCAACTATTGTCGAAATGGCCGCGAAGAATGGATATAAGGTTGAACTGAAATTTACAAAGTAAGACACAGAATACTATTTGAGCTAGTCTACAGCAGGCTAGCTTATTTTTGTGTCGTAGTTAGTACAAAGGTTTAAAAAAGCGTTAGAGTATGATAGAATGAATCGAATTCATAAACAAAGGAGAACGAAATGTTAAAAGTACAAAACGTAAGTCTATTATTTTCAGACCGTAAATTATTTGACGATGTAAACATCACTTTTACACCAGGGAACTGCTATGGAGTTATTGGTGCTAATGGTGCCGGAAAATCAACATTCCTAAAAATCTTATCTGGAGAATTACAACCAACAACTGGTGAAGTGATTCTAGATCCACATGAACGTTTAACAGTCTTAAAACAAGACCACTTCGCATTCGAAGATGAACGCGTCATCGATACAGTAATAATGGGTCATAAACATTTATATGACATCATGAAAGAAAAAGACGCTATCTACATGAAAGAAGATTTCTCTGATGAAGATGGTATCCGCGCCGCTGAACTTGAAGGCGAATTTGCTGAATTAAACGGTTGGGAAGCAGAAAGTGATGCTTCACAATTATTACAAGGTCTAGGAATCACTGAAGACCAACACTATAAATTAATGAGTGAATTAGTCGAAGCAGACAAGGTTAAAGTGTTACTTGCACAAGCATTATTCGGTAAACCAGACGTTCTTTTATTAGACGAACCTACAAACGGTTTGGATGCAAAATCAATCGCATGGTTAGAAGAGTTCTTAATCAACTTTGATAACACGGTCATTGTTGTATCCCATGACCGTCACTTCTTGAACAAAGTATGTACGCATATGGCGGACGTTGACTTTGGTAAGATTAAATTATTCGTTGGTAACTATGATTTCTGGTTACATTCAAGTCAATTAGCTGCGAAATTATTAGCAGACCAAAACGCGAAGAAAGAAGAAAAAATCAAAGAGTTACAAGAGTTTATTGCTCGTTTCTCTGCGAACGCTTCTAAATCAAAGCAAGCAACTTCTCGTAAGAAAATGTTGGATAAAATTACGTTGGATGATATTCAACCATCAAGCCGTAAATACCCATTCGTTGGATTCTCACCAGCGCGTGAAATCGGTAATGACTTATTATTAGTCGAAGGATTATCAAAAACAATTGATGGCGAAGTGATTTTTGAAAATGTAAGCTTCCAATTATCAAAAGACGATAAAGTTGCCTTCTTAAGCCGTTCAGATATTGCGATTACAACATTATTCAAGATCTTAACAGGCGAAATGGAAGCAGATAGTGGTACATTCAAGTGGGGTGTCACAACTAGTCAAGCGTACTTACCAAAAGATATGACAGACGAATTCTCCAATGAGAACTTAAATATCTTAGAATGGTTACGTCAATACGCACCAGTAGAAGAACAAGATAATACATTCTTACGTAGCTTCTTAGGTCGTATGTTATTCTCTGGAGACGATGTTATGAAACAAGTAACAGTACTTTCCGGGGGAGAAAAAGTGCGTTGTATGTTATCTAAATTAATGCTTTCTAAAGCAAACGTCTTAATTTTAGATGACCCAACAAACCACTTAGACTTAGAATCAATCACTGCATTGAATGATGGCTTAATCGCCTTCAAAGGTTCATTACTATTCTCAAGTCATGACCACGAGTTCATTCAAACAACAGCGAACCGCATTATCGAAATCGGACCAAAAGGCATTGTGGACCGTCTTGGTTCTACTTATGATGAGTTCCTTGAAGATGAGGCTGTTCAAGCACGTGTTGATGCTTTATATAATTAATAACAGTAGACCAGAAGCGTAAAAAGTCTTCTGGTCTTTTTTCGGTATTTAGTGTAGGATAAGATTATTAGAGGAGGTATTCAAATGACAAAAATTTATTTTGCAAGTCCATTATTCTCAGAAATGGAATTAGCCTTTAACAAAGTTCTAGTAGAAAAGATTCGCAACCAGTTCCCAGGGGTAGAGGTATACTTACCACAGGAACAAATGGCGATTAACGATAAGAGTTCATATGCGGACTCAACGATGATTGCCCAATATGATACAGATGCCTTATTAGAATCAGATTTGATGATTGCTGTATTGGATGGTGCAGTGATTGACGTCGGTGTTGCCAGTGAAATCGGGGTAGCGTACCATGCAGATATGCCGATTCTAGGATTATACACAGACAGCCGTCAACAAGGGGCAGATAATCCTCAAAAATTAGAGGCTTTACAAGAAGTAGCAGAGTCCCAATTTAGCTACGTAAACCTTTATACTGCGGGTCTTGTGAAGCTTCGCGGGGAGATTGTTTCTAGCAGTGATGAGCTCCTTGAAGCGCTAAAAGCCTATCTAAAGGAATCATAAAATTGTAAAGTTTTGTTACAATTCTGTAATATAACTGATACTTTCTCAATATGTTTCTCATGTAAAATGTGAGGTAAGTTGGAGAAAGTGTGGTGAAAATCACTTTTGAAAAAGATTAAACATATTGTTCTGACGTTAATGGCTTTCTTATTAGTGTCTGGACCGTTAGCCCCTTCAGCATTTGCGGAGGAAACGGATATCCAAAAACTAGAAGCACAATTAACTTCAGAATTACAAAAAGTGAATACGAAATATCAAGAAATTGAAAGTTTAAACCAACAAATCGATTCTCTCAATAAAGAAAAAGAAACACTTGCTGAAAAGATTACAACTCAAGAAGCAAAAGTGGAAGAACGTAAACAAGTCGCATCTAAACGATTGCAACAAATTCAAGTTTCTGACTTTGTTTCTTATAGTATTTTACATTTACTAAATTCAGAAAGTATTTCAGATTTCTTAAATCGATTATTTGTCTTTCAACAATTATTCCAATCGGATGAAGAAGTGTTGAAGAACTTATCAGAGCAAGTAGCTGAATTATCTCGCCTGAAAACAGCAGCAGAACAAGCGTCAACTGACTTAGTCGCTAAAAAAGAACAACTTACTGCTGAGAGTCAAGCGTTCGAAGGTTCAGTAAACGATTTGAAAAAGTTAATTGTTGATAACAAAGAAGCTCTTGCAAAAGTACAAGAACAAAAGAAAGAATCATCTGCAGTGGTTGCCTCAGCTATTACAGCAGTTGCACAATTAACTACAGATAAACCAGCAGTAGCCTCATCTACGCAGCAAAAACCAACGACACAAGCTGCGACAGCTGAACCAGCTACAACGGTTGCACAAACGCAAGCGCCTGCTACTTCAGAAACACCAACGACACAAGCATCTGCAACAAGCAACCAATCTGGTGGAAGAACATTAAACGTTCAAGCGACTGGATATTCTTATAATGAGCCAGGATTAAGCCCTTATACAGCGACTGGTATCGACTTACGTAAGAATCCAACAGTTATCGCAGTTGACCCAAGCGTGATTCCTTTAGGAAGCTTAGTGGAAGTTCCTGGATACGGAATTGCCATTGCAGGAGATACTGGTGGAGCCATTAAAGGAAATATCATTGACCTTCACTTCACAACGGTAGATCAAGCAAACCAATGGGGAAGACGTAACGTTACGATTCGAATCTTAAACTAAGCGAAAAAGCACTCTCGGAAAGAGAGTGTTTTTTTGTTGGGTATGTTTTCAATAGAGTATTTGTGATAAAATAGATTTTGTATTGAATAAAAAGGAGCAGTTGTAATGATTAAATTAATAGCTATCGACATGGATGGCACACTATTAAACAGTAAAAAAGAACTATCTGAAGAGACGAAACAATATTTCAAGAACTTTCATAACAGAAATACTGAAACTTTATTAGTGCTCTGTACAGGGCGTCCTGAAAGTGGAATTCGTCCATATTTAAAAGACTTAGGATATTTAGAAGAGAACCACTATATTATTAGTCAAAACGGTGCCAATATTTATGAGAGCCAAACAGGTAACCGTGTGATGGATGCCTTTCTTGATTCTGCAGCAATTCAAAAATGGATTGAATTGGGTAAGAAACACGGTATCAGCGTAATGGGGGCAGGTGTTGATTACTATTATTGTTTTGATCAAGAACCAACTGAATGGATGGAGTTCGATGTAAAACTTGTGAGTGGCCAGCTCAAAAGAATTCCTACAGAAGAATCTTTAACTACTGATTTCTATAAAATTCTACTAATGGGTGATGAAGAGCAACTCAATGAGTTTGAAACATTTATTCCCCAGGAGTGGAGAGATGAATTTTATGTAGTTCGTAGCCAAAAATATTTAGTTGAAGTACTAACAAAAGGTGTAAATAAAGCTTTTGGATTAGAAAAATTAGCCCAAGAACTAAATATCCAACCAAGTGAAATCGCGGCAATTGGAGACGCTGCTAATGATATCGAAATGTTAGAATACGCAGGACTTGCCATTGCGATGGGAAATGCTAGCGAAGAAGTAAAAGCTATTTCGGATATCGTGACAGATACTAATGAAAACAATGGTGTTATTAAAGCGATCGACCAGTTAATACAGTAAGAGTTCAAAAATCAAAATGTAACATATAAGTTACATTTTGATTTTTCGTTTTTAGTAGATTATGAGATTAAAAAATAATGAGGTTTTCTTGACAAATACGCATTCCTCTAGTATTCTTTATAGCAACAATATAAATCCTTAGACAGAGACATAAAACGTACACTAAAGAGAAAGAAGCCGTGGCTGAAAGCTTCTAACCGTACAAGGAAAGACACTCTTGAGGAGAATAATGCAAAGTTATTCCGGTAATTCCGTTATCATTAAGAGGGAAAGAGCTCTTTCCGAACTAAGGTGGTACCACGAAATTTTCGTCCTGACTTCTATTGAAGTTGGGATTTTTTTATTTTTATTAAAAGAAAGGATGATTCATATGATTCAAAAACCAAAAGGGACAGCCGATTTATTACCTGAAGAACTCAAAATTTGGCACTATATCGAAGAAACAGCACGCATCATTTTAGGCGATTATCAATTTGAAGAAATGCGTACACCAATGTTTGAAAGCTACGATTTATTTAGCCGTGGTGTTGGGGATACGAGTGATATCGTTTCAAAAGAGATGTATGATTTCTACGATAAAGGAGATCGTCACATTACACTTCGTCCAGAAGGAACTGCAGCGATTGTTCGTGCTTATGTAGAAAATAAATTATACGGACCAGAGCATAAGAAACCTTATAAAGTGTATTATATGGCTCCAATGTTCCGTTATGAGCGTCCACAATCAGGACGTCTTCGTCAATTCCACCAATTAGGAGTTGAGGTGTTTGGTTCTACAAATCCTGCTACAGACGTAGAAACGATCGCGATGGCTTGGGATTTATTAAAAGAACTCGGATTATCAAATATGCGCTTAGTGATTAACTCACTAGGTAAAACAGCTGACCGTATTAAATACCGTGAAGCGTTAATCAGTTACTTAGAACCATTTGCGGATGAATTAAGTGAAGATTCAAAAAATCGTCTTCACAAAAATCCTTTACGTGTGTTAGATAGTAAAGACAAACGTGATATTGAGATTGTTAAAAATGCGCCACGCATCTTAGAATTCTTATCAGACGAAGCACGCACTCATTTTGAAAAAGTACAACAATACTTAAACGCACTAGAGATTCCATTTGAAATCGATGAAACAATGGTACGTGGACTTGATTACTACCAAGATACAATTTTTGAAATCATGACGGATTCTAAGTCATTTGGTGCTAAAACTACAATTTGTGGTGGTGGACGTTATGACGGTCTAGTCCAAGAACTCGACGGACCTGAAACTCCAGGATTTGGATTTGGCCTTGGAATCGAACGTCTTGTCTTATTAATGAAAGACGAACAAGTTGAAGTTCCTGAATTACAAGAACTAGATGTATATATTGTTGGACTTGGTGAAGAAACAGAAGAGGAAGTGTTAAAACTTTCTATTTCACTCCGTCAACAAGGGTACTCAGTGGACCGTGATTTCTTCGGACGTAAAGCAAAACCACAATTCAAGAACGCTCAAAAATATGGCGCTAAAGTGGTGATCACGCTTGGTGAAGAAGAATTAGAAACAAAACAAGTACCAGTGAAAGTAATGAAAACTGGTAAAGAAGTAAAAATTAATTTACAAGAACTCTACGAAGATTTTGATAGCATTTATCGTCAAATCACAATGGATACAACAGCCATTGACGAGTACTTTGGTAAATAGAAAGAGGGATGGATATGAAAAGAAGAACAGAATATTGTGGATTAATTAGTGAAAAATTAGTTGGACAAACAGTGACATTAGATGGTTGGGTGGCAAAACGTCGTGACCATGGTGGAGTTATCTTCATCGACTTACGTGACCGCGAAGGGATTATGCAAGTGGTTTTCAACCCAGCACGTAACCAAGAAGCGTTTGAAATCGCTGAAAAATTACGTTCTGAATACGTGATTCAAGTAACGGGGGAAGTGGCTTATCGTGGAGAAGGCCTAGAAAACCCAAATCTAAAAACTGGTAAATATGAATTGTTAGTAGATGAAGTAGAAGTCTTTTCAAAAGCAAAAACTTCTCCAATCTATATCGATGACGAACAAAAACCATCAGAAGAATTACGTTTGAAATATCGTTACTTAGATATTCGCCGTCGTTCAGTATTAGAAAACTTACGCTTACGTCATAAAACAACTAAGTCAATTCGTGAGTATTTAGATAGCGAAGGATATATCGACGTAGAAACTCCAATTTTAGCAAAATCTACACCAGAAGGAGCGCGTGACTACTTAGTGCCTTCACGTGTTCACGAAGGAAGCTTCTATGCATTACCTCAATCACCTCAAACATTTAAACAATTATTAATGGGTGCTGGATTAGATCGTTACTACCAAATCGTTCGTTGCTTCCGTGACGAAGATTTACGTGGAGACCGTCAACCAGAATTTACACAAGTCGATATCGAAACAAGCTTCTTATCAGCAGAAGAAATTCAAGAAATGATGGAAGGCTTATTGAAGAAAGTGATGAAAGATACATTGAATGTGGATGTTCAAACTCCATTCCCACGTATTTCATTTGCAGAAGCAATGGCTCGTTACGGAAATGACAAACCAGATACTCGTTTCGACCTAGAATTAATCGACGTAAGTGACATCATGAAAGAATCTGACCTTAAAGTGTTCAGTTCATGTATCGAAAACGGCGGTGAAGTTAAAGTCATTAACTTAAAAGGTCTTGCAGACGAATATTCTCGTAAAGATGCAGATAGCTTAGCAGACTTTGTTTCTAAATTCGGTGCTAAAGGTTTAGCATGGATTAAAGTTGAAGAAGACGGCTTGAAAGGCCCAATCGCGAAATTCATCGTGAACCAAGAAGCTGCTTTCCGTGAACGTATCAATGCAGAAGTAGGAGATATCGTGTTCTTCTGTGCAGATAAACCATCAGTGGTTGCTCAATCATTATCTGAATTACGTTTACACTTTGGTAAGAAACATAACTTAATCGATACAAACAAATTCAACTTCTTATGGGTTGTTGATTGGCCATTATTAGAACATGATGCTGAAGAAGACCGTTATGTAGCAATGCACCACCCATTCACTCGTCCAGTGAACGAAGATTTCCAAGCGTTAATCGATGATCCGTCCTCTGCGAAAGCACAAGCCTACGATATCGTATTAAACGGTTATGAATTAGGCGGCGGTTCATTACGTATTTACCGTCGAGATATGCAAGAAGCGATGTTCAAAGTTTTAGGATTTACAAAAGAATCTGCAGAAAGTCAATTCGGATTCTTATTAGACGCATTAGATTATGGTTTCCCACCACACGGAGGAATTGCTCTTGGGTTAGACCGTTTAGTAATGTTACTAGCTGGCGAAGACAACATTCGTGAAGTCATCGCGTTTCCTAAGAACAGCTCAGCAGTGGATCCAATGACACAAGCTCCAAGTGAAGTGTCAGCGAAACAATTAGATGAGCTTTCATTAAAAATTAAATAAGACCTGAATGGATTTCTAAAAAGGAGGAAGAAACTTTGAAGAGTAGTAAAGGGGTTGTGTTTAAACGACAACAACGTATCCTTCAGCTTTTACAAGAAAACCATGAGATGTCTGTTGAAGACTTATCGAAAGAGTTAGAAGTTTCTGAAATCACCATTCGAAGAGATTTACAACAATTTGAAGACCAAGGAGTTATCGAGCGCTTCTACGGAGGCGCACGCTACCTTGCTGGAAAAATTAAACAAGAAAACGTGGATCAAATTCAATATAATTCCATGAAGAAAAACATCGCAAGAAGAGCCGCGGGATTAGTAAGAGATCATAATATGGTCTTTATTAACTCAGGCTCTACTGCCTTTTTGTTATTAAATTTTCTAGCGGATGCCAACGTTACAATCTTAACGAATAATGGTCGTTCCATCTTCAAAAAGCCGTCTACGAAAGCGTCAATCGTGATTAGTGGTGGAGAAATTTTCGAACAGAAAAAATCTCTTGTTGGGGATTTTGCGATTAACTCATTCTCAAAAGCGCGTGCAGACATTTGTTTCCTAGGTGTTGGAGGAATTAGTAAAAACGGGATTTCAACGTATGCACTGCCAGAGACGGCAGTGAACCGTGTGATTTTAGAACGTACAACAGGGCACCGCATCATTGTAACGGAAGGGTTTAAAGTGGGTCGTGATTCAAACTTTCATACAGCGGATTGTAATATGATTACTCATTTAATTACAGACCATACCGCTGACCCTGAAACCGTAGCTTATTTGAAGAGTATCGGTGTGAAAGTGTTATTTATTTCGTAATGAAAAAGAATGTAGAGGTATAAAATGATTGAATTAGGAGAACGATTAACTCGTGTTGCTAGTTTTGTTCCAAACGGTTCAAAGGTATGCGATGTTGGTAGTGACCATGCGTATTTACCAGTGTATTTAATTCAAAATAATCAGATTACTTCAGCGATTGCGGGTGAAGTAGTTGAAGGACCGTTCTTATCAGCGAAGCAAACAGTTCGTGATTATCGAATGGAAGACCGCATTGAAGTTCGCTTTGGGGACGGATTGCAAATTCTTTCAAAAGAAGATGAGATTACTGCTGTTACGATTTGTGGGATGGGCGGAGAGCTCATTTCTCGAATCCTAGAAGCTGGATACACTGGCGGTCATTTAAACGGCAAAGAACGTCTCATTCTTCAACCAAACGTTGCGGAGCATTTTGTACGTGAATGGTTAATGAAGCATTCATATCGTATTACTCATGAGACGGTCGTTGAAGATAACCATCGCCTATATGAAATTATTGTCGCTGAACCAGTAAATGAACGTGTAGAATACACAGAACTCGAATTAAAATACGGTCCGGTTTTATTGAAACAACCATCTGAATTATGTGTTGCAAAATGGAAACGAACAAACCGTAAGAACAAAGAGATTTTGGAACAATTACAAAAGAGTAAGACGCCTCAACATGAAAAAATTGAGCAGTTTGAAAAAGCGTTTAATGAATTGCAAGGAGTGATTGATCGTGCCAACAGTTAGAGATGTGGTAAGTCGTTTTGAAAAACGAGTGCCAAAGAGTCTTTCGGTTCCAAAAGATCCCATTGGACTTCATTTTGGAGATTGGAATCAAGAAGTTAAAGTGATTATGACGACGCTCGATATTCGTCCAAGTGTCATCGAAGAAGCCATTTCTAAAAACGTTGATTTAATTATCGCGCATCATCCACCAATTTTTAGGCCAGTTGCGTTATTTGATTTAACCGTTCCGCAAAATAAAATGTTCCAACAAATTCTGAAGCATGATATTGCGGTGTACGCTGCACATACCAACCTTGATGTCGTTGAAGGCGGTGTGAATGATTGGTTGGCAGATGAATTGCTATTATCTGATGTAACAGTGATGTCTCCAACAACTACAATTCCATCTGTCAAGGTGATTACTTTTGTCCCTAAAAATGATGCTGATAAAGTTTTAGAAGCGATGTTTGAAGCGGGAGCTGGAACTATCGGTGACAACTATAAAGACTGTGCGTTCCAAAGTTCTGGCGTAGGACAATTTACACCCGTCGAAGGGGCCAAGCCTGCAATCGGATCGTTAAATAAACCAGAATTTGTAGAAGAAGTCAAACTAGAAGTTGTATGCTCTGAAGAGGTGTTAAGTGATGTTTTACGCGCCTTAAGAGAAGCACATCCTTATGAAGAGCCAGCAATCGACGTTTTCTCATTGAAGAATTCTGGAAAGACTTTAGGATTTGGTCGCGTTGGAAATCTTCCAAAAGCAATGACTGGGGATGAATTTATCGCTTTTGTTACTGAGCGATTTAACCTAAAAGGCTTACGTTATGTTCCATCTCGTGTGAACCCAGAAGGCCTCATTTCAAGAGTCGCTGTAATGGGTGGCTCAGGCGGAAATTATTACATGGATGCGCTCAGAAACGGAGCGGATGCCTTTGTAACAGGTGATATTTTCTACCATACAGCCCATGATATTCAAGAAACTTCATTATTCCTAGTGGATGCTGGTCATCATATTGAAGTTATATGTCGAAAACAATTAGCCAAATGGGCTCGTGAATGGAAAGAAGAAAACAATTGGGATGTAACAGTGATTGAAAGTGAAACTTTTACAGATCCATTTGAATTTTATAAAGCAGGTGAAGAAAATGCATAAAGAATTAACAGAACGTTTTATTCGTTACGTAAAGAAAGAAACAAGATCTGACGAAACAAGTCAAACAGTCCCAACAACGCCTTCTCAAACAGCGTTTTTAAAAGATTTAGAGCAAGAATTAAATGAATTAGGATTCCAAGAAGTTTATTTAAATCCTAAAAACAGCTTCCTAACAGCAACAATCCCATCAAATGTTGACCATGAAGTGCCAACGATTGGATTCATTGCTCACGTGGATACAGCGGACTTTGAAGCTAGAAATATTCAACCTCAAATCCATGAAAACTATAACGGTGAAGCAATTGTCCTAGACGAAGAAGGAAAATTCGTATTAGACCCTAAAGACTTCCCGAACTTAAAGAACTATGTTGGACAAACATTAATCACAACAAATGGTAAAACATTATTAGGTGCTGACGACAAATCTGGTGTGACAGAAATCGTTACAGCAGGTGCTTATTTATTACAACATCCAGAAATTAAACACGGAAAAATTCGTGTAGCATTTGGTCCAGACGAAGAAATCGGACGCGGTGCTGATTTATTCGATGTGGAACAATTTGCATGTGATTTTGCTTATACAATGGATGGTGGACCAGTTGGTGAATTAGAATATGAAAGCTTCAACGCTTGCCGCGCTACAGTTCGTATTCAAGGAAAGAACGTTCACCCGGGAACTGCTAAAGATACAATGGTAAGTGCACTTGAATTAGCTCGTAAGTTCCAAAACGCACTTCCAGAGTTCGAAGTTCCTGAACACACAACAGGACGTGAAGGATTCTACCACTTAGTAGCAGCGGAAGGTGTTGTGGAAGAAGCTAAATTAGTGTACATCTTACGTGACCACAGCCGTGAATTATTCAATGCGAAAAAAGACATGATGCTACGCATTGCGACTCGTATGAATAAAGAATTAGATACAGACCGTATTACTGTTGATTTACACGACGAGTACTACAACATGGCTGAAATCATTGAAAAAGATTTCCGTTGTGTAGATGTGGCAAAACAAGCGTTAGAAAACTTAGACATCGTTCCAATTATTAAACCAATTCGTGGTGGTACAGATGGTTCTAAGATTTCATTCATGGGATTACCAACTCCAAATATTTTTGCTGGTGGCGAAAACATGCATGGACGCTATGAATATGTTGCTGTGGAATCAATGGAAAAAGCAACACAAGTAATTATCGAAATCGCTCGTTTAGCAGCGCTATAATTTTTAACAGTAAAAAGAAAGGAGTGAGTTCATGACATTTGATGGTATTTTCACCAAATGGATGATGGACGAAGTGGCGCCTCAATTAGTTGGAGGACGTATTACAAAGATTCATCAACCATTACCATACGATGTACAATTCACCATTCGTGCCAACCGTAAGAACTACTTACTTGTTTGTTCGGCACACCCAATGATGGCTCGTGTACAATTTATTTCTGAGAAACCAGAGAATCCAGAAGTTGCTCCTAACTTTTGTATGATTCTTCGTAAGTATTTAGAAGGATCTATTATCCAATCATTCACTCAAGTAGAAAATGACCGTATTCTACATATGGACGTTTCAACGCGTGATGAACTTGGGGATAAGGCTGGATATCGTTTCACAATCGAGATTATGGGACGACATAGTAATTTGTTTTTAGTCAATCAAGAAGATAACACGATTATCGATTGTGTGAAACGTGTCTCTCTTGGTCAAAACAGTTATCGCACCTTACAACCAGGTGCAAGCTATGTGATGCCACCTCAAACGCAGAAGAAGAATCCTTTTGACTATTCGCTATTTGAATTAGACAGTTTACTTCATCCATTTATTGGAGAACCAGGAGAGAGAACATTAATGAATGTCTTTCAAGGGATTAGTAAGCAATCCGCTCATGAAATTGTGGAACGTAGTGAAAGAGAGGGTCAAAGCTTAGCAGAAGCCTTACATCACTATCTCGAAGAAGGCAATACGGCAATTCAGCCTACACTTACAAAGGCAGAGGATGGGAAGACGTACTTCTTACCATTTCCATATTTAAGTAAGACGGGTGAATCCCAAAGCTTTGAGAGTCTATCTGAATTACTAAGTGCATACTATGTACAGAAGATTCAAGAAGAGAAGATTCAGCAATTAGCAGGACACCTATTGCAAATGTTGAAATCTGAACTTCGAAAGAACCGTGAGAAGATGGTAAAACTCGATGAAGATTTAGCCAGAACTGAAGATGCAGATCATTATCGTGTTTACGGTGATTTAATTAATACGTATCAACACCAAATTGAAAAAGGTGCAAGTAGTGTAACGGTTCAAAACTTCTACGAGGACTATGAAGAAGTGACGATTCCATTAAATCCATTATTAACGGCTTCTCAAAATGCGCAGGCGTATTTTAAAAAATATCAAAAACTTAGAAATGCAGTCGCTCATATTCACGAGCAACAAGAAGCAACGAAGAATGAAATGGACTACCTCGAGAGTGTTATTTATCAAATCGAAGAAGCGGATGTATTTAACTTAGAAGCCATTCGTGAAGAACTTGTTGAAAGTGGCTACTTAAAACGTTCTGCGTTGAAAAAAGGTATTAAGAAACAAGGTGGCGCGAAACCACATGTGTTTTATGCAACAGACGGCACACGAATCTTGGTTGGACGAAACAACTTACAAAACGACCAATTAACACTTCGACAAGCGAAGAAGGAATACTTATGGCTTCATGCGCAAAATATTCCAGGGTCTCACGTGATTATTGAATCTAGTAATCCAGCGGAAGAAACGATTGGTGAAGGCGCGATGCTTGCTGCATACTACTCAAAATATCGTCTTTCTGGAACGGTTCCAGTGGATTATGTTCAAGTTTCAAAAATTCGTAAACCAAACGGTGCCAAACCAGGTTTTGTAGTCTACGAAGGTCAGCAAAATACGTATATCACGCCAGATCCATTAAAGGTTGAAGCGTTAAGAAATAATAAACCGAAATAGAGGGATATTATGAAAATTATTGTGACGGGATTTGACCCTTTCGGAGGGGAAACGATTAATCCATCGATTGAATGTGTGAAGGCTCTCCCAGAAATTGAAGGAGTAGAACTCATTCGTTTAGAATTACCGACTGTATTCAAGGAATCAGCAAAGCGTTTAAATGAAGTCATTAATGATGTGAAACCAGACGCAGTATTGAGCGTTGGTCAAGCAGGGGGAAGACCTGGGATTACAATGGAACGTATTGCGATAAATGTCGATGATGCGAGAATTCCAGACAATATTAGTCAACAACCGATTGATGAAACGATTCAAACTGAAGGTGAAGCTGCGTACTTTACAACTTTACCAATCAAACGAATTGTAAAAGCAATCCGTGAAGCAGGAATTTCGGCGGAAGTTTCCAATTCCGCTGGGACATTTGTATGTAATCACATCATGTATCAATCATTATTTGCTGCAACAAAGGCCGATAAGCCTTTTAAAGCAGGATTTATGCATATTCCGTTTATTCCAGAACAAACGACGGATAAACCGTCTCTACCGCTTGAAGAGAGCACAAGAGCTTTACAAATCGCGATTGAGACAATCCGTGATTATTTAAACGATGAAGATATTAAGGTTCAAGAAGGAACCATTTTTTAGAAAGGAGGGATATGAATAATGTTTACTAAAGCAGCCTATATTCATATCCCTTTTTGTTCGCATATTTGTTATTACTGCGATTTTAATAAAGTCTTTATTGAAGGACAACCAGTCGATGAGTATATTGAATTACTTATCAAGGAAATGGAATTGACTGGGCAAAAATATAAAATTGCACCACTGGAAACATTATATGTTGGTGGTGGGACACCGTCTTCATTGAATCCACACCAAATGGAACGTTTGTTAGATGGCATTCATCAACATTTACCGCTTCAAAAAGGGGCAGAGTTTACAATGGAACTCAATCCAGATGATGGCACACCTGAACTTCTTTCTGTAATGAAGGAAGGCGGCGTGAATCGTCTCAGCATGGGAGTCCAAACCTTCAATAACGATTTACTGAAAGCCATTGGTCGTAAGCATACAAAAGAAACGGCAATTCGTACTATCGAGAACGCAAGACAAGTCGGATTTGAGAATATGAGTATCGACTTGATTTTTAGACTTCCAAAACAGACCATTGCTGATTTCGAAGAAAGTCTAAAGATGGCGATGGCGCTAGACTTGCCTCATTATTCCATATACTCGCTTATTTTGGAACAGAAGACGGTTTTCTATAATTTGATGAGACAAGGGAAACTTCCTTTGCCGAGTCAGGATGAAGAGGCTGATATGTTTGAACTGGCGATGAAGACGATGGAGGATTTCGGTCGTCATCATTATGAGATTAGTAATTATGCACTTCCTGGATATGAATCAAGACATAATCTCCATTACTGGAAGGCGGATGAGTACTTTGCTTTTGGTGCGGGTGCTCATGGGTATGTGAATGGAGTTCGTTACCAAAATAATGGACCTATTCAACATTATCTGACTCCGTTAAGAGATGAAAAATTGCCTATTTTTTCAGAGACTTTGTTAACAAAAAAACAACTGATTGAGGAATTTATGTTCTTAGGGTTAAGAAAGTTTTCAGGTGTTTCAAAGAAGGAATTTATGGAAAGATTTGGAAATTCTATGGATGAAATCTACGGAGAAGTTATTCAAGAACTAATTGAAGAGGAATTGCTCACAACTACTTCTGATGGGTACGTTCTAACTCACCAAGGGAAGTTTCTTGGAAATAACGTTTTCCAATCGTTTTTGATTGATGAAAATAAAAATGAAATTTTTTGAAAACAGGGGATATTGTTAAACATTTCTTAAAGAATGTGGTATCATATCTTATGGCATTTTAAATGCAAAAAAATAAAATATAAGAAAAGGGGATATCTATCCAATGGAAAATATCGTTAAGATCTTAACAGCACCAACATTTGTGTCTGCTATCTTCTCAACAATTTCAATTATCTTAGTGGGTTACATCATCCGTAAGAAAAATATTGTTGATGCAAACAGTGGTAAAGTCTTATCTAACGTTTTACTTTCAGTTGCGATTCCTGCGTTAGCGTTCAAAGCCTTCATGGTTGACATTAACGACAAAACATTCACAACTGGTTTAAACGTATTTATTTTTGGTTTTATCGCTTATGTCATTTTAATTCTTTTAGGAGAATTATTCTTTATTAAGGAGAAAGGTGACCGTAAAACTACTTTATCAGTATTAACAACTTTCGGTTCTACAACTTTCTTCGGTATTCCAATCATTAACGGATTGTTAGGAGCGACTGGTACTTTATATGCGAACATCTTTAACCTAGCTTACCGTGTATTCTTATACTCTTACGGTTTAATTCGTATGAGCGGATTAAAATTCGAGAAGAAAAACTTAAAAATGATTTTCGGTAACATCATCGTTATCGCAACATTTGCTGGATTATTAATCTGGATCTTCCAAGCTTCATTACCACAAGTTGCTGTACAAGTAAAAGTTGGTGAAGAAACTAAAGAAGTTATGTACGCTTTCTTACGTATCGATAAGACAGCTCCATGGTTATTCAAAGCTATTACTTACTTAGCTGACTTAAGCTCACCACTTGCATGGTTAGCAATCGGTATCACTTTAGGAAACATTTCTTTAGGTGAAGCCGTTAAAGATAAGATGGTTTGGTACTACAGTGTTGTTAAATTAATCTTAGTTCCTGCAGTATTCGTTGCAGTGATCTTCGCAGTTAGCCCATTCTTACCAATGGCTCCTGAAGCTTCAAAAGGTATTCTTATTATGTTAGCTACACCACCAGCAACAGTTGCAGTGGCTTACGCTATCAAATACGATAAAGAAGCAGCACTAGCAAGTAATGCTTCATTACTAGGAACTGTATTAGCAGTATTCGCAATTGTCTTCTGGATTGTTGTTGGATCTGTTATTTTCCCTGGTGTAGGATAAAACAATAAAAGTAGATCGATTTTCGGTCTACTTTTCAATTTATATAAAATGGAGGATATAAAATGAAAGTTTTAGCATATGGTGTTCGTGAAGTTGAATTACCAATTTTCGAACAAGTAAACAAAAAATTTGGATACGAATTAACATGTATTCCAGAATACTTAAATTCTGAAGAAACTGCTCGCAAAGCAGAAGGTTTCAAAGCTGTTATCTTACGTGGTAACTGCTGGGCGAACAAAGAAACTTTAGATATCTACAAAGAATTAGGAGTAGAGTACGTATTAACTCGTACTGTTGGTGTAAACCACATCGATGCTGAATACGCAAAATCATTAGGAATGAAATTAGGTTACGTTCCTTTCTATTCTCCAAACGCAATTAGTGAATTAGCTGTAACATTAGCAATGACATTATTACGTAACGTTGCTTACACTGCAGCAAAAACAAGCCAACAAGATTTCACTGTAGACACTCAAATGTTTGCTAAAGAAATCCGTAACTGTACTGTTGGGGTTGTTGGTATCGGACGTATCGGTTTAACAACTGCAACATTATTCAAAGGTTTAGGCGCTAACGTATTAGCTTACGATGCTTTCCCTAAAGAAGGCGTTGACCACATCTGTACTCAAGTACCTTTAGATGAGTTATTAGCTAAATCAGACGTGATTTCAATTCACGCTCCATACATTCCAGCAAACGGAAAAGTAATCACTAAAGAATTCATCAGCAAAATGAAACCAGGTGCTATCTTAGTAAACACTGCTCGTGGTGAATTACAAGATATCGATGCTATTATCGAAGCTTTAGAATCTGGTCACTTACGTGGTGTTGGTTTAGACGTATTAGAAGGAGAAAGCGAAGTATTCTTCAAAGACTTACGTGGTCAAGAAATCGCAAATCCAGCTATTCGTAAATTAGTTGAATTATACCCACGTGTATTATTAACACCTCACATGGGTAGTTACACTGATGAAGCAGTATTAAACATGGTTGAAACAAGTTTTGAAAACTTAAAAGAATATGTTGAAACTGGTTCATGTAAAAATGACATTCAATGCTAATTGAAAGCAAACGAAAAAAATCTCTTAGAGCAATCTAAGAGATTTTTTTCGTTTAATTATAAATATTTGAATACAGCTAGAAACATAAAAATCGCTCCAGCTAGTACAAAGAGATGCCAAACGACATGATAGAAATTATGATATTTACGCTTGTAGAAAATTGTTCCTAGAGAGTAGCTTAATCCGCCAAGGAAGAGGTATAAAATACCGCCCCAGCCCATGCTTTCATATAAAGGTTTCAAGGTGAAAATGGATACCCAACCCATTGCTAAATAAAGAAAGACAGATATTTTTGAGAACTTCTCTAAGAAGAAGGCTTCAATGATGACGCCCCCAATTGCGAAGACCCAGATAGCAATACAGAAGATGAAGCCTTGTTGGCCTCCAATTCCAATCAAGCAAAATGGGGTATAAGTTCCAGCGATTAATAAGTAAATCGAAGAGTGATCGATTCGTTGGAAAACTTTTGCTGCCTTTGTGAACTTGAAGCTATGATAAAGTGTAGAAGCTAAAAATAAAAGAATTAGCGACGCGCCGTAAACACTAAACGCTATAATTTGTGTGGTATTATTTACCGCTACGGCTTTCATTAAAAGTAATACGAGAGCGGTAATTGCTAGAGCAACACCGATACCATGCGTCACGGCATTTAACACTTCACCTATAATCTCAGATTTTATGGATTGAGCTTTTCGTTCTTTTCTTAAAGTAGATGCTTTCATCGCAACACGCTCCTTTCGATAACTCTCATTATAAAAGGCAAATCATCTTTTGTCCATCACACTTTTTAGGACTTTTTTGTGAAATGGACGTACATTCCTTGTTAAGAAAGGCTTAAATAAGCGGTTTAAAGTTCCCATTACTTGTGTTTTATAGTAGAATAGTACATATATCAATAACGGGGTTTCCCATAAAAGGAGAATAAAAAATGAGTGTTCATATTAATGCTAAAAAAGGCCAAGTTGCTGAATCAGTTTTAATGCCAGGAGATCCATTGCGTGCAAAATTTATTGCTGAACAATATTTAACAGAAGTAGAACAATACAATGTAGTCCGTAACATGTTTGGTTACACTGGTTTGTATAAAGGTCAACGTGTATCTGTTCAAGGTAGTGGGATGGGGATTCCATCTATTATGATTTATGCCAATGAATTATTCACTGAATTTGGCGCAGAACGCATTATCCGTATCGGTTCTGCCGGAGGTATGCAAGAAGATGTTAAAGTTCGTGATATCGTTTTAGCGCAAGGAGCTACAACAGATTCATCAATTTTCAACAACATTTTCCAAAACCAAGTAACTTTTGCTCCAATCGCAAGCTTTAACTTATTAGATAAAGCGTATCATTTAGCAAAAGACCGTGGTGTTGGCGTTCACGTTGGGAACGTATTGTCATCTGATCGTTTCTATAACGCTGAATTAGACAAGAAGAAATTAATGGATTACGGAATGCTTTGTGTGGAAATGGAAGCTGCAGGATTATATGCTTTAGCGGCTCAACACAAAAAAGAAGCATTAGCAATTCTTACAATTAGTGACCACCTATTAACAGGTGAAGAAACAACTGCACAAGAACGTGAACAAACATTTAACGATATGATGGAAATCGCGTTAGAAACTGTACGTGCATAAATTTTGAAGTAGAAAGAAGGAACCCGAATGGGAAATAATCCAAAACCTCAAGGTGCGGTTCAAAACGGTCTTGAGTCGAAAAAAGTTTCCGTTTGGATATTATTTTTAGCAGTATTATTAACGGGAGTATTTACTTATTTTGGTACGAGCTATGCTGCTCGAACTTCACAAAATCAAGTTGCTCAATCTGAGACAAAGAATGATTCAAATGGTGACACTGCCAAATCAAGTGACACACTTACAAATGAAGAATTAAAAAAACTAGAACTTGTATATAACACACTTGTGAACGGTTATGTTGATAAAAATATTAGCAAAGAAGATCTTATCAACGGAGCCTTAAAAGGAATGGCAGAGGCGACAGGTGATCCATATACGAACTATTTAGTGAACGATGAAACTGCTGCTATCGATGAAACAATGACAGGTTCGTTTGGTGGAATCGGTGCGGAATTACGTTCTGAAAATAACCGTGTGATTATTAGTAATACTCGTGAAGGGACACCAGCTCAAAAGATTGGTCTTCAAGAAAATGACGCTATTCTAAAAGTGAATGGTGAAGATATGGAAGGCAAGAGCATCTCTTATGTTGTTTCTAAAGTCCGTGGGGAAGTTGGAACAGATGTAACCCTAACAATCCAACGTGGCACACAGGAGCTAGAAGTGAAGATTACTCGAGCTAAAATTGCTATTGAAACGGTTAAAGGAACTGTGGATTCAACCGATGCGACAATCGGTCACGTTCAAATCAACTCATTTGCTAAAAACACTGCAAAAGAAGTTGAAAAAGCTGTAACAGATTTACGCGAAAAAGGCGTTAAGAAATTTATCTTCGACGTTCGTTATAATCCTGGTGGCTTATTAGATCAAGCGATTATGATTGCGAATATGTTCGTTGATGAAGGTAAGACTATTCTTAATGTTGAAAATCGTGATGGACAAATCAAGTCATACAAAGCTTCTAAAGACTATGGTACGTTCAAGATTACTGAACCATACGTATTACTTGTAAATGAAGGTAGTGCTTCTGCTTCTGAAATTTTAGCCGCAGCCTTGAAAGAGTCTGCAGATGCAAAATTAATCGGTAAGAAGACTTATGGTAAAGGTACCGTTCAATCTGTAATTGAAGTTGGCGATAACGCTGAATTGAAATACACGATAGCAAAATGGTTAACACCAAACAAGACATGGATTCATAAAACAGGTATCGAACCAACAGAAGAAGTATCAATGCCAGATTATTACAACATCACGATCATCGACACACGTGAAGTTGTAAAAGAAGGCGCTGTGTCTGACAATGTGAAAACAATTGAAACAATCCTTAAAGGGTTAGGATACGACGTTACTGCGGATGGATATTTTGATAGTAAAACAACTGAAGCTGTAAAAGAATTCCAGAAATCAAAAGGTTTATCTGAAACTGGTGAAGTTGATGAGAAGACTGGTACAGCATTAATGAGTGCGATTCGTGATGCATTGAAAGCAAACGATACTCAATACAAAGCTGCTGTGAAGGCTTTACAATAATAAAGGAGGATGGGAATGTACGAAGAAAACCAAGTGGAAAATTCGACCCTGTCTTCCATTGAAGAGAGATTAAACTCTCGTAAGGATAAAGGGAATGAACCTAAGAAAAAACATCCGATTTTAGAAGAAATACTTAGTTGGATTTGGTCTATTGCTGTTGCAAGTATCATCATGGCGATTCTTTACTTCTTTGTAGGTCGTCCTTTTACAGTTAGTGGACAATCGATGTATCCAACCCTTCATAATGGAGATCATATGATTATGTCAAAAATTGGCGGTATTAACCGTTTTGACGTGGTTGTATTGCAAGCTCCAGACGAAGATAAAGAATATATCAAACGTGTCATCGGAATGCCTGGTGATACGGTTGAAGTGAAAAATGGTGTTCTATATATTAACGGAAAAGAAGTGGAGCAACCATTTATTAACACAAATAATGATAAGAAGACAGTCTTCATTGATGATTTTACATTGAAAGAGTTAACTGGAGAGGACAAGGTTCCTGAAGGGAAATACTTTGTCATGGGAGACAATCGAGGCGTTTCAAAAGATAGTCGAATGATTGGATTTATTGATAAGTCTGCCATTGAAGGAAAAGCCGTATTTACAGTATGGCCGCTTAACCGTATCGGCGGATTAAAAGACTATTCATATTTATATCAATAGAGAGTAAAGAGGCAGATTTCTGTCTCTTTTTCTTTTGCTTGTAGAATAATTTTGATTAGAAAACGATTTCATTTTTGTTGACTTTCTATCGAAATATGCGTAAAATAGAAAGGTACATTTTTAAAGGAGGAAGAGTATGAATCAAATTTTTGTGCGTTCATTTGACGCGATGTTAGAGTTAAGACATTTTACGTCAATTATCCTCGCATGTATTTGCGGACTGTTAATTGGATACGAACGAAAAGCCAGAAATAAACAAGCCGGTGTTAAAACTCATGTGATTGTTTGTTTAACTTCCGCCTTGATGATGATTATTTCCAAAGAAGCGTTTCTTGATACTCATGACTTTGATTCAACACGTGTCGCAGCACAAATCGTTAGTGGTATTTCCTTCATCGGTGGGGGAATTATCTTCATGCGTGACAAGAAAATTAGTGGACTAACAACTGCAGCTGGTATTTGGGCGACTTCCGGTATCGGTATGGCGATTGGTGGAGGATTATGGTTCTTTGGCCTCGTATGTAGCGTGTTCGTTATGTTAATCCAATGGCTAACACATGATTTTACAAAACAGCATCAAATCTACCAAGCAAGCATCAATGGGACGGTAGGTGATATCTCGCTCGTTCATGATATTTATCAATACTGTGATTTAAAACAATATCAAATTGCGAATGTTGATGTAAAAGATATCGGCGGTAAATACGAAATTAACATTCAGATTGAAAATGACAAACAAATTTCGATTGATGATATTGAAGCAACCATCAGGGAGCGACATATCGACTTCAAGATTAAGAAAGTGAAGTTCAAGTCGTCAGAAAACAATCCTCAATAGTAAAGATGAGACTGAAGCAATTCAGTCTCTTTTAATTTACCTAGGTGGATTGCTATTCTATTTCTAAACTGTTAAACTAATGATATATATTGTGTGTAAATTTTACACTTAAGGAGACTTGTATGATGAATAGAGAAGAAGTCGTTGCATTACAACACCAACGTTATGCTACTAAAAAATTTGATCCAGCTCGTCGCATTTCTGATGAAGATTGGGCAGCACTTGTGGAAGTAGGTAGATTGGCTCCTTCTTCACTTGGATTTGAACCTTGGAAAATGCTTTTATTAAATAACAAAGAAATGAAGCAAGATTTAAAATCAATGGCTTGGGGCGCTGTTTCAATGCTTGATGGTGCTAGTCATTTTGTGATATATCTAGCTCGTAAAGGCGTGAACTATGAAACTCCTTATATCGAAAAATTAATGCAAGAAGTAAGACATAGAAGTTATGATCCCGATTCTGCATATGCCCACCGTATTAAGAGTTTCCAAGAAAGTGATGCCAAGCTGAATGATGAGCGTTCACTCTTTGACTGGGCAAGTAAACAAACGTATATACAAATGACAAATATGATGAATGCGGCAGTTCTAATGGGGATGGATTCATGTCCAATCGAAGGATTCGATAAAGATAAAGTAGAAGCTTATTTAGAAGAAAAAGGCGTTCTGGATACATCAGAATTTGGAGTTTCTGTTATGTGTGCTTTTGGTTATAGAGATGAAGAGATTAAACCAAAAGTTCGTTGGAATACAGAAAGTATTTACGAAGTAATCGACTAAAATTTTTGCATATAAATGAAATCTCAGTACAATGATGAGGAATCGTTGTTGTACTGAGATTTTTCGTTATAGGGATGAGGAAGAGAACGGAAAAAAGAATGAAAACATGGTATAATGTTTGATGGTTCTATATGAATGATTTATTAAAAATTAAATAGAAAGGATTCGAAATTTATGGCAACAATCCAATGGTTCCCTGGGCATATGGCCAAAGCGCGCCGGGAAGCAACAGAAAAATTAAAACTAGTCGATGTTGTGATTGAAATGGTGGATGCTCGTATTCCAGAATCAAGTCGCAATCCTATTATCGAAGAAATTAAAGGACAAAAGAAACAGTTAATTTTATTAAACAAAGTAGATTTGGCAGATCCATCTCAAACAAAACGTTGGAATGATTATTTTACTAGCCAAGGAATTAAAGTTCTTACAACTGAAGCTAAAGACGGAAAAGGGATTAAGCAAGTAAAGGCTGCGATTAAAGAATTAATGGCACCAGTCTTTGAAAAGAATCTAGAAAAAGGGATCCGTCCTAGACCGATTCGTTTAATGGTTCTTGGAATTCCAAACGTTGGGAAATCAACCTTTATTAACCGTATGATTAATAAAAATCAAGCAGAAACAGCTAACCGTCCAGGGGTTACAAAGGGACAACGTTGGTTGAAAATCGGAAATGATTTTGAGTTATTAGATACACCAGGAATTCTATGGCCGAAGTTTGAAAGTGAAGAAGTTGGAAATAAGCTAGCGTTAACTGGAGCTATTAAAGATGCGCTCCTTCATATGGATGATATTGCATTATTTGCTCTTAGTCAGTTCAAATTGGATTATCCAGAGTATTTAAAGAAAGCTTATCGATTAACGGATGATGATTTAGAACTCTCAAACGTAGATTTATTAATGTTAATTACAAAGAATTTAGGCTTTAAAGAAGATTATGAAAAGGCAAGTGAACGAATCGTGTTTGATATTCGTTCAGGGAAGCTTGGTCGTTATACATTAGACCAAGCGCCTGTATCGTTAACGGGGGAAGCATAATGGAGAAACGTTCCATCAAAGAAATTAAATTGATTCTTGAAGAAATTCAAACGTTGTCGGATGAGCGTTTAACGGAACTTCGAAGTGACGAGCGTAAAGGAGTTCAAGATTTAATCGCGAAATTTGAACGTCAATACGCCAAAAAAGCAGAACGCGCTGCTCACTTTGAAGAAATGCAAAGCTTTGAACGTGCAGCTAAACAAAAAGGCTACAAAATGATTGCAGGAATTGATGAAGTGGGTCGCGGTCCACTTGCTGGTCCAGTGGTAGCTGCTGCCGTCATTCTTCCTGAAGGAATGGAAGATATCGGTCTGGATGATTCAAAGAAATTAAGTGCCAAGAAGCGTGCTGAGATTTTTGAAATCATTAAAGAACAAGCCATCGCAATTGGTATCGGTATTGTTGATGCGTTTACCATTGATAAGATTAATATTTATGAGGCTAGTAAGGTAGCGATGAAGAGAGCGATTGAATTATTGCCAGAACAACCAGACTATTTATTAATCGACGCGATGAAATTAGATACTGGTATTCCTGAAGAAGGTATTATTAAAGGGGACGCTAAGAGTATCTCTATCGCTGCAGCAAGTATTGTTGCAAAAGAGGTTCGTGACCAAATGATGAAGGATTTCGATCAACTGTATCCTGGTTACAGCTTTGCACAAAATGCTGGCTATGGTACGAAAGCGCATCTTGAAGGTCTTGAAAAATTAGGACCAACGCCAATTCACCGTATGACATTTGCTCCGGTGAAAGATTATCAATAAAATCCAAATTGGAACTCTTTCTCGTAAATAGTATTGAAAGACTATTTCGAGAAGGAGTTTTTTTATGATTTGGACAAAACGTAGATTACTGATTGCTATTGCGATGAGCGATACATTAACTAGTAAGCAATTTTATGAACTATTTGCTCGATTGGATGAAGATATGTCTTTAAACGATACCTTCGTTCTCGGGGATTTGAAGTATTCGCTGCCTGAAGAGACAAATAAATGGATAGAGTCGATGGATTGGGATTTAGAAATTAAAAAATTACAGGATAAAAAGGTTAAAATCTTAACGATTTTGGACGGCGCGTATCCACAAAGGTTGAAAGAGATATACTTACCTCCCATTGTATTGTTTTATAGAGGAAACTTGTCACTCATTAATCAGAGGACAGTTGCTATTGTGGGGTCAAGAGATCATTCTAAATATGCTAAAGAATGTATTCATGAATTAATCCCACCCATCGTTAACGATGGTATTGTAGTTGTCAGTGGATTAGCTCGAGGTGTGGATACTTTAGCTCATGAAGAGGCCCTCAAGACTAACGGGAATACTATTGCAGTTATTGGAAGTGGATTAGATGTGATTTATCCTCCAGAAAACGCAAATCTATACAGTATGATTGGAAATAAAGGGTTACTACTTTCTGAATATCCGCTAATGAGTCGACCTTTAAAATTACATTTTCCATATCGTAATCGCATCATCGCAGGACTTAGTCATGGAGTGTGTGTGATCGAAGCGAAAGAGAAAAGTGGAAGCCTCATAACCGCAAACTTAGCTTTGAGTGAAAATAGAGAAGTATTTGCCGTTCCAGGAAGCATTTTCTCGCCCCATTCAAAAGGTACAAATAGCTTGATTGAAGCAGGAGCGTGTCTAGTTTCCAGCGGTGAAACAATCTCTAAGAATCTTAAATATTTCCCTTAAAATTATAATCTAACAGTTTAAGAGATTATTTTGTTGCCTTGACAAAAAGAATGTGTTTAGATATGATGACAAAAGATAATTTAAGCAATCTCACTATTCTCGGGCTTTCTTAGCTTGAGAGAACTGTTAGATAGAGTGGATTAGGGAAGGAGCCATTTAATGGTGAAGCAAAATCTAGTGATTGTAGAGTCTCCTACAAAAGCTAAAACCATTGAACGCTATTTAGGGAAAAACTTTAAAGTAGTTGCTAGTAAAGGGCACTTACGTGATTTGCCTAAAAGCAAAATGGGCGTAGATATTGAACATAATTATGAACCTCATTACATTTCAATTCGTGGGAAAGGTGATTTAATCAAATCACTTAAAAAAGAAGCAGCAAAAGCAGATGCTGTCTATCTCGCGAGTGACCCGGATAGAGAAGGGGAAGCTATTTCTTGGCATTTAGCTCATTTATTAGGACTTGATTTAAACGCACCTATTCGTGTGGAATTTAATGAGATTACAAAAGATGCAATTAAAGAAGCGTTCAAGAATCCTAGAAAGATTGATATGGACTTAGTGGACGCGCAACAAGCACGTCGTATTTTAGACCGTCTTGTGGGTTATACTTTATCACCTATTTTATGGAAGAAAGTGAAAAAAGGACTCAGTGCAGGGCGTGTTCAAAGTATCGCTGTGAAATTAATTATTGATCGCGAAAACGAAATTAAAGCATTCGTTCCAGAAGAATACTGGACACTTGAAGGCCAATTCAAGAAAGAAAAGAAAGCTTTCACGGCCAATTACTATGGTACAACATCTGAGAAAGCAGCTTTAGAACAAGAAGCTACTGTAAAATCAGTAATGGCAGAACTTTCTGAGAAGAAACCATTCAAGGTTACTAAAGTGACGAAGAAAGAACGCCGTCGCAATCCAGCAGCACCATTTACAACAAGTAGTTTGCAACAAGATGCGTCAAATCGCTTAAACTTCAGAACGCGTAAAACAATGATGGTTGCCCAACAACTTTATGAAGGGGTATCTCTTGGACGTAGTGGTTCTGTCGGTTTAATTACGTATATGCGTACAGACTCAACTCGTATTTCAGCATCTGCTCAAAATGAGGCGTCTGAGTTCATTGAGAAAGAGTTTGGTAAAGAATACTGTCTAGCGACTAAACGCGCTGTAAAGAACGCTGAGGGGGCTCAGGATGCGCACGAAGCCATTCGTCCGTCTTCAGTTCTTCGTACACCAGATTCAATCGCAAGTTATTTAACGAAAGATCAATTGAAATTGTACACATTAATTTGGTCACGATTCGTTGCTAGTCAAATGACAGCCGCCGTTTATGACACTGTACAAGTTGATTTAGAACAAAATAACCATGTGTTTAAAGCGAATGGATCAACTGTCAAGTTTGCTGGATATCAAAAAGTTTATCAAGATAATGCAGATGCGAAAAAAGGAAACGCACTTCCTGAAATGCAAGTTGGGGATGAAGTTCAATTAGCTAAACTAAATCCTGAACAACATTTCACGCAACCACCTGCGCGTTATTCTGAAGCGACTTTAATTAAAACCTTAGAAGAAATCGGCGTTGGTCGTCCATCAACATACGCACCAACAATTGAAACAATCCAAAAACGTTATTACGTTAAACTAGTTTCTAAGCGTTTTGAACCAACAGAACTTGGTTATGTAGTACATCAAATCATTGAACAATATTTCCCAAATATTGTCGATACTCATTTCACTGCTTCAATGGAAGATAATCTCGACCTTGTTGAAGAAGGAAAAGAAGAGTGGGTACAAGTCATCGATAAGTTCTACCAACCATTCAAGGTTGAAGTGGATAAAGCAGAAGTTGAAATCGAGAAAGTTCAAATTAAAGATGAACCAGCTGGATTTAACTGTGAAAAATGTGGACATCCAATGGTCATTAAATTAGGTCGTTTTGGTAAATTCTACGCTTGTAGTAATTTCCCAGAATGTCACCACACTCAAGCAATCGTGAAAGATATCGGTATTACATGCCCAACATGTGGTAAAGGGAAAGTTATCGAACGTAAATCGAAGAAAAACCGTATCTTCTATGGCTGTGATCGTTACCCTGAATGCGAATTTGTATCATGGGATAAACCGATCGGACGTAATTGTCCTAAATGTGACCACTACTTAGTAGAGAAAAAAGGTCGCGGTGGAAAACAAATTGCATGTAGCAATTGCGATTACAAAGAAGCTGTTCAAAAATAAAGATAAAGAGCACTTAGAGAAATCTAGGTGCTCTTTTTATGTGCGTGAAATTATGTTAGTCATTGACTATGACGCAGAATTTGTTAAATATGTATTAATTGTCGTAATAATTTTGACAATTCGGTTGTAAGAAAGTGCTTTCTGTGATAAAGTTAACGATAGGAGGAAGACGATGAAGAACGAAATGCAAGATTTTTTAACGTATTTAAAAGTTGAACGACGTTATTCGCCAGAGACGATTCATGCGTATGACCGTGATATTCAACATTTTTATGACTATTTGACAGAAGTTCCAATTCATTCTTGGAATGATGTCACAGTCGTTGATGTTCGAATTTATCTTGGTGTATTGCACCGCGAAAACTATAACCGTTCGAGTATTTCTCGTTTTCTTTCGAGTTTACGTTCGTTTTATCATTTTCTTGTCGAAAGAAGCATCGTAGAAACAAATCCTTTTGCGTCTATCAGTTACAAGAAGGGTAAAATGCGTCTGCCTGAATTCTTTTATGAGGATGAAATCGAAAAATTTATTGATTCAATCGATGGAAATCAGTCTTTAGACCAACGTAATAAAGCTCTAGTAGAAGTATTATATGCTACAGGTATGCGTGTCAGTGAGTTAACGAATTTAACTCTTGAGCAATTAGACCTTGAAAATAGCATTATTCTCGTCATTGGTAAAGGTTCTAAAGAACGCTATGTTCCGATTGGTGACTTTGCAAGGACGGCCTTAGAAACGTATCTTGAAGAAGGACGCAAAGACTTGATGGCGAAAGAACGTAAGGACCATTCCTACGTTTTCGTGAATCATTTAGGCGATCCACTGACGACTAATGGGGTTCGTTATATTTTAGAAAAACTCATCCAAGAAAGTGGTCTGACACTTAAAATTCATCCGCATATGCTTAGACACACGTTTGCGACTCATTTGTTAAATAACGGTGCGGATATGAGAACAGTGCAAGAACTTCTAGGACACGTAAGTCTTAGTTCGACTCAAATTTATACACATGTGACAAAAGAAGCTCTTCAACAAAATTACCAATTATATTTTCCAAGGTCTAAAGCTGGGAAGAGTGAATTTGATGCAAGTGCCTTTAATAAGAACAATGGAGGAAAATCATGACTACAATTTGTGCAGTAAAAAAAGATAACCAAGTTGCGATGGCTGGTGACGGCCAAGTAACAATGGGTGAAAAAGTGATTATGAAAGGAACCGCTCGTAAAATCCGTCGTATTTTCGACAATCAAGTACTTGTTGGATTTGCGGGTGGCGTTGCAGATGCAATCACTTTAGAAGAAATGTTTGAAGATAAACTCAAACAATTTAAAGGGAACTTACAACGTGCTGCTATTGAAATGGCAAAACAATGGAGAAGTGACCGTGGTTTACAAAAATTAGAAGCGATGTTAATCGTGATGAATAAAGAACAAGTTCTACTTGTTTCAGGAACGGGTGAAGTCATTGAACCAGACGATGGAATTCTAACAATTGGTTCTGGTGGAAACTTCGCTTTAGCAGCTGCTAGAGGGCTCCTAAGATTTGGAGATTCTAGTTTAACAGCAGAAGATATCGCTCGTGAAAGTTTAAAAATCGCTTCAGAAATTGATATTTTTACAAACGATAATATCATTACTGAAACGTTAGCGTAAGGAAGTGGTTGTATGCAAGCAAATATTAGTAAAACACCAAGAGAAGTGGTGTCCGAATTAGATCAATTTATCGTTGGTCAACACGATGCTAAACGTGCTTTAGCGGTGGCTCTTCGAAATCGTTACCGTCGTTTATTATTAGACGAAGAAATGAAAAAAGAAGTGACACCAAAGAATTTATTGATGATTGGACCTACTGGGGTAGGTAAAACTGAATTAGCTCGTCGTCTTGCTAAATTAGTCGATGCGCCATTCGCAAAAGTGGAAGCCACTAAATTTACGGAAGTGGGTTATGTTGGACGTGATGTAGAATCGATGGTTCGTGACTTAGTCGAAAACGCGATTCAAATCGTTACTAAATTAAAACAAGAAGAAGTTAAACCTCAAGCGTTTGATAAAGCCGTTAAGAAATTAGCGAAGATTTTAAAACCAGGAATCATGAAGAAAGTATCAAATCCGCAACAAGATTCACTTTTTAGTATGTTCCAACAAATGGGAATCCAAAATCCTGGATTAGAACCTGAGATGAAAGAAGAAGTCACTGAAGAGATTGCTCAAAAACGACGCGATATTGAGCAACAATTAAGAGACGGCCTTCTTGATTCTAAAGAAGTGACGATTGAATTAACAGAGAAACCAATGCGTATGGCTGGCTCTGGAAATCAAATGGAACAAATGATGCAAATTCAATCCGTTCTTGACCAAATGACACCGAAGAAGAAAATTAGCCGTACTGTTACGGTGAAAGAGGCGTTAGAATTATTAACGGAGGAAGAAGCTAACAACTTAATCAATCAAGAAGATATGCATGCAGAAGCATTAAAACTAGCTGAAACTTCTGGGATCATCTTTATCGATGAGATTGATAAGATTGCAGCTAAAGGCCATAACGGTGGTGAGGTTTCTCGCGAAGGGGTTCAACGTGACATCTTACCAATTGTTGAAGGAAGCCAAGTGAATACGAAGTACGGTGTGATTAATACAGACCATATCTTATTTATCGCATCTGGTGCCTTCCATGTGGCTAAACCAAGTGATTTAATGCCGGAATTACAAGGTCGTTTCCCAATTCGTGTTGAATTACAAGATCTATCTAAAGAAGACTTCGAACGCATCCTAACGGAACCTAAGAATGCATTATTGAAACAATATAAAGCCTTACTAGCAACAGAAAATGTAGAAGTCATCTTTACAAAAGAAGCCGTCTCAAAACTGGCTGAAATTGCTTTTGAAGTGAACAGTACAATGGAAAATATCGGTGCTCGTCGTCTTCATACGATTTTAGAAACAGTACTTGAAGAATTGTTATTTGAAGCGCCATCTATGCAAATGGGAAGCATTCAAATTACAGAACAATATGTTGAAAGTAAACTAAATGCGATTCGTGAGGATCAAGATTTAACGAAATACATTTTATAAAAAAGGAGAATACACTTGTGCGTACAATATTAGCTGATTTACGAAAAATAAACGAGATTGTGCAATACGACAACGTGTGGAGAGACTCAGAAACTGCTGACTTACCATTTAATAAGTTGACTGAAATCTTAGGATCTTTATTAAAAGTCGATTTATATATTGCTTCAATCGATGGGAGAATGCTTGGGATTCATGATGAGTTCCAAGTGAATAACGATCGTATGAAAGAATATAAGGATAGTCGTCAATTTCCAGACTTCTATATGAAAGAATTGACGACCTTAAAATTCACAAAGGAAAATATTCCGGTGACCGATAATTTAACGATTTTCCCGGTTGAATTACACGATAACTTCCAAGAAGCAATGACAACGGTAATTCCAATCTACGCTTCTGGTAAGCAACTGGGATTTGTTGTGATGGGGAAAGAGGGGCAACCTTTCTCTACAGATGATTTAATCTTAGCTGAACATGCTGCAACAGTAATCGGGACAGAAATGCTTCATTGGTATACTCGCAAGATTGAGCAAGAAAAACGTGAACAACAAAATGTCCACCTTGCTCTCAACTCATTATCTTATAGTGAATTAGAGGCTATTAAAGTGATTGTAGGTCTGTTTGATGGAATGGATTTACGATTCACCGCTCTTAAAATCGCTCAAGAATACCATATTACTCGTACAGTAATTGTGAATGCCATCCGTAAGCTTGAATCAGCTGGTATTATCGAAAGCAGAAGTTTAGGTACAAAAGGGACATATATTAAAATTAAGAATGAAAATATTAAGTCTTCACTATTGTCAGAATTAAAACATGCGTAAATCGAGGCGATGATTATGGAAAAAATCTTTATTGAAAATGAGTATTTAAAAGTTGGGATTAAGCTATTTGGAGCTGAACTCACTTCTGTTGTTTCAAAAAAAACAGATACGGAATACATGTATCAACCAGATGGGATTCATTGGAATAAGCAATCCCCGATTCTTTTCCCAAATATTGGAGCGATAAGAGAAAATTCGTTTGTATATGAAGGAAAGACTTATCCTGCTAGAAAGCATGGATTTGCTAGAGATTATGCTTTTCAATTAGAAGAACAAGGAGAAAACTTTGCGACATTCTTGTTAACAGACAAAATGATTGAAGAGGAATATCCATTTGAGTTTGAACTAAGACTTCAATATTCTTTAGAGAATAATGCATTAAAGATGACTTATAGCGTATCAACGACAAGTCCAGAGTTGTATTTTGCCATTGGTGGACATCCAGCATTTGCAGTTCCTCTTGAGAAAGGTCTTACTTTTGAAGATTATCATATTCAATTAGAGAGTGAGGCTCCTATTTCAAAATTGGAGCTAGAAATTCCTTATCTAGCATCTTTAGAGGGTGTTCCTTTTACCGAAGGAGACTTTGCATTGCATCATGATTTATTTACAAATGATGTATTGTTATTTAAATCAAAAGACCCTAAGTTTAAAGGGAAATTGTATTCTCCTAAAGGACAAAGAAGTGTAACGGTTCATTTAAACGGAATCGAAGCAGTTGGAGTTTGGACAATGGCAGACGATTCACCGTTTATTTGTTTTGAACCATGGGATGGTTATCCAGACTTAGCAAGTGAGACTACATTAAACCTCAAAGAAAAGAAAAATATTCTCCGAATCACTAAAGATACACCGTATCAATCATGTGCGACATTTGTATTTGAATAAAAAGAAAAGACACTAAGATTTACTTAGTGTCTTTATTTTTCTTATCCCAAGGCATTGGGACTTTGTTTTCAGTACCATTTAAAATTCGTTGAATGTTGGCTCTATGACGATAAATGATGAAGATATCAATTGCAAGTGCGAATGCTGTTAGCACCCAATCGTTGAAGAGTAGTGATAATAGAACACCTATAGAGATGGTCACCATAGCAGTCAAACTAACCATACGAGTGATTGCAAGCAACACTAGGAAAATAATCAATCCATATAATAATAAGAGTGGTTGATAGGCTAAAATCATTCCTGCAAAAGTCGCAACTGCTTTTCCACCTTTGAATGAAGCAAAGAGAGGGAAAGTGTGACCGATCACTGCAAAAGATGCAATCCAAAGCGGTGAAATACTTGGTTGTTTAAAGATAGTCATTGCAAGAATTGTTGCTAGAGACCCTTTGAACACATCACAGAATAACACAACTGAACCTGCTTTTGGACCAAGAACGCGGAACGCATTTGTAGATCCTAAATTCCCGCTACCAAATTCGCGGATATCTTTTTGAAAGAATGTTTGTCCAATCCATAATCCAGATGGAATAGACCCGAGTAGGTACGCTACAAGAGCACCTATAATAAAAGTAAATGACATAAGTCTATTTCTCCTTAAAACAGTCTAGTGACAGTTTAACATAAAAGGTGCTGTCTATACAACGGATGAGAAAGGTTAATTTAGCGCTGTTTCTAAGGAGAAATCTTGCGAAAATCGCGAAAAACAAGTATTATAGATAAGATGACAAAAAAAGGAGCGTATTAAATGAGCAAAGTAACGAATCAATATAATGATGATGCGATTCAAGTTTTAGAAGGCCTTGAAGCTGTTCGTAAACGTCCAGGGATGTATATTGGATCAACGGATCACCGTGGACTTCATCATTTAGCTTACGAGATTGTGGATAACGCAGTCGACGAAGCTTTATCAGGTTATGCAACAAAAATTGAAGTTACAATTCATAAGGACCAATCGCTTACTGTAAAAGATAATGGTCGTGGAATGCCTACTGGGAAACACGCTTCTGGAATTCCAACGATTCAAGTTATTTTTACGGTACTGCATGCCGGTGGTAAATTCGGTCAGGGTGGATATAAGACATCAGGTGGTCTCCACGGTGTCGGGGCGTCTGTTGTTAACGCGTTATCAGATTGGTTAACAGTAGAAGTGTTACGTGACGGTACTTTATACAAACAATCGTTCAAAAACGGTGGTGAACCTGTAGGAACGGTTAAGAAAGAAAAAACAAGCCGACGTGGTTCTGGGACTTCAGTAACTTTCTTACCAAGTGATAAGACTTTCTCTACGACGAACTGGTCTTATGAGACATTAGCGGAACGTTTAAGAGAATCTGCCTTCTTACTAAAAGGTCTTACAATTGTATTGACTGATGAACGTACAGGTGAATCTGAAACTTTCCATTATGAAGAAGGAATTCGTGATTTCATCCAATATTTAAATGAAGAAAAAGATACATTATCTCCTGTAGTTGATTTTGATAGCACAGTGGATGGTGTTGAAACTGAATTCGCGTTCCAATATAACGACGGCTATTCAGAAACGATTCTATCTTTCGTTAACAACGTTCGTACAAAAGACGGTGGTACTCATGAAGTGGGAATGAAGAGTGCCTTAACGAAAGCATTTAACGAATATGCACGTAAAGTTGGTCTTTTAAAAGATAAAGATAAAAACCTTGAAGGTAGCGATGTCCGTGAAGGATTAACAGCGATTATTTCGCTTCGTATTCCTGAAGAAATCCTTCAATTTGAAGGCCAAACAAAAGATAAATTAGGAACACCTGCTGCACGTGGGATTGTGGATAATACGATTTCTGAGCAATTAGGATTCTTCTTAACGGAGAATGGTGAAATTGCACAGGAATTAATTCGTAAAGCCATTAAAGCACGTGAAGCGCGCGAGGCGAGTCGTAAGGCCCGTGAAGAAAGCCGTAATGGTAAGAAGGGTAAGAAGAAGGAAACGCTTCTTTCTGGTAAATTAACGCCTGCGCAAAGTAAAAATCCTAAGAAGAATGAACTTTACTTAGTAGAGGGGGACTCTGCCGGTGGTTCTGCTAAACAAGGTCGTGACCGTAAGTTCCAAGCGATTCTTCCATTACGTGGTAAAGTAATCAATACAGAAAAAGCATCGATTTCGGATATTCTGAAGAACGAAGAAATCAATACGATTATTTATACAATTGGTGCTGGTGTTGGTAGTGACTTCAAGATTGAAGATTGTAACTATGACAAGATTGTTATTATGACCGATGCGGATACCGATGGAGCTCACATTCAAGTCTTACTGTTAACATTCTTCTATCGTTATATGAAACCATTGATTGAAGCAGGGAAAGTATATCTTGCATTACCACCTTTATATAAGATTTCTAAAGGAACTGGTAAAAAACAAGTCGTTGAGTATGCGTGGACAGAAAAAGAACTAGAAGAAAAGACTAAATTAGTTGGAAAAGGCTACTTATTACAACGTTATAAAGGTCTAGGGGAAATGAACGCTGACCAATTATGGGATACGACTATGAACCCAGATACAAGAACGTTAATTCGTGTAGTTATCGATGATAAAGCACAAGCGGAACGTCGTGTAAGTACATTGATGGGGAACAAAGTTGAACCTCGTCGTAAGTGGATTGAACGCCACGTTGAGTTTGGTCTAGAAGAAGATAAAAGTATTTTAGAATCAGACGTAAATGCTATTAGCACAACAGCTAGTCCGAAAAAAGAAGAGAAGAAACCATCAGTTAAGAAAAAAGAAGCAACAATTGATCATGTAGAACAATTGTCGTTACTAGGAGAGGAGGAATAGTATGAGTCAAATTCAAGATATTCAAGAATTGAATCTGGAAGATGTAATGGGCGACCGATTTGGACGTTATTCAAAATACATTATCCAAGACCGTGCTCTTCCTGATATCCGTGATGGTTTAAAACCTGTACAACGTCGTATTTTATATGCAATGTCTATCGATGGAAACACAAGTGATAAACAATTCCGTAAATCAGCTAAGACTGTCGGTAACGTAATCGGTAATTTCCACCCACACGGAGATTCTTCAGTTTATGAAGCAATGGTTCGTATGAGTCAAGATTGGAAGCTTCGTGATGTATTAATTGAAATGCACGGGAATAACGGTAGTATGGACGGAGACCCAGCTGCTGCTATGCGTTACACGGAAGCTCGTCTTTCTAAAATTTCAGAAGAATTACTGAGAGACCTAGATAAGCAAACCGTTGAATTCGTATTAAACTTCGATGATACCGAAGAAGAACCAACTGTACTTCCTGCTCGTTATCCAAACCTTCTTGTAAATGGTGCAACTGGGATTTCGGCTGGTTACGCTACGGAAATTCCAACGCATAACTTAGGAGAAGTGATTGACGCAACCATTCATGCAATTGACCATCCTAAAGCGATTGTGAAAGAATTAATGCAATTTGTGAAAGGTCCTGATTTCCCGACAGGAGGAATTATCCAAGGGATTGAGGAATTGGAGCAAGCGTATGAAACTGGACGCGGTAAAGTGGTTATTCGTTCGAAAACGAAGATTGAATCAATTAAGGGTGGAAAATCACAAATTATCATTTCTGAAATTCCATATGAAGTAAACAAAGCTTTATTAGTGAAGAAGATTGATGAAATTCGCTTGAATAAGAAGATTGACGGTATTGCTGAAGTAAGGGACGAATCTGACCGTACAGGGCTTCAAATCGTTGTTGAATTGAAGAAAGAAGCCAACGCGGAAGGGATTCTAAATTACTTATTGAAGAATACAGACTTACAAGTCAATTATAACTTCAATATGGTGGCTATTGATGAACGCCGTCCAGTACAAGTAGGCTTAAAAACAATTCTAACTTCGTATATCAACTTCCAAAAAGAAGTGATCACAAGACGTACACAGTATGATTTGAAGAAAGCTCAAGAGCGTTTGCATATCGTAGACGGTTTGATGAAAGCTTTATCGATTCTAGATGAAGTAATCGCCTTAATCCGTAACAGTAAAGATAAGAAACACGCTAAAGAACGTTTAGTGGAGACATACGACTTCACAATGATTCAAGCAGAAGCGATTGTAAGCTTACAATTGTATCGTTTAACAAATACAGATATTACAATCCTTCAAAACGAGAAGCTTGATTTAAATGAGCAAATCGCAACTTTCTTAAGTATCTTAAAATCTGAGAAGACTCTTCTTCAAGTGATGAAGAGTGAACTTCGTGATTTGAAGAAGAAGTATGCAACTCCTCGTTTAACGCAAATCCAAGCAGAAATCGAAGAGATTAAGATTGAAACTGAAGTATTAGTCACTGAGGAAGAAGTCTATGTTGTTGCTACTAAACAAGGGTACTACAAACGTGTTAGCCCACGTTCATTTGCTTCAAGCGCTCCAGAAGAAAATGGAATGCGTGAAGGGGATGAAGTGATTCTTTGCCAAAAAGCTTCAACATTAGATAACTTAATTCTATTTACTTCTAAAGGAAATTACTTACACTTACCAGTACATGAAATTCCAGAAGCGAAATGGAAAGATGTCGGAAACCACTTAAGCCAGTCTATTTCTTTAGGTAGCAACGAAGTCATTCTTACTGGATTCATTAAAGCTAAAGATAGTGATGAGTCTTATAAAGATTGGACGGTTGTCTTCTTTACAAAAGAAGGCTTAGTGAAACAAACATTATTCAATGAGTTCACAACGTACCGAGGATACAAGACTCGTACAAGTAACGCGATGAAACTTAAGACTACGACTGATGAAGTAGTGAAAGTAGTTGTGACAAATCCAGAAGGCCTAGAAGTATTTATCGTAACGCACTGTGGATTTGGTTTACGCTATGAATTAAGCGAAATTCCAGTTGTTGGTACAGTAGCCAGCGGTGTGAAAGCAATCAATCTTCGTAAAGAAGATTTTGTTGCTGGAGCGATGGTGTACTCATTAGAACATAAAGTTGTTTCTGCATTCCTTACAACTCAACGTGGTGCTGTGAAACGATTCAATGTATTAGAAATCTCAATGCTCACACGTGCAAAACGTGGACTCATGGTTTTACGTGAATTGAAAACAAAACCACATCGTGTCGTATTCTTAGATGGAGAAATCACTTCAACTAGCGAATACACGATTGTTGCTGGAAACGGCGAAACTAAAGTTGTTAGACCAATGGACTTAACGCTTGTGGATCGCACAAGTAATGGTTCAGCGCTATTAGGAGATACTGACCAAGAAGTGAAAGCAGTATTAGCAAACTTTGATTACAGTTCATTAACACAACAATAAAGACATAGAAAAGGACTTCCAAATGATTTTGGAAGTCCTTTTTGATTAGAATTTAATTTCAGTTGAATATTGAGAAGCTGCGTTCCAGAGCAGATACTCGGTTACACCGGCTTCTTTTAGAGCTTGAATCTCTTCGCTAATGACATCAGCAGTATAGAGCTGATAGTTTCCTTCGCCAAGGAAGTCTGCCGTGAAGGCTTGAATCCAAGGCCTTGAGATTGGAGAAGGGTTTAATGTCTTCACATATCCTTTTTCAATCACCATATAACGTTTCACGATTTCGTAAGGATTTTTATCAGGATCTTTTACATCAAGCGCGTAATTAACCCAGTGACTTGGGAAAATCATCGGTGAAATTACATCTACTTTATCCGCGATGTTAACAAATTTTTGTCCAATACCACCGATTTTTGATTCAGTAATCGCATGCGCTAAAATATCCGCTGATAGATGAACACCATATGGTTGTAATTTTTCACGAATAAACGCTACAAAGTCTGTGATAGCAGCGATACGAGCTTCATCATCGTTTTTAATATGAGCGTAATCACCTTTATCAAATACTAAGTCGTCAGATACTGTCTCGAATCCAAGAGGGAAACGAACGTAGTCTAATTGGATATCTTTAAATCCCGCTTTAGCAGCACCAATTGCAATTTCAGCAATATATTCCCAGTTTTCTTTAAGGAATGGATTTAAGAATGTTTCGCCGTCATCGGTATACCAAAGTTGGCCTAACGCATTTCTAAATGAACGTTTAGGATTTTCTTTTGGTAAATAACGATCCCCAAAACAGACAATACGAGCAATTGGATAAATTTTTTCTTGCTCGAGTCGTTTCAGAAGAGCAGTTGTGTCAGGCACTTCGTTAACGGTATGTTTCTTCACCAGTTGATTATCTGTATCCAGTGGCATGGTAATTTTTCCATATCCATCACGTACATCGATTACAAGAGAATTGATTGGAGTCGACTTAACAAATTGAATCATGTTCTCTAAGTCTTGTCCTTTAGCACGGAATGCTTGCAGGTAGACACCTTTAACGCCATCTTCAGGATATGGAATAGAGATTCCGGAATCATAAATATGTTCCTGTGGAATATTCGTTGGCATACGTAGTAAACTGTTCGTTCTTAAATTCAACTTACTATTAGCAGCATCTTGTGCGTTTGCTATAGGATAGAAAGCGAGTAGAGAACTAACGGAAGCTACAGCGAGCGCGCTTGTTAATAAAGTTTTTTTCTTCATAATGATTACTCACCCTTTCCGTTGTTCGCCAAACGAGCTTTTAGAATTCGAATCGGACGATCTAACTCACTGATAGGAGAATTAATCTCTTCGATAATTTGTTGACGTTCGTTAGCAGAGTTGTTCACTTCAATGATGAGTGATTTCAATTCATCGTTTGTTTGTTTTCCTCCAGAAATGCTAACGAAGAACTCAGCTTCTTTTTCTAATTGTTTTTGAGACATTTCAGAGTAGTTCTTTAAATGATTAACAATCGATTGAAGATTTGATACTACAATTTGAATTTCTGCTGAAGGGAGATTCTTATCCTTCAAGTTACTTAGTCTAGTCGCATCATCTGATAAAACTTTGAGCGATTTTTGCATAGACTTCAACAATTGCTGACGTTCTTGAATATTGGTGAATACTTTACCCGTTTTCTTAGCGTAAGTAGTCATCGTGTAATCTTCTTGGATATCCGCTTCCCAGTCTGATTGTAACGAATTTTCTAACGCTTGAATGTCATTTAATTGTTGAACGACAACAGGTAAGGTATCTTGTACTTCTTGAACAGTAGATTCGGCACTTTTCTTTGTATTACCGCAAGCTCCTAAAAATAAGAACCCAGCGCTAATCAAGAATACCTTGGCTGCGATTTTTTTCATAATACACTCCTTTTACAGTAATGCGTTTTCTTGTTGATATTATACGTGTATTTTGATGATTTTTCAATCTTTTGGTTGATTTTTAGGACTTTCTCCCCATTTCAGTTAAATTTTACCAGTTTTTACCCCTTGAGTGGAAAAAAGTATTTCATTTTAACCAGATTTTCAGTTCGTTGACTATAAGTTGACTTCTTTGTACAATACTATTATTGAAAAGAAATGGAGAAGTGACATGTTTTTATATTTAATTTTAAGTGCTGTATTAATTATTGCAGATCAATTAGTGAAATTATGGATTGTAAATAATTTTAACTTACATGATGGGATGGAATTCATTAATGGATTAGTCAATATTTTATACGTTCGAAACACTGGGGCAGCATGGGGGATGTTTGAAGGGAAGATGTTCTTCTTCTACGCAATCACTGCTGTAGCTGTGGGGACACTTTTATACTTAATGTTTAAAGAAAAAGGGAAATCTAAATTATTGTTAACAGCATATGCTTTTATTCTTGCAGGTGCTGTAGGAAACTTTATCGATCGCATTCGTTTGGGTTATGTAGTCGATATGTTTAAATTTGAATTTATCGACTTCCCAATTTTTAACGTTGCTGATATTTGTTTAACTTTCGGGGTAATTATCTTATTCTATTATGTTATTTTTAAAGAACAATCAAAATAGGAGAGCGTTATGACATCAGTATTTAAAGAATTAACACTTGATTTAGAAAAAACTGAACGATTAGATAAAGTCTTAACTGCCACTCTTGGTATTAGTAGAAGTACAATTCAAAGTTGGTTAAAGGCAGGGCTTGTATCTGTTAATGGTGAAGTGGTGAAATCCAATTATAAAGCTCAAAATGGAGACGTAGTGACAATTCTTCAAAAAGAGGAAGAAGCTATTACCATTCAGCCTGAAGATATTCCGCTAGATATCGTGTTTGAAGATGATTCATTAATTGTAGTGAATAAACCAAGTGGAATGGTTGTTCATCCGTCAAAAGGACACTATAGCGGAACTCTCGTAAACGCGTTGTTATATCATTCAAATAGTTTATCAGATAGCACAAGTGAAGAAATTTACCGTCCAGGTCTTGTTCACCGAATTGATAAGGATACAAGTGGTCTATTAGTGATTGCAAAGAATAATGACGTTCATCAAAAGTTAGCGCAGCAAATTAGTGAGAATAAAATGAACCGTGAGTACATCGCCATTGTTGATGGTCATTTTGCCCACGAAACAGGTGTGATTGATGCTCCATTATCTCGTCATCAAACGAATCGTTTAAAACGAGTAGTAGAAAAGGGAGGAAAGAATGCTATTACGCATTTTGAAGTGCTAGATGCATTTTCTGATTATTCGCTAGTGTCTTGTCGTTTAGAAACAGGTCGTACTCATCAAATCAGAGCGCATATGGAGTTTATTAAACATCCGATTGTCAATGATCCTTTGTATCATCCGAAAGGAAAACACGCAACTGAATTTGGTCAATTTTTACATGCGAGAACACTTAGCTTTACACATCCAGTGACTGGAGAAGCGTTAAACTTCCACGTGGAACCACCAAAAGAGTTTGAGGATTTTATCCAATTGCATAAAGGACGTTTTTCAGAGTAGAGGAGACGACAATGAAAGAAGTTAGAATTATGGACGAAGGCGCCATCAGCAGAGCATTAACTAGAATCTCATATGAAATTATCGAGCAACAAAAAGATGTTTCGAACTTAGTTATCATTGGGATTAAAACTAGAGGTATTACTTTAGCAAAACGTGTTGCTGAAAAGATTTCTGCACTTGAAAAGATAAAAGTTCCAGTTGGTGAAGTGGATATCACATTATATCGTGACGACAGACACGATAGTGAAGAGACTGACGCCCCGGTTTTAAATGGAACTCATATTCCATTCGACATTAAAGGGAAACAAGTCGTTCTCGTAGATGATGTATTATTCACGGGAAGAACCGTCAGAGCAGCTCTTGATGCAATTATGGATGTAGATAGACCAAAAAGAATTAGTTTAGCGATTCTAATTGATAGAGGACACCGAGAGTTACCAATCCGTCCTGATTTTATTGGTAAGAATGTACCAACTTCTTTAGATGAAGTGATTCATGTTCGATTAACAGAAGATGATCATATAGAAGAAGTGATTATTGAAAAATAGTTTATACGATACCTTCTCATTCAATGAGAGGGTATTTTTATTTTAGGAAATAAAATGATCAAAACACATATTTTAGTCGTTTTAAAAACGTAAAAATACGAATTCTTCCTATATAAATAACTATATTGCCAATTTCCAAACGTTCGTAAAGTAAACGCAAACAATCATAAAACTGATTATTCGATTACTTGTTTGTAAACGGTTGTAACCTAAAATTCTATATACTATACTAATAGCATGAATTGGTACCGTAACTTATTAAATGATCGTTTTCGTAAGACGTTATGATTTTATGATTGTTTAAGGCAAGACAGAAAAGGAGAATGATATAATGGCAATTCCTAATTTACAAGTTGCTTTGGACCACAACCGTATCGAAGATGCATTAAAAGATGCTCTTGCGGTTGGTAACGAAGTTGACATTATTGAAGCAGGAACAATTTTACTTTTAAACGAAGGAGACAAAGCGATTAAATGCTTACGCAGCGCTTTCCCTGATAAAGTAATCATTGCTGATACAAAATGTGCTGACGCTGGTACAACTGTTGCTAAAAACGTTGCACTTGCAGGAGCTGACTGGATGACAGTTATTTGCTGCGCAACTATCCCAACAATGGAAGCAGCTAACAAAGAAGTGAAATCTCTTCAAGTTGAATTATATGGAGATTGGACATTCGAACAAGCACAACAATGGAGAGATGCTGGTATTGACCAAGCAATCTTCCACCAAAGCCGCGACGCTCTATTTGCAGGAGCTACTTGGACTGAATCTGATTTAAACAAAATCCGTCGTTTAATCGACATGGGATTCAAAGTTTCAGCAACAGGCGGATTAACAAAAGACACATTAAAAGTGTTTGAAGGAATTCCAATTTACACATTCATCGCAGGACGTGGAATCTACGCTACTGAAAATCCAGCGCAATCTGCTCGTGAATTCAAAGAAGAAATCAAACGTATCTGGGGTTAATCCCAAGGAGGAAAAACAATGGCAAATATCAAAGATGTAACAAAAGAATCTTGGATCTTATCAACTTTCCCAGAATGGGGAACTTGGTTAAACGAAGAAATCGAACGTGAAGAAGTTAAACCTGGAACATTCGCTATGTGGTGGTTAGGATGTACTGGTATCTGGTTAAAATCAGAAAAAAACACTAACATCTTATGCGACTTATGGTGCGGAACTGGTAAACGTAGCCACGGCAACGGAAAAATGAAAACTGGTCACCAAATGCAACGTATGAGTGGTTGCCAAAACTTACAACCAAACTTACGTACACAACCATTCGTAATCGATCCATTTGAAGTGAAAAACGTTGATGCTTTAGTAGTAACACACATTCACTCAGACCACTTAGATATTAACACAGCTGCTGCAGTTGCTAATAACTGTCCAGAAGCTAAATTCGTAGGGCCACAAGAAGTAGTAAACACTTGGTTAGGTTGGGGAGTTCCTGCTGAACGTACTATCGTAGTACACCCAGGAGACTCAGTTAAAATCAAAGACATCGAAATCGTTGCTTTAGAAGCATTTGACCGTACAGCTTTAGTAACTGCTAAAGACGGTGAAGTTCTTAAAGGTAAAATGCCTCAAGATATGGACGAAATCGCTGTTAACTACTTATTCAAAACAAGTGGTGGTAACTTATATCACGCAGGAGATTCTCACTACTCAAACATGTTTGCTAAACATGGTAACGAACATGAAATCGATGTGTGCTTAGGTGCTTACGGTGAAAACCCTCGTGGTATCACTGACAAAGTGACTTCAGTTGATATGTTACGTATGGCTGAATCATTAAACGCTAAAGTTGTTATCCCAGTTCACTATGACATTTGGGCTAACTTCCAAGCAGATCCAAAAGAAATTACAGAAATCTGGAAATTCAAGAAAGATCGCCTAGAATACAAATTCAAACCATTCATTTGGCAAGTAGGTGGTAAATATACTTACCCAACTGACAAAGATAAATTAGAATTCAACTTCTACCGTGGATTTGACGATGTATTCTCAATCGACAATGATGTACCATTCCCATCATTCTTATAATATTGTCATTAAATAAATTTGGAGAGCCTAGAGCTAACCCACTCTAGGCTTTACCAAAGCGTAATAATGAATACGATTTCTTAATAACACAAGGAGGAACATATGTTAAGAGAGATTATTGAAAATGGTCGCTTTTCGTTCCAAAAAGGTTCTCTATCATGGGAAGAAGCTATTAAAAAAGCTTGCCAACCTTTATTAGAACAAAAGATCATTGAACCTGAATATCCAGGTTACATTATTAGTAATGTTCATGAATTTGGACCTTACATCGTAATTGCTCCAGAAATCTGTATCCCTCATGCTCAAGAAGGAAAAGGGGTAAATGATACTGCTGTAGCATTTATGAACGTTGAAGAAGCTGTGGACTTTGGACCAGGTGCTGACTACCAACCACATTTATTCTTCGTTTTAGCATCAACTGATAATGAAAAACACTTAAACAACTTATCAGAGTTAGTGACATTATTAGATGATGAAACAATTATCAATGCGTTTGTTGAAGCGCGCTCAAAAGAGGACTTAGAAAAAATTTTAAAAGGAATAGGTGAATAATAATGGAATTTTTATTCAGTTTTTGGCAATTCTTCTATGCTAACATTTTTACTAAACCACAATATTTCGTTGGTTTAATCGTTTTAGTTGGTTACTTACTATTAGGTCGTAAATGGTACGATGCATTAGCAGGTTTTATTAAAGCAGTTGTAGGTTACATGATCTTAAACGTAGCTGCTGGTGGATTAGTTTCAAACTTCCGTCCAGTTTTAGCAGCTTTAGGGGATCGTTTCGGATTACAAGCTGCTGTTATTGACCCATACTTCGGTCAAGCTGCTGCAGAAGCTGCATTAAAATCAGCTGGTCATGCAACAGGTTTAACAGTACAAGTATTATTAGTTGCGTTCTTAACTAACTTAGTATTAGTTATCTTCCGTAAATTAACTAAAGTTCGTACAGTATTTATCACTGGTCACATCATGGTGCAACAATCTGCTACAGCAACTTGGTTAATGGCTTTAGCTTTAGGTGATAACGTAAACCAATTACAATTTGTAATCTTATTAGGTATTGTATTAGGTGTATATTGGGCAGTAGCTGCAAACTTAACAGTAGAAGCTACACAAGAATTAACAGAAGGCGGCGGATTTGCAATTGGTCACCAACAAATGTTTGGGGTTTGGTTAGTTGACAAATTAGCTCCTAAATTCTCAGGTAAAAGCGACAAGAAGATTGAAGATCTTGAATTACCAGGTTTCTTATCAATCTTTAAAGAATCAATCGTTGCAACATCAATCTTAATGATCGTTTTCTTCGGTGCAATCTTATTAGTATTAGGTAAAGACTACTTAGTAGGCGTAAATGGACAAGAATTAACAGTTGCTGCTTCTAAATTCAAAATGACTACATTAAAAGCATCAGACGACTTCTTCTTCTACATTTTACAAACAGCATTAACATTCACTGTTTATGTTCAAATCTTACAATTAGGGGTTCGTTTATTCGTTGCTGAGTTATCAGAAGCGTTCCAAGGTATCTCTAACAAATTATTACCAGGTTCTATGCCAGCGGTTGACTGTGCTGCAGTTTACGGATTCGGTTCTCCAAACGCTGTAACAGTTGGTTTCTTATTCGGGGTATTAGGACAAATCGTAGCAATCTTAGGATTAATCGTATTCAAATCTCCAGTATTAATCATCACTGGATTCGTACCAGTATTCTTCGACAACGCTACATTCGCAGTATACGCTAACCATAAAGGTGGTTTACGTGCTGCTTCAATCTTGACATTCTTATCAGGTGTGATCCAAGTATTAGGTGGAGCAATTGCCGCAGGTGCATTTGGTTTAGCTGCATACGGTGGATGGCATGGTAACTTTGACTGGGATACAATCTGGGTTGGATTTGGATTCTTAATGCAAAACTTCCAATACATTGGTTTAGGTATCGTATTATTAATCTTATTAGTAATCCCTCAATTACAATACAGCAAAAACAAAGAACATTACTTCACTATTGCTGAAGACTATGAAACATATCTAGAGTCTAAGCAAAACTAATTTAAATCAGTAAAAGAATATAGTAAAATTGGGGTATCGGATAGTGTTCTATCCGATACTCTAACAATATAAGGAGATGTAACATATGAAAGTATTAGCAGCATGCGGAAGCGGAATGGGATCAAGCCAAATTATTAAAATGAAATTAACAAATGTGTTCAGAAAATTGAATATTCCTTTGGAAGTTCACCACTGTGCAGTTTCTGAAGCAAAATCTTCAGCTAAAAACTATGATTTAGTAGTTATTTCATCAGCTTTATTAGAAGTATTTGATGGATTAGATTTACCAAACACTAAAATTGTAGGCTTACAAAACTTATTATCTGAAAAAGAAATGACTGAAAAAATTTCTGAAGCTTTAGGCCTATAAGAAGGGATTCTACAATGGCATACGAACAATTAAAAGAACGTGTATTTAAAGCAAACTTAGAGTTACCAAAACATGGATTAGTTATTTTTACATGGGGTAACGTTTCAGAGTACGACCGAGAAGCAGGGGTTATTGCAATCAAACCTTCAGGCGTTGACTATGATAAACTAACTGCTGATGATATCGTAATTGTGGATATCGACGGAAACAAAGTAGAAGGAGCTCTAAAACCTTCTTCAGACTTAGATACTCACTTAGAAATTTATCGTAATTTCAAAGATGTAAATGGAGTAGTGCACACTCACTCTCTATGGGCAACTACAATGGCTCAACAAGGACAAGAAATTCCAGCATTTGGTACAACACAAGGGGACTACTTCTACGGAACAATCCCTTGCACTCGTGAAATGACTGAAGCTGAAATTAAAGGTGCTTATGAGTTAGAAACAGGTAAAGTAATCGTTGAGACTTTCAAAGATAAAGATCCAAATGCGATTCCTGGAGTTTTAGTATTCAACCACGGACCATTTGCATGGGGTAAAGATGCAATGGATGCAGTACACAACATTACTGTATTAGAATACGTTGCAAACATGGCATGGCATAACTTTGCTTTAAACCCAAATATGAAGCCAATGTCACAAACAATTTTAGATAAACACTATTTAAGAAAACATGGAGCGAATGCTTACTATGGACAATAAAAAGTTTTATGAACTTGGTTTGTATGAAAAATCAATGCCAAACACACTTAGTTTTAGAGAAAAGTTAGAAACAGTAAAAGCCACTGGATTTGACTTTTTAGAGATCAGTATCGATGAAACTGATGAAAAATTAAGTCGTCTAGAATGGACAAAAGAAGAACGCCAACAATTAGTAAACGATATGTTCGAAACTGGTGTTCCGATTCGTTCAATGTGCTTAAGTGGCCACCGTAAATATCCATTTGGATCTCACGACGAAGCTACTCGCGCACGTAGTCTAGAAATCATGGAAAAAGCGATTCAATTAGCAGATGATTTAGGTGTTCGTGTAATCCAATTAGCTGGATACGATGTTTACTACGAAGAAGGAGATGCAGTAACATTAGATTACTTCATTCAAAACCTTAAGAAAGCTACTGAAATGGCTTCTCAAAAAGGAATTCTTCTTGGGTTCGAAACAATGGAAACTCCATTTATGAATACTGTAGAAAAATCTATGCGTTTTGTTGAATTAGTGAAATCACCATACTTACAAGTATATCCAGATTCAGGTAACTTAATGAACGCATCATTAGAACCTGGTGCAAAAAATGTCTACGAAGATATTGAATTAGGAAGAGGGCACATTGTTGCTGCTCACCTAAAAGAAACAATTCCCGGACATTACCGTGAAATTCCATTTGGTACTGGACAAATCGATTTCAAACGTATGGTAGATACATTCTTATCTATCGGAGTAAATCGTTTCACAGGTGAATTCTGGTACGTAGGTCAAGAAAACTGGTTAGAAGACATCAAGTTTGCCAATCAATTCTTAAGATCTCATTTTACAAATAAATAATAAGATTGAAACCTTCCTACATTAGGGAGGTTTCTTTTTTGGTCTTAAATACCGAACATTCGCGTTTTATAGTTCGTATTTCACGCGCTTACATTATTTTTGCGGTATTTGAAATATGTAAAATGCATGAAAATACTCATATTTCTGTTGTTATGGGTTGTAATTTTCGTGTATGTCTTGTAATATTATAAAAGGGGTTAAGAATATCTTAATTTCTAACTATATAACCGTATCTTAGGAGGATATTTTTTTATGAAAAAGTCTTTTTGGTCTAAATTAGCAATTGGTTTATCATCATTGGCGCTTTTAGCGGGGTGCTCAAGTAATTCAGGTTCTGAATCATCTCAAACTCAAAGTGGTTCAAAAACAATCGATACTTTAAAAGTTGCTTTTGTTCCTTCACGTGACCCTGAAACAATTGTTACAACAACAGAACCATTAAAAGAATTATTGAAAAAAGAGTTAGCTAAAGAAGGCTACGATGTTAAAAACGTGGACATCACTGTCGGAACAAGTTTTGACGCAGTAGGGGAAGCATTAGCATCTGGTAGTGCGGATGTAGGTTTCTTACCTGGTGGTACTTATGTTTTATACGACAAAGAAGTTGACGTATTATTAACAGCTACTCGTGATAACTTATTAAAAGATTCTTCTAATCCTAAAGACTGGAATGATGGAAAAGCAACAGAACGTGGAAAAGAGCAAGCCACTTCATATAAAGGTTTAATCATTGCTGGTCCTACTGAGAAAGGGAAAGAATTAGCAGCGAAAATCAACAGCGGTCAAGAATTAACTTGGGACGATTTAAACTCTGCTAAATGGGGAGTATTAGGAACTTCATCTTCTTCAGGTTATATCTATCCAACATTATGGTTACAAGATAAATACGGTAAAGGTATTTCTGACTTACAAAACGTTGTACAATCTGATTCATACGCAAGTTCTGCAGCTCGTTTAGCATCAGGACAAATTGATATCATGGTTGGTTATGCTGACGTTCGTAATGACTACGCTAAGAAATGGACTAGCGATTACGGCCGTTCAGAAGACATCTTCAAAGAAACAAACGTTATCGGTGTTACTCCAGATATTTATAATGACACAATTTCAGTAAGTAAAGCTTCTCCAATCGTAGACGATGCATTTAAAGAAGCATTTTCAAACGCAATGATGAATATCGCTAAGACAGATGAAGGTAAAGAAATCATCAAGATTTACTCTCATAAAGGCTATAAGAAAGCTAACGCTAGCGACTACGATAAAGAACGTGAAGCACAAAAATTACTTAAAAAACTAAAATCAGGTAACTAATTAATTTGTAATGAATATCAAATGAGGGTTAGGATATTTCTCCTGACCCTTTTTTGAGAGAGAGGCAATAAAATGATTAAATTTGAGAACGTATCTAAGACTTATCCAAACGGGGTTAAAGGTCTTAAAAATATTAATTTAGAAATTGAACAAGGAGAATTCGTATCGATTATCGGGCTTTCTGGTGCAGGTAAATCAACATTAATTCGTACGATTAACCGTATGCTAGATATTAGCGAAGGGAAATTAACAGTTGATGGAATCGATGTTACGAAATTAAAAGGGAAATCTCTACGTAAATTCCGTAGAAATAAGGTAGGGATGATCTTCCAATCATTCAACTTAGTAACAAGAACAACCGTTATTAAAAACGTATTGACATCTATCGTTCCAGATATTCCGTTCTTCCGTTCATTATTCGGCATTTATACAAAACAAGAGAAATTACATGCATTAGAAGCATTAGATAAAGTTGGCATTGTAGATAAAGCATTTATTCGTGCAGACCAATTATCAGGTGGTCAACAACAGCGTGTGGCCTTAGCTCGTACATTGGCTCAAAATCCAGAAATTATTCTTGCTGACGAACCAGTAGCAGCACTTGACCCTGTGACAGCAAAACGCGTTATGGAAGACTTTAAACGCATTAACAAGGATATGAATATCTCAATCCTTTTAAACATTCACCACGTTGAATTAGCACTTGAATACGCAGATCGTATCCTCGGTATTAGAGACGGGGAAATCGTATATGATGGTCCTAGTTCAGATGTAACACCAGAAGTCTTGGATCTAATTTATAAAGGAAAGGCGGAGGAGTTAAATGAAGCTTAAAGAACTCTTCGCACCGAAAGAATATACATTAGAAAACGGGACAACTGTTAAAGAACCACGCTCTAAAGTGATTTTAATTACTATCTTACTATTAATTGCGATGTATTTTGCAGGTAAGATTACTGGATTTAACTTAAAAACATTGATGACTCGTGGAGGCCAATTCTTCGTTATCATCGGTAAAATGTTCCCACCAAATTTGGAATATTCAAGCTCTATCTGGGATCCATTAATTGATACAATTAAGATGTCATTACTTGGATCATTACTAGGTTCAATTCTCGTAATTCCATTTGCAATCATTGCTTCAAGTAATATTGTTAAAAACAAAATTATCATTAGTTTAAGCCGTTTATTCTTAAGTGTGGTCCGTACATTGCCAACTTTAGTAACAGCCTTAATTGCGACTTATATCTTCGGATTAGGTACAATTGCTGGTACATTTGCGATTGCGACATATACGTTTGCTTATTGCGGTAAACAACTGTATGAACAAATTGAAACGGTAGATATGGGCGCTTTCGAAGCTGCAGAAGCACTAGGAGCAACTAAAGGAAAAGCATTCTCTAATGCTATTATTCCTCAAATTTTACCAGGATACATCGCATCTTCTTTATACTGTTTTGAAGGGAACGTTCGTTACGCTTCAATTCTTGGGTATGTTGGTGCCGGTGGTATCGGGATTATCTTAAACGAAAACTTAGGATGGCGTGAATATAGCAATGTTGGTATGATTTTAGTGATTTTATTCTTCACTGTAGTTATTATCGAAAGTATTAGTTATTATTTACGTACTAAATTAGCGTAGGAGGGGACAACTATGAATGAAGCAGTATTAAATCAATATCAAAAAGCCCCTCGTACTTGGATCGTAAAATTAATTGTTGTTTTAATCCTTGTAACACTTGTTGCTTGGTCTGGAACAACAATCGAATTAAGTAAAATTCCTGAAAACGGGGCAGAAATCTCGAAAAATATTATTAAAGGGATTTTTTCACCAGATACAACTTTGTTATTCGATATGTCGAATAAAGGTGTCGCTTATCTTTTATTAGAAACAATCTGTATTGCTTTTCTAGGAACATTAGTTGGGTCAATTTTAGCAATCCCATTTGCTTTCTTATCAGCTACGAATATCGTTCCAAAACCTGTAGCGCTTGTTTTCCGTACAGTAATCATGGCGATTCGTACGGTACCAACATTAATTTATGGATTGATGTTTATTCGTGTAACAGGTCCAGGTGCCTTCACAGGGTTATTAACAATGTCTGTAGCATCAATCGGGATGATTTCTAAACTTTATATCGAAGCCATCGAAGATTTAGATTACAAGATTTTAGAGTCACTAGATGCTAGCGGATGTAATTTATATCAAAAGATTCGTTTCGGGATCTTACCGCAGTTAATCCCTTCATTTATCTCAACAGTGATCTATCGTTTTGATATGAACTTAAGAGATGCGACTGTTCTAGGGATGGTTGGTGCCGGTGGTATCGGTTCACCATTAATGTTTGCCATGAGTGCTTATAAATGGAATGAAGTAGGGGCAATTCTATGTGGATTAATCATTCTAGTTTTATTCATTGAGTTTGTATCTACTAAGATTCGTACACGTTTAGCACGTGGTTAATAAATCTATTAAATAACAAAAAAACGACTTACAGAGCATCTCTGTAGGTCGTTTTCGTTTATAAAATTAATTATTTCACCTTTGTGAAAATTTCACGAATTAACGGTGCAAAACTATATGCAATAGCTGCAAAGCCAATCACTAAGAAGAATGACAATACAGGAACCGTTTGATAGATAAAGAATAAGCTTGCAACTACTAAAACAGCTGCCATAATAAATGCTTGAACTGGCATTACGATGATTAATAAGTAACTGTTTTTAACGAGACGTTTTATTGGGCTAAAATACTGAGTCGTCATAGCAAGACCAATAATTGAAGCTACAATAGTTACGATTAAAATAAACGCTGATAACACAAATAACATAAAACCAATGATTCTAAATAAATCAGCATTATTATTAGCAAAATTCCAGTAAAATTGAGCCATATAAACCATAGCAGCAATTAGAACTAAATATACGATCCATAGAAGCATCTTTTTAGTAATATCACGTTTAAATTCATTCCAAAACGGCTTAACGAGTGTGCGATTTTCATCCTCAGAAAGTTTAAGTGTCGTATGCATTAATGCAGCAAATGCAGGACCAATAGTTATAATAGGTATACATAGAACGATAAATAAAAGATTTAATAAAATAAAATCAGCAACTAATGTAGCGAAATGCCAAAACTTGCTGTCTTGATTATATTGCATGTGAGACCATCCTTATTAATTAATTACTTTAATAAGTATACGTTGAGGGGCTTTAAAATGCAATGATGTTTCTTTATACTATTTCAAATACATATATAGGTTTACATAATATATATTATACTAAGTTATGTATCAAAAAGTTTCTATATCCTCTATCATAAATGAATACGCCCAGCGTTTATAAATAACACTGAGCGCATCATCATTTATATAGCTTTTAATGTATCAATATCTATATTCTTATTAATGGATAATAAACATAGAACTTTTCTTGTAACTTTTTTGTTACAACTAATACTTAATGCATCGGCGTATATATTTAATTGATCTTTATATTTCCGTACGATGCTTTGAATTCCTTCTGTAGAATCCACGACATAATCCGTCTTATAGTCAAACACGACAATTTCATCATCTAATTCAACATATCCATCGATAATCCCGTGAATCATCATTAAATCATCTGTCTGAATCGATTTAAAGAATTCACTAGCTTCTAGTACATATGAGAATGCTTGTTCACGTACTAACGCATGTGAACTTTGCACAATCCATTGACCAAATATTGATTGGAAGAATTCATATGCTTGTGTCACTGGAACTTTTGTAGCAACTTCTGGTGTAATTTCATTGGATTCCACTAAACTTCGAAGTAATTGTTCTAAAGAATCTAATGTAATGTCACTTGTGAAGTCAACCTTCTGCATTAACAAGTGAAGAGCACTACCTCTTTGTGCGCCAGAAACCGATGCTGAAGCAGTTTCCATAAAGCGAGGTTTCTCTAATGTAGGAGAGAGGTAAATGGCTCTTCTCCCCTCTTCTATCAAGCTGTTTTGCGCTAATTCTTCGATAATTGGATCTTCAAGCACCCGTTTCAATTCAGACACACTTTGATAGCTCGTTGTTTTGCTTTCGGCTTCAAATTGATACTCTTGCTGAATTGTTTGGAGCATTTGTTGTACTCGAGACTTCAATTCACGTGGAGAATCAACTTCACTGTAATATTCGTGCCAATCTTCTTGGAAGACTTCTTTACCACTGATTTCGTGAATATATTGCTGACTCTTAGATACGATATCCGGTTTTGCAACAATTTCAGGAATAATCTTGTATTGTTCACGAATAGCACTCAGTAGCATCCAGTTAAGGAATGTACCGCTCTTGAAACGTGCTTGATAAGGTAAAATTTCGCTAGATTCATTTGTTAAAAAGGCATATTTCTTCTTAAATGACTCGTAGTTTTTAAGCGTACCTACAATAATTAGCTTTTCACGGGCACGTGTCATCGCTACATACAATTTACGCATTTCTTCGGATAACAATTTCTTTTTCTCGAAGTTTCTTGTGGCTACAGCTTGTACAGTTGGATACGTAATACGAGTATTTAAGTCAAAGTAATTTGTACCTACACCGATTTCATCTGAGCACAAGATAGATGCTTTTAAGTCCTGCATATTGAATTTACGATTCGTATCGATTAAGAATACGACTGGGAATTCCAACCCTTTACTTGCGTGAATCGTCATCACTTGAACAGCATTTGAATCCGTTACAATCGGTGCTTCATCTAAATCTTTTTCTTTCTTTTGAAGAGCTTCAATAAAGCGGATAAAGTTACGAACACCTTTAAAACTACTTGATTCATATTGATGCGCATGTTCATATAAAGCATGCAAGTTTACAGCTCTTTGCGCACCATTGGATTGTCCATGAACGTATTCCAAGTAATGAGTATCCATATAAATCTCCCAGATTAGCTGAGAAATTGATTCGTTATTTGCGCTGTCTCTCCATTTATTTAATAGTGTTAAAAAGCCTTCTAGACGCTCTTTAAGCACTAATTGTTGCTTAGAATCGTAATAATCGATTTCTTGGAGTTTAAAATCAGAAACAAACTGGCAAACAGCATCATAATAACTTGTATTTTTCGATGTTTTACGAATGTGTGCCAAAGCGATTTCGTCTAAACCTACAAGTCCTGAACGCAACACTGCTACTAACGGAATATCTTGCAATGGATTATCAATCACTTTTAGTAAAGAAACCATTGTCGTAATCTCTGTACGTTTAAAGTATGATTGCGCCTTTTGAACATTTACTGGAATTCCGTAAGCAGCAAAAATTGATTCAATCTTATCATTGTTACTCTTTGTTGAAGAAAGAATAGCAAAGTCTCCATAAGTTACTGGTCGTTTTGCATCTGCCTTATCATTCATCACTTCAAAAGGTGTCTTTATCATCTCTTGAATGCGTTGCGCTACATAATGAATCTCATTTTCTACTTTTTCAAATCCTTCAGCATCGTCTAAATCATCCGACTTTTCATCTAAATCCACATCTTCAATTAAAATAATTTCACTGGATTTATCGTCATCTTGAGAATATGAAAGATTCCCTGTTTTAAGCGCAGCGACATCGTCATATTCCACTTGTCCCAACTCTTTATTCATAATTTGTTGGAATACTTTATTCGTAAAAGAAAGAACTTCATCTCTAGAACGGAAATTCTCCGCTAGGACGATTCTCTCTCCACTCTTCCCTTCGGCATACGCTTCGTATTTTTCGCGGAATAGAGATGGATCTGCAAGTCGGAAGCCGTAGATGGATTGTTTTACGTCCCCTACCATAAAACGGTTATCTGACTTACTTACGAGCTCTAAAATCGCTTCTTGGACACGGTTAACGTCTTGATACTCATCGACCATGACTTCTTTAAAGTGATTTTGATAATATTCTGAAGCAATCTTTTGACCATTTGAATCTAATTTTGTCAAAATTCTCAAAGTATCATGTTCTAAATCCGAGAAATCAAGCTTATTTAATTGATGTTTTTCATCTTGGAATCGGTCATAAAACATCACTGCAATATCAGAAAGTTTCGCTAAAATTCGATTTACTTTTGTCATTTGTTGCAGTTGAACTTCCGGAGAAATCGAAAAGTAATCCTCTTTGATTTTTTGGAAATCTTTTTTTAAGCCTTCACGAATCGCTTTAATCTCATCGAGACTTTCTTTTATCGATTCATCCACTTTGGCTGTGGACCAGTTCTTAAATTTTCTATCTGCCAATGTTTGATACGCAAAAACGTAAGATTCTTCTTGTATATGTACAAGGACGGCTTTTACAAAATCTAAATCATCTTCTAAAACAGCTTGATGCTTAGGTGCTCCAAGAAGTTCGATTTCTTTAAGAAGTTGATCATATTGAGTAACAAGGTAACTTAACTCTTCGATTAATGCTGGTTTTACGTACGTTTTAACGAAAGGTGTTGAAGCATAATCGCTTCCAACTGCATAATTCTCTGTTAAATTGGATAACCATGTTTTAGGTTCTCTTTTAGAACGTGAATATTGATATAGGCGATAGACAGTATTGGTGATGCCGTCGTCCGAACGGTCGTTTGAGAACGTTGCAAAAACTTCTTCGTATTCAGGTTGCTCAAGAAGCTCCTCTTCTAGAGTTCTCCAGACTTTTTCTTGCAATAGTTGCCCTTCGATTTCATCCATCATCGTGAATACTGGATCAATACCCGCTAAGTAGAAATAACGACGAATTACTTTCATACAGAAACTATGAATCGTTGAAATCATAGCAGACGGAATTAGTTGCAATTGTTTCGCAAAACGTTGTTGAAGAACTTCATCCGTTGATTTTTCAATTGCTTCTTCTAATTTAGTGCGAAGACGCTCCTTCATTTCCTTTGCTGCAAGCTCCGTGAATGTCACAACTAGCAATTCATTAATATCGATTCCCTCTTGAATATGCATCAAAATACGTTCTACAAGCACTTTTGTTTTCCCCGAACCAGCTGAGGCAGAAACAAGAAGATTGTTCCCACGAGTAGCTATTGCCTTCCATTGATCAGGTGTCGCTTGTAATCCTTTTGGTTTCTCTGGAATCATTCTTCTGTCTCTCCTTTCTTCTCTTGTAATTCCTCTTGAATAAATGCAATCCCCTCTTCTTTTTCAAATTTAGGAAGAGTACGATATCTATTTTCTGGGTTTGTAGCATCGAACTGGGCAATACTACTAAATTTACCAGATACAGAATCTGCATATTGTTTAAAGTCCTCGTATGGAGCTAGTGTGATATCCCCAGATAGGATACCTTTACCTGCTTCTTGAATCTTTTCCCATACGAAATCTTTGAATAACTTCAATTCTTCTGTGGTATAAACGCCATTTTTATAAGTAGCACTGATGCCACCATCTTTTTTCAAAGCGACATTTAATACGTTTGATTTACTTGTCTCAACAAGTTCCGGATTAAGTCTAGCAATCTCATCAGAGTTTACTAAACCACGATGTTTAAAGGCTTTAGTCCATTCTTGGATAAACTTATCTTCCGTTGGCACTTCTTTAATGCTGAATTTTGGATTATGCACATGGATATAACTTGCTTCTAGAGGCGTTGGAACCGTACCTGTTTCACTGCGAATAATTTCTTCAGATACTTTCAAATACGTTAACAGTTGGATTTGAACTCCTGCAATAAGTTTTGCAATCTCGAATTTTTGTTCAGAAGATTTATAGTCAATAATCCCGTTATAAATTCCGTTATCTGACTGTAGTAAGTCGATACGGTCAATTTTCCCACGTAAATGAATAGACTGATTTTTACCAATTGGAATGTGAATTGGATAGTTTCCAGAAGTCCCGAATACCACTTCGGTCATCCAAGGTTTTGTCTCTAGCGCTAAGGCTTGTTTTTGAAGCGCATTTGTCGTTTGCATTAGAGTTTGGTGTAACAATCCTTGGACGAAGTTTAAACGTCTAGAAGAGCCTAAAATCGCAAATTTCGGGTTCTCTTTCATTCGATTGAAGATTTCTTTTTCAATAGCCAACTTTTGCTCTACCGTTAAGTCTCTTAAAGATAATCCAAGAGCATTCAATTCTTTAATAAACTGATCGAAGAATTCATGGAAGTATTCTCCTGTATTGGCTGGAGAAAGCTCGAATTCTTGGCGTTCTTTCAGTCTTAATCCGTATTGTAAGAAATGACTAAATGGATCCTTATAGTAAGTTTCAATTTGAGACGTTGATAAATTCAATTGATTTCCATAAAGCTCTTGCGCAAGAGAAAGTGGTAATTTACTTGCTACATTTAATCTGAATACAGATGCCAGTAACGCATGATAGTCAGCGCTGAATGCAGCGTCTGCTTTTAGTAAATGTGGAATTAATTTCCATAAGAAATCAATCTCATCTTTTTCTTTGAACTTGTTCTCTCTCATCTTCAATAGAAGCGTTGTAAAGAGTTCAAACGGAACGACGAAATCCCCATGTTCTAAACGGTTTTGTCGGTTAAACGATCCATCGATTTCTTTAATTTCAAACTGTTTTAGTAATCGTTGAACAAAATTCGAAACGAGTTGTTCCTTACCATCTTTTGAAACAGCACAAGATAGATAAAGATGCTCTGTTGCGCTCATGAGTAACTGATAGAACACAAATGGTTCAACGGATTGCAGTTGTCCTGTTGTAGGCGCTAGGAAACGTCCACTATCTAGTTGATTTGAGAATAGCTCACGTTCATCGTCCGTTAATAACCCTGTCTCATCAATATTTCGTGGCATTACACCTTGCGTGAGTCCGACTGCAAAAGTAATTTTCTTAGGTGAATAACGAACAGAATCCATTCCTGTAATGGTTAATTCATCTAATGTAGATGGGGCTAAATTATAGTGTGTTTGTTCAAATCCTGTATGAAGTAACATCATAAAGGTTTCCCAATCAAAGGATTTATCTCCGAAAATATAGATATATTCATCTAGTAAACGGATAAATTCAGACCACACTTGTTCTTGACGTCTTGCTGTTTCGACGTCTCCTTCTTCAGCAGCAACATCTCTCCAGTAAATGACCGATTGATCTAATCCTAGAGTCGTCAATAATTGATACAGTACAGTAACTGCTTCAGTCGTTGTGGCTGCTTGTTCTAATTTCTTAAATGCAGGTAGTAATACACTTGTTAATTCATCTCGAAGTTCTTGCGCTTTTAAAAGAATTTGCGTATTTTTATCTGTCACTTCAACTGTAGAATCTTCGTCAATAGAATCTTCCACATAGGCCCAAGGTTTTCCATTGGTCCATTGATAACCTTCGTAACCATTAGCAAGAATAACTGTTTCCGTTTCATCTAATTGCTGTCTAAAGGCTTGTAATTGGTCCTTAAGAGGCGTTTCATCGTCTTTATGCCACAAGACATATTCGCTACGAAGAAGACTCATAATATCGGCATAACGCCAATCGTATTGCCAAATATTATAGAGTGCATCCAGAACTTGAATAATTGGATGATGCTCCATTGAGTCGGATAAATCGATAAAACCAGGAATATCATATTGTTTCAAAAGAGATTCCAAGAATAGATGGTTTCCTTCTAAATTACGTCCTAAAATTTGGATATCTTTATAACGGACTTTGCCCTCTTGGACCATTCTCTTAATTTGGGCAAATGTCTCTTGATACTCTTCTCTTTCATCTGTGTATTTAGTAAACGTAATCTTTTGTAATGGTAGCTTTTCTTTAGAAGTTCTCTTCACTTTTGGAAGCCCACCATTCGTTTCAAGCCAGGACTTTTCAACCTCTTTAAATTCATCATCAAAAAGTGAATTGTTCTCTTCCCATTCGATGATGCGAGCTAAGTCCTCTCCTCTATTCACCCATCTTGAGAGTCTTTCTAAGAGGAGTCTGTTTGAAGTAAATAATGAATCACCTGCTTCGTTTTTAGCGGTATGGACTCCATATGTCGTTAATGTTGCATGGAATTCAACGGTTGCCCCACTTCCTACTAAGGCTTCAATCACTTCCATTTCAGCCTTCGTTAATGTCACCATTTCATCGATTGCAATAAAGGTATTGGACAACTCCTTAGTAGCAATTACGCTGCATAATTGCGCATAGCTTTCTTCTTGATGAACGAAATCTTCTTTTAGTGCTTCTATATAGTAACGATAAATAATCCCAAATTCTTTTAATCGTTGCTCGTTTTCTGAAGGAGTGGACGCTTCAAAAAAGCTAGAGAAATCCTCAACTTCAATTCCTCCAGATTGAAATTCATTCATTACCTTGCTTAATTGTTCAAGAAAACCTTTATGACGAGCTTCATTTTTAAAGAGAACAAAATCCTCTGAATGTTCCTCTAGAATTGATTTCAATAGCATGGTAATTCCGACTTTTGAAATCGATGTTTTCTCAGTAATAGCTTCATTTCTTAGCAAATACCATAATAAACGTTTGAAACTGTATACTTGTAGTCTTGTTGAAGCGTAGCTACGAGAAGATGAATCCGTTAATAACTCTCCGACTTGTCGAATCATCTCCATTTCGGCAGTAAACTTAATGTGATCAGGAACAATGTAGTAAACCTGATGTGCTTCATCTTGTTTAAGCCACTGCGCAAAACGTTCGGCAATCTTCTTTGATTTATTAACGGATTTCTTTGAAATAACAGCATTAAATCCCATTGATGCGTCCTCCTTTTTAAGTCTTCTCTAGTATATCATGAAATCTGGAAAAAGCGCTTTAAAAATTGAAATAAAAAAACACTTTTAGCAGTTTCCTACTAAAAGTGTGCATTTCTTTTATAGTTAAAATTATCCCACTAATTTTTCTAAAAGATCAGGACGGAATCCGAAGAATGGTTCTACGCCATCAGCTACGATAACAGGTAATGATTGGAAGCCTAATTCCTTCACTTCTGCTAAAGCTTCTTCTGACTCGAAAACATCTTTTACTGTGAATTCCACGTTGTTATTTTCGAAAAATTGTTTTGTAAAATTGCATTGCATGCAATTTGGTTTTGAATAAAGAATAATATTGCGATTTGACATATTACTTCTCCCCTTTTTATTTTTTCTGACAGAAGATATCATACATCATTTTGAATCAAAATACAATATATAGTTCTTATGAAAATGCATTTTCATTTTAAAACACAATATATAGTTTAGACAGATTACTTATAAACGCTGGTATCAAAGCCTTTGTTTGTCACGTAACCATCTTTTTCCCAAATATTTTTCCTTTGTTTTTTTGCTTTCTTTTCAATTTCTTGAAATTGTTTCAATAAACTTGTATTTGGTTCGTACGCATACCCAACTCTGGCAAGTCCTTCTTCAATTAAAATATCTTGAAGTAACTTTCCATCGACATACACATACATTAATGCACGATCATACTTATCCGCATGATCACCAACATCGAAACTTCCTTCGATTTTCTTCGCGTTTTTCAATAGTTCTTCTGTACGTTTCTTTGCTTCATCTGCAAATGGTTGTGCTTCTTTACCCTCTTTTGCTGTTTCTGGGGCATCTACAATAAGTAAGCGTACTTTAAATTCTTTTCCTTCGTAGCTAAGATGGAATGTATCTCCATCTGCTCCGTATACATATTTAAATGGATATTTTTTCATACTCTCGAAGTAATCAAAATTCGTTCCCGTAAATGAGGAATTAGAAGCATTTTGAGACGTTTTAGATGAAGAATGAGTATTGGATTTGTTCGTTGCCTTTTGCTCTCCAAAAGCCTTGTAAAGAGCAAATACAACCACAATTATAATCGAAACAATTGTACTAATCATTTTCCATTGTTTTTGGGTCATTTTGTTCCTCCCTAATAAATAAAAAAGAGGCAAGAGCCCCTTTTCTATTCAAATTAAACTTCTAAAAGTTCTTTTTCTTTGTTTGCTGCTAATTTGTCGATGTTTTTAACACTGTCATCCGTAACTTTTTGGATGTCTTTTTCAAGTGTGTGTAATTCATCTTCAGTAATTTCTTTAGCTTTTTCAGCTTTTTTCGCTTGGTCAATTGCATCACGACGAATATTACGTACGCTTACTTTTGCACTCTCAGCTTCTTTACCTACTTGTTTAGCTAATTCTTTACGACGTTCTTCTGTTAATTGTGGGATAATTAAGCGGATTACTGAACCATCACTTGTTGGAGTGATTCCGATATCGCTCATTAAAATCGCACGTTCGATGTCGTTTAATGAAGATTTGTCATAAGGTGTAATTAAAAGCATACGTGCTTCTGGAACTGTAATAGAAGCTAATTGGTTTACAGGAGTTAATGCTCCGTAGTATTCCACTTCTAGACGGTCTAAAAGACTTGCGTTTGCACGTCCAGCACGGATTGAGCCTAATTCACGTTGAAGCGCATCTTCAGATTTTTTCATACGTTCTTTCGTATGAGCTAAAATTTCGCTAGTTGACATTACCTATTTCCCCCTAACTGTTGTACCAATGTTCTCCCCTAATACAACGCGTCTAATATTTCCTGGTTCGTTTAAATTAAAAACCACTAAAGGAATATCATTATCCATAGAAAGTGAGCTTGCAGTTGTGTCCATTACTTTTAAGCCTTTTTGGATAACATCTAAGTGTGTTAATTCATTATATTTCTTCGCATTAACGTCTACACGTGGGTCGGCACTATAAACGCCATCCACATTGTTTTTCGCCATTAAGATTGCGTCTGCTTCGATTTCAGCAGCACGTAAAGCAGCGGCTGTATCTGTTGAGAAGTAAGGGTTCCCTGTACCACCCGCAAAGATCACAACACGTTCTTTTTCTAAGTGACGGACCGCTCTACGACGGATATAAGGTTCAGCGATTTGACGCATATCAATAGAAGTTTGAACACGAGTTGGAACTCCTACGTTTTCTAAAGCGTCTTGAAGTGCTAATGCATTCATAACTGTTGCTAACATTCCCATGTAGTCTGCTTGAGCGCGTTCCATACCAACTTCTTCACCAGTAATTCCGCGCCAAATGTTACCACCGCCGACAACAATGGCAATTTCAACACCTAAATCATGAACCTCTTTTAGCTCTTTAACAACTTCTTTAATCGTTGGTGGGTTAATACCAAAGCCTGCTTGCCCTGCTAATGCCTCACCACTTAATTTTAAAACAACACGTTTGTATTTTGGTTCAACCATTGCTTTATCTCCTTAATCTTTATAAAAAAAGGGAATAGCGGGTAGCTATCTACCATATTCCCTCACATGAACAGTGATTATTTTTTAACTTGTCCCATAACTTCTTCTACAAAGTTATCAACACGTTTTTCTAAACCTTCACCAACTTCGTAACGGTGGAATAATTTAACTTTTCCGCCTTTAGAAGCAACGAATTTAGATACAGTTTGATCTGGATCTTTAACGAATGGTTGGTCGTTTAAGCTGATTTCAGCTAAGAATTTGTTTAAACGTCCAGCGATCATTTTTTCAACGATGTTAGCTGGTTTACCTTCGTTTAATGCTTGTTCAGTAAGAACTTTCTTTTCGTGTTCTAATTCTTCTTCAGAAACTTGTGAACGGTCAATATATTTAGGGTTGATTGCAGCGATGTGCATTGAAACATCTTTAGCTGCTGAATCGTCTGTAGAACCTTCAACAACTGTTAACACACCGATACGTCCGCCCATGTGTAAGTATGCACCAAAAGCATCTGCATCAGATTTTTCAACGATTTCGAAACGACGTAAAGTAATTTTTTCACCGATAACTGTAGTAGCTTCTGCAATAACGTCAGAAACTTTACCGTTTGGAGTTTCAACTTCAAGTGCTTCTTCTAATGTTGATGGGTTTGCTTTTAAGATTGCTTCTGAGATTTCTTTAACTAATGCTTGGAATTTGTCGTTTTTAGCAACGAAGTCAGTTTCAGCATTTACTTCTAAGATAACTGCGCGGTTTCCTTCAACTAATACATTAGTGATACCTTCTGCAGCGATACGGTCTGCTTTTTTAGCAGCTTTTGCTAAACCAGCTTCACGTAAGTAGTCAACCGCTTTGTCAATATCTCCTTCAACTTTAACTAATGCTTTTTTAGCATCCATCATACCTACGCCAGTCATGTCGCGTAATTGTTTTACTAATTGAGCTGTAACTTGAGCCATTCTCAATTCCTCCTATAATTTGCTTTTAATTTTTTTACAAACTTTCTAAAAAAAGCTGTTTGAATTGAAAAGTCTATTTCGCCTCTTTCTGATTCAAACAGCTTAACAGTTAGTGATTATTCAGCGTTGTCGCCTTCAACTAATTTTTCGATATCTTCTAATGAAGTATCTTTATCTAAGTCTTCAACGTCTACTGCTACGTCTTCACCTTGGTTACCTTCGATGAATGCATCAGCCATTTTAGCAACGATTAATTTAACCGCGCGGATAGCATCATCATTTGATGGAATAACAACATCGATTTCATCTGGGTCACAGTTTGTGTCAACCATAGCAACGATTGGAATGTTTAATTTGTGTGCTTCTTGAACTGCAATGCGTTCTTTACGAGGGTCAACGATAAACATTACATCAGGAATGCGTGGCATATCTTTAATACCACCTAAGTATTTTTCAAGTTTGTCTAATTCTTTTAATAGAATACCAACTTCTTTTTTAGGTAATACTTCGAAAGTGCCGTCTTCTTGCATTTCTTTGATTTTTTTCAAACGTTTGATACGTGTTTGGATTGTATCCCAGTTAGTTAAAGTACCACCTAACCAACGATGGTTAACGTAGTATTGACCTGAACGGATTGCTTCGTCTTTAACAGCATCTTGTGCTTGTTTTTTAGTACCAACGAATAATGCAATACCACCGTTTTCAGCAACTTCATGCATGTAGTTGTATGCATCGTCCACTAATTTAACAGTTTTTTGTAGGTCGATGATATAGATACCATTTCTTTCTGTGAAGATGTATCTCTTCATCTTAGGGTTCCAGCGACGTGTTTGGTGACCGAAATGTACACCAGCTTCTAACAATTGTTTCATTGAAATAACTGCCATTTTTGTTTTCCTCCAATTTGGTTTATATTTTCCTCCCCAATTTTCAGCGATAAGACCTCTTCTAAAAGAAGCACCAATCTTAACATCCAATTAGGTGTGAATTTTTTTGGTTTTTACACCATCAATGATTGTACATGAAAGTTATTTAAAATGCAAGAAAATTCTATTGTTTTCATGATGAAACAATAGAATTTCCAACAAAGTCTTTTTCATTTTAATATAATACAGCGACATTAAAGCTAATAATAAGTAACACTGTTAGAATAACGTTTAACCACGGGAAGCTTCCTTTACTCTTTTCCTGCGTAACATACGCTACCAAACCAGAAATTTCGATCAAATTAATTCCAATAAGATACAAGATAATTGGTAAAGTCAATGTGTCCATCTGAGGTCCTATTAATAATTCAAAATTCATTACGATGGATATAACGAATAGTCCAGATCCGATAAGTTGTAAAACGAGGCTGACAAGAAACAGAATATTTTCATGCTTGCGTTTATAGAACGCGAGCAGATTCTTAAACAAACTTATAAAAATAATATAGTTGAAAATAATTAAAATGCCGCCAACAACAAAGAAAGTTGTAATAATACCTGCTTCTTTTGATTTCAAAACGAGAATTGATAATAACGTTATAAAATAAAATATATTATAATCTCTTAGTTTAATTTTTTCTTCCATGACTATTTCCTTCCATTTTAGATTACTTTCTGTTTTGCCAATATACATGAACTATTCCATCTTTGACTTTAATAGCAAGGAATTGTTGATCGTTTTTGATGTTATCTTTTTCTGGCACTAATACATAGGCTTCGAATAAATAGAGCCCATCAGGAAGCGCGTCCTTACTTAAGCTATTAAATTTTGAAGATACAAACGATAGAAGTTCCTCTAGTGAAGAAGCCTCGCGGTAATCCACTCGTAAATAACCAGTAATGACCTCAGTTTCACTTGAAAGGAGTTCTTCAAGTGTTAAATTGTAAATAGCTTCTGTTACTGAGTTATCTTTCAAATGATCCGCTGCAATATGAGCTAATCTTTTTAACCGTTCTTTCCCTGAGAGTAAGGGATTTACATCTATTTTAATATTTGTAATTTCTACATCTTCAACCTTATCATCCATTACTCTTTTCACTTTATCAACGGATTTTTCTAAATCAGAATTGGATAGAAATGCTCCTCTAAGAAATGAAAAGTTTTGATTGAATAGAAGCTTAAGAATCTTTGCTTCATCTGTTGAAACATTGGACGTATCCACCGTCTCCTGCATGTCACGAATGCTAGTTCCTTTCTCTAAGAACACATTGTTTTGTAATGTGACTTCACTTCCTGAACTCAGTTTTTCAGTAAATTTGAAATTCGCCATATCATTATTCACTGGTGGGATTACTTTTACAGTTGCATTGAATCCGTGCCCTTTATAGTACTCCTCTAGTTTTACAGTAAGATCGTCTGACCTGTTTTGTTCCACTTGTTGGTTATTAATAGCTAGTACCATTAATGCATACGTCGTAATGTGGACGTACAAAAGTGGTGCTTTTACAAGATTTTGTTTTCCTTCAACAAACCCGTACACCATTAAACACAAAACATTAAATACTAATAATAGTACAAACGTTAATACTGCTCCGCTTTTTGCGTTAACAATGGACTCAAATGGCAAAATCACCGTAAAAGGATATTTTAATTCGTAAAATGTAAAATATAAGAATAGAACAAACGCCATAGTTCCTGGAATTCGGACATTTGCATTGTCTTTTGCAACTACAAAGTTAATAATATAGAGTTCACGCAATACAGCAAATAGAATTACAAAAAACAAAATGACAAAAACGATAAAATAAACTGTAAATAATGCTTTTGTAATTCCATGCCCAATAACAACTTCAAGCATAAATAGGACGAAATAAAGAATAGTTGGAAGTAATAAGTTAATATACTGAATCTTTTTATTATTCATAAAAACCTCCTCTTCTATTTCAATTCATCTTCTTCAAAATAACCTAACCCATTTTCCACAACGAAAGTACTAATCACATCTTTGGTTTTTCCATTCACCTCAGCACTACCCTTGAATTGATAGACTCCATCCCAGAAGGTGCCTCTTGGTAATGCTTCTAGTACTTCTTTAAAGTATTCTAGGTTAGATAACCCTGCTTTCTGCGCTTTAGAAGTTAATTCAGAATAGAAAATGAGATCAACATTTGCGTAAATTTGATCGTTCTTCATCGCTTGCTTTACATCAATATTGTAAAACCCAGCAGCGTCTTGATCCCCTTTTTCGACATTTCGAAGCGATTCAGCAATTAAAAACGCCGTAAATTCATACCCGTCTGTTGGATAAAAATCAACTCTAGATTCTTTTACCAGCTCAACTTTAAAAGCTGTATTAATGGTATCAGCAATTGTATAAGGCACTTTTAATTTATTTAATTTCGCTTTATAAAGGGTGAGCAAGAAGTTGAATTCCTCATATTTCACTTTATCAAGACGTTCGCGCTCTTTATCAGTTGCTAATAGTTCTTTGATTTTTTGAACATTCTCATTAGAAATCGATAATTCATATTGATCTCCAGCCTCTTCTGAAATCGTATAATTTTTTGAATAAGAATATCCGTCCGAAAACTGCTCAGTATATTCCAAACTCACTTCATATCCTCGTAATTCAAATGCGTGCTTTTTATTTTTTACTTTCACATTTCCGTTCAGCCCGAAGTCTTTAAACTCCTGAGGATAGTTTTTCCCAGAATTGAAAAGTGAAGGCGCTGAAATCGATGAAAATGCAGTTGATACTAACAAAATATTCGTAATAATAATTAAAAGCAATCCAAATACAAAATGGTATTTTTCATCATTGTTGTCCTCTCTATGGAGCCATAGCTTTTGATAAACCGCAATGATAAAAATTAATGTAAGAATTAAACTTAAAGCGAATGTTTCAGAAAAATGATTCATAAAATCAATGAACTTTAGTTTTCCTTTTATTAAATCAGCGCTTTGAATAAAGAAACTTATAATTACAAGAACTACTTGAATCATGCTTGAGTTTCTAATATTTCTGTCCTCTTTAAACCCTAGCATTAAACGGATTGGGTCAATGAGTAAAAAGAGATTTCCAAAAGCAATCAGTGCCCACGATACAATAACAAAAATCCATGCAAAAGAAGGAAACTCTCTAGATGGATACAAATAGAAAAGAACATTATAGATTAAATATCCAATAATGACTAAACTCAATCTAAAAAAACTAATTGTATCTCGTTTCATCAAAGCTCCTCCTTACTTATAAGACTACGGATTTCTCATTTCATCTGCTTCAAAATGACTACTTCCGTTTTCAATTACCATCGTAACCGTCACTAATTGATCTTTACCATCAACTTTAGTCGTGCCAGTGAATTTATAAGTCCCATCCTCAAGCGTTCCAGACGGAATCTCAGATAGTATCTTTTTAAGATAATCTACACGACTTGCGTTTTTATCTTTAAGGAATTGATCGAACTCAAGGTAATTCACATAACCAAAATAAGCAATCATCGCTTTATTTAAGACATCAATATTGTAAAAACCAGCGACTTCGGTATCTCCGTTTGCTCTATTTTTCAGAGCGTTTTTAATAATCAAGCTATAAAACTCTGGAGGATTTTTTGGATAAAGACTAAAACCGTAACTTTCAACTAATCTAAACCCTACTGCATTATCCACTTTCTCTACTAATTTTTTATCAATATCTCGTTTTCTAATTAGGTCCTTATAGAGGAATAGAACAAATTGAAATTCTTGTTTCTTTACTTTATCAAATAATTCTTTTTCCTCATCGGTCTTAAGATACTTACTAATCTCTTCAGCAAGCTGATCGTCCAGTTGTGTCACATGAGTTCCGCTCCGAACTTCTGCAACATCAATTAACTCCCAGAAATAACTACCATCTGATAATCTTTCGTCATAGTGTAAAGTAGTACGAGAACCAACATACGGTTCTATTAATTGCGTTTTTTCTCGAACCTCTACTTTTCCAGTGAAACCAAAATCTTTAAACTCTTCTACATATTGTTTGTTTGAATCAAAAACAGTCGCCTTGCTATTCGTGAATAGTAAGAAGTTACAAAGTAAGACCACGCTAATCCCAAAGACTAAACTGAAAATGGATGATAACTTTTCTTGCTGTTCTACTGCTCTTTTCTGAATGATACCAATAATGAAAATTAACGAATAAATGATGCATGTCCCAACCAAAAGTGGATAATGTTCCACATAATTAATAGGCCATAATTTCCCGACAGTTACATTTGTTAGTTGCAAACATAAACCAATACAAGCTGCAATAATTTGAATCATGCACGTTAGTTGAATTGTTTTATTCTTTTCATAGACATCTCTTAGTTTGACAACATCTTTAAAAAGTAAGATATTTCCTAAAACAATCATTGCCAAAGATAAAAAGAAAACTGGCCAAACAATAAAGAACGCATAGCCACCGGAATAATCAAGTAAATAATAGACAAGATTATAAATTAAATACCCTAATAAGACTAAACTTAGTCGGAAATAACTGATTTTATATTCTTTCATAGGAAAATCCCCCGTAAAATTGTTACCATAATTATACCATACCTCAGCTAAAAAGAGAGGGTTTACATGAATGTTTTGAACTTGCAAAATGAGCCGAATTCACTCATACTACAATTACAGATGAAACAAAGGAGAATGTTATGATTTATAAAATCACTATTTGGATCGTTCGCGGACTGCTAGTTCTATTAAACGGATTTGGCGATTATCAAGGTCGGGAGAAAGTTCCTAAAGACACAGGTTATGTGCTTGTAGCTCCTCACCGGTCTTGGCTAGATCCAGTAATGATGGCTATTGCCGTTTATCCACAACCGCTTGTCTTAATGGCGAAACAGGAATTATTTAAACCAAAACCATTTGCTTGGTTTATTAAGAAACTGGGTGCTTTCCCAGTGAACCGTGAAAAACCAGGACCAAGCGCGATTAAATATCCTGTCCAACAAATCAAAGAAAATCAAAAAGCCCTTGTTATCTTCCCTACTGGAACACGTTACTCTAACGAGATGAAAGGTGGCGCTGTGATGATTGCTCGTCTAGCAAAAGCACCTATCGTTCCAATGGTGTATCAAGGACCATTAACTTTCAAGGATATTATTAAGCGTAAAAAAATGCATGTACGTATTGGTGACCCAATCTATATTGCAGATCAAAAACTAACAAAAGAAGAAATTGCCAATTACGATCAAGTGCTTATCCAAAAGTTCGACGAACTCGATAAAGAAATTGATCCAAATTATGTATATGAATTACCAGTAAAAAAATAACGTTATACCGTATACGGTATAACGAAAAAAACCATCGGAAAAATCCGATGGTTTTTTACTTTACTTTTTAGCTCTTTTTTTAGCTTGTGCTTTCATTGAAGCAGCAATTTGACGAACTTTTTGTTCAGATGGTTTTTGACCCATTTGAGTCATCATGCTACGAATCATATCTTCATCAAATGGTGGGTTTTCTACAAAGTAGTTCATCATTGTACGACGTGCGATAAAGAAACCACCGATCGCACCTGCGACTGCAGCAAGAATCACGATTAAAATCCATGCTCCTGTTGACATTTGGCTTTCTCTCCCTTCAATATGTGTATCCTTGTCTATTGTACTAGATAATTATGAAAATGAAAAGCCTTGCGGTAAAGTTTCCATTTGTTAATTTTGCAAATCAGCAACACATTGAAAAATTATTTTACTAAGCTTTTTGCCAAAACATAGTTCCCTAAAGTAGCTGAACCATTATTATCAACGGCTGGAGTAACAATAAAGTCTTTTACTGGTGGTGTTGGTACATATCCGTTTAGTAATTCCTCAAACATACGATGAACGCGTTCTAACATATGATTTTGAGCCATAACTCCTCCACCAAAAACAATCTTTTCAGGACGGAAAGTTAATGTTGCTTGAAGAGCTGCTTGTGCAATATAACTAGCTTGAATATCCCAAACATCACTAGCGATATCGATATGTTCCCCACGAACTCCAGTACGAGCTTCTAAACTTGGGCCAGCTGCTAAACCTTCAAGACATCCTTTATGGAAAGGACAAACGCCATCGAAGTTATTTGCTACATCAATTGGGTGCTTACTTACATAAACATGCCCCATTTCAGGATGGCTAGTTCCTCCGATAAATTCACCACGTTGAATCACACCTGCTCCAATACCAGTACCAATTGTGTAATAGACAAGCGTTTCGATATTTTCTCCACGATTATTACGTGCATATACTTCTCCGTATGCAGAACTATTTACATCTGTTGTAAAGTAAATTGGGACATCTACTCTCTTCTTCAATGCACCTACAACATCCACGTTTGCCCAATTTGGTTTTGGTGTTGTAGTGATATACCCATATGTTTTAGATTTAGGGTCCACATCAATCGGTCCAAAAGAACCGATTCCGATTGCAGCTAGATTTTTGAATTTAGCAAAAAAATCTGCAGTTTTCTTTAAAGTCTCTTGTGGTGTTGTTGTTGGAAATTGCAATTCCTCTACTGTGTTAAAATTTTCATCCGCTACTGCACAAATAAACTTTGTACCGCCAGCTTCTAAACTTCCATATAACTTTGTCATAAGCTTAAAGCTCCCTTGATTATTTTTTATTATTGTATCATATTTTAACCCAAAAAAAGAAGACGAATCCTATAATAGAATTCGTCTTCTAGAAAAAATTATACATGTAATTCTAATACACGAGTTTTATTCGTAACAGAACCAGTAGCAATTGGAGTTACTTCTGCATAATCCATGGTGTTAGTGATAATCACCATTGTTGTGTCATCTAGACCATTTGCAGCAATCACTTCAGAATCAAATGTTCCGATGATATCTCCTGCTCTTACACGGTCTCCTTGAGATACTTTGGCTTCGAATCCTTCTCCATTCAACGAAACAGTATCGATTCCGACATGAATAAGAATTTCAGCACCATTATCTGTTTTTAATCCATAGGCATGACCTGTTGGGAATGCAATCGCGATTTCAGCATCTGCTGGAGCGTAAACAACTCCTTTAGAAGGTTTCACTGCAATTCCTTGTCCCATTACTCCGCTAGAAAATACTGGATCATTCACTTCGCTTAAAGCTACAACTTCACCAACAATTGGTGAACGTAATTTTTCATCAGCACGTTCAGTCGCTGGTGCAGCTACTTCTTCCTCTTGAGTTTCTTGTGAAGAAGGTCCTTCTGCTTCAACAGGTGTATCTAACATTGAATCGTCGTAACCGAATAAATAAGTAAACGTAAATCCTAATGCAAATGATACTGCAACCATGAATAAGTATTGTGGTAATTGTCCATTTCCGACATAAAGCATTGAACCAGGAATGATTGTAATTCCGTTACTTGTACCCGCTAAGCCTAGTAAAGCTGAAAGAGCTCCACCTAACGCACCTGCTAATAATGAAAGAACGAATGGTTTACGGAATCGTAAGTTTACCCCGAAGATAACAGGCTCAGTAATTCCTAGGAACGCTGATAAAGCTGCTGGGAATGTTAATGCTTTTAATTTTGGACTCTTCGTTTTAACACCAATCGCTACCGCTGCAGCCCCTTGAGCCGTCATCGCAGCTGTAATAATCGCGTTGAATGGGTTTTGCCCAGTTGCAGATAGTAAGTTAATTTCTAACAAGTTGAAGATATGGTGAACACCAGAAACAACGATTAATTGATGTGTACCACCGATGATTAACCCACCAAGACCAAATGGTAAATACAAAACAGTTGTTGTAAGTGAAAGAATCACTTTTTCAACTTGATGGAAAATTGGTCCTAATACAAATAGCCCTAAAATTGACATTACAAATAATGTGATAAATGGCGTTACTAATAAATCCAATACTTCTGGCACATATTTTCTGACCCATTTTTCAAAATTAGCACCAACAACCCCGATGATAAACGCTGGTAATACAGACCCTTGTAATCCAACAACATCCACAAGACCAAAGAATTTGATAGGAACAATTTCCCCACCTTGAGCAACCTCCCAAGCGTTAGGAAGAGAACCAGAAATCAACATCAGACCGAGTACAATCCCGATAGTTTGATTTCCGCCAAAAACTTTAAATGTAGACCAAACCACTAAGGCTGGCAACGCAATAAAGGCCGTATCTGTTAATATTTTAGAATAGATTAAAAAGTCAGACGGTAATACAACACCAAAAGCCTCTAATAATCCACGAAGCCCCATAAAAAGACCTGTTGCAACAATCGCTGGAATAATTGGAACAAATACATCCCCGAATGTACGAACAGCACGTTGGAACCAGTTCCCTTGTTTTGCTGCTTCGGCTTACATTTCGCTAGTTGTTGAAGTTGGTAATCCTAGAGATACTACTTCATCATAAATGCGGTTAACCGTTCCTGTCCCAAAAATGATTTGGAATTGTCCAGCATTGAAGAAAGCTCCTTGAACTTTCTCTATATTCTCGACTCTATTTGTATCGATTTTTTCTTTATCCTTTACCATGATGCGAAGACGAGTTGCACAATGCGCTACACTACTTACATTCTCTTTACCACCAATAGCTTCGATAACACTTTTTGCAATTTCCGTATTATTCATCCATTACAATCTCCTTTATAAAAATTTTTACTAATAATAGCACATTTATTTCATTTCGAATTTTATCATTATACCGCTATAAGTCAAGTTACATCTGATATTGAATCACAAAAAGAACACTTTAGCAAAAAAGCTTGCATTTACGCGGAAAAACACGTACTGTAAAGATACAATTTTAGAGGAGGAATCCATCATGAAATGGACAACTGAACTTAGATACAAACGCTATGAAGATTGGACTCAAGCTGAGAAAGAACAATTGAAATCTACAATGGAAAAATCCCCTTGGAGAGCGAAATACCACGTAGAACCATCCAGCGGATTGCTAAATGACCCTAATGGTTTTTCTTATTTCGACGGTAAATGGATTGTGTTTTACCAAAACTTTCCTTTTGGCGCTGCTCATGGATTGAAATCATGGGTACAACTAGAAAGCGATGACCTTGTGACATTTAAAGAAACTGGAGTCAAAGTCCTTCCAGATACTCCTATGGATAGTCATGGCGCTTATTCAGGTAGTGCAATGCAATTTGGTGATAAATTATTTCTATTTTATACTGGAAATGTGAGAGATGAAAATTGGGTTCGCCATCCTCACCAATTAGGGGCACTTATGGGTAAAGACGGTCATATTGAAAAACTTGGAAAAGATTTGATTCCAAAACCAAGTAATGCTACAGGTCACTTTAGAGACCCACAAATTTTCCAATATAAAAATCATTATTACGCGATTGTAGGTGGTCAAAATCAAGAAAAAAAAGGCTTCGTTCGACTCTACCGTGCTGTTAATAACGATTATAGAAATTGGGAAGAAATTGGGGATTTAGACTTTAAGAATGACAATACCGCTTATATGATGGAATGTCCGAACTTGGTCTTTGTAGATGAAAAACCAGTACTGATATACTGCCCTCAAGGATTAGATAAAGACGTATTCCACTACGATAATATTTATCCAAACTTATATAAAATCGGTGAAACATTCGACCCAGAAAATGCGACGATCACACCCGTTTCTGAGCTTCATCAATTAGACTACGGTTTTGACGTTTATGCTACTCAAGCATTTAACGCACCAGACGGCCGTGCGCTTTGCATTAGCTGGCTTGGATTACCAGATGTTTCTTATCCAAGTGATATTTACGAACATCAAGGGATTTTTTCGTTAGTGAAGGAACTCTCACTTAAGGATGGCAAGTTATATCAAACTCCTGTAAAAGGAATCGAAAAGCTTCGTCAATCTTCCCTTCCGTTTAACAAGTATATTAAAAATACTTCGAATTGCTACGAGTTAAATCTGAAATTAGAAGGAGAAATGGTACATGAGCTCATTCTATTCTCAGACAAAGATGGCAATGGACTATCCCTCATCTTTAATCTTGTAGATGGTGAGGTTGTAGTTGATCGAAGCAAGGTAGGAGAAAATTTTGCCACAGAATTCAGTAGTGTTCGTACAGCACCAATTGCTCCAGCAGACACTACTGCGCGTATCTTTATTGATAATTCTGTCTTTGAAATCTTTATTAACGATGGAGAAATGGTCTTTTCTGGCCGTGTCTTCCCTCGTGAAGATCAAACACATATTTCAATTCTACAAGGAGATCCAACTGGGGTCTATTATCCACTACTTACCTTTACAAATCCAAACTAAAAAAAGAAGATCCGATAGGATCTTCTTTTTTTATGCTTCAACTAATCGGTGAATCCATTTGACAGAGAAGACTCTTCGCAACCCAATAAAGGCTTTACAAAGCTCTTCAACACCAGCGCAGATAACCACTAATTGTACTGGGAAGTGCCATACTGCAGCAGCAAGTAAGGCTAAAGGGACTCCAATGAGCCATACGCAAGCCATTTCTAGTTTCATACCATATTGCGTGTCTCCTCCGCCACGAAGAATTCCCACTAAGATAATCGAATTTAAAGTTTTAAATACGAAAATCACACCCATAATTTGGAGTAATTGTTGTCCGATGAGGAATACTTCAGGACTAAGATGCGCAAACATCAATAATGTCCAATGTGGTGTTAAGCTTTGGATACCACCAATGACCACTCCAACAACAAGTGAAATTGTAACAAAGCGTTTTGCCTCTTTTTGCGCTTGTTCAACTTCATTTCGTCCGACTCTATTTCCAAGCATAATACTACAACTACTTCCAATACCTCTCACTAAAATGAATGAGAGATTTTGAACGGCAACGGCTACTTGAATCGCTGCTGTGGCTTGAGTTCCAACCATAGCATAAGCTGCATTGTAGAATACTTGTCCTAGAGCCCAGAACGTTTCATTAATAATAACGGGATACGTTGTAATCCAATAATTCATCCATAATCCCTTAGAAATATGATGCCAATAGCGACCAATTGGTAGTCGGATTGGTCCATTGTATGAAAATACCACACCAAATAGAACACCAACTTCAACGACACGAGCGATTAATGTAGCTACAGCTGCTCCAACAACTCCAAGAGCTGGTGCACCAAATTTTCCGAAAATAAAGACGTAGTTAAAGAATGCATTTGTAATAAAGCTACAAATTGTAGCAATCAAAGGTACTTTAGGACTGCCAGTTGTACGAAGTGCATTTGTCATCGCAAAACTCCAAGCTGTAAATACATAACTTAAAGCGGCCACCCGTAAGTAATCCCCTCCAGCTTGAATCACCAGTGGATCTTTTGTAAAAATAGTTAAGATTTCATACGGGAACAGTACTCCAAGAAGCATAAATACCACACTGACAACCGTTGATAAGATTAGTGACATTTGGTTCACTTCTTGAACTTTATGCGTATTCGTGATTCCCCAATATTGCGAAAACAGCACTGCCGAACCTGTATGAATCCCAAAGCAAATTAATGTAAATAAGAAAAATACTTGGTTTGCAAGCCCAACACCCGCGATACTAGCATCCCCAAGAGAGGAAATCATAATTGTATCTAATGTATTCAAAAATGACGTTAATAAACTTTGAAGTGATACCGGAATTGCAATCGCAAGCATTTGTCTATAAAAGTGATTGTTTTCTTTTTCCATTGCTATCCCCTTTCATTCAAAATAAAAGAGCGCAATAAACGCTCTTTTACAATTAATTATTTTTCTTCTTCGTTTAGGTTTAGAACGGACATGAAAGCTTCTTGTGGAACTTCAACAGAACCCACTTGCTTCATACGTTTCTTCCCTTCTTTTTGTTTCTCTAACAGTTTACGTTTACGAGAAATATCCCCACCGTAACATTTAGCAAGAACGTTTTTACGTAATGCTTTAATATTTGTACGAGATAAAATCTTATTCCCAATCCCAGCTTGAATCGGAACTTCAAATTGTTGACGAGGAATGAGTTTTCTAAGCTTCTCTGTAATCGCCTTACCACGACTATAAGCAAATTCCTTATGGACAATAATACTTAAGGCATCGACTACTTCACCATTTAACATGATATCCATTTTCACAAGGTTGCTTGCGCGATATCCGATTAAGTCGTAATCAAGAGAAGCATACCCTTTTGTGCTTGATTTTAATGAATCAAAGAAATCAAAGATGATTTCTGAAAGTGGCATTTCGTAAATCACGTTAACACGGTACTCATCTAGATAATCCATTGTCACAAACGTTCCACGTTTACGTTGGCAAATGTCCATCACGCTACCTACGTATTCATTTGGTACCATGATAGATGCTTTTACGTAAGGTTCTTCGATGGATTGTACGCTTGATTGGTCTGGCATTTCTGCAGGGTTTGAAACCACCACTTCTGTACCGTCAGTCTTTTGTACATGATAAATTACAGACGGAGCTGTTGTAATCAAGTCTAAGTCAAATTCACGCTCTAAACGTTCTTGAATAACGTCCATATGGAGTAATCCTAAGAATCCACAACGGAACCCGAAGCCAAGCGCTTGCGATGTTTCTGCTTCAAATTGAAGCGCAGCATCATTTAACTGTAATTTTTCTAACGCATCACGTAAGTCATTATATTTCGATGAATCGATTGGATATAAACCACAGTATACCATCGGATTCATTTTACGATATCCGTCTAACGGTTCAGCTGCAGGGTTATTCGCTAAAGTAACAGTATCCCCTACACGAGTATCTTGGATAGTCTTGATGGAAGCAGTGATATAACCAACATCCCCAACCATTAAATAATCACGACTGATTGGTTTTGGTGAGAAAATACCTACATCCACAACATCAAAAGTCTTTCCATTACTCATTAATTGAATTTTGTCGCCAGGTTTAACAATTCCGTTTTGAATACGGACATTTAAGACAACCCCACGATACGCATCATAGACTGAGTCAAAAATCAACGCTTGTAATGGTGCTTCAAGGTCCCCAGTTGGAGCTGGGACTTTTTCGACAATTTGTTCTAAAATTTCTGGAATACCGATGCCAACTTTCGCACTAGCAAGAACAGCATCACTTGCATCAATTCCAATAACATCTTCTATTTCCGTACGAACACGTTCTGGGTCCGCTGCAGGAAGGTCAATCTTATTGATAACTGGTATGATTTCTAAGTCGTTATCGATGGCTAAATACACATTCGCTAATGTTTGTGCTTCAATCCCTTGAGCAGCATCTACGACAAGAATCGCACCTTCACAGGCTGCTAAACTTCGTGATACTTCATAAGAGAAGTCCACGTGACCTGGAGTGTCGATTAAGTGGAAAATATATTCCGTACCGTCTTTTGCATCATATGTTAATTCAACGGCGTTTAATTTAATTGTAATCCCACGTTCTCTTTCAAGATCCATTGAGTCTAATAATTGGTCTTGCATTTCGCGGTCAGCAACAGTATCAGTCGCTTGCAAAATACGATCGGCCAACGTTGACTTCCCGTGGTCTATATGCGCAATAATCGAGAAGTTTCGAATGCGCTTCTGTCTTTCTTTCATTTCTTCTAAATTCATGAATAACTCCTTAATACACTACTACAATAAAATTCAAATCATTCTATCAAACTACAATAATAATGGCAAGAACAATTCAGCTAAGTATAAGAAAATAAAGAATCCTAATACGTCTGTAGCTGTTGTTACAAAAATCGTTGATGAAATGGCTGGGTCTAGATTTAGTTTCTTCAAAAGTAAAGGTACGAAGAATCCGAAGAACGCCCCTACCATTAAGTTCATCGCCATCGCTAAAATGACGATAATCGATAAGAAAAAGTTTTGATATGGGATGTAGAGCGCAATCGCTGCAAAAATCCCTGTGATAATTCCGTTTACTAATCCAAGCCAAATTTCATTTAATACATACTTCTTGTCTTTTTCCCACGTTAATTGTCCAATCGCTACCTCTTGGATAACGAGTGCTAATGTTTGAGAGGCTGAGTTTCCACCCATCCCAGTAATAATTGGCATTGCGACCGCAAGAACTACCACTTGTTCGATGGTATCTTGGAATAAACCGACAACTGCACTCGCCATAAAGGCAGTTATCAAGTTAATCAATAGCCAAGGTGTCCGTTTTCGAATCGATTCATTAAAAGGTCCACCGATTCGTTCTGTTCCTTCAACCCCGCTGATTAATAACATATCTTCGTGGTGCTCTTCTTGCAAGACGTGAACGATATCATCGATGGTGATGATCCCAAGTAACACATTTTGCTTATTGACTACAGGTACAACAGATAAGTCGTACTTCGTTGAAATACGAGCCACTTCTTCTTGGTCTTCTTCTGGTAAAACAGAGATGATATTCGTATGCATCACGTCATGTAAACTCTCGTCTAAATCGTGTGTAAATAGATCGCGAATATCAATCCAACCGATTAATTTCCGTTGTAAACTCGTCACAAAAATAATGTTAATGACTTCTGAGTTTGGAGAAATCTCTCTTAATTTAGATAATGTTTCTTCAACGGTTAAGTGTTCTTTTACCGTAATGTACTCAGTGGTCATAATCCCTCCGGCAGTATCCGGAGCGTAATTTAACATCGTTTGGATATCATCTTGAGAACTTTGTTTCATCATATTGATGTAACGTTTACGGATTCCAACAGGTAAATTTCCTAAAATATCCACGACATCATCGTTTGACATTTGTTGGAATAGTAAAGCTACCCGTCTAAATGGGAGTTTCTCAAGCATTCGTAATTGGAATTCAGGTTCAGCAACTTCTAAGATTGAAGCTAATCTGGTATTTGAGATAGAGAACATGAAATTCTTTAAAACATCATCATCGACTTCTTCTAACGCCAAGGCGATATCAATTGGATAATTCTCATTAAAAAGCTCTCTAATTTTCTTAACGTCTTTATTAGAAACAATTAAAGCGATATTATCTTTCATGACTCTTCTCCTTTCTTTTCCAATAGTACTAGTATAGCATAATTACCGTTCTATCAACAATTCACAAGTAGAAAAAGTTACGCTATAATAATAGAAAATAATGACTGGAGGTCTCCTATGAAAACGAAAGAAGAATGGATTAAAGAATTAGACTTAGAACCACATGTGGAAGGTGGTTATTTCAGACAAACTTATAAAGCTGTAGAAAAAGTAAAGCTACCTGACGGACGAATTCGTTCACTTTCTACCACTATACTATTTTTGTTAACGAATCAAAATCCATCTCACTTCCATCTACTTTCTTCTGATGAAATTTGGTACTATCACTACGGTCACGCGCTTACCGTGCATATGATTCATCCGGATGGTACATACGAAGCTGTTGAAATTGGGGCTGGAAACGGACAAAAGCTTCAATTTACAGTTCCTGCTGGAGTCGTTTTTGGATCTACCATTGAATCGGCCAACGAAGAAGAATTTGCAATTGTCAGCTGCAGTGTTACTCCTGGTTTTGAATATGAAGACTTCAAACTCTATACACAAGAAGAATTATTAGAAAAGTATCCTGAGCACGAAGGAATTATTTGTCGTCTTGCAGTAACTTCTAAATAAACAAAAAGAACTTAGCAACCAATTGCTAAGTTCTTTTTCTATTTATTCAAATGTATCTTTAAAGGCGTTCTTCATTTTGTCGAAGAAGTTCTCTTCTCCATTATGAAGGTCCGTTCCTTCCTCACTAGCAAATACTTGTAACGCTTGTCTTTGCTTATCTGTCAGTTTCTTAGGAGTATCTACGATGACTTCTACGTGTTGGTCACCGTTTCCTGTTCCTCGAAGTTTTGGAGCACCTTTTCCACGTAATCGTAAAATTGTTCCTGATTGTGTTCCAGCAGGAACTTTTAATTTCACTTTACCGTGAACAGTTGGAACATCCACTTCGTCACCAAGAGCAGCTTGAGCAAAGTTTACATGAAGTTGATAGTAAATATCTGCTCCTTGACGTTTAAAGGTCTTACTTTGTCCAACACGGAAGATGACATAGAGGTCACCATAAGGGCCACCATTGAAACCAACTTCCCCTTGGCCTTGAAGACGCATTTGATTTCCATCTTCAACCCCAGCAGGGACTTTTACTTTCACTTTATGCGTTTCATCTACTTGACCATGACCGTGACACGTTGAACATTTTTCTTTAATTTCTTGTCCTGTACCATGACACACATCACAGGTTGTTTGGCTCATCATACGACCGAATGGTGTATTTCTTTCAACGTTAATCACACCTGCACCATGACATTTTGAACATGTTGTTGGATGCGTACCAGGTTTTGCACCAGTACCATGACAGGTTTGACATTCGTCGCTGCGGTGATAATGAATGGTTTCTTCTTTACCAAAGATAGCTTCTTCAAATGTTAAATCCATGACATATTGAAGGTCAGCCCCTTGACGCGGCATATTCGCACGGTCTGCACGACTACCTCCGCCACCGAAGAAACTACTAAAGATATCTTCGAATCCACCAGTAAAGTTTCCATTACCGCCGAATCCTCCAAATCCATCAAATCCACCACCGAATCCGCCTCCACTGAATCCAGAATTTGGATCGTAAGAAGCATGTCCGTATTGATCATACGCTGCACGCTTTTGTGCATCTCCTAAGATTTCATAAGCTTCAGCGATTTCTTTAAACTTTTCATCCGCTCCAGGTTCTTTATTAATATCTGGATGGTATTTTTTAGATAGTTTACGATAAGCTTTCTTAATATCTGCTTCAGAGGCATCTTTGGATACGCCTAAAATTTCATATAAATCTCTTTTGGCCACTGAATTGCCCCTCCTTTTCTTTCATAGTTTACAAAGGATACGGGCGTAAGGCCACTAAGTAGTCTTACACCCTATCATTTTAGCAAATATTAGTCTACTTCTTCGAAGTCAGCGTCTACAACGCCATCGTTATTTGAAGATGATTGTTCAGTTGCTCCTTCTTGTGAAGCGCCTGAAGCTTGTTGAGCTGCGGCAGCTTGTTCATAAAGTTTAACAGTTAAATTTTGTACAACTTCATTTAAAGCGTCACGTTTTACTTTCATAGCTTCTAAGTCGTTTGCTTCTACAGCTGCTTTTAATTCATCACGAGCTGCTTCAGCTTTTTGAACGTCACTAGCATCTACTTTACCGTCTAATTCTTTCAATGTTTTATCAACAGTGAAGATTAATTGGTCAACTTCGTTACGTAAATCTACTTCTTCTTTACGTTTTTTATCTGCTTCAGCGTTCGCTTCTGCATCTTTCACCATACGTTCGATTTCTTCATCTGATAAACCTGAAGAAGATTTGATTGTAATAGCTTGTTCTTTACCAGTTCCTAAATCTTTAGCACGAACATTTACAATACCGTTTTTATCGATATCGAATGTTACTTCGATTTGAGGCACACCACGAGGAGCAGCTGGAATGTCTGTTAATTGGAAGCGACCTAAAGTCTTGTTGTCCGCTGCCATTGGACGTTCACCTTGTAATACGTGTACGTCTACTGCTGGTTGGTTATCCGCTGCAGTTGAGAATACTTGTGATTTGCTTGTTGGGATTGTAGTGTTACGATCGATTAATTTAGTGAACACGCCACCCATTGTTTCAATACCAAGTGATAATGGTGTTACGTCTAATAATACGATGTCTTTCACATCACCAGAGATAACCCCACCTTGGATTGCAGCACCCATCGCTACTACTTCGTCTGGGTTTACTGATTTGTTAGGTTCTTTACCAGTTTCATTACGAACAGCTTCAACAACTGCTGGAATACGAGTTGATCCACCAACTAATAATACTTGGTCGATATCTGAAGCTGTTAAACCTGCGTCAGCTAATGCACGACGAACTGGTTCTTTTGTACGTTCTACTAAATCATGAGTTAATTGATCAAATTTAGCACGAGTTAATGTTACTTCTAAGTGTAATGGGCCAGCTGCACCAGCAGAAATGAATGGTAAGCTGATTTGTGTTTGAGATACACCTGATAAGTCTTTCTTAGCTTTTTCAGCAGCATCTTTCAAACGTTGCATTGCCATTTTATCGCTTGATAAATCAATACCGTTATCACGTTGGAATTCTTCTACTAAGAAATCAATGATTTTTTGGTCGAAGTCATCCCCACCAAGATGGTTATCACCAGCTGTTGATAATACGTCGAATACGCCATCTCCTAATTCAAGGATAGATACGTCGAATGTACCACCACCAAGGTCGAATACTAAGATTTTTTCTTCGTGGTCTACTTTGTCTAAACCATATGCAAGAGCTGCTGCAGTTGGTTCGTTAACGATACGTTCTACTTCTAAACCAGCGATACGACCAGCATCTTTAGTTGCTTGACGTTGTGCGTCGTTGAAGTATGCAGGAACTGTAATAACTGCTTTATCTACTTTTTCTCCAAGATATTCTTCAGCATAACCTTTTAAGTATTGTAGAATCATTGCTGAAATTTCTTGAGGTGTATAAGATTTACCTTCGATTTCTACTTTATATCCTGTTTCGCCCATGTGACGTTTGATAGATGCAATTGTATTTGGGTTTGTTACAGCTTGACGTTTTGCAACTTCTCCTACTTGAATTTCTCCATTTTTGAACGCTACAACAGATGGTGTTGTACGGTTTCCTTCTGGGTTTGCAATAATTTTTGCTTCGTTACCTTCTAAAACAGCTACTGCTGAGTTTGTTGTTCCTAAGTCAATACCAATAATTTTACTCATATTTAATTCACTCCTATTATTTATAATATTGTTTTAAGTTTCGTCTTCTTATTGTGATACGATGACCATTGCTGGTCGTAATACTCGATCTTTTAATTTGTATCCTTTTTGATACACTTGTACCACGCGGTCTGCTTCTTGCCCTTCCTCAGCAGGAACGGTTTGAACAGCGTGATGTAAAGTTGGATCGAATGGTTGGTTTAAGGCTTCGATTTCTTTGATGCCTTCTTCTTTTAGTGCATAAAGGAAACCTTCATACACCATCTCAACCCCTTTTTTAAGGTTTTGAGCTTCTTCTGATTCACTTGGAGAAGCGATTGCTCTCTCAAGGTTATCAATCACATTTAATAAGTTTTGCGCAAGACTTTGACTGCGATATTTTGCAGCATCTTGTCTTTCTTTTGCGTTTCTCTTTTGGATATTCGAGATTTCAGCAGAGAGTCGATATACTTGATCGTTCAACTTCTCTACTTCTTGTTGTAATTTCTCTTCATTCGTAAGTTCTGTTTTGGTTTCTTCAGTAACTTCTTCTTGAGGAGCTTCATCTGCAACAATTTTTTCTTCTTTTAATTTTTCTTTATTGTTTTGTTCATTTGTTTCCAAGATTTCATCTCCTTACTCTATAAGTTACGATAATAATCTTCTATCGTGGTTGCTAACTCTTCCCTGAGTCCTTTTACAATTGATAATACATTCGAATACGGCATATTCTTTGGTCCAAGAAGTGCAATCATTCCTGTATCTTGGTTTGGAGTTTCGTAACTAGCTGTTACCAAACTAAAGTCACCAAGTAACGGATGACCCATTTCTGAGCCGAGCCTAATTTGAATATCTTGATGATCATTCGTTACAAGTTGATGTAACTTCGATTGATCATCCATCAATTGATAAATACCTTTGAGTTGATCCACATTAGCGTGATGATCAAAGTAATTTAACAAATACCTTCTTCCAGCAACATGCATCCGATCATTTTCGAAACGATTCATCATTTCTTGAATCACTTTGACGATTTGAATTTGTGAATTCATATAGCGATTCATAAGAATTGGAAGGTCTGTCTTTAATCGTTTTTCAACGATATCCAGCGGTACTCCAATTAATTCATCATTGATGATGCGAACCACTTTCTCTAAATCACTATCGTCAATACCTCCCGGAACTGTATAGACTTTATTTTCAACCAAACCATTACTGATGACTATGATTGCCATCACTTGATTTGGATTTAAACGAACAAGTCTAAATCCCGATAATGTCGCAGTTTTCACTTCTGGTCCAAAAGAAATTGCGGTGTAGTTCGTTAATGTTGCTAGTATGTCAGCAGATAAACGAAATACATCTTGAATCTCCAATGTTGACTGTTGGAAAACTTCACGAATTTGATTTCGAACGCTTAAAGAAACAGGTTGCTTTTGTCTAGGTAGAATATTGTCGATGTAGTAACGATATCCTTTATTAGAAGGAACACGTCCAGAAGAAGTATGGTTCTTTTCAAGATATCCCATCTCTTCCAGCTTCATCATCTCGTTACGAATTGTTGCTGAACTAAAAGGTAATTCTGCAACTTCCATCAACTTCTTCGACCCGACCGGCTCCAAAGTTTCCGTATATAATTGTATGATTAATTGTAAGATTAGCAATTGTCTATTGGTTAACATCATAGTCACCTCTCTTTAGCACTTGACTAAGACGAGTGCTAACCACATTTATAATTTAACACATTGGTCAAATTAAGTCAATATAAAAATACTAGGACTTTAGACTGATTTTTTGAAGGTTTTGTACTACAACTATTGCCGTATATAAGGCATTTCTACTATATATTGAATGTCTTTTGGTTTTCCTTTATAATTTTTTTTATAGAATAATCTATAAGTTTGTAGAAAGGAACATCAAAATGAAGCTTAAACATTTCACACTTGCTTTTCTTTCAGTTTTCCTATTTGGCTTCTTTTTCTATAACAGATCTATAAAAGCTGCTGAAAGTCAAACTGTTAATGTAACTACGGTGGATATAGATACATTAACCCCAACTGAATTAAGCAATATGATAAATGGTACTCCTTCGGGATCGGTTTCTTCGAACGCTACTGTAAAACTAGTTTATAAGAAGAAAGCATGTCCTGTTGATAAGCCAACATTACCAAATACTGGGGTTACAAGTAACTTAGCAGCAATCATTTTCGGTTCACTGCTATTAGTTTCTAGCTTACTTTTAGTTAAGTCTTCTAAAGGAAGAAAATTAATCATACTCTTCGTATTAGGTGGCACAAGTATTGCGCTAGCAACTCCTGCAATAGCTTCGACAATTGAAGTAATTGGTGAAACTAAACTGTTTTCTATTTCAGCTTTGAATGATATTACTATTCCAGAAATCGAGTGCTACGAGTATGTTGGTTACATTATACCTACTGTAGAAACGACGACTGTTGAGTCAACAACTTCAGAAACTGTAGCAACTGAGACTACTGAAACAACTGAAGCTACAACAATTGTAACAACAACTACCGAAGCGGAAACGACAACCGCTCAAACAGAGACAGAGGTAACTGTTCTCCCAGGGACACCTTCTCCACCTTAAACAAAAGACAACGGACAGCTGTTGGCACTGACCCCCGTAAATGTGAATTAAATAAAAACACCTCCAAGTTGGATTTGGTACAATATTATCAAATACGCATGGAGGTGTCTTTTTATGGTTAAAAATCGTGTTGCTTATTCAGCCGATACTAAAAATAAAGCCGTAGAAATGAAATTACAGGGATATAGTACAAAACAAGTAATGCAGGAGTTAAACATTAAAAACAAAACGCAAGTAGAAACATGGTTTAGATGGTATAAAAATGGAGAAACACATCGTTTCCACCAACAGGTGGGTAAACAATATTCTTATGAAAAAGGAATGGCTAAACTTTCTGAAATCGATCAATTAAAATTAGAATTACGAAGAAAAGAAGTTGAATTAGAAATATTAAAAAAATACAAGGAAT
>NZ_JVNU01000016.1 GCF_001071995.1 Streptococcus sp. 263_SSPC
AAAAAAGGCTCAAAATTCAACTGTGACGTGTTGATTATTGATGAGTGGCAGAATATGTCCTCGGAGAAGCAGGTGGCCTTATATCGACGTATAAAGCGAAAATACACGATAGGTCTTTCAGCCACTCCGATTCGAAAAAAAGGGCAAAATTTCTACCCACTCGAAAAAACGATTTTTGGATTTGCAAATCCAAATAATAAATTTGATTGGCAAAAAGCACACGGAAGAATGGTGTATGATCCATTCACTTATTCGAAAGAGAAATGGGAGGATTTCAGAGACTATGAACGCTACGTTAATAATCTTCCAAATTTCTTCAGATGGGAAGAAATTGAAGAAATCGAAAACGCTGTTGAAAACAACGGTTACGAAATTAAGTTCTATCCAGTAACTGTCGAACCTGGAAATCCGGAAATGTTAAACAAGTTTAGAAAATTAAATCTTGTGATGGTAAAAGGTGAAACAGCGATGGCAAAACAATCTTTTGGACGAAACACGTTTGAAAGATATCTCAACCAAGCAGGAGTAGAAGTTGACTTCCCGAAAATCAAACCAGTGAATGCTGATACTCCACTAATGCTAAAGCTCGATGGATTAATCGAAAGAGCACCACATGACATGCTGATTGTTAGCAAGTCGAAACAGATTGTAAATGTCATCAAAGAACGACATCCTCACATCGGAATCTGGACTGGAGACGTTCAAGAAGGACTTGATAAAAAGGTAGTAGTTGCTACGAACCAGGTTCTTGGAGTCGGAGTTGATGGCTTGCAGCACAAATACCAAACAATCGTTGTTCTAGATCCTGTTGAAAAAGGCTCTGGAGAATACGACGATTACCGCCAATTACTTTGGCGAATAACAGGAAGTAGACAACAACACGATGTAAACGTGATTGAATTTTATTACAAGGAGGCATGAAAAGATGGATATTTCGGCTTTAGAGGTAGCTTTAGAAAGAGAAAAAAACTACTTGGAAAAGATCATCCAAGTAGTTAAAAACGGCGGAGACCGATTTAGACCGCCCTATCAGAGACAAGCATTGTCTATCAGTGAGCATCTTTCAATGATTTCTTGTAATCTTGATAGATTGAGCAAGCAAGTGCAATAAACCAGGGTTCAGCATTCATGATTTTTAGATGTTGGAAAAACCCGTCCTTAGTTTCAAGTTCTTTGTCATGAGCATAACGTAAAACTTCTCTGGCGAATATGGTTTCAAAATCAAAATCGTTACCATCATCATAGATATCACGTTTACTAGCTCTGACAAGATATTTTTTAAAAGTCATAATCTATCTCCTTTTATAAGTTGATAGATTTAGTATAACAAAAAAATGGAGGAATAAAATGAACTTTAAATTACCAGAAAACAAACCACAAGTGCCAAAGGACACACCACGGAATTACTTCATTTACGGAGAAACCATGAGTGGCAAATCGTACCTAGCGAACGAGTTCCCAAATCCGATTGTTTTAAACACGGATGGGAATGCGGAAGCGAACAGCGTGCCAAGCATCCAACTATTAAATGACAAAGATAAATCAGGGCGAATCACTAATTCAGTGATTAAGCAGCTAGGAGAAATCCTTTTAGCTCTACAAACGCAAGAACATTCATACGAGACAGTCGTAATCGATGTTATCGACGATGTTATCGAGATGATTAAAATCGCTGTGTGTGATGAGCTAACTCCACCAGGGAAACCTCGATTGAAGTCGTTGTCTGAAATCCCATACGGGAAAGGTTATGACTTCTTCAACCAGGCTATTACGGAACTGGTTATTGACCTCAAAGCATTACCGATGAATGTGATTTACATCAGCCGTCAAATCTCAGAATATGACGATAACGGAAATGCTACTAAAGACAAACCAAGCTTGAAAGATAAGTACGTGAACCTTATCAACGGGAATTCAGATTTAATGATCCACACAGAAAAAATCGGGAATAACTACAATCGTGAAGTCGACAGAAAACGTAAGACTTACTATGCGGACCAGGTGGATGACAAAGCGATTTTGAAAATTTTATCAACAATCAGAGGCGCAGTTGAACCACCTCGTAAGCAACAAGCAGCAACAAAGTCAGCTGCAAAACCAACAAAACAGGAAACTGTTGAAGTTTCTAATAACGAAGATGAATTATTTTAAAACTAAAGGAGAAATGAAAAATGAGTTTATTAAGTATTGCAAAGAAAATTAAAGAAGATGGATTTGACCCTCGTAAAGATAGCGTGAACGGACCTGCAGCGTTACCAGCCGGTGATTACACAGTTGTATTAAAACGAGTACAATTTAACATTGCACCAAGCGGATGGGAAAGTTTAGGGTTCACGTTTGAAGTCCGTGAAGGTGAATTTAACGGACGTACTGAATATGTATCTTTTGGAACATTATCTGAATGGAACGGCAAAGACCTTTCTTGGTCAGTAGAACGAACAATCAAGTTCTTTACTAAAGCGATTGAACTTGCTGGAGATAAAGTTATGAAGAACGACTTCGAAGACGGAAGAGCATTAGCTGATGCATTAGAACGTAAAGCAGTTGGTTCTTACTTCACATTAAAAATCCTAGAAACAAAAGGTAAAGAAGACAAAGTATATCGCAACTATGATATTGAAGAAAATGCTGAAAATGCGATGAATACAGTTGTTGTAGAAGAAGACGATTTACCTTTCTAAAAATAAGGTGATCTCATGCATTCAATGAAAGAATATGCGCTGTTGTATCAGCAAAAAGGGTTTTCGGTCATCCCGATTAGTTCTACAACTAAAAGACCATTAATTGAATTTGCGGATAAACCACCTCTTGATGCTGATGGAATTAACGAAGTTTGGAGTAAATATCCAAATGCAAACATCGCACTAAGGACTACAAATTTCTTCGTGATTGATATTGACAAACACGGACAAACCAGTGGATTTGATTCGTTGAAGAATTGGGAACATTTAAACCTAATCGAACCCACACTTCAAGCTAAGACGGCATCAGGAGGTAAGCACCTATTCTATTTCAAGCGTGATGATATCCACATCAGTCAAATGATTGGATTCCTACCAGGAGTGGATATCAAAGCGCATGAAAACAATTATGTGTTGGTTGCTCCTTCTGCAACGGATAAAGGGCAATATGAATGGGACATGGAAAAATCTCCCGAAAAAGGAACGATGATTACTCCCTCCAGAGCGTTGATTGAAGCCATCATTCAACAATACAAAATCACCAACGGGCGTGAATTTGATTACAGCGACGGGTTGAGGTCGTGGGTTAGTAAGGGTCGGACATCTGGAAAGACAAAAACGACAGAACTGTTTGAAATCATCGCCAATGGATTAGGGGATGAAGGGAATCGTAATGATAAGCTTGCTAAATTTGTGGGTGGGCTTTTATGGCGAGGAGTGGACGAGATGGATGTGTTGACGTTAGCTAAAATAGCTAATACCAACACTCCAAACCCACTATCGATGCAAGAATTAGAAAGAACAGTAGTAAGTATGATTAACAAAGATAGGAGGTGATTGTGATTGGCGAAGTAGTGAGTTTTTATAAGGATTATGAACCGATAAAAAATAGCAATGGAACTTTAAAAACGAACAGTCCAGTAAATGTGTTGAACGCATTTCGAGCTGATGATCAGTTAAATCTCTATCTGAAGCATAACGAATTCTCCCAAGAGCACGAATTAACAAGAGATATCCAACTTGGAAACACGCTTCTGAAAAAAGGAGAGCTGCCTTCGAATTTCGAATCAGTTGTTAAGGTTTATTTTGAGAATGTCACTGGTGCAGCATTTACAGCTCAAGCGATGATTGACGGCATGGAAACCTTCTTATCTGAACGGTCCTACAATCCAGTGAAAGAGTATATGGAAGAAGCTGAGAAAGGCTGGGATAAACGCAAACGCATTGGACAAATGCTGCAAGTCTATTTAGGAGCTAACCAAGACCCTCTAGTGTCTAAAATCGCTGAAATGTGGATGGTAGGCGCTGTTGCTAAAGTATATGAACCTTA
>NZ_JVNU01000017.1 GCF_001071995.1 Streptococcus sp. 263_SSPC
GTCGTTGGAGATTCCGTTGTCGTAGGCGCTACTGTAGTTGTAGGAGCCTCTGTTGTTGTCGGAGCTTCCGTTGTCGTTGGAGCCTCAGTCGTAGTAGTTGTTGTTGGCGCAACTGTTGTAGTTGTTGTAGTCGTCGTTGGCACTTCTGTTGTTACAGGTTTAGCGCTTGGTTGCCATACGCGAACATAATCGATTTGCATGTCTGAACGACTGCCATCCTTATAACTATCTTTGTAAGGAATCGCGTCCGTATAGTTACGAGTACCGCCATCCCAGTCTTTTACGAATGAACCCCCTACAATATGCGTTAATCGTAAAATAAATCCATTTTCTGGATTGACAAATGCTTCCTTATTTGTTATCTCACTGTATTTTCGTGTATAAAGGGCTTGTCCATCATAAAAGAAAGTAATTTTATCCCCTTCTTTTAAGACACCATATGTGTGGAAATCTGTTTGCGTATCTCCATTATTAGGGAGCACTTTTTGATATTGATCACTATACTTTTCCTTCTCATCCTTATTCTTAGGAGGAGTTGGTGCTGTATGGATATTGGCTTGAATAAATTTGGGATCATACCCTTTAGACTCGAAGACATCAATCTCCCCACTCTTCGGAGAGCCTCCGCCTTTTGTACCAGTCATCCAGAAGGAAGCCCATGAAGATTCACTTAATGGTAACTTGATACGTGATTCGGCATAGAAGTCACCTACAAATTCCGTAAGGACTTTCCCGTGACGGTCACGTGTTTGGATCGCCCCAGAGGTAAACGGTGCTTTATAAGTAATCGTTTGTTTTGTCTTTGAGTCTACATAAGTATTCTCACGATCTACCAATTCATGTTTTTTTGTTTGGTCATTCCACTTCAATTGCTTCGGCGTATAGAGTGCCGTTAAATGAAGAATTCCATCTTTTAAAGATACATTTGCTGGGTCGTCTGTGAAATGCATTTGCGTTCTTGCTTTAGGATCGAAACTTGAAAGAGAATAATCCCATTTTGTTCTGTCGAGTTTGTCTCCATCAAACTCATCAAACCATGTTAAGTCATAGTTTGTCGGAACCCCATTTGGCAGTGTGACATTAGGAACTTTTCCTTCACCTGTTTCTGCATAGACTGTTGCGATTGGCGCTAATAGGCTTGTGCTTAAGATAAGGCTTGCTCCTAAAACTCTTGCTCCTGCAATCATACCTTTTTGTCTATTACGTACTTTTTGCATAATTGTTCTCCTATTTCTTCTTTTATTTAGGAAGAGAGTTTCTGTAACCCCTTTCCTACATTAGACATTATCTAAACTGGGTAAGAACATTTCCTGACAGACTTATGAAATTAATCTATTAAAAGTATAGTTAAATTGCTAAATAAGTATGATTTCGATTTAATTATAAAGAAAATATGGAGAGCAAAATTTCCTTTTATTTACAAATATCCTCCCTTTTGAGTGGCAAAAACATTGATAGAACGCTAAAAAAAGGAGTTAACTAGAATTAGTCTAATTCACTCCATCAAGATGTCTACTTTTTGAACACAATTTGAAAAAAACTGAGCCGAATTTCTCCGACTCAGTTAAAATTTTATTATTCTGCTTCTGGAACAAGCGCTTCTGGGAAGTGTTCACGCACAATTGCTGCACAACGATTACATAAAGTTGGAGCATCTTCTAATGTTCCTACTTCAATCTTCACAGCACGGCAACGTTCACACGTTTCACCTTTTGCATGTTCAACAACGACTTTCACGCCTTCGCCTTCAACCGCGTTCGCAGGTGCTTCAACACCTTCTAGAGCGACTTCTAATTCACTTACGATGAACAATTGAGCGACATTTGTATTTAAGCTGTCTAATAAAGCACGAACTTCGTTAGATGGGTAAAGCGTTACTTTTGCTTCGAAGTTCTTACCGATTAATTTCTCGTTACGAGCTTCTTCTAAAGCTTTCAATGCAGTGTTACGAACTTTGAAGAATTCAGCCCATTGTGCTAATACTTCTTCTGTATTTTCGTAGTTTTCTACTGCTGGGAACTCAGCTAATTGAACATAAGCTTCTTCTTCCTTCAAGTATTTCCAAACTTCTTCACTTGTGTGAACTAAGATTGGGCTTAGTAATTTCGTTAATTTCACTAAGATATCGTAGATAACTGTTTGCATTGCACGACGTTCGTAGTTATCTTCATGTTCGATATACACAACGTCTTTTGCAAAGTCTAAGTAGAACTGTGATAAATCAACGGTACAGAAGTTCATCACTGTTTGGTAAATTGTTGAGAATTCGTAGTTTTCATACGCTTCTTCAATTGTCTTCACGATATCGTTGAAACGAATCATCATGTATTGGTCAACAGTGCGTAGGTCTTTAAACGCTACAGCATGTTTAGATGGTTCGAAGTCTGTAGTGTTCGCTAACATAAATCGCATTGTGTTACGGATCTTACGGTATGCTTCAGATACTTGGTTTAAGATTTCAGTACTGATACGTACGTCTGATTCGTAGTCCACAGATGATACCCATAGACGGATAATGTCTGCCCCTTTTGTTTGCATTTCTTTTGCAGGTGAGATGACATTTCCTAGAGATTTACTCATCTTCTTGCCTTCTCCGTCCATTACAAACCCTTGAGAAAGAACTGCTTTATAAGGCGCTTGTTTATGAACTGCTACACTTGTTGTTAAACTTGAGTTGAACCATCCACGGTATTGGTCTGATCCTTCTAAGTATAAATCAGCTGGGAATGTTAATTCTGGGCGAATGCTTAATACACCAGCGTGTGAGCTACCTGAGTCGAACCATACGTCCATGATGTCCATTTCTTTTGTAAATGTACCATTTGGACTGCTTGGATGTGTGAATCCTTCTGGTAATAAATCTTTTGCTTCACGCTCGAACCATACGTCAGAACCGAATTCTTCGACTAATTTAGCAACGTGTTCTGTTGTTTCTGGAGTGATGATTGGTTCTCCGTTTTCAGCGTAGAATACAGGAAGTGGAACACCCCATACCCGTTGACGAGAGATGACCCAGTCACCACGGTCACGAACCATGTTGTAAATACGTACTTGACCTGATGGGTGGTACCATTTCACATCATTTTCGATCACATCTAAAATATCTTGACGGAAAGCATCGATAGACGCAAACCATTGTGGAGTTGCACGGAAGATAACTGGTTTCTTCGTTCTCCAGTCATGTGGGTAACTATGCACGAAATAGCTTAATTTTAGTAATGAACCATTTTCAGCTAACATGTCTGTAATGACTTTGTTTGCTTTGGCATAGAACATTCCTTCAAAACCAGGAGCTTCTGCAGTGTAATGACCTTGATTATCCACTGGTGATAATACATCTAAGTTGTATTTACGTGAATAGTAGAAGTCATCTTCCCCGTGTCCAGGAGCTGAGTGAACTAAACCAGTACCCGCATCTAGCGTTACGTAGTCCCCTAGCATCACTAGTGATTCACGTTCGTAGAATGGATGCCATGCTGTTGCATATTCCAATTCAGTTCCACGGAATTCTTTTACTACTTCCACTGATTCCCAACCAAGAGTTTCAGCAAGTGAGTTCACTAATTCTTTGGCTACTACAAAAGTACCTTTGTCTGTTTTCACTTCTGCATATTCATAGTCAGGGTGTACGAAGATCCCTAAGTTTGCTGGAAGTGTCCAAGGAGTTGTTGTCCAAATAACAAATGACGCATCATCTGATACAACACCTTTTCCGTCTTTGACTTTGAACGCCACATAGATTGATGGACTTTCTACGTCTTTATATTCGATTTCAGCTTCAGCAAGTGAAGATTCACTTGATGGAGACCAATAAATTGGTTTTAATCCTTTGTAAATATAGCCATTTTCAGCCATTTTACCGAATACACGAATTTGTTCTGCTTCGAATTCTGGTTGAAGAGTTAAATATGGTTTATCCCATGTACCTGTAACCCCTAAACGTTTGAATTCAGCACGTTGGTTGTCCACTTGACGTAATGCGTATTCCGCACATAATTTACGAAATTCAGCGATTGATAATTTCTTACGGTCAACCCCTTCAGCGTTTGCTAAAGCTTGTTCGATTGGAAGTCCGTGTGTATCCCATCCTGGTACGAATGGTGCACGGAATCCGCTCATTGATTTACTACGAACGATAAAGTCCTTCGAAATCTTGTTTAAGGCATGTCCCATGTGAACCGCACCATTGGCATATGGTGGTCCATCATGAAGCACGAATGTTGGTTTTCCTTCATTCTTTTTCTGACGTTGTCCATAAACGTCTGCTTCTTCCCATTCTTTTTGGTAATCCACTTCTTTTGTTGGTAAGTTCCCACGCATTGGGAATTCTGTTTTCCCAATTTGCAATGTTTCCTTCATCTTCATTGAATTTCCTCCTTTGTTTGACTGTTTTTTTCATCTTTTGACCACTGAGCATAAAAAAAGCCCCTGCCAAGTTGCAGGGGCGAAATCATATCCGCGGTACCACCCAAATTTACAAACAAATTTTTTGTTTGCCTTGGTAAATTGTTAACGCCATTTAAGCGACTCTTCTTAATCTAACGTGTATTTCAGAAAAGTTTCTAAGAGATGATTCTTGCTATAAACAGGGACTGCCAATCTTCCACCAATAATCGGCTCTCTAAAAGTGTATTTACACAAGTTGTTCTCTTCATCGAATAGATAAATTTTACGCTATTTGAAATGATTTTGCAAGATTTTCCATCTACAAAAAGAGAAAACCGGCTCACATTGTGAACCGGTTTGAGGGCAGACTACTTTTTCAAATGTTTTGGACCGGTTAGGAGTGTCCTCTCATCTGATTTTTTTCGTTCTTTCCTAGTCTCTTTTACCTTTTTTAGGAATGGCTAGGCCTAATCCACCAAGAGCTGCAAGAATTCCTCCAACGATTCCTGGAGTTACATCTTCTACCCCTGTATTTGGTAATGTTTCTTTTGCTTCACCTGCTGCAGGCGCTGGAGCTGGTTTATTTTCTCCTTGGGCTGCACTTGGAGCTGCTGCTACTTGTGTAGTAGGTGCTGCTGGTGTTGCAGGTGTTGCTGGAGTAGTTGGAGTTGCTGGTGTTTCACTAGCGGCAACTTTGAATGTAACTGCGTATAAACTGAAGTGTTTAACGTTAAGTGTAACGACATTGTTTTCTCCGTTAGAGAATTCAACTTTTTCTTTCACTTCTTTTGTATCGCTTGTTACGAAGTATGCACCATCTACTTCTTTATCAACTGGGAATGTTACTTTGGCATCCCCTTCAACACGAACTGCTTTACCATCTTTGTCGACGAAAGTAATTTCATAACCTTGATATTCTTTTCCTTCAAGACCTTTAATTGTTTCGTCCACTTTTTCAACTTTAAGCATCTTGATGTTCTTATCAAGAAGTTTAGTTGGAACTTCAACGACTACTGGAGTATCTCCGTTTTCATCTTCAAATCTCGCAATACCTTTTTCCTTATCCACCGTTACCTTCACGCCATCTGTTTCGTATAGAGGTAATTCAACAGTTGGTTGGTCTGGTGTTGGTGTTGGTGTTGGTTCTGGATTTGGAGTTGGCTCTGGGTTCGGAGTTGGCTCTGGGTTCGGAGTTGGCTCTGG
>NZ_JVNU01000001.1 GCF_001071995.1 Streptococcus sp. 263_SSPC
GATCCATTAACAGGTGAAGTAACATTCACACCAAACAAAGACTTTGTTGGGACTCCAGATGCAATCACTGTTCAAGCGAAAGACGCTAACGGAACAGCTGTAACAGCAACTTACACACCAACAGTTACACCAGTAACTCCAACTGCAGAAGATGCAGAAACAACTAATGTTCAAGGTAAGACACAAACAGCGAAACCTAAATTTACTGAAGGTGACTCTGATGTGCCACTTGATGACACAGTACCTGCAACATTCGAAGATGGATCAACTACGAAAGTAATTCCTGGTGTCGGAACATTTACAGTAGCTCCAGACGGAACAATTACATTTGTTCCAGAACCAAACTTTACTGGTGTTGCTCCAGCTGTAACAATTCAACGTGTTGACGTGAACGGTACAGTTGTGAAAGCAAACTATGTTGCAACAGTTACACCAGCTCCTGCTAAACCAGTAGAAGTTGAACCTGCAACAACAACACCAGAACCAGCTAAACCACAACAAGAATTACCAAACACTGGTACAAGCGATGAATACGGAGTATTTAGTGCAGCAGCATTAAGCATCCTAGCATCAGTAGGTTTAGTAGCTACATCTCGTAAAAAAGATGAAGAGCAAGAAGCTTAATTTAAAACATTAAGAACGGCATGGGACTAGGGCAACCTGGCCCCATGTTTTTTAGTAAAATAAATTGTAGAAATGCGCTGAATACGATAAAATTAGGAGATTAAGTAACTCAATTTAGAAAGAATAAAAAGGAAGGAGGTAGCTATGTTTAGTTCGAAAAACACTCAGATGAATGAGCGTAAAAATCGTTCGAAAGTAACGCGTTATGCGATAAAAAAACTCAGCATGGGAACAGCTTCTGTGGCGGTCGCATTAGGCTTTTTATTGGTGCAAGGACAAAGCGTTGTTTTAGCCGATACCGTTGAAACGACTCAAAGTGCTACTGAGACAAAAGTAGGGGAAATGTCTGAAAAAGTAGAAGCAACTACTGAAGAACCAACGACTACCTCTGAGGAACAAGCGCCTCGCACACGTACAAGACGTGAGGCTGGAGACGCTCCAGTAGCAACTTCTCCAGTCGGGGCGGATGTTGAAGATGCTACGGCTACTCCTAAAGTTACAAAACCTGGATTTACTAAGGAATTATCGCAAGAAGAATTGCTTAGCCAGGCAAGTTGGATTGATTTTGGGGACGTGGCGAACTGGAGTGGAACTACGACAACTTCAACAGGGCAATTAGCCTTACAAGAAGGATCAACGTATACAAAAGAAATTAGTCCAGGCTATGTCGTGACGGTCAGCGTGAAGTCGCTTAAACCATTTAACGCAACGGAAATCTACAAGAAGAGACTCGAAGCACAAGGGGCAACGGCGGCTGAAAAAAATACCTATGATCCAAACGCGAAAAATGGATATATGAATAGCTCTGAAAGTGCAGATGGAAAACGTGAATATGGCGCAGGGAAAGAAGCGCTGATTGTTGGGGAACCACAAGATGCGTGGAGTGAAATTTATAATTCAGGAATCGATACTGGCGAAAAGAGAACAACGATTACGACGCAATATGAAGGCGGAAATGTCGGAGTTCAGTTTGAAATCACTGGAACGTATAAAGGGAAAACGGTCAAACCAACTGTTCTTATGACAGAAGGAGATTCGTCTAATCTAGGGGAGTTGTCTCTCTATACAACTAACGGAACAGGTTGGCAGCATTTTGCAGAATGGTATAAATACGATAGCCCTTATACGTTGAATTATTTCCCACAAGATACCAAAGACTTATTCGATCCGAATAAAAAAGTTATTGGATTCAGACCGCTTCCGATTAATGGAGTGAACTACCACAGTGGAGAGTTGGCAGCGATTCGTGAGGCTACACAGGTCGGGCCAGATAAGAAACCTGTGGCGTGGAAATACTATGGCAGTCCTGACCAGAAGACAGGCGGACTTGGAACGGGTGTATTTGGACCAAACCTTTCTGCCGGAATGGTGGCTGTACCGATTGTAATGACGCAAGGAGCTACCGAAGTAAGTCTGTATATGGCTTCGGCAAGTAAGCAGTCCGCGATGATTGGATTTTTACCATTTGACGAAAGTGATGCTCCGGAAAGTTACGGGAAAGCGACTCACAGTATTAACCAAGTTCACAATGTGACAGGGGAAGATGTGAAGCAGCCGTATCTTGGAGATACACGTCCGGATGTCGATGAAAATGTGGACCGTACGAACTGGAAAGGCGACGATGCAGAAGGTTCTGCGGATGAAGGCATTGACCAAATCCTTCCAGCGGACCTTAAGGGGAAAACGAACGGTATTTTAGTGTTAGACCGTACCAATACAGGCGATTTAACCATGTCCGTTGAGGCGCATACTGGTGGAGCGGACGAAGCAACAATATATGGATGGGTAGACTTTAACGGAAATGGAACGTTTGATGAAGATGAACGTTCTGAAAAACTAACGATTACTGCAGACGGCACAGCTACTCTTGTCTTTAAAGATGCGTTCAAGAAAGTAAATGTTGCGCTGAGTGAGCTGGGTGCTCGTGTGCGTATCGCAAAAGACGCCACTCAAATTGAGAAGCCAACAGGGATGGCCTTGTCAGGTGAAGTGGAAGATTTCGAAGTGCATTTAACCTTCTTACCAAAAGGAAGTAAGACAGAAACGGACGGACTACAAGGAATTCCGCAAACGGGAACAGTGGTCTTTACACCAAGCGGGAAACAACGCTACTCACTAACCGACGATGCGGTCATCGACGAAGCAATCGAACCAGTTATTGTTGATGAGACGGGTGCCAAAGGGATGCTTGACGCTGAAGGGTACTATGTGGTGGCTGGCGAAGGGAAATATAAAGTCACGGGAGCAGGAAAAGATGTGACCGTTACATTTATTCCAGAAGCTGGATTTGTCGGAACAGGCAAAGGAATCACGATTCGTCGAACGGACGATAATGGAAATGATACCGGATGGACACCAGTGAGCGCGAATGAGACAATCGTTAGCGAACAAACCAACACAATGGATGGACGCTATATTCCAACGGTTGTCCCAATGTCCAAAGAACTCACTAGTACAAAAGTACAAGGGCTCGTCCATGAGGAAACGCCGAAGTTTGAAGGCAAGGATGGAGCTGTTACACCATCAAGCGAGAAGCCAATGGTCTTAGTAGATCCAAAGACTGGAAAGGCGCTTGGTGCGAGTGCTCCAGCAATGAAAGATGGAAAAGAGGTTGGAACGTACACGGTCGATGAAACGACAGGAAAAGTAACATTCACACCGAATAAAGAATTCACAGGAATAGCAGAACCAATCGTTGTTCAGGTGATTGAAAAAGCAACAGGAAAAGCAATTGCTGGCTTGAAATATACGCCTACCGTTACGCCTGTGACGCCAACAGGAGAAGACGT
>NZ_JVNU01000018.1 GCF_001071995.1 Streptococcus sp. 263_SSPC
TCAACAATAGTATACTTATTTTTCTTGTATTGTGCGAGCCAGTTGGGAAGAGTGCCACGCGCAGGGAGGCCGTATTCGAGAGAAACTCTTTCTTTACTCCAACCTTCGAGTAAGACTTTATCAATCATTTCTTGTTTTATTTCTGGAGAATAATAATTATTTCTCCCTTTTTTAACTATCTCTAACCCATAACGTTCAATCAATTTAATCATGTAGGAAAGATTTCTCGCATCTATACCGAACATATCTGCAAGTCGTGAGTAGCTAAATCCTTGTTTTCTGAGTTCATAAATCTGAACTTTATCTTCATAAGTTAATTTCATAATAAAAACACCCCAAAAGTTAGATTTTGTGTCTAACTTTTGGGGTGCACTTCAAAAATGTTACACGGGTTATTTTTTCTATTCAGCATTAGGATAAACAGAAATCTGTCTTCCTTTTATCCTGTTTATAGCTCCATCATAGATTGTATTTATCATATCTCGATTCCTTAAAATGAAGTTAAAACCATTGAATAGAGAATAAATAAGTCAATAGAGCACTAATACTAATAAAGGGAGCAAAAGGAATTTTTGCATACAACTGATTTCTTTTTGATAGAATCATCCACCCAATCACCACTCCTCCGCCAATGACAAAAGAAAGGAGTCCTATAAAGAGAATTTGACTTGGTGAAAAATAAGAGCCTAAAGCTGCTAAAAAATAAACATCTCCCATGCCGAAAACTTCTTCTTTCCAGATCCACATACCCACACCATATACAGTGATGTATAAAACGAGACCGGCCACCATTGATAATATTGCGCCCTCTACTGAATCTAGTCTGATACAAAACCCGACCGTTATTAAACCTAATAATATGCGCAAATCTATTTCATACGAATCCACATCCATCAGTGCTATTAGCATACACATTGTGCAAAAATAGTACCCTAAAATATCCGTAGGTTGCCTCAAAAGGGCTACTAAAATAAACAAGACTGTAAATACAATTTCTACTAAGAAATATCGTATAGAAATCGACTGTTTACAATAGCGGCACTTCCCTCGCAAAAAAAGAAAAGACAGTATGGGTAGTAAGTCCCACGCACATAGTGAATGATGGCAATGAGGACAATAAGATCTTCCGTGGACAAAATCTTCTCCTTTTGCTTCTCTCATACTGACTACATTCACAAAACTACCAATCACTGCTCCAAGAACACCAATCTCAAAAAGCATAAAAAAACCTCCCTTACTAAACATTACGTTTCGTAAGAGAGATTCGGCTTTTAATTTTCTTCAGTTATTACGACTTCGACGATCTCTTCAACTTCCTCTTCCGGAGTGTAATATAAACCAGAATAGTCTTTATACCATGCGAAGAAGTGCGTTACAAATACTTTAACCACTGCATAAACAGGGACTGCGATTAATAATCCAGTTAGCCCAAACATTTTACCAGCAGCTAGTAAGATTACTAAAATCGTTACTGGATGCATCTTCAATGATGATCCAAGAATTAATGGTTGAAGTAAACGACTTTCAATCAACTGCTCAATCACAAATACAGTTAGTACTTGTAAAACAATAGCAGGGCTTGTAACAAAGGCAATAATCATTGCAATAATCAATCCGATAATCGAACCAATATAAGGAATAATTACTAATAGTCCTGCAATCATCCCAATCGTTACCCCATATGGTAATCCAATAATCGAATACCCAATCGAAAAAGTAATCCCTACACAAATCGCAACTAAGATTTGGCCACGAATATATGAGCTAACTTGTTGGTTCATTTCATGTAACATCACGCTAATTTTATGTTGAGAGCGTGTCGGGAATAAACGCGTAATAGAAGGAATGACTTTATTACCATCTTTCAATAGATAATAAAGAATAACTGGCATTGTCATTAGCGTAATCACAATATCGCCAACGATTCCGACTACACTACCAATCCCGCTAAAAGTAAGATTTAACACCCCGTTGAGACGTTCTGTAATCGATTGGATGAAATCCATATTAATCGTGTTAAATTGTTCTTGCAACGCTGTGAACCAGCTTGATTGCATAAATTTTTCAACTTGATCACTAATAATTTGATAGTAGTAAGGCAATTGCGAAACTAAATCTAATAATTGCTTTTGAATAATTGGGACTAAACTTGTCACAATCATGACAAATATAAACACAACACCTAACATTACTGCTAGAATTGCAATTCCCTTTGGTACCTTTTTGTTCACTAGAAAATCATAGATTGGTTTTACTAAATAGTAAATGACCGCACCACAGGCAACAGGCACCCCGATCGCAGAAATAAACCCTTTAATTGGATTCAATAAGTACGATGTTTGCGAAAATAAAATCAAGTTAACAAGGAGCAACAATAAAATAAGCAATCCTGTCACTAATTGATTATCTAAAAACCATTTCCAAAACCAAGTTCTCCCGTGGTTTTCAGGTTTATTATTCATAAAATTCCTCCTTATCACATTTTCCTATAGTGTATCATATTTTTGCTCTCTATGATTAACATTTGATTAGATTTTACAAAAAATTGTATAATTATTTTATATTGTGATTCGGAGGGAATCGTATGAATGAAAAATTTTATTTAGGAACCTATACAAAACGCGATAGTAAAGGAGTCTATTCTGTCACTCTTAACAAAGAAACTGAACAACTAGAATCTCTTACATTGGAAGCAACTATCGATAATCCAACGTATCTTTCTTACTCAAAGAACAACCAATTATTATTCGCCGTTGGAAAAGGAGACGAACTCTGCGGAATTTCAGCAAATAATGCAAAAACTTCTCCAGTAGAACCATTAGCAAGCTACGATGATCAACAAGCCGTTCCTTGTTATATTCGTTATAACGAAAAAACAGGTGATGTGCTCACTGCCAATTATCACGGAGGTTTCGTGGAATTATATCACTACGATAAAGAGGCAAAATCATTTACTTCAATCGATAAGAAAGTCCAAACAGGATCTAGCGTTCACGCAAACCAAGCTTCTCCACATGTTCACTTCACTGATTACACACCAGACGAAAAATGGATTGTCGTTTGTGACCTCGGGATTGATACGGTGTTTACTTACAAACGTACAGAAGAAGGATTAGAAGAAGTTGCCCAATATAAAACAAAAGCCGGAAGCGGTCCTCGTCACCTCTCCTTCCATCCAACACTTCCTATTGCTTATCTGATTTGCGAACTCGATGCGACTGTAGAAGTTCTTTCTTACAATAAAGAAAACGGAACTTTTACAAACCTAGATAAAATTGCATTAACTACTGAAGATCAACAAGCTTGGGGAGGCGCCATCCGCATCACTCGCGATGGACGGTTCCTCTATGCTTCAAACCGTGGATTCGATGCGTTATACACATTCTCAGTTGATGCAAAAAGCGGATTACTCACACTCGTACAAACTGTGAATAGCTATGGTTCGGTCCCTCGTGATTTCAATCTAAGTAACGACGAAACTTATATCGTTGTAGGCCACCAAGAATCAGACAACTTAACGCTATTCAAACGTGACTTAGAAACTGGTCAACTCACACTTCTTCAAAAGGATTTCTACGCACCAGAAGTTGTTTGTGTCGTACCTCAATAGAACTCATTTAACAGTCTCTTCTTTTTTTGAAGAGACTTTCTTGTTTATTGTGGTAATCCTTGCCAGAAAGCAGTATAATCGTTGTTAGCAGACTTTATAAAGGAGTGGAAAAATGCTTAATCTTATCGAGATTATTAAAACTATTATTTTAGGAATTATCGAAGGCGTTACTGAATGGCTACCAATTAGTAGTACAGGTCACTTAATTTTAGTGAACGAAATTATTCAATTAGACGTATCTGCTAAATTCCAAGAAATGTTCAACGTTGTAATTCAACTTGGTGCCATCATGGCGGTTGTCCTAGTGTATTTCAACAAACTAAACCCATTTGCTAAAAGTAAAAACCGTAAAGAGTTTATCGAAACAATTAGTCTTTGGAAAAAGGTAATTATCGGATGTATCCCTGCTGTGATTCTTGGATTCATTCTTGATGACTTTATGGAAGACTACTTCAACAAACCAATCGTTATCGCGTTAGCCCTAATCGTATACGGGATTGCGTTCATCTACATCGAACGTGCACATAAAAATGTGGAACCAAAAATTAATGACTTCAAAGAATTAGACTTCATGACAGCTATTAAAATTGGTCTTTTCCAATGTTTAGCACTTGTACCTGGTACTAGCCGTTCAGGTTCAACAATTCTTGGAGGCTTACTTGTAGGAACAAGCCGTTCAATCGCAACTGAATTCTCATTCTTCATGGGGATTCCAATCATGTTCGGTGCGAGTGGATTAAAATTATTGAAATTCGGATTCCACTACTCATTAGCTGAATTCGTGATTTTATTAGTCGGTTCTGTCGTTTCATTTGTTGTATCTCTATTCGTAATCAAATTCTTATTGAAATACATCAAACACCACGACTTCCAAGCATTCGGTTGGTACCGTATCGCTCTTGGGATTATCGTTCTCGGAAGCTTATTCTTCAAATAATCATAAAGCTGGATTTATTCCAGCTTTTTCTTTTTGCCCAATTTCGGGTATAATAAAACTATTCAATTAAGAAAGAAGGATACTATGTCACTACTCTATGTCGGAATCGGCGGTGCCATTGGAGCTATCTTACGGTATTTATTATCACAGCTTCCTCTGCAGCATGCTCTTCCCATTAAAACACTATTCATCAACTTATTAGGATCGCTAGTCATCGGATTTCTGAGTGCTAAATTTCAGCAATCCCATTGGTTCGAAGGCGATCAACTACTCCTTATAACCGGTGTTTGTGGTGGTTTTACGACCTTCTCCACTTTCAGCTTAGAGTCTCTTCAATTGATTCAAAATGGAGATACTCCACTCGCTCTTTTATATATGGCTATTAGTTTAGTAGGTGGCCTAGCCTGTGTAGCGTTCGGGTATTTTCTTGGCCAAGCTTCATTTTAAAATAGCATTTTTATAAGAAACGGTTTACAATAGATATAAGAACAAGAACGGAGGTCATTTTATGACGAAAAAAGGTGTAACATTGTATTTCATGAGACATGGAGAAACCATCTTTAACCGCTACAATCGTATGCAAGGATGGTCAGATACTCCTCTAACAAAAGAAGGACGCCTAGATGCTATTCGTTCTGGTTTGGGAATGAAAGACGTTCATTTTGACGCTGTTTATACCAGTGACTTAAGAAGAACTGTCGAAACTGCTCAACTCTTCCTTAGAAATCATCCAAACCGTGAAAACCTCACGATTGAAATGATGCCGGAATTCCGTGAAGTATTCTTTGGAAGCTTAGAAGGAAAAGATGCAGGTGAGCTTTGGAGTGAACTCTATAAGAAATTACAACGCAATTTTGATGATTTAGGTGGACGTAATATCCAAGAAGAATTAAACGGACTAAAGGAATTAGATCCAGATCATCTCGGAGAAAACTTTATGGAGTTTTGGTTACGTGTAGAACAAGGTTTACTAAAAGTAATCAATAAGCACCGTGACCAAAATCAAAACATTCTTATCGTGAGCCATGGAATTACAATTCGAAATATGCTTCACGAATTGATTCCTGACTTCCAACTATCAGAATTAATCGGAAATGCATCTATTAATATCGTTGAATATTCAGATGGAAAATTTCACTTAAAAGCACTTAATCAAACAAACCACTTTGTACTTCGTAAAGAAGCTAAAGAAGAACCTTATGAGATGCTTCCTACAAAAATGCACGATTAATAAAGGTTTGCAAGTATAACTGAACTTTGTTACAATGAGAGTCTAGGCGTAAGTCTAGGCTTTTCTTTATACGGGGTCGTTACGGATTCGACAGGTATAGGTTGAGCTTTCAATGCATTCCGTAGGTTACGGCTACGTAAAAACGTTACAGTTAAATATAACTGACAAACAACAAACAAACACTTTAGCTTTCGCAGCTTAATAACTGCTAGCTAAGATCTGTCCGGCATCGCCCATGTGCTCGGGTCCAGGTCCTATAACCAGTGGGATACGATTCACTTTTCCGTCTGTCTAAGTGAATAAGAGATTATCAGACTAGCTTAAGATGATGCTTGTTTATCAGCTAATCAGTAGCGAAACTTAAATAGATAAACTATGAATGTAGATTTGATTGTGTCGATATACTTGGACAGGGGTTCGACTCCCCTCGGCTCCATTATTTTATGAGAAAACTCTCCTTTTTCATGATGATAAGGAGAGTTTTTCTTTATTTCAATATAATTTTTGCAATAAAAAAAGCCTACCTAATGTAGACTTAAGGATGACCCGTACGGGACTCGAACCCGTGTTACCGCCGTGAAAGGGCGGTGTCTTAACCGCTTGACCAACGGGCCAGGATAATATTAAAGCGGGTGACGAGAATCGAACTCGCGACAACAGCTTGGAAGGCTGTAGTTTTACCACTAAACTACACCCGCATTTTATAAAGAGCGGTCCCGACGGGAATCGAACCCGCGATCTCCTGCGTGACAGGC
>NZ_JVNU01000019.1 GCF_001071995.1 Streptococcus sp. 263_SSPC
GCATACGACAGCAAGACTGGTGCAGATGTAACTGATTTATTCGATATCACTGTAAACAATGGTGTAATCACTGCAACATCTAAAGCTTCATTACAAAAATCTTTAGGCGATGCAGAAGATACTCAAGTATTAGACACAACTAAATTCGCATTCGGACGTTACTATAAATTTGATATTGTTGCGACTGTAAAAGAAGACGTAACTGGCGGGGCAGATATTGAAAATACTGCAACACAAATCGTTCACCAATACGATCCAACAAGCAAATCAGTTGTAACTCCTGAAAAACCAACTCAAAAACGTGTTATCAACGTTCCAATCGAAGTAGAATTTAACTTCACTAAGAAACTTGAAGGCCGTGAGTTGAAAGAAAATGAGTTTACATTTGTATTGAAAGATGCCAAAGGAACTGAAATCGAGACTGTGAAGAACGATGTAGACGGAAACGTTAAGTTCAAAGCAATCGAGTACAACAAAGATCAAGCGGGTACTTACAAGTACACTATCGAAGAAGTAGCTGGAACAGACGGAACAGTGACTTACGATAAGATGAAAGCTGAAGTAACTGTTAAAGTGAAATATGACGGAACCGCTAAAGCGTTAATCACAAAAGTGACAGATGCTCCTGATAAAGAGTTCAACAATACAGTAACTCCTCCAGAAACTCCAGAATTCCAACCTAAGAAATTTGTTGTGAAAGATGAGAAATTCGACATTACTGGCGACAAGTTAGCAGATGACGATAAAGAGTTAACAGACGCTGTTACAGAAACAAATGCTAATCCATATGCAGATACTACTGACAACAACGAAGCTGAAAACTTAAATACGAAGACTGTTAAACGTGGAGATAAATTAGTTTACCAAGTATGGTTAGATACGAATAACTTCACTGAAAAACAAAACATCCAATCAGTTGGTATTACTGACGATTACGATGAAGCGAAATTAACAGTTGAAGCAGCGAACGTGAAAGCATACGACAGCAAGACTGGTGCAGATGTAACTGATTTATTCGACATCACAGTTGAAGATGGCGTCATTAAAGCGACATCTAAAGCTTCATTAACGAAATCTTTAGGCGATGCAGAAGATACTCAAGTAATTGATACTGAGAAATTCGCATTCGGTCGCTACTATAAATTTGATATCGTAGCAACAGTGAAAGAAGATGTAGCTGGCGGTTCACAAATCGAAAATACTGCAACACAAATCGTTCACCAATATGACCCAACGTCTAAGACAGTTAAGACTCCTGAAAAACCAACTGAAAAACGTGTCAACCAAGTTCCGATCGAAGTAGAATTTGACTTCACTAAGAAACTTGAAGGTCGCGAATTAGCAGCTGGCGAATTCAGCTTCGTATTGAAAGATGCAGAAGGTACTGAAATCGAAACGGTTAAGAATGATAAAGACGGTAAGATTAAATTCAGTAAGATTGAATTCAAGAAGGGTGACGAAGGAACTCATAAATACACTGTAGAAGAAGTAACTGGAAAAGATGCGACAGTAACTTACGATACGATGAAAGCTGAAATCACAGTTGAAGTTTCTTACGATGGAACTGCTAAAATCCTTGTAACGAAAGTAACAGATGCAGCTGATAAAGAGTTCAACAACACAGTAACTCCTCCAGAAACTCCAGAATTCCAACCTAAGAAATTCGTTGTGAAGGATGAGAAATTCGACACTACTGGTGACAAGTTAGTAGATGACGATGCTGAGTTGACAGATGCTGTAACAGATACAAAAGCAGATCCTTATGCGGATAAAGCTGACAACAACGAAGCTGAAAATATCAATACTTCAACACTTAAGAAGGGTGACAAAGTGGTTTACCAAGTTTGGTTAGATACAACTAAATTTGATGCAAACAACAAAGATTACATCCAATCAGTAGGAATCACAGATAACTACGATGAAGAAAACTTAACGGTTGACGTTGCCAATATTAAAGCTTACGACAGCGTAACTGGTGAAGATGTAACTGCTAAATTCGACATCAAAGTTGAAAATGGCCTAATTACAGCGACATCTAAAGCTGATTTAACGAAATCTTTAGGCGATGCTGAAGATACACAAGTATTAGATACTACTAAATTCGCATTCGGTCGCTACTATAAATTTGATATTGTTGCGACAATCAAAGAAACTGCTAAAGATGGCGTAGATATCGAAAATACTGCAAGTCAAACAGTTCACCAATACGATCCAACTAAGAAATCAGTTGAGAAACCAGAAAAACCAACTGAAAATCGTGTTGTTAACATCCCAACAAAAGTGGAATTCGAATTCACTAAGAAACTTGAAGGTCGTCCACTGAAAGCTGGCGAATTCAGCTTTGTATTGAAAGACAAAGATGGAAATGTTATCGAAACAGTAACAAACGACGCTGACGGTAAGATTAAATTCTCTGCCTTAACATTCAAGAGAGGCGAAGAAGGAGTTTATACTTACACTGTTGAAGAAGTGAAAGGAACAGAAGAAGGCGTAACTTACGATACAATGGTTGCGACTGTAACTGTAACTGTAGCGAAAGACGGTAAAGTATTAACGGCTGTGGCTGGATTACCAGAAGATACTGAGTTCAATAACAAAGTAACTCCTCCAAACACACCAAATACACCTCCTCAAACACCTCCAACTCCAGGTAAACCAGAATTACCTAACACAGGTGTGGAAGACTTATCATTAGTCTTCAATGCAGCAAGCATGTCACTCCTTGCAGGTTTAGGATTACTTGCGACTGGCAAGAAAAAAGAGGACGAAGAAGAATAATCTCACCTAGGTGATCACTTCTAAAGTTTGACGAAAAGCCCCGAGAGAAATCTCGGGGCTTTTTTGTGCATAAAAAAACGCTACAAAACAATGTTTGTAGCGCGAAGTATTTTGTAAGCCGCCTAGGGGAGTCGAACCCCTGTTATGAGAACCGGAATCTCATGTGATATCCACTACACTAAGGCGACACTCTTTCCTAAGTGTATCTAATTTTGGGGAGTGGTGCAAGTTTGGAAAGAAATATTCAATTTATTAATTCTAATTTGAGTGCGAATATTGTATAATCATTATGTGAAGAAATTACTTTAAGGGATAGTTTCCGAGAAAACGGCAGTTATTCCTATGTTTGTGTGAAAATAGATACAACAGTATCATTTTAAGGAGGATAAGAATGAAAAAATTTAAACATTTCTTTTTTTACTTCACAGCAATCTTTCTAGCAGTTATTTCATTATTTTTAAATGCTGGACAAACCAAAACAGAGGCTGCAGTCGTTGATAATGTGTTAACGAACGTATCGCTGCAAAATAGCCAAGGCGGACCTTTAACAAACGGTGTGGGCTCTTGGGAAAACTTCCAAATGAATGCAGATTTCGCATTCAATAACGGAGAGGTGCAACCAGGAGATACAGCGACGGTTCAATTGCCGCAAGAATTGATGTTCGTTGGGAAAACATTTGAGATTCGCGACGGAAATGGACAAGTGGTAGCTAACGCAACGATCGACTCTACAAGCAAACAAGCCGTATTGACATTTACAAACTATGTCACTGAACGTGCAAGCTTTACAGGGAACTTCAATATGACAGTTCGTGTTGACCACAATGTCGTTCGTACAGCGCAACAAATTCCATTAACTGTAACGGTGAACCGCACTCCAATGAATGCAGGCGTCGTAAACTATACAGGGATTGCCGGAATGGAACCGCAAGATTTTGCAAAATCAGGTTGGCAAGATCCAAACGATGATAGCAAATTACACTACATCATTTATTTCAACCAAAACTACCTTAACTTCTCAAATGTAGTGATTAGCGATACGATTCAATTCGAAAACGCAACAATCAACAAAGAAAGCTTTAAAGTATTGTCTGGTATTTGGTATACAGATACATCTGACAACTCAATCCGTTTAGGATACCAAGAGGACGTGACTGCAAGTTATAGTCCACAATTCTCTGCAGACGGTAAATCATTTACATTGAACTTACAACCATTTAATCCAAACCGTGGTTACTATGTAAAATATGATGTGGATTTAGTAGGGGCGCCTGCAAATGGGACAACATTAAACAATAATGCTAAATTTGAAGACGCGACTGGTTATAAATCAGTAGCGGATGCAGAAATCGTTTATCAAGCAAACGGTGGTAGCGCACAGAGTAACATCTTCACTGTTGAATTAACGAAGAAATCTGAATCTGGTGAGAAATTACAAGGTGCAGAATTCGGACTTTACTTCGAAGGTACTCTAGTAAAATCAGCTACTTCAGATGCGAACGGTGTCGTAACATTCGATGGTTTAATCAAGCCAAAATACACAATCAAAGAAACAAAAGCGCCAGCAGGATATGTTCTTTCTGAAGAAGAGATTGCAATTAATTCTGCAGAGGCAACTGATCGTGTGATTCGTAAGGATGTTGTGAATAAAGCTGAAACAACAACTACTACAACCACGACAACAACAACAACAACTACTGAAGAAACGACGACTTCAGTAACAACAGAAGGAACAACTTCTGAAACAACAGAAGAAACGACGACTTCAGTAACAACAGAAGGAACAACTTCTGAAACAACAGAAGAAATGACGACTTCAGTAACAACAGAAGAAACAACGACAGAGGGATCAACTTCTGAAACAACAGAAGCTCCAACGGTCACAACTTCAACAACAGAAGAACTTCCTAATACAGGGGTAGCTTCAAATGGATTACTTTCAGTAGTAGCCGTAGCGTTAAGCGGTATTGCAGCAGCAATGCTCGTTATCAAACGTAAAAACGCATAAAACTAACCAAGCTTAAGGTCGGAAGAAATTCCGGCCTTTTTTATGCAAAAGAGAGCAAAAAAGTATACGATGATAGCAAAAAATACCATATATGGACATGTGTACTGACCCCAAAAAGTTAGACAATTAATTTAAGCAAAGGATTTAGTTCTGTATTGTACAGGACTAAGTCCTTTTAATTTTACTTTGATTCGTTTGTTGTTGTAATAATCAATATAGTCGACGATTGCCCCCTCAAGTTCCTTTATAGACTTAAATGTCTGCTCATAGCCATAAAACATTTCTGATTTAAGAATGCCAAAGAAAGATTCCATCATGCCATTGTCAGTACTATTACCCTTGCGAGACATAGATGGCTGAATGCCCTTATCTTCTAAAAAACTATGATAAAACTCATGCTGGTATTGCCACCCCTGATCACTGTGGAGAATAGTATTCTTGTATTCTTCTTCTCTAAAAGCTTGTTCTAACATATCCTTTACTTGTTTTAAATTTGGCGAAGACGATAGAGTATACGCTATAATCTCGCTGTTATAACCATCTAAAATTGGTGATAAATATAGTTTTTGATTACTTGTTGGAATAGAAAACTCTGTAATGTCTGTATAGCACTTTTCCATCGGTTTT
>NZ_JVNU01000020.1 GCF_001071995.1 Streptococcus sp. 263_SSPC
GCTCAATCCGGTGCCCCATTATGACTATTATGAAGACATCCGAGGAATCTGTAAGATAGACGTAAGTCTAGTTTTATTGTTTTTAGCACTTACAGCACAAAAAAAGGAGGGGTTGCCCCCTCCTTTGATTAATCATTATCTTCAACGGTTTCGTCTGTTTCGCCTTCTTCAGCACGAATCTGCTCGAGTTCTTCTTCAGAAAGTTTTGTGACATGGATTTTACGAATACGATCATTCTCGATCTCCGTCGGTTGTAACAGATACCCTTCGAATCTCACCTTCACTACCTCATCATCATCTGGGAAGTAGCCAAGTTTCTCGATAATCGCACCCGCCATTGTGTCCACTTCATCAGACTCTAATGACGTTTGATAGATTTGATTGAATCGGTCGAGTGACATTCCGGCATCAATCACCGAATTGTTTTCGTCAATTTCTACGACTTCTTGTTCTTCTACGTCGTACTCGTCTTCGATATCTCCGACGATTTCTTCAATCAAGTCTTCTAATGTAACAATCCCTTCAACCCCGCCGTATTCATCTTTCAATACCGCTAAGTGTTGACGAGTTTTTCTAAATTCTACTAATAAATCATCCACGAAAATCGTTGATGGTACGAATACTGGCTCATGCGCTAGGGCACGTAAGTCAATATTGTCGAATCCTTGCTCTTTTGCAGCACGGAAAACATCTTTTACGTGAATCACTCCAATTACTTTATCCTTATCTTCTTCGTAAAGAGGAAGACGAGAATAAGAACAGTTCAAGATGGTCTCTAAGTTCTCTGAAATATCGTCATCCACGTCGAGCATTAATGTATCTGTACGTGGAACCATCACTTCACGTGCTAGTTTGGTATCTAGAGAAAGTACCCCTTGCATCATCGCAAACTCGGAAATATCAATCGCTCCGTCGTTACGGCTGTTGGCAAGTAAAGACTTCATCTCGCTTCGTGTTAATTTTTCTTCTACCCTCGAAAATTCGATTGGTGTCATTCGTTTTAATAACCCTGTTGAGAACGTCAAAATCCATACGAATGGTTTTGCAATCTTTTTGACAAACAAAATTGGTCCTGCAGTATATAATGCAATCGGTTCTGCCACTTGCAACGCTACTTGTTTTGGATATAATTCCCCAAATACTAAAGTAAGGTATGCTAGAACGACTGTCACAATCACAAGTGATAATGTTTCGGCTCCAGGAATGTTTCCTAATAATGGTTGAATTCGTGAAGAGAAACTTGTTGCGGCAGACGCACTCGAGAAGAATCCTGCAAATGTAATGGCTACTTGAATTGTTGCGAGAAACTCATCCGAATTCTCTAATAAGCGCATTACCTTAATGGCTCTCTTATCTCCTTCTTGCGCTTTCTGTGCCATTTTCCCTTGGTTGATAGACACAAACGCAATTTCTGCTGCAGAGAAAAATGCATTTAATGCAGTTAATAATACAATGATTAAGATCTGGACTCCCAGCGAACTCCCATCTGAATCAGCTGTCATAATTTTGTTAACCCCTTTTAACTATAGATTTTACCTATTCTATGAATGGTATAGAGATATCATATCAGTTTTTTTCGAAAAATCAAGATTTTCCCCTGTTTTGTAATGGTTCTTTAATGTTAAAAGCCCTTTCTAATGCATTTTTCAGAAAGATTCTTTTCGTTTTCTCATCATTTCCTAACTTTTCTAGTTACAATTTCGCCAAAAAGTGGTACTATTGTAGTGAAACCAATCTCAAGGAGGAATGAGTATGTTATTAAAATCTCTTGTAGTTCCAAAAAAGAGTCTAACGGTCGTTAAAGAATCATGCACGTTAGAAGAAGCGATTAAGATTTTAGAAGAATCAGGATACCGCTGTGTTCCTGTATTAGATGAAACGGAAACGTTCTTTAGAGGGAACATTTATAAAATGCATATCTATCGCCACAAAGCAAACGGTGGAGATATGAGTCTTCCAGTAACTCATTTAATTAAAAACTCGACTAAATTCATCAGCGTGGATAGCTCTTTCTTCAAAGTGTTCTTCACGATTAAAGAATTACCTTACATTGCCGTGTTAGATAAACAACAACGTTTCTACGGAATCTTGACACACAGCAGCTTACTTAGCATGCTTCAAGAATCATGGAACGTGAAAAACGGTTCTTACGTATTAACGATTATCTCTGGCGGTGAAAAAGGCGCACTTGCGAACATCTCTAAAGTGATTAACAAGTATGCTTCTATCGCTAACGTAATGACCATCGATACTGAGAAAGATAAAAGCTTACGCCGTATCTTGATCACATTGCCAGCAGGCGTGACAAAAGACACCCTAAAACAAATCATCGACAACCTAGAAAAGAAAAACTATTCTGTTGCGGAAGTGGAAGATTTGCAAAACACATAGGATACGAGACCGAGCGCTCAGAAATGGAACGTTGGACCGGAACGCCGGAAGGAACGTGAAACGTTCTGCGGACGTTTCGGGAAACGCACGCCATTTCTGCGAGGTCGAGTTCAACTATAGGATACAAGAAAAGGCGTTTAGAAACGAATCACTGGACCGAAATGACGGAAGGAACGTGCAACGTTCTGCGTACATTTCGGGAAGTGGACGTCGTTTCTGCCTTTTCGAGTTCAACTACTAGAATGTGAGCCCGAACTCAACTTCACTAATTACATCTACACAAAAAACCAGCACACCAGCCTTAAGCTAGTGTGCTGTTCTTTTTTTCTTTTAATTAACGAACCACCGAACGTGCCATACGAGCTACTGTATGACGAACCCCTCGAATCGCAACCGACAATGCGTAAATATTTTCCACTGTCGCTAAACCGCCGTATCCTGCGTCCCCGATATGTTGAATATCCACACCGGCCACTTTATTACGGATGGCAATTTGTTCAATCACTTCTCTTGAAGAACCTTCTTGGCTTGTTCCAATCGCAGAAAGCACAAGTGCATCGTTGGCATGCGCCACCTTCACAATTTCCACAAGCTCTTCGTCAGTGAATCCTGGCACCGTTCCAACCGCTGGAACAAGAATCACATCGGCTCCCGCTTTAATAAAGCGTTTCGCGATATCCACGTTCATCACAGGTTCCTTCGAGCCTGCTCCGTGCATCTTCCCAGCAATCACAAGCCCTGAATAGTGTTGTTTCACCATGGCAAGTGACGCTTCAATCGTCTCATTCGTTACCCCTGTTCCTGGATTTCCGGTTAAGCAGATAAAATCAAGACCAAGTTCTTCCGCACGTTTCACCGTTTCAACCGTACAAGTGCGACCTGGTGAGATTTCGATGCGTATTTCTAGCATCTCCGCATTCATATCCACTGGTTCCAAGTTCGCTCCAATTGGCAAACCACTCAGTTCTTTGGCGCGTTGTACTGGATTTTCACTTTCTTCAGCCCCATAGATGAGCGGATCGAAGCAGTCAAATCCATTTAAGAGCACCATATCTCCACCGAATGCCTTTGCGATTTCTGCGTTGGATAATTCATTTAAGAAAGTTGGTCTCACGCATACCGTTTCACAGCACACTGTTCTACCTTCTGCTGCTTCAATCGCCTTTTTCAGTTCCTTTCCGGTCATTTTTCTGAAATCACTGGCCACACAATTTAACAATCGTTTACTCATTTCGTTTCCTCCTGTCCACGAACCAGCGCCACTACCTCTTTCAACAACGCTTCATCCGTCTGTTCGTAATCTCCATTTTCATGATAGGCATAGCTAAGCCCCTCGCCTGCAGTCGTCGGGTCCGTTTTCCACGTCTTAAACGTTCCATGGATTTGCGAAATCCCCGTCTCCTGCATTAAGTGCTGGACATTTTCTTTAGTGACACCGCCGCCACAAAGCAGTTCAATCTGACTTCCGTAGCGAGCTTGCAAGTCTTTTAAGAGCGGGATTCCTTTCTCAATTTGCGCCTGTTGTCCCCCTGTTAAAATGCGCGTGCATCCTAGCTTTATTAATCCCTCGATGGCACTATTCACATCCGGCACAAGGTCAAACGCCTTATGGAACACACTCTCGGCATGATATTTCTGACATAACTCAATCATCTGCTTCGTACGATTCCAGTCAATCGTCCGGTCTTCTAATAGAAATCCAAACGCCAACCCTTTCGCACCAGCTTCTAATAAGAGTTTTGCACCGATCAGCATGCTCTCAAACTCTTCCTTCGTGTAACAAAATCCTGCACCGCGAGGACGAACCATACAGACAATTGGAAGGCTCACTCCAGAATCGAGCACTTTTTGCAAGGTTCCGATGCTTGGCGTTAATCCTCCTAAGAAAAGCGCGCTATTCAATTCAATGCGGTCAGCACCCGCACGCTCTGCAATCTGGCAGTCTGCGATGCTTCCAGCACATACTTCTACTGTCATACCGTCCCTTCTTTCATGCGCGACAATGCAAGTAGCGCTAATCCGTAAATAATCGTATCTGTTTCTAAGTCTTTAATCCCAATCCATTCGTTTGGCAAATGCGCAATATCTCTTTGCCCTGGGAAACTTGGGCCATACGCAATGATATTTGGAATATTATATATATTTCCTTCTAATAGAGTGCAATAAAATCCGATAAAACTTTGTTCATTCAGCTATTTATAAATGTGGTTATCTATTTTTTGTTCTCAACAATTGAATGGCGCGCTTCAAGATACGTTCAGCATCAATTCTTTGATAATCTTCAAAGTTGATTACTTCAACAGGAACACCTAAAGGGTTATATTTTGAATAAATTATGCTGAATTTGAAGTTTACCTGTGGCGCTAATAAAATTACATCCGGATGATATTGATCATAAATCATATCGATATTACAATCTGTAAATGCTTTGATTTCTAATGGCACATTATGTTTACTTGCCACTTCCTGCATTTTACTCGCTACAAAACTTGCTGACATACCTGTACTACAAAATAGACAAATTCTATTCATTGAAAATTCTCCTTCTATTGTAATTTATGATTTTCTATGGTATTCTTCAAAAACTCAACATCATAAACAAACTTCTTCAATAATTTTATAGAAGCATGGAATACATTAATCTAAAAATAACAGTTTATTTGCTTCTATTATACCCAATAACTACTCCCTAATGTTAGTCAATTTTTAATATCTATGTGAAACATTTCGTATTTTTTCTTACTTTTTGACCGATTTTGGATGATTGGTGTGCTAAGAAAGAAAAAGATGTCTCTTCGATTGAACTGCTCTATCAAAATACAGTCAGCAAAAAAATTACAAATGGTTTCAGTCGGTGGGACCGGAACAACATGGTACGGTGCTGCGACGGATTGTTCTAAAAATTGGGCAACAAAAAAGGCACCGGAATCGGTGCCTGTAGAACTGGGGTAGCTGGATTCGAACCAACGAATGACGGAGTCAAAGTCCGTTGCCTTACCGCTTGGCTATACCCCAATGGTGGAGGGGGGCAGATTCGAACTGCCGAACCCGAAGGAGCGGATTTACAGTCCGCCGCGTTTAGCCACTTCGCTACCCCTCCAGCAAATATTAAAATTTCGTACTCAGATATCTTACAATAGTTTGAAATAGAATGCAAGGATTTTACCGCAAAAACATAAAGAACCTAGTCCACTTTTGGCTAGATTCTTTATGAGTTATTTTAATTTAGATGTCACTTTCTTCTTCGAGAAGGTGCGCTCTTGTTTATTTCCTAAAGCGTTCAGACGAGCATCTAAAAGAATATGACGGCCCTCTACGCTTCGGGTGTAGATGATTTCGTATGAGCCGATGTATTTTTCGATATTTGCGACAAAGACGATGACGTCTTCTTTTCGTTTATCGAACATGCTTGGGACGGCAAAATATTTCGTTTGGTCATTGACCCAAGTCGTAGCTCTTAAAATATAGCGTTGGTTCTCGATTGGAGCAAAGAATTCCGATAGTGCCTGTGCAAAAATTTCTTTTTCGCGCAAGGTGCCACCCTTTAGATAAGTGGCTGTTTGAATCGAATTCTTATCACCGCGAACGACTCTGGCCTTACAGTTTTGCGTCTGCAGATGTCCGGATGCCAGCAAGGCTTTTCGGACGGCTTCGGCAAAGAGTTCGAGGCGTTTATACGGGCTCTTGTATAGGAAATATCTCAACCAGACGATATTTAACACGATTAGCGATAAAATCCCCACTGGATATAAGAGTTGGGACGGTCCGTTCGCAAAATCGAGAATAATGTAGACAATCAGTTCCGTCAGTGCGATTGCTTGTGCATAGGTTAGAATTTTCCGTGCATCTGTCAGAAGAACGGTTGGCAAGAATGTCTTGTCCACTGCAACTTCATTGGAGATTTCCATGTCTTCTAGAAGCGGAAGGGATTCATTCCAGCGCTTCTTCAACTTTTCGCGGTTACGCGAGCGTTCGATGGTTTCTTGATTGAGCTTTGTTAAATCCTTCTTCGTAAACTTGATCGTTCCAAAGTCTAGTCGATCCACGCCTGATTCAATCGTGTTTTCATTATAGTGTAATCCTAAGAACTGCTTCATGCGGCGTTGTAATAATTCCATATCCGGACTATCGATTCCCACAGCAACCTCTTCGTCTTCTTTCTTCTTGAAGAGTTTTTTCTCCGCCAGATTAATGGACACGAGATGCCAAACGCTACTTGTCTTATCTGGATTTTCCGGCCAAATGCGAATCGCGCGACCTCGCATCTGATTGCTGAGCATGAAACTTCCGACAAAGCTCGCGAGAATCAATGAGTTCACGCATGGCGCATCCCAGCCTTCGCCGAGGAGTGATTTTGTTCCAATCACGACATGAATCTGTCCTTCTTGGAAGAGCTGCGTCACGGCGCTCACTAAATCATGTTGCGACCCTACTAGATGGACCTTCACATAGTCGTTTTCATCAAGTTGTCCTACTGGTTGGAAGGTGATCTTATCGGAACCAAAAATAGCCTCTAGACGCGGTTTCACTGCTGTTGGGATAATTACGAGACTTCCTGTTAAAACCGCCACAGGAACGTCTAATTGCTGCTCCACAAGCTCTCTACGAAGCACTTCAAAGTAAGGCAATACGCCCAGTTGGCTATATTGAACTTCTGGATTTCCTAAGTGCACCTCAAAATCTTTTCGAATGAAGTCGGTTAGAATCAACTGTCTCAATTCGCTGCCTAATGTTTCATATTCAGCCTTAAAAATTTCTCGGACTGCGTTTAGTTTTCCAAGAGATTGATTTAACAGCTGGTCGAGTTGTTTATTGCGAAGTAACTGCACTTGTTTACGATCAATTAACCCGAGCGATTTCAACTCATGCTTCAATTCCTTACAGTCTTCTTCGGATAAATCATACCAATGCGGCACATCGAATAACATTCCCTGTAAGAGGATTTCAAACCACGCCAAATCAAATGTCGGAAGCAGGCTTGCCCCCAGTAATTGTTGGAAATGTTTCGGAAACTCGATGCCTTTATGACGTAAGAAAATCAGTGTTGCCGAGAGATACTTCGGCTCGTTTAAGAGTTCGTCTTCGGAGATCGTTCCATCGAGCGCGCGACTAGTTCTTACCGCCTCACAAAACATCGAATCAGACGATAGATTTTTCAAGAAGGCTCTCTTTTGAGTAGAAAACTGATCGAGTTGTTTCTCTTCTTCCTTCGTTGGAAAAGAGAAATACACATAGTCCTGGTGCGGACACAAACTTCCCTCTTTAACGAGTTCTGGAACGGTAATTTCTTCATCAATTTCCCCACACATGGTCACATAACGCTCCCAAAGCGCAGGCTCCCCTTCATATGGAGGTGTTGCCGTCAGCGAAATCACACTGATGTCCGCAAAGGATTTACGGAAGGTCTCTAGACTCTTCCACCATTCATTTCGCAAGTGATGACACTCATCGAGGCACAATGTTCCAAGGTTTGCTTCCTTAAAGAGCTTAATAATATCCACGTCTTTAAAATCAAAGTGCTCGTTCTCGACCACATCGTCCGTATCCTCGACTTCAGCGTCGCCTTCCAGACGATTGATGGCACTGTGCAAGGCTTGATACGTCGCAACGGTGATGGTCTTTGGCTGCTTCAGATTTTGCGAAATCATTTCATCGGCTAGGCTCGCATCATCCAAAAACGCCTCACGAATACGGTCCACCCACTGCTGACGAATGGTTACAGTCGGCACTAAAATAAGCGCCGGCTTACTATTACGACGGATAAATTCAATTCCTAGCGTCGTTTTCCCAGAACCTGGAGCCGCCACCAAGTGAATATGGCCATCCGCCATAATCGAATCGCTCTTTTCTAAAATGCGCTTTTGATACGCTCTCCACTCGCCTTTAAAAGATAAGTGTTCGAACATGTAACCCCTCCTTTGCTCATTCATTATACCATCAGATTTCTTCTTTTAATTCGATTTTGATAACACTGTCCACCTCATCTGGCAATGGATAGGTGTAAGCCCCAATTTCTCCATATTGTGCAAAACAAATGTCTTGAAAAGCTAAAGTAGTCCAACTGTTAGAAATTCTTACTTCGCTACCATCATGGACAAAACTCATACGTTCAATCTGCTCTTTATCGATCCCTGTTAACGCAATCGGACCAATCGGTTGTTCAAAAACATGAGCATACAAAATTTTCCCATTCTTTGTATAATAACCCCATTCCGGTTTTGGCAGATTCACTAATTCTCCTTCGTAGATAGATTCTCCATTGCTCTTCATCCAGCATCCTATTTCACGCAAAATATCGATACTCTCTTGAGGAAAGCTTCCCTTTGCATTTGGTCCCACATTTAAAATCATGTTTCCACCCTTACTAACACATTCCACCAGTTTACGAATGAGTACTTTAGGGCTCTTATAGAGTTTATCGCTTGGGTTATAGGCCCAATGGTTATTCATAGTGAGGCATAATTCCCACGGTAGCAATTCCCCTTTTACATTCCGAATCCCTTCATGTGGCACGATTTGTTCAGGACTAACAAAGTCTCCGGAATAAAGATGAATCTCCTCACTAGCAATACTTCCGAACCCCTCTCCAGAAGTCTCTAAGCGGTTGTCAACAACCACATCAGGTTGATGTTTTCTTACAAGTTCTATTAAATCGCTTGCCTTCCATTTCTCACCAAACATTTCTCCGTAAGAAAAGTCAAACCAGAGAATATCGAGTTTCCCATACTTTGTTACAATTTCCTCCACTTGGTGATACATAAACTCCAAATAGCGGTTAAAATCGATTTGTTCATCCTTATAAGCGATATTTTCTCTCATAGGATGATGTCGATCGGCGTACTTCGGATAATCTGGATGATACCAGTCCAGCAGACTAAAATATAATCCTACTCGAAGCCCTTCACCCCTTACCGCTTCTACAAATTCCCGAACTAAATCCCTTCCAAAGGGTGTATTGGTAATTTTATAATCTGTATACTCAGAATCAAATAAACAAAATCCGTCGTGATGTTTAACCGTCAATACGACATACTTCATTCCCGCTTCTTTAGCAGCCTTTGCCCATACTTTGGCATCGAATTCACTTGGATTAAATGCGTCAAAATAGGGTTGATAGTCTTCAATTGTCATTTTTTCATTACTGCGAATCCATTCTCCCCTTCCAGGAATCGCATAAAGACCAAAATGAATAAACATCCCAAATCGAGCTTGTCTAAACCATTCCGTCCTTTGTAAAATGATTTCTAAGGAATTCTCCATTCCCCTCCACTCCTTTACATCAATACATTCAACTAATGTTATTCTAGCACTCTTCTCTTTTCAATTACACCTTTTTCTTGAAAGAACAGTATTGCCTTTTTATATAATCACAATACAAAAAATCTCTTAGATAGGATTACCTTCTCACAAGGATTTACAGTAATCCAGAGATATCTAAGAGATTTGTTCTATTAATGATTCATTCTTTTTTTCTGATAGTCCTTTGAAACTTTCATCAAAGTCTCGTAAGCTTCTGCCAACTCTTCTTTCAATGTGGCATCTTTCAAGTACGACTGCACCTTGGCAATCACTTCTTTCTCGCGACTCGCATCTAAAATCGCGATGCCATTTTCTTTTTTAATACGAGCGACATCGACAACGACTTGCATGCGGCGTTCAAAGAGCGCTACAATCTCGCGGTCGATGGCATCAATTTCTGCGCGTTGTTTTTCTAACAAGAGATTTCCTCCTCATTTAAATTCCAAAGAAGACGCCTAATGGGTAACCTACAATAATCGCACTAGCGGCACTGAGTAAGAATAGGCCCCCTCCGTATACAAAGGCATCTTTTGCATTCGTCCAACCAGAACCGACCGAAATCGCTACATACGGCATGCTTGGTGGTGTCATGAAGGCAAGACTCGCCATGAATCCAATCAAGCAGGCAATCGTTCCCGCTTGGACGTCGACTGAGCCTGTTGCATAGACGGTCGTTAATACGGTTGTGACTACCGATACGGTTACTAAGTTTGAAGAGACATTCGTTTGTAATCCTGCCCAAAGGACAAAAATAATCACGACTAGAATTGGAGCGAGCGTCGCAAATACTGGTACGAGTGAACTTTCGAGAAGTCCAATCACTCCTAATTCCGGTTTTGTGACAAGAGTTCCCATGCTTAAAGTGGCTCCTACCAAGAACATACTTGGCCAGTACACGCCCTTTTGAAGTCCTTCTTGAATCGATAAGAGTGGTTTCCCGTCAAATGACAGAATCGCCATCACGATGACCCCAATCATCGGTGGGAATGCCATTCCTGCTGTTTTTAGGAAGGCTGCAATATCTGGTAAGAATCCTCCTACGAGTTCTGGTAACACCCATAATAAGACGACGCCCATGAAGATGAATACTGTCGCGGTTTCGCGTTTTGATTTGGCAGGAAGAGCTTCAAGCGATTCGAGTGGTTTCATTTCTGCGTTTGATAAATCCACTCTCCAAACGGTTCTAAGAACAGCCCACATCGCGATAAAGAGCACGAGTCCGGCTGGAATGCCAATCATCATATATTGCGCGTTGGAAATCGCGATTCCTGTCGCATTCTTGTAAAGCGCCATGGCAGTCACAGAGAAGACGTGGTTGATTGGCGTCATCGCAGTACCGATTGCCACCGTGGCAAAAAGTGCAATCAGGAGCACCGAAGCTTGTCTATCGCCTTTTTTCAATCCGAGAACAGCCATGATTTCCTCGTAAATCGGGAAGACGATCATAAAGAGAATCGTCGGCGAAATAAAGAGGCTGATGGCGAGAACGCTGGCGTAAAAGGCCCCGATAAAATGCCATGGAGACTTTCCTGCAAAGGAGCTGCCGAGTGCACGTGCGACGAAACGTCTCAGTGCAGGCGTTTGCTCGAGGGCGTATGTCATTAAGAAAGTAAATAATAGGAAGACAAAGGTTGTATTCCCAAACGACAAATTAAAAATCTGTCCGTAGTTGACGCCTGGAAGCATCCCGATTCCTAACATCACATAGCAGAGAACGCTTGGCCAGTCCGTTGCGACAAAGAGCCAGAGTAATAGACTGCTAAAGAAGATAGATAGGATGGAAATTGTTGGTGCTTCAAGCCCAAATAATGATTGTTGTGTAATGGTTAAATAACCGCTCGTTCCCATGAGAACAGCGCTGAGCGCAACGATGGATAGTTGCAACTTAGTCCATGTTTTTCCTTTCATTGGTTCACCTCATTCTTATCTATCCTACCTCATTTTTTAGCAGATTGCTATTGGAAATAAAGAGTTTCTGCAAATTTCTAAACAGTTTTCTACTATTATATAGAAGAAATTTTCCTGCAAATAAAAAGCCGGGCACGAAGCCCGACTCTGGATTAATGCTCTAATTTTAAGGTTTGTGCTAAACGTTTGTACATTAACATCGCAAGTACGCTATTTAGGCCGAACTTCACGATATTAAATGGAAGTAATGCGAATACCATTAATGATCCTAAGTCTGTTACCAATGGGTTTAATGCATGTGCTGCAGCAACGATTTTTTCCATTGGGAAGTTCATCGCTGTTGCATAAAGTGGGAACATCACGAAGTAGTTCGCTGTCAGTAACACCACTGTTGCAGAAATCGTACCGATGACTAAACTAATCACTGCTGATTTGAAATTACGGCGACGTTGATAGTAAAGCACTGCTGGTAACATAAAGCTTAAGCTACCGATTAAGTTTACTGTTTCTCCGATTCCAAAAGTCATTGACCCGTTATAGAAGAAGTTTAACAACACTTTGATGAGCGCAATCAAGCTTCCGTGCAATGGTCCAAGAAGATATCCACCCAGTAATACTGGTAAATCCGAGAAGTCGAGCTTCACGAATGTTGGGATAAACGGTACGTTGAACGATAATAGCATTAATACGGTACTAATCGCACCAAAGACTCCTACTAGAACAATTTTTTTAGCCGATGTTCTGTTCGACTTTTTTACATTTGTACTCATGGTACGTCCTCCTTCATAGGGCGAAGGAAATTGCACTGTTTCTCAGTTTCAAAGAAAAAAGCAGCATTGAAATGGACCTTTCAATACTGCTCGTCAAATAGACTTGTTGAAATAGTGCCATTTTCTCACATCTAGACTATACTATCGGTTCTGGAATTGCACCAGATCATGCCAATCGGCTCGTGGACTATACCACCGGTCAGGAATTTCACCTTGCCCCGAAAATGTTATTTATGTTTGTATTGTAGCACCTCGCCGCCACTTAGGCAATCTCTCTGCCTCAAAAAGCTGTTTTTATGCTGTTTCTCCAATAAAAAAACTTGGATGACGTTTATCATCATCCAAGTCCTGCTATTTGATTGATAAAATTATTTCTTTTCTTCTTTTTGCTCAACAAATCCAAGGCGTTCAATGTTTTCTTTAGATGCTGAAAAACTTACTTTGCCATCTTTCTTAATCAGTGCAACATCCATTGTTTCATATAAACTTGGCGCTTTTGCACGACTTTCTGGATCATTCAATTTGAACTTCTTCATGTCTATTTCAATAGTGAAACCTATTGCTTTTGCACCATCTGACAAAGTAATTCTTACACCTTCGATATCTTTTATTTGATTCACGAGTTCATCTCGTTTTTGACGAGTTGCTGTTGCTAATTCCTGAACCTCTGATAAACGTACTACTACATCGGTTGTTAGAGATAAAACTTCGTCATTTCCTTTGTCATATACATATGTATAAGTGATCTTCGAATTTTCTGTTTGAAAAACAAAGACTGATTTACTTTCTGAACGGCATCCTAGTAATACAAACAATGCTCCTAATAGTACAATAGATAACTTCAATATTCTCTTCATGACAGTACTCTCCTTATTTCACTTCTTTAAACTCGTATTCTAAAATAGCCTCTTTAGATAATTGGTAGCTAACCATATTATCCTTTTTCTTCAAAGCTGCATTAACTGTGTTATAGAGCGTTGGAGCTTTCTTGCGACTTGCCTCATCATCGAACTTAAATTTATTAACGTCGACTTCAATCGTTAGCGTAATGTAGTTATTATCGTCCTTTTTAGTGTATGTAACACCTTCGATTCCTTCCATCTCTGAAACAATTCCATCTCGCTGACTACGCACGGCTTCTGTGTACTGTTCATTTTTTGTGATATCGTAAATAATATTCATCGTTAGTTTGGAAACCGAATCTTTCTCTTTATCGTATACATAAGTTAATGTCGTCTTACTTGCAGTCTTTTGTAAAACAAATTCACTTTTTGTCTCTTGGCTACATCCCAGTAATACAAATAATGCTCCCAATAGTAGAATGGATAGTTTAAAAATTTTCTTCATATGATACTTCCCTTGTTTTGACTTGCTTTAAGCATAGAAAATGAACTATAGTTTGTCAATTTCCATTGCAGTCCATACTCATCACTTATAAAAATACTTGGATTACATTTACTGCAATCCAAGTTCATATCGATTATTTCACTTCTTTAAATCCTTCTTTTAAAATACTCTTTTTAGATTCTTCAAAGCTGAAAATATCATTTTTCTTTATTACCGCTGTATGAACGCTACTATAGAGAGCTGGTGCTTTAGCACCTGTCTTCTCATCATCGTAGTTGAACTTCTTAAGATCCACTTCAATCGTTATCTTTAGTTCTTTTGCGCTATCAGATTGAGTGACTTTGACCCCTTCAATGCCATTCGCGTCGTCTACTATTAGTTTTTGGGTACTACGTGCTCTTTCCTCGATTTCTTTACTTTTTGAAATGTCATAGATGAGATTAAATGTTACAGATGAAACTGAATCTTTTTCTTTATCGTATACATAGGTTATTTTTTGTTTTATATCACTAAGATCAAAAACAAATTCACTTTTAGCTTCTGAACTACATCCTAGTAAAACAAATAACGCTCCTAACAACACCATTGTTAATTTCAAAATTTTCTTCATTAGAATACTCCTTTAAATCTGACTTACCTTTATCATAGAAAATATAGTACGCAATGTCAAATCTGCTTTTATAAGATTACTACGATAAAAAGTGTAAACAAAAACCGCCTCCCTTTCAGGAGACGGTCATTTCATTTCGTATTAAAAATGGATATATTCACATTGTGCTGCTACGCTTGCTGGAATTGTACGATAAGAGATTACGTTTAATCCAACAAAATTCATTTCAGAGATGTAAACTGATCCGTCAGCGTTAACTGATTCTACGAATGCAACGTGTCCATAAGTTGGGTGTGACCCACCGATACCGCTTTGGAATACCATCGCTGTACCTGCTGCCGGTGTTCTTGACACTGAGTATCCATAACTACGTGCATATGAAGGCCATTCATTAGCGTTACCCATCATGCTGTGACCGATTGGTGTACCGACTTGTGCCATACGGTTAAATACATAGTAAGTACATTGCCCGAAGTATCCACCGTTAAGTGAAGCACGGAAACTTGGGTCAACTGCTGGAAAACCTCCGCCAGTTGTGTAAGTGTAGCTTGATGTTTGTGTTGTAGCTGCTGGTGTTGCATTAGAGCTTGAAGTTGAAGTTGATGTTGAAGTTGTACTTTCTGAAGTTGTACTTGCTGCTGGAGCTTGGTAAGCTGTGGCCGTTGCAACTGTTTGTGTTGCTTGTGTGGCTTGAGCTGCTAACGCTTGGCGTGATTCTTCAGCAATACGAGCTGCTTCTGCGTCAGCTTTGGCTTTTTCTTCAGCTAAACGTTTTTGGAAAGCTTCTTTTTCAGCAACTAATCCGTCACGTTTTGTGATTTCAGCTAACTCTTCTTGTGAAAGGTTTGCTAATAATACTTTGTTTTTAGAGAAAGTATCGTTTAATTCTGTTTGTAGAGAAGCTAATTCTTTTTCAGCTGCTTCTTGTTCAGCTAATTTTTCTTGTTGAGCTTCTTCTTTAGATTCTACTTGTTTTTTGTCTTCAGCTTGTTGTTGCATTAATTCGCGGTTTGCGCTCATTAAGTCCATTACAACACCGATACGGCTAACCGCATCTGATAAGCTTTCAGCATTTAATAAGAAATCTAAGTATGAACGAGCACCGTTTGTTTGTACTGAACGAGCTTGTTCTTCTAAACGTGAGTTACGTTCTGCGATAACTTTTTCTAATTTAGCAATTTCAGCTTTTAATGTTTCGATTTGTTCTTGAACTTCAGCTTTTTTAGCTTGAGTTGTATCGATTTTAGTTTGTACATCAGATAATTCTTTCGCTAATGTATCGATTGTAGAATTAACTGCTGATTTTTTCTCATTAATGTTAGCGATTGATGAGTTAACTGTTTCGATTTGTGAATCGAAATCTTGCGCGTTAACTGATGGCGCTAAAGCTCCTAATGATAATACTGTTCCTGTTACTAATACTGTTAATAAACGTTTTTTCAAGTGATTCCCTCCAATGTTTCTCACTAAATATATATTCGAAGTAGCCGGTCACGGCTTTTATAAAACTTAACTTGATACTATAATACCATAGGACTTTAGGCCGATGTTGATTTTCTTCGAATTGATAATACCTTGTAATAAAGCTGTAACATAACCCGAACGACTGACCTTTTTGATACATAAATGGTTATTTTTTGTGAAAAATTACAGGGTAAAATGTGAATTTTTGTCGATTTTTGGAGTGGGTTTCTGTTTTTTAACTCTTCCACACTCCTCTTTATGACACACGAAAAAAGTTTTGTTACAAACGGTTTCAACTCCCGATAAATATGGTATATTTAACGTATCTTGAAAAAATAGAAGGGAGCTATTTTTATGATATTAACATTGACGATGAATCCGGCGGTCGATATCGGATATACCGTTGACACATTAAAGATTGATACAGTCAATCGTACAAAAAAGGTGAGCAAAACGCCTGGAGGGAAAGGACTAAACGTGAGTCGCGTGCTCAAACAGCTCGGTTCGCCGGTGTTAGCAACAGGGTTACTCGGGGGCCATATTGGAGCTTTTATTAAAGAAAAACTGGATGAGGTTGGCTTGCGAAATGACTTCTATCCGATCCAATCGGAAACTCGTAATTGTATTGCCATCCTACACGAAGGATCACAAACGGAAATCTTAGAGGCTGGTCCTACGATTACGCCAGAGGAACAAGCAGGTTTCCTCGCACACTTTGAAAACTTATTAAAAGAAGTCGATCTCATCACGATTTCTGGGAGCTTGCCTGCTGGAATGGACGACGATTTATACGCAACGATTATTGAAAAAGCTGCTAAAGCCAACATTCCTGTGCTTTTAGATACTTCTGGAAAGACATTGAAGATTGCGCTCGAAGCTGCTACAAAGCCTGCTTTAATTAAGCCAAACCAAGAAGAACTTGCTGGATTACTAGGGGTTCCTGAAGCAACAACGGTGGAAGAATTGAAGGAACAATTGAACTCTCCGCTATTTGACAGGGTGGATTGGGTGGTTGTTTCGCTTGGGTCAAAAGGCGCATTGGCAAAACACGAAGGGGTCTTTTATCAAGTCAACATCCCCAAAGTCAACGCCGTGAATCCTGTTGGCTCTGGAGACTCAACGATTGCTGGGTTAGCGCATGCGATTGCAAAAGGCGAAAGCAGCGAGACCATTTTAAAAACTGCTGTGACTGCAGGTACGCTCAATGCCATGGAAGCTCAAACGGGCTTTATTAACATGGATAACTTCGATGCTATTTTCAATGCGGTAACGGTGGAGAAAGTATAATTCCATTTGATTCCAAAGAATCCTTGCGGATTTATTCATAATAACTGTAATGGGGGACCGGTTCGAGCCGAAGTCTCTCACCTTCAAAGCCTCAAAGCGGCCGTACAAAAAATTTCTGACGGCCGCTATTTCGCATTTAATCCTATCCCCCATTACGGTTATTATAAAATCCGCCCATTCTTTGGAATCTTATTTTTTCTCCGCTTGAAGATAACTCTGCGGTTTCTGTTTTAAAACAACTCGAGCTTTCATGGGATTGAGCGGATGCAGTTTTATATGGGAAGGTGCACCGCTTTGCATTCGAAATGAGCTACCTAAAATCTTGAGTTTTAGAGGCAACAAATTCGGGTTTTTGATCAAAAAGTTATTTTGCAATATAACGTATACGTTATATTGTGTTTTTTACATTTGCTTTTGAAATATGATTGTGTAGGCGTTTATAGCAGGTTTAAAAATCTATTTAAAAACTTTTTTATTTCCCAAGTTTGTGAACTGCCCGTTATCGTCAGATTCGTTAAGAATCATTTTTTAGTGGTTTTAGGTATAAAGAAGATACAGGATGATTCTGGAGAATGCTGCGGATTTTATCATCATAGTAACGTGTTAAAGCATAAAAATGAAAAAGAGGGCGTAGGATTTATAATCCGTACTTAAAGTACTTTATAAGGTAGACGCAGTAGATGATTGAATTAAGCTTCATCACTCGTGATTCGCTTAATCCTAATCATCCTTTTGCGGGGGTAAGACTACAAAGCAAACAGGACTCACACTGTGAGTCCTGTTTTGTCTTTGGTCTTACTCCCTCTTTGAGGCTTTTAAGGCGCAAGACCGAGGCTTGCGCCGGTGCAACGTTACAATGATGATAAATAAATCCGAAGGATTCGAAAGAATCATCTATCGTTTTATTATTTCAACACTACTAAGAAGTATTTTTTCTTACCGCGGCGGACGATGACGAAGCGTTCTTCAAAAGATTGTTCCTTCGTCCATTCGAATTCGAGGTCGGTTACTTTTTCACCGTTAATTGAAATCGCGCCGTTTTGAATATCTTCACGTGATTGTCTTCTTGATGGTTCGATACCAAGGTCCACAAGCCATGTTGCTAGGTTTTGGCTTTCTTTTGAACTTTCAAAAGTTGGCATGTTTTTGAAGCCTTGTTCGATTTCGTCGGCTGTTAATTGTTGTACGTTCCCTGTGAAGAGCGCGTTTGTAATTTTCTTCGCGTCTTCTAGGGCTTTTTCGCCGTGAACGAAGCGAGTGACTTCTTCGGCAAGGCGGATTTGCGCTTCACGTTTGTGTGGTTCTGTCGCCACTTTTTCTTCGAGCGCTTCGATTTCTTCGCGGTCTAGGAATGTGAAGTACTTGATGTATTTAATCACGTCGCGGTCATCTTGGTTTAACCAGAATTGGTAGAATTCGTATGGAGTTGTCTTTTCAGGGTCGAGCCATACAGCGCCACCAGCTGATTTCCCGAATTTTGTACCGTCTGATTTTAACATCAATGGAATAGTTAAACCGTAAGCACGAGACTCTGCCCCTTCCACTTTACGGATTAATTCAAGACCTGAAGTGATATTCCCCCATTGGTCCGCACCACCGATTTGGACTTGCACGTCTTCTGTCTTGAATAAATGCAAGAAGTCCATTGATTGTAGGATTTGGTATGAGAATTCTGTAAATGAAATTCCCACTTCTAAGCGGCTTGCGACAACGTCTTTAGCAAGCATTGTGTTCAAGTTGAAATGCTTCCCGTAGTCACGCAAGAAGTCTAATAATGATAAATCTTTTGTCCAATCGTAGTTGTTTACAAGGCGTAATGTCGCTTGGTCTTCATCGGTTGTGAAGAATAATTTCTTCATTTGCGCTGTCAGTTTTTCGACATTGTGTTGAACTTGTTCCATTGATTGAAGCACACGTTCGCTTGTACGACCACTTGGATCCCCGATAGAACCTGTTGCTCCACCAATTAAGATCACTGGTTTGTGTCCTGCTAATTGGAAACGACGAAGAATCATAAATGGAATTAAGTGTCCAATGTGCATGCTGTCCCCAGTTGGGTCTACCCCACAGTAGAGGGATACAGCCTTTTCGTTTGTTAAGGCACGTAAGCCTTCTTCATCTGTCATTTGGTTGATGGCGCTGCGCCATTCTAAATCATCGATAATGTTCATCTTGTTTCTTCCCTTCTTTCTTGTAAATAAAAAATCCCTAATAGCCAAAAAGACTATTAGGGACGATTTTCACCGTGTTACCACCCTTGTTGACGATGCAGGACATCATCCACTCGAGCATCCTTATCGCGGATGAGACGTCCTGACGGATAGCTCCCAAGTGTACTTCGCGGATGTGGGGGATTGTCTTGCACCGACCGACAATTCTCTTCTTTCTCCCGTGGACAACCACTACTGCGCTTGTTCATTGCTTATATATGTGCATTTAGTATACGGCTTATCCTACTTGATGTCAATGACTACATTTCATCAGGAGCAGCTACGCCAAGAAGCGCTAAGCCTTGTTTTAGGATGCTTGCTGTTGTTTGTACTAAAGCGATACGGCTGTTGAAGGCTTCATCTTCAACGAGTACTTTTGTATGTGCGTAATATTTATTGAACGCTTGTGCTAAGTTGATAACGTATTTCGCAATTGCTGATGGTTCGCATTTTTCTTCAGCAAAACGCACAACGTTTGGATAGTTTTCGATGAGTTTCAATACTTCCCACGCATCATCGTCTGTTAATGAGAAGGCAGCCTGTGTATCTACGGTATGGTTGGCTTTACGTAAAATACTCATCGCACGAGCGTGTGTATATTGCACGTAAGGACCTGTCTCACCTTCGAATTGCACCACTTCTTCCAGCGCGAAGTCGAAGTTGTTTGTACGGTCGTTCTTCAAGTCGTGGAAAATAACCGCACCTACCCCAACAGCGTGTGCCACAGCTTCTTTATTTTCAAGTGATGGGTTTTTCGCTTCGATTTGTTTCAAAGCAAGTTCTGTCGCTTCTTTTAACACGCCTTCAAGAAGGATGATTTTTCCTTTACGTGTCGATAATTTCTTACCATTCAATGTGATTAGTCCGAATGGAATATGCACGATATCTTCAGACCAAGGTAAGTTTAATTCCTTTAAGACTGCTTTTAATTGTTTGAAGTGGTTTGATTGTTCCATCCCTACCACGTAAATACATTTCGCGAAATCGTAAGTATTCTTACGGTAGTTTGCGGCTGCTAAGTCACGTGTCATGTATAGTGTTGCGCCGTCTGATTTTTTAATTAATGCTGGTGGTAAATCATATTTTTCAAGGTCTACGATGGTAGCACCATTATCCACTTTTAGTAAGTTCGCTTCTTCAAGCATGTCGACCACAACGTCCATCTTGTCGTTATAGAACGCTTCACCGTTGTATGAATCAAAAGTCACGCCGAGTAAGTCATACACGCGGTTGAATTCTTTTAATGATTCACTTCTGAACCATTCCCATAGACGAACGGCTTCTGGGTCTCCATCTTCTAGTTTCTTGAACCATGCACGGCCTTTGTCATCTAATGTTGGATCTAGTTCTGCTTCTTCGTGGAAACGAACGTATAATTTAATGAGTTCTGCGATTGGATCTGCTTTTACAAGCTCTTCGCTTCCCCATAATTTGTACGCTTCGATTAATTTACCGAATTGTGTTCCCCAGTCTCCTAAGTGGTTGATACGAATTGGCTCATAGCCTACTTTTTTCTCAAGGTTCGCAATCGCGTTCCCGATTACTGTTGAACGTAAATGTCCCATTGACATTGGTTTCGCGATGTTTGGTGAAGACATATCGATCACGACTTTACGTCCTTGACCGTAATCCCAGTCACCGTAATGCGCGCCAAGTTCTAAGACTTCTTTTAAGACTTCATCAGCAAAAGCGCTACGTTCTAAGAAGAAGTTCGCGTATGGTCCCATTGCTTCTGCGCGTTCGATATGCTTATCGCTAACGGCTTCCACGATTTCTGTCGCGATAGCTTGTGGCGCTTTACGTAATACTTTTGCAAGTGTAAATGCAGGGAAAGCTAAGTCCCCTTGGTTCGCATATTTAGGCACTTCAATCATTGATACGATTTCATCGACGCTTAAATGCTCGCCGACTGTTTTTGCGATTTGTTCTGCAACAATTTTCTTATAATTCATCTTTGTTCTCCTTTTCTTTGGTTTTATACTCGGATATCCATTTGCACAAAAAAATCCCTATACGACGACAGTCATATAGAGACGAGAATTCCCGTGGTACCACTCTGCTTGCTCAAATTGAGCCACTTTACTCGGTAACGGCGAATCCGGATTATCCTACATTTCAAATAATCATTTCAAAAGTGCGGTTCATTTTTAATGAATGGTTGGCTTTCACCCTTCCAACTCGCTAATACATTCGGTTAAAAACTACTCTCTTTTTCATCAATTTTGCTATTTAACTGTCATCCACTGTATCATAACTAGTGCGATTTTGCAATTTTACTTCTCTTTGAAATAACGAATCCCATTGACCACTGACGAAATGGCAAATAATGCCGCGCAGATGCCATAGAGGGGCTTCGAAGTGACCGCTAAAATCACAAAAGCAATCGCACAAATGGCGTACACAATACATTGATATAATTTCTGATTCATATTGGTCACCTACTTCAATTTATCATGGTCATACGTATGCACAAGCTCAAGCCCTGCAAAACGTTGTTGGCGAAGCGCTTCGTACACAACAATCGCTGCCGTATTCGACAAGTTCAATGACCTTACATGCGTATCGTTCATCGGAAGACGCAAGCATTTCTCTTCGTTTTCACGCATAAAGTCTTCAGGAAGACCGGTTGTTTCTTTCCCGAACATGAAGAATTGTTCCTCATCACGGGCTAAATCCACCTCATCATACGTATGGTTGGCGAATTTTGTAATTAAATATAATGGACGTTCTCCTAAATACTCTAAGAACGCTTCGAGGGATTTGTGATACGTAATATCGACATCATGCCAATAATCAAGCCCCGCGCGTTTTAAGTGCTTGTCATCTGTCGAGAATCCAAGCGGTTCAATCAGGTGCAGTGGCGAATTCGTCGCCGCACAGGTTCTTGCGATATTCCCAGTATTTGCTGGGATTTGTGGTTCAAATAATACGATATGATTCACCGTCATTTGGTTGCCTCTTCTCTATACTTTTCTTGTAAGACTACAATTGCTTTGTCTAACTCTTCAATTAACTCGATATCTTCCTTCGACGGATTTTCGAGCGATTCGAGTTTCTTTGTTGCTGCTGCTTTTTGTTCGTTAAAATAATCGATCATCTCTTGATTGGACTCATTTACGATTTCTGCAACGGCCCATGCAGCGGTCCCCTTCATCACAGGGCGCATATCTTCTTTCATGACACGAAGCAGCAGTGGCACCGCCGTTTTATCGCGGTAGTTGGCCAGGGCGATAATCGCATTTCGTTGCAACGGCTTCTTCCCACGCCACGATCCGGCCATTTTGCCAAAACGCTCCTTGAATTCCTTATTTGAAATCGTCACGAGCGGCTTCAGTAGCGGATGTGTCTCCTCAACGGATGGCTCCATTTCAGGATGCAAGTGGAAATCTTTCCCCTTATTATACGGACACACTTGCTGGCAAATGTCGCAGCCATAAATCACATGCCCGATTTTTTTACGAAACTCTTGCGGCATAAAGTCTTTCGTCTGCGTCTGATACGACAAGCAGCGCATGGCATTCATACGCCCGTCGCCAAGGAGCGCACCTGTCGGACAGAAATCCACACAGCGCGTACAATCGCCGCACCCGTAGTCCACCATTTCATCGGTTGGAAACTCGATATTCGTAATCAGCTCGCCTAAATAGACATACGAGCCAAATTCCTTCGTAATGAGAAGTCCATTTTTGCCGACAAAGCCAATTCCCGCACGCTCAGCCACGCGGACATCGATTAATTCGCCCGTGTCGACCATCGGCTTAAAACGGGAATCTTCGTCTTGAACTTCTTCTTTGATGTAATGAATCAGTGCTTCCATGCGTCTTGAGAGAATAAAGTGATAATCCTCCCCCCACGAAGCCCTCGCAAAGGCTCCGCGACGCTCACCCTTCACACGTTCCGGCTTATTCTTCGGAAGTGTCGGATATGCTAGCGCGATGGAAATAATCGTTTTTGGAGTATCGAAGATTTTCTCAGGATAAATACGCTCTTCAAGCACTGGATGCTCAAACCCCGTCGTATGACCGAGTTCTTTGGAGCGACGCATGCTCTCTTCTAAGTGCGTAAACGGCTCGGCAGAAGCAAAACCAATCTTATCGATGCCAAGCTCTTTACTTTTTGCAATAATTTTCTGTTTCAAGACTGCTGTATCCATCAAAAACCTCCTCTCCTTTGTACTTATCTATTGTACTATACTTCTCTTTTATCACAAAGTGTCTAAATTTTGCGCAAAAAAAGAACGCTAGCCTTCGGTGAAAACACTGCGAAAGTTAACGTTAGTCGAACATCAATTGCCGTGCAAAATCAATTACAGAGCAAAAGATTATTTGTATAATAGCGCTTTTCTCAAAAAAAATCAACTGAAAAGTTAAGAAATTCTAACGTTTTTGGAATTTTTTAATCATTCCCCGGGTTAATTTGAATTTCCATCAAAAAAATCCTTCTGTTATGCACTTTAAGAGCATTATAAACAAAGGAAAAGCAACTCCTTGAGTTGCTTTTCTTATACTGTTTTCTTCTTCACTTCATTATACAATTCTTCTGTAATCGTAGCAGCTGCCATCGGATGGTCTCCCGGATTAATAACGACATCATAATACTCTAATTGTTCATCAAGCGTCACAATTAATGCTTTACAATCTTCTCCATAGTGCTTACGAAGTCTTTTCCAGTCCGTATACACTTTGAGTGTCCACTCTTTCGTTTTTCCGGGTTGCATCGCTAAATCAAAAGGAATGTTAGGTTCTATTTCAGTTTGCGGGTTGTCTTCCAAAAGTTGGTCATATCCATGAAGTCGCATTGGGGCAATAAATTTTGCTGTTTTTAAAGCTTCATAAAACTGATATAAATAGACCTGGTTGAGTGTTTTCTTATCTTTAGTATTCAGCTTGCCCAATTGACGTGCCAAATATAACCACTTGATCACATTCGGATTCGTTACAGGTATTTCTTTTTCATCAATCCCTTTATACCGCGGAAGATCCACTAGTTGTTCCGCAAGAATCGTTGTTTTTTCACCACAATATTGGATTCCACGTATTCCATCATAGATAAATAAGTCTCTTATGAAATTACGAATCCCTTCTTTATCAGGCCCATTCTCAATTCGTTTAAAATCAAATATCTCATCTTTCTTATAAATCTCTTTATGGTAATGCATGTATGAGCTTGGAATCAATTGAGCCATTGGCATTGTAACAGAGAGTGAGCCCTTCTCATCTTCTGATGCATGTGAAAATAGATAAGGCTCATCAGTTTCTACTGAATACACTACATAAATATCATCTACTAAAAACAGTTTTTCTCGAATCAATTTATAGAGTTCTCGTCTTTTATAATTTAATAGTACCTGTTTGGCTTCAAATCGTTTAGCCTCTTCAGCATGCACTTTATAATATAATTGCCAAATCTCCGAAATATCTGATGCCGCTAATTTTTCACAATCCTCTTTAGTAAGTTTGCCCTCTTGTTCATTCACAAAAGCGATTCCCAGCGCAGTAATATAAGCATTATATCGTTGTGCATCCGGAGCATTTTCCGAATGCAACACCGTTCCCTTATAAATATCAAGTTTAGCCCCATCTTGGACTCTTGCTATCACCATTGTGTCTGTAGCTTCTTGAACCTCGCCTTCAGGAACCTCAAGTGATAGAACGGTTATTTTCACAGGAGTTTCCGTCACACGACTCATCTTTGTAACAACAATTTCGTCCCCAACTTTTATAGTTCCTTTCACGAAACCCACAATTATTAAGTCTGAAGGATTGTCTTCTCCCTTAAAAAAATTAACAACACCAAGAGTAAAACTCGGATCCTGTTTCTTCTTTCCAAATAAAAAATCGAACAATCCCATTCATATTCCTCCCGTTTGCTAATCGCTGATACTTCAATTATAACATAGCTCTTTTAGCGAATATAGAGACAACGAAAAAGCAACTCAAGGAGTTGCTTTTCTTATAACTATTTAATCTACTGCATTAAAGAATTCTTCTGTCATCAATTCAGCTATCGGATATTCTCCAGGATTAATAACAACATCATAATCTTTTATCAATTCATCAAGCGTTACAACTAATCCTTTATACTCTTCACCAAAGTGTTTACGGAGTCTCTTCCAATCTGTATACACTTGAACGGCCTTCTCTTTTGTTTTCCCTTGTTGTATCGCTAAATTAAAAGGAATATTAGGTTCGATTGCAGTTTGTGGATTATCTTCCAGAAGTTGGTCATACCCATGAAGTCGCATTGGCGCAATAAATTTTGCGGTCTTTGTAGATTTGGCAAAAATACAAAAATATCCGTAACCGATATTCTTTTGTTCTTTATCGTCTATTCCGCTCGATTGACGTGTTAGATGTAACCATCTAACTAAATCCGGATTCGTTACAGGGATTTCTGCTTCATCTACCCCTTCATAATTCGGAAGGTCCATTAATTCTTTTGCAAAAATCAACGTATCTTCTGTGAAATATTGAATCGATTCTACTCCATCATATATAAATAAATCTCTTAGAAAATTACGAATTCCCTCTTTTTCAGGTCCGTTTTCAATCCGTTTAAAATCATATCTCTTATCTTTCTTATAAATCTCTTTACGGTAATGCATGTATGAACTTGGAATCAGATAAACCCATGAATGTGAAACAGTCATCCCCTTATTTCCATCTAATGATGCTCTAGCAAACAAATGAGGTTCGTTCATTTTTGTTGAGTATATTACATAAATGTCATCTAATAAAAATAGTTTTTCTCGAATCAGTTTAAAGAAATCTCGTCTTCTCTGATCCACCTTCAGTTCTATTTCTTTTACCCTTTCAAATTCTTCAAGATGGGCCTTCCAATATAAACTCCAAATCTCCGAAATGTCTGAAGCGGCTAATTTTTCACGATCCTCCTCAGTGAGTATTCCATCTTGTTGCCTTACAAAAGCGATATCCATTGTAAAACGATAAGCATGGTAAACCTGAGTATCTGTCACGGTTTCCGAATGCAACATGGTACCTTTATAAATCCCAAGTTTATTCCCATCTTTGACTTTTACCTTCACCATTTTTTCTGAGGCTTCTTGAACTTCTTCTTCATTAACATAAATGGATGTAATGACGGTTTTTACAGGCGTCTTGGACAAACAACTTATCTTTGTAACAACAAGTTCGTCACCTACTTTGAGGCTTCCTTGAACAAAGCCCTCAATGATGAAGTCTGTAGCGTTGTCATCAACACCAATCACATCACTTACTCCAAGCATACAGATTGATTCTGCTTCTTCCTTACCCAGAGTAAAACTCGGATCCTGTTTCTTCTTTCCAAATAAAAAATCGAATAATCCCATTCATATTCCTCCCGTTGCTAATCGCTGATAAATCCATTATAGCATAGCTTTTTTGCGAATATAGAGACAAAAAATAAGGACTCACACTGTGAGTCCTTATGCATTATGCGTCTTTTTTGTGGGCTTCTTTAATTTTGTTAAAGATGCTTTCTGTAATATAGACTCCTGCTTCTGGTTTTCCTGTTCCATTAATGATGACATCATGGAAAGCAAGATTACCATCAAGTTGCTGAATGAGTCCTTGCCAGTCTTCTCCGAATTTTTGACGGAAGCGTAGCCAGTCTGTAAAGAACATCATTGCTTGTTTCTTTTCTGTACCTTTTTCCATGGCTAAATCAAACTTGAAGCCGTCTTTGAATTTCGTAACGCCTTTTTCATCCGCTTGTGGAATTTCTCCATGGGCACGCATTGGAATGATGAAATTAGCCTTCAATAATTCTTGCCCGAAGAAATAGAAGTACATTTCATGAAGGAATTCTTTTTCAGGAGTATCTGGTTTTCCTAATTGACCAAGAAGCAACATCCAGCGAACTAATCCTGGGTTTTCAACAGGAACATCTACTTCACGCATTCCTTCATAGTTTGGAATTTCAACTAAGCCTTCTGCTGCAATTGCGGTATATTCAGAAAGAATCTGAACCCCTTGTGCTCCATCTAATAAAATGGCCTCTCTGAGGAAGTTTAAAATACCTTGTTTATCTTCTCCATTGTCGATATAACGAAGTTCTAAGTCTTCTGTATCTTCATTTCGTTCTTTTAAGTGTTTCTTGTTCGCTTTCGTTACCAAGTGAATCATTGGAGGTGATGTTAAATAGTTATCCTCATCTTCTGTCGATGTCTTAGCAAATAAGAACGGTTCACCTGTTTTAACAGAATAGACTGCATAAATACCATCTAAAAGGAATAATTTGTCTCGAACGATTGTTACAAGAGTACGAAGTTTGTTGAAATTCTCTTCACGTTTTTCTTCCGAGTCTTTCTCTGCATTGGCATTGCAGTACCATAAAAAGAGTCTCCAAATCTCGGCAACGTCGGTGATTGATAAATGTGCTCGGTCAAAATCAGAGATGACTCCGTCCTCCATACCAACAAAACGTTCGCCAAGGGCATTAATATAAGCAGAGTACATTTGCTGCTCAGTAACGCCTTCAGAGTGAAGCACTGTTCCGATATATGGGAAGAATTTTGTCGCATCTTCCACCCATAGAACGGCTTTTGTATTCGTTGCTTCCATCACACGATCTTCGCCGACTTGAATCCCGTAGACCGCTGTTCTAAATGGTTCTTCATCATCGCTCCCCATCTTAGTAAGAATGACTTCATCCCCCACTTTGATGGTTCCCGTTACTTGTCCAGCAACAACCATATCTGGTGAATCTTTTGAGACAGTATATACATATTCAATCCCCACAGTAAACACGCGTGGTTCTTCAGTTTCCTTCGTTTCTTCAGCTTTTTTTGGAGCAGGCTCAACTGCCTGTTTTTCTTCCTTTTTTTCTTCTGGTTGAACCGTTTTTTCTTCTACTTTCGGTTCTTCTTTTTTACGAGAAAATAAATCTTTGAATCCCATTATTTGGCCTCCTGCTTGTTAATAAGTTTATTATACCATACTTTTCCTATTTGTTTTCGGCTTTTTTCACGATAGCCACTACATAGTGCACCGTTACTTGCGAGAGCGGATGAGAGGTGCTATAGGCCTTATCTTCGGCGCTTGCTCCCCAGTATAAAGGCGTCATTTCAAGTAAATGACGATAGGTTTCTTCGGTCAAATCCACCGTGTAGCGCACTTCTTCAAATTTCACTTGAGGGCATTCGGTCTTCACGCGTTCTAGAATATCCGTATTCGAATACGTTTGTTTTTCCGGATTTGAACGATACAGCTGTTGTCGAAGCTCCGCCAAATACTCGTTTCCAGGGATGACTTTAACGAGCGTCCCTCCTGGAGCTAACACGCGCATAAATTCTTGGTAGTTCGACGGCGTTAAAATATTTAACAGCGTCCCGCAGGATTCGTCCGCAAATGGCAAGTTCGCCAAGTCTCCTAAGAAGAATAGCGCATCGTTTCCAAAATGAACCGATGCTTGATGGATGCCTTCTTTAGCGATATCTATGCCGCATAAGGGTACCTTTACGCGCTTGGATAGCCACGATAAATGACTGCCTTCCCCGCATCCGATATCGACAATAAACTTCTCTTCGCCTCCCGAAAGATGCGGCAAGATTGCCTCTAATAAAGGCTCAAAGAAACCACTCTGCGCCAGTTCATAGCGATGTTGGAAAAGTGTTGCATCATAATCCGTATTCGCATTTTGCTTCATGAGATGCAAGGTGCCTTTTTTAGAGATATTAAACCTGTGCCCCTTTTCGCAAACCACGCTATGATTCTCGGTAGAAACCATCGCTTCATGGCAATACGGGCAACGAAAGGCCTGTAAGTGTTGGTTGATAAATTGCTCGGCCCAATCGATTTTCTTAATGGCCGCATTTGGTGCTTCCTGTTTTGTCATTCGATACACTCTTTCTAGTTTTCTCTGTTTCAGTATAGCACATTCGCAACCAAATGCTGGAAACAGTCTATTTTGAGATTTTTTAAGAGAGTGCTACAATGAATTTACTTGAAGAAAATGGAAAAGGTGAAGGAGAAGAATTATGTCACAAAAAATTCCAGTTACAATCGTCAGCGGCTTCCTTGGCGCTGGGAAAACAACTTTAATCAACAAAGTTTTAAAAGAAAAACACGGCGAACATATCGCTGTTGTCATTAACGAATTCGGCGAAATCGGTGTAGACCATCAATTCGTGCTTGACGTTGAAGAAGAAATCTATCAAATGGATAACGGCTGCCTCTGCTGTACACTTCGTACAGACATTGCCGATATGTTGAAATCGATCTTAATGGTCAAAGAACAAAACGGCATTCGCGTGGACCGCGTGTTATTTGAAACAACAGGTCTTGCTGATCCAGCACCAATCGCACAAACATTTATTAACGTGCCATTCTTAAACGAGCACTTTATCTTAGATGCGGTATTAACGGTAGTGGATTCTAAAAACTTCCTATACCAAACAGCGCATCAACCTGAACCAGCAAAACAAGTTGGATTCGCGGATAAAATTTTCATGTCAAAACATAGCTTAGTAGACGAAACGATTTACGCGAAAGTGATTAACGAAGTTCGTAGCATCAATGCCTTTGCGGAAATCCAAGACCTTGACGCACGTCCTGTTCATATGAGCGACATGTTCGGACTTGAATTGTTCTACGCATCTGAAAAGAAAATCTTAGAAATGCAAGAACACGCTGAAGAAGAATATTGCGAAGAATGTGGCCATACACATGCGCACGGTGACCACGATCACGAGCACCACCATCATGACCACGACCATGAGCATGAACATGACCACCATGAACACGAGCATGAACATGACCACCATGACCATGAACACGAGCATCATCACCACCACAGTCATAGCCACCATAGCGGTATTAACTCATTCGTTATCGAGACTGACAAACCATTAGTTCTCGCAAACATTAACGAATGGTTGAACGAACTTGTTTATATTTACGGGCCAGAATTATACCGTTACAAAGGAATCTTGAACGTGGAAGGATTAGATTACCAAATCATCTTCCAAGGTGTTCAAATGAGCTTTGATATCTCAAGAGGTCGCGATTGGAATGATACAAAACGCGGCTCAACATTGGTCTTCATCGGAAAGAACCTTCCAGAAAACCAATTACGCGAAAGCTTTATTGCTTGTACTGAAAAATAAATCAAACGAAAAGGTCGTCCTACTTGGACGACCTTCTTCATTTTCTATTTTATTTTCCAAGTTCCTCTAATAGCTCTTGGTGTTTTTGTCTCCATTCTGCCTTCTCTTCTTCGGTAATTTCACGAAGGACGCGGCATGGATTTCCGACCACAATCACATTACTTGGAATGTCTTTTGTGACCACAGATCCAGACCCGATGACCGTATTGTCGCCAATCGTCACTCCCGGATTCACCGTCACGTTGGCCCCAAGCCATACATTATTACCAATTGTAATCGGCTTGCCAAATTCTGGACCCGCATTGCGCGTTTCGGCATCGGTTGGGTGTCCTGGCGTCACAAGCGATACGTGCGGACCGAACATGCAGTTGTTCCCAATCGTAATCGGCGCTACATCTAATAATGTACAGTCAAAATTCGCATAGAAGCCTTCGCCAATCGTTGTATGAACTCCGTAGTCCACATAGATGGGTTGCTCCATGTAAATCTTCTCGCCTGTTTTTCCGAATAACTGTTTCAACAACGCACGTCTTCCTTCGAAATCATCGAAGTCCAAACGATTGTATTGTTGCGCTAGTTTTTTCCCTTTAATTGATAAGTCTCTTAGCCCTTCTGTCAGAGACGGAATATATAAGTCTCCTGTGAGCATACGTTCTTTCATGGTTTTCATTTAGATACTCCTTTATAGCTAGTTCTCCAATTGAATCACATAATCAAAAAGATTTCTATTCTCTTCGATAAAATGATGTGTCACCATTATAACGGTTAGTTCTGGATTTGACAAAATCATTTTCTCAATACGAGCAGCACTCTCCATATCTAAGCTCGCTGTGCTTTCATCAAACAGAAGGAGTTTATGTGGTTGCGTTAATGCTCGCGCTATAGAAATTCTCTGTCTTTGACCGCCAGATAATTGACTACCATGCTCAGTAACCGCATCATCCAATTGGCAGAATTGCTGGATGCCTAGTTCTTCAGGAAGTGAGATTTCTTTGGTGTTATCCCACAATGTAATGTTCTCTCTAACAGTTGCGTTAAACAAATGATTCTTTTGCGGATTGTAGTGAACAGCACTACGCAATTGAACTATTTGTTCCTTCGTTAGTTCTTTTCCATCTAAAAATACTTCCCCAGAATAGTCATTGTTTTCTCCTGCAAGGAAATGTAATAATGTCGATTTTCCGCTTCCGCTATCCCCGACTAGAGCATATTTTTTTCCTTTCTCAATCTTAAAGGAAGTTGGTTTCACAATTTTATTTCCGTTGACCGCTACTTCTACAGATCTCAATTCTAGAGAGTCCTTCAGTTCCAGTTCTTCTTGTAACATTTCATCAGGAAGAATGGATTCGTATTTATCAAAATACACTTGAACAGACTTATACTGTACTAGATTTTGCGCGATTAGGCTGACTTTGCCGAAAAGGATTCCTGTAAATGAACCGACACTTCCCATAACCCCAATCGATACAATTCCATTAACTACAAGATATCCGACTAAAATAGCACTCAATGATTGCCCTAAACTATTCACGGCTCCTGAAGCAATTCCAGAGAGCATGAATGCGCGAATTAAACGAACTACCGAATCTTTAACAGCACCCGATTCAAATTGGACACGATTTTTAAAGGTATCCATTTTATTTAATGCATAGAATACGGAATATCCCTCTAGTAAGTTCTGAACATTCGAAGAAAATTTTTCTTGCGTTGCAGAATAACTTTCCAGTACTTTCTTCGTATGTGGTTCGAATAATTTTGGAATAAAAAGAAGTCCGCTAATTAATACCACTAAAAGCAATAGAATAGACCAGTGATAAGTAAGGATAACTCCTATTGATAACAGCACCGTTAGTACACTTTCTGTTATCGTGAAGAACATTGGAAGTCCCAATGACGAGATTCTCTCCATATCATTTGTCATCCAAGCTACATACTCTGGAAATTCACGTTTGGTGATTTCCATATAATTCGCCTTACGAAGTTTTTCTGCAATTTCTTCCCTTAATTCCGTATTCACTAATTGAATGAATTTTTCTTGTTGAACGGAGAATAAGAAATCTGCATACGATAATATGCCTTTCATAGCAAACCGAATCGCAAGCGTTCCTACAAATTGCCAAGCGTTTAATGCGACTAACGCGTCAATGGCAAATGCAATAATGGCAATATTTGCTACGGTTAAAAGACTCTTGATGATTACTAGTACGAGAAGAATCATTACTTTGGATGGATGTTGTAATAACTTCTGCTTCATAATGATTTCTCCTTCCCTAAGTAAATCACTTCATCAAATAAATCACGATGTTCTTCAAAAAAATGATGTGTCACAATCACAAGGGTTAGGTTAGGATTTTGAAGGAGTTGAGCCTCTATACTTCGCGCACTCTCCAAATCTAAATTCGCGGTACTTTCATCGAGTAATAACACCTTATCTGATTCAAGTAACGTTCTAGCCAGCGCTAATCGTTGTCGTTGCCCTCCTGATAACTTAGTCCCATGTTCACTCACAACTTCCTGAGCATTCGTAAATTGATTCAATCCCATTTGACGAGATTCTTCCTCAAACGGACGATTTTCCCATAACGTAATATTGTCTTTTACTGTGGCGTTAAAAATATGATTCTTCTGAGGATTGTATGCAGTAATATTGCGCAGCTGTACAATTTGTTTCTTAGAAAGAGGCTTTCCATCGAGGATCACTTCACCCGTGAAATCGTGATTTCGACCGGCTAAGAAATTCAATAATGTTGATTTCCCAGTGCCGCTATCCCCTAACAACGCATATTTCTTCCCTTTTTCGATGGTGAACGTCACGGGTTGTACAATGACATTCCCATTCACGCTAACTGATACATCTCGTAATGATAAAGATTGTTGCAGAGAACTGTTTTCTGGTTGTAAATTCGAATCCTCTTCTAAGCTATTGAATTTATCAAAATAAACATGAATCGATTTTAATTGAACTAATTGTTGAACGACTTGTTCTAACGATGCAAAACAGTTAAATGTAAGAGAACCTGCTGCAGTAAATGCCCCTACTGAAATCATTCCAGCAAACACCATGATTCCGGCTACGACATCCACTGAAATTTTCCCAACAAAATTCAGTATCGAAATGCACAATTGTACAAAAGAAAATCTCTTTCGATAACTGACTTTAACTTCTGATAATGCATCTGAAGCGACTTTAATTCGCTTCACAAATTGTCCCACTGCATTCGAGGTATAAAACACTTCGAATCCTTTAAATAAGTTTTGAACAGTTGTAGTAAATTCTTCATTGGCAGCAGATAGATTTGAAGTAGCTTCCTTGGTTTGTTTTTGAAACCACTTTGGCGTGAAAATAAGCATCAACGCTACCAAGACAGTCACGACTGCTAATCCCCAATGGAATAGTGAGAGAGAAATCAATGCAAAGATCAGCATCATTCCACTTCCGATACTATTGAATAGCACAGCAAATCCATTGTCTTCTAATTGCTCTAAATCGCTTGTAAACCATGAAACGTACGCAGAAACATCTTTTTCTGTCACTGTTGAATAATTCGCACGACCGATTCTGTCAGCAATTTCTCCTCGGATTTCAATGCTAATTTTTTGGATGAGCTTATTCAGTTGCACATTATATCCATATAACGATGCCAAATAAACTCCACTGAAAGCTATTCCTACTAACTTCCACATTAAAAACGTAGAAAAATCGCCCTTTACCAAAGCATTAAATGCTGGTGCATTCAACGAAATACTAATAATAGAGGATGCATTTTCCAAAAAAGATAATAACACCACAACAAGAGATGCTACTTTATGCCTGAGCAGATACTGTTTCATTGATTCGTTCTCCCATTTTTCAATGTCTAAAAAATTATAAGATAATCCCATTATACTCCCGTCATAAAACAGGCACAATACAAAAAACGTGGAGATTTCGTACTTTCTCCACGTTTTTTCAATTAAAATATTGGATTTTTTAATTTTCTACATACGCCTTTGCTTGAACAATACGCTTTTCGAGTTCCATCAGGTCGATAAATCGTGCTTGGCGCGCGAATTCTTTGTCTCCAACCATCAAGAGAATGGCGGGCACGGTTAATACTTCATAGCGGCTAGCCACTTCTGGATGAAGAGTGGCGTCGATTTCTTCTACGGTAATGCCGTAGTCTCCTGCGATTTCCATGACTTGCGGACGAATCACATGGCACACGCCGCATGTCGGAGTCGAAATATAGATGATTTTTACAGTTTCCATTTTCTCACCTCACTCCTATCATACCCGATAGCCCAAGAATTCTTGCAAACTTTGCTCATAGGCCCTTTTTTAGTAGAAAACACTTAACAAACCGCGTCTTGATTGTGTATAATGGAAGAGTTAAGTCCAGATGAAAATCAGAAAGTGAGTGAAACAATGGGACGTAAATGGGCAAATATTGTCGAAAAGAAAACAAAATTAGATGCTAACAATAGTAAAATCTACGCTAAATTCGGGATTGAAATCTATGTAGCTGCAAAACAAGGGGAACCAGATCCTCATTCAAACCAAAAATTAAAATTCGTTATTGACCGTGCTAAAACTTATAATGTACCACGTCATATCATCGAACGTGCGATTGAAAAAGCTAAAGGTGGCGGCGATGGCGACTACCAAGAACTCCGTTACGAAGGTTTCGGACCAAACGGCTCTATGATTATCGTAGATGCCTTAACAAATAACGTAAACCGTACAGCAGCTGACGTACGTGCCGCTTACAGCAAAAACGGCGGTAACATGGGTGCTCCAGGTTCTGTAACTTACTTATTTGACCACACAGCAATCTTCGGTATCGCAAACAAAGATGCTGACGAATTATTAGAACAATTAATGGAAGCAGACGTTGACGTTCGTGACGTTGTTCAAGAAGACGACCAAGCGATTGTTTACGCTGAACCAAACGACTTCCATACTGTTCGTAAAGCATTAGAAGATTTAGGAATCACTGAATTCACAGTGAGCGAAATCGAAATGATTCCTCAATCAGAAGTAACACTTGAAGGCGACGACTTACGTTTATTCGAACGCATGATTAACGCTCTAGAAGACAACGAAGACGTTCAAAAAGTGTACCACAACGTAAACTTAGAAGACTAATACGTCAAAAAGCAAAATGTACTTATATGTTACATTTTGCTTTTTTTGTCCCCTTTCAACCTGAGAACGCCCTTCTCATCAGCTTCTTATCTCGCGGGCACCTCACCCAGGAAGCACCCCATTAACTTTTCAGCAAAAAGGACAAAACAGGACACGAAAAGCTCCATGGATTCTATAGTAGGAACAATAGCGAGTGAATTCAATGTGAATTACTGCTGCTTGGGAATTTATTTCCTAGCGGCAGTTTGAAGCTTGAAAGGAATTGAGACGTAAGGCTCAATCCGGTGCAGCTATTGTCACTACTATGAAGATATCCATAGGAGCTTGTAGTGTCCTGTTTTTTGTCCGTCCTATTTATTTTGCACATACTGCTCAAGTCGGTAGCTTCCTGCAGTGAGGTAGACCCCTGCCATCGCAAGGATAACCCAGACTGATGGGAAGAGCGTTTGAAGGTCAATCGACTTGTACAACCAGTAGATTGGGCTAATATACGCCACAAGTCTGAGCCAGCTTCCTCCAAAATCCCCAAACGCTGCTGGCATTCCAATCCCCGCCATCACCATAACAAACAGCACTCCAAACGTCGTCGCATGTCCTGGTGATTTGAAAATTCTGAAGAAGAATAAGTTTAGGCAGAGACTGTAAATAATCGTCGCGGCTAATAGTCCTGTAAACACTCCCCAGTTCATTTCTGGTACGAGTCCTGTAAAGAACATCGCTGCCATCATAAGCATATTGACGATAAACATAAAGATAAAGTACGCTAATAAGAACGAAAGTGTAATCTCCAAATTCGAACGTGGAGAGACGACTGAGCGTTTCAACACATGACTCTTCTTGAAGTTAATCCAGTCCGAAGCAATCACTGACGCATTCATGATGACATAAAGGAGAGAGATGAGCATGACTACCCCACTCGCAACACTCGTCTTCGTTTCATTGATAGTTACGACCATTTCATTGTCAGTCTCTGGCAAGGTCTCTTCTTTCGTCAACACGCCTGTTTGTTGCAGCTTCGCGTTTAGCATGACTTCTTTTAGCACCTTCGTCAACTGTGCATCAAGTAGAAAGTCTCTTGTGCCGCGCTGCGTATTCCAGATGCGAATCGTTGGCACTTGCCCTTCTTTCGCCTTCTGTAAATAGTTCGCAGGCACTTCATAAATAACGGTCATTTCTCCTTTTTTCAAGGCGTCTTTGGCGCTGTCTAAATCGAAGTACACATTCTCTTCTCGGATATACGGCGCAATCAATTCTTCGTACTCTTCATTTCCCTCGTTGAATACAAAGGCAACGGTTTTTGCGACCGTACTTGGCGCTTTCGTATCCACCCTTCCTTGCGTGGTAAGCATAATTCCATTGATAAGGACTGGCATTCCAATCATCATAAAGAGAATCAGTGGCATTTTCAATAATCGTTTTAAATGAAAGATTGTCATTTTTACAAGATTCATTGACGCGCCTCCTTTCTCTTCAATGACCAGTTAAAGGCTACTCCTAACACTAAAATAATCGGTGCGGCAACCATAGCCATTCCTTTCATCGACACGCCATTCATCACATCGACAAATGGGGTGTAAATAAATTGGCGGAATGGATTTCCGCTTAGGAAACTGAAGGTTGAACTAATACGATCTAGCGGGATGACACCCGATAAGAACAAGTAAACCAAGTTAATTCCAGTTGAGAAGGCTGGCATGTTCTTCTCCGTCACAAAATTACCGAGTAAGTTTCCAAGGACATTAAAGACTAGACTATAGAAAACGATGAGGATAAAGATGATACCGATGTTTCCTCCAAAAGTCGTTCGATCGAGGATTTTCCATAGGCCGATATACACAAATGACAATAGCGTCGTCATAATCATGTTCACAGCTAAATCGAGTCTGTCTCTTTCGCAAATGCTAAATGGCAATACGTTCAATCTTTTGCGAAGTCCGCTGAGTTCTCGTTGTACCCCAAAGCGCATCGCAGTTTCAAGGAACATGATGAATAGAAATCCAAGCCCTGTAATTGCGTAGTGTTGGTTCGCAGTCACTTGGGATTCAGCTTCCACTTGGTCTGTCTCGAAGGCTCTAGATGCGATTTCCTGTTGTAAGGATACAAGCATTCCCGCAGCTTGTTCAGGAGTAATGGATGCATTTTTACTTTCTGCGACTTCATGCATCACTGAACTTGCTTCTAATAGTTGCGAAGTCATTGTTTTCAAGAGCGATTCATACACCGCGAGCGACGTGCTCGATGTTCGCCCTGATTTCTCGATGGTAATCGGAGTTGCTTGCGAACGCGTTTGAATCGACTCTGTAAAATCAGCTGGAATCGTCGCAATGATTTTGGCATCGTCTTTCACACTTGTCAGCGCAATTTGTTTTTCCTCAGTGAGTTGCTCAAATAACGCAACGATTTGTTGTCCGTAAGCCCCTTTGTCTTGATTATCGATATAAATCTTCGTTTCAATCGTTAAATCAGACGGATTGAAGGCACTCTTTGTGGTAAACGCCAAAAATAGCGTTAATAGAAATGGCATTAAGACCATGAGTAATAGCGCCGGAAAAGACTTCAGAGAGGATATTAAATTGGCTTTAATATAACGAATGTATCTCATAAGTCCTCCTTAATCACGAAGCGTTTTTCCTGTTAATTGTAAGAACGCCTCTTCTAATGTCGTTTCTTTTACGTTGACGGATTTAATCACGAGTTGTGCCTGTTCGACTTGCTCAATCAATTTCATCATCGAGAAAATCGTTTGGTCGATCGTGAGGGCTATGTCTTGTCCGTCCACTGTTACAAATTGAATGCCGTTTTCGCTATTCTTCAACACTTCATCGAATCCAGCAGGCACGCGGTCCAATGTGAGAGCCACCGTTTGTGTATGGCCCACGAGTTTTTTCACTTCTTCTTTCGTGCCATATGCCACTTCTTCTCCTAAATCGAGAATGAAGACACGCTTACAGAGGGTTTCGATTTCCTCCATATAGTGCGATGTGTAAAGAATTGTCGTGCCTTGTTCAGCGAGAGACTGAATATAGTCGAAGATATGTTGACGCGACTGCGCATCAACCCCGACAGTTGGTTCATCTAAAATCAAAATCGAAGGATTATGCAACATCGCAACAGCAATATTCAAGCGACGTTTCATCCCGCCAGAGTAGTTTTTCACTTTTTCTTTCTTCTTGTCGGTTAGTCCGGCCACTTCCAGCAACTTCTCGATTTGACTCTTTAACTCTGCTCCAGCTAAGCCGTAAAGTCCACCGAAGTATTCTAAGTTGTCGACCGCGTTCAATTCCTCAAGAAGCGCGATATCTTGTGGCACTAAGCCTAAGTGTTTTCGAATTTCTACTTTATCGGTTTTAATCGACTTTCCATTAATGAAAATGTCACCGCTATCCATCGATTGAATCCCTGTCAGAATATCAATCAATGTACTTTTCCCGGCCCCGTTTGGACCAAGCAAGCCGAATAGTTCCCCTTCCATAATTTCAAAGGAAACATTTTGTAGGACTTTTTGTCGTCCGTAAGATTTGGTTACGTCTTTAATTTCAATCATATGTACACCTCTTTATCGAATAAATGAAAGGATTGCTATTAATAAACAAAGAACAATCGCGACGATTTTTTCCTGTTTTAAATCTTTAGGCGTCTTCTTGGATTCGTTCATTTGTTTATCCTCCTACTTGTTTGTACCCTTATCATAGCAAACACCCATCGGAGTCTATAGTCCAAAACGTCATCACATACCGTGACTAAAGTCATGTTTTCTATAAAAAATGCCCCGACTCTTTCAGATTCTATACTCCACGGTGGTTTGTCTGAAAGAATCGGAGCAGTCTTAAATTATTGTTTGAGTTTGTTTTCGTACGCGAAAATCACAAGTTGAGTGCGATCACGCAATTCTAATTTAGATAGAATCGTACTAATATTATTTTTTACGGTTCCTTCTGAGAGGAAGAGCGTTTGCGCGATTTCTTTATTGCTTAAGCCTTGCGCCACTTGTTGGATGAGTTCCACCTCACGCGGTGTGAGCCCCCATTTTTCCGCATCAAAGCTTGCAGGCTTCTCAACAGTCGTATTCGTCAATAACGCCTCTGAAATCACCGTATCCATCACGACTTTTCCAGACATGGCGACTTTAATTCCGTCAAGAATCGCCTCTGGACTACTGTCTTTTAATAAATACCCCGAAGCACCATTTTGCACGGCTTCTACAATATATTCGGTATCTTGGAAGGTCGTCACAATCAGCACCTTCACCTCTGGAAAGGCCTCTTTAATCAGCTTCGTTCCTTCGATTCCGTTACTCTCTGGCATGCGAATGTCCATCAAGACCACATCTGGTTGGTGCTCCTTGCAGGCTTCGAAGGCCGCACGTCCACTCTCTGCTAAAGCGAGGACTTCGACATTACCGCTCGCCTCAAGCATAATTTTTAAACCCGTACGGATGAGCATTTCATCGTCGGCAATAATAAGTTTGATTGGGTTTGTCATGGTTCTCCTCGTTTCTATTGTTTTTCTGTATTCGGTAGGATCATTTGCACGGTCACGCCAGGATTTGACGCCTCCAGTGTCACCGATCCACCTTCTGCACGGAGTCGTTCTTGGAGGGATTTGAGTCCGCCTTTTGGAACTAAATCGACCGCTCCCGTTCCGTTATCCTTAATCGTTACGACTAATTGCGATGGATTATACATCAGTAACACAGTAATACGCGTCGCTTGGCCATGTCGCATGGCGTTTGTAATCGCCTCTTGAACCCCACGGAAGATACTGAGCTCTGCCTCACTTGTAAGCGTGAAGGTTGGCTCATTTTTTCTAAATTGAATATCGATGCCGCTGTTGACTTGTACCTCGTGGAAAAATTCTTCCAACGCAATATCCAGCTGCTTCTTATCCATTTGTTCTGGTTTCAAGTCATGAACAATCTTACGCACTTCTTGCAATCCTTCGACCGCAAAATCACGAAGCCCCTCGCTCATTTCTTGAATCGGTGAATTTTGTTGCTTCGCCAGTTGCGAAATCGCCCCTAGCTGAATAATAATCGTGGACAGACTATGTCCCACAGAATCGTGAATCTCACGAGAAATTCGGTTTCGCTCTTGCAGCGTGAAGATTTCCTTCATCGTCCCCATTTTATATTGGGCTTGTTGCAAGTCATACCGTTGCTCGCTAAGTTTTTGCTCGGCTTTTTCCAACTCTTCTTGCAGCGCTCTTCGCTCTTCCAAAATATGATTTCCATAAGAGAAGAATAAAAGGAAGAACAAGGTCATCACAACTTGAATGCTGTTCCCTTGTTGAACGGCTGGCACGATAACGACCGCCCCTAATATGAACTGTAAAATCAATGCATTTCTAAAGGAGAATCGTAGACTCACCTCGAAGCAGAGAAGCAGAATCAGTCCTGTAAAAATGGTATGGAAATACAAACAGAGGAGGACGACCGCGATGCCTTCAATCAGGATATACCACTGATATTTCAATGAATAATAGCCCACTTGCACAAGCGCGATAAATCCAAAGAAGAAGGCGATGTCTCCTGCGTTCATATTCGGTAGTTGCGACCATTCAAAAAGCGCAAAAAGGATGAAACCATACCGAATAATGAATCGTACCCATTGATCGATTTTCATGATTTCACCCCTTTGTCATTACTGATTTAATAAAAATAAAAACGCGATAAAATTATTGAGAAAATGCATCGAGATAGATGCAAAAACATTGTCGTTATAATAACGATACATCCCAACAATCGGAATCGTTAATGGAACGTACATCAACGCCGCTGTCCAATCAATCAAACCTACAGCATCTTTTGAAAGTGCGTGAAGTAGTACGAATAGAAACGCTGAAATAAACGTTAGTACGTGAATATTGAGCGATTTCTTAAACGAACCAATGATGGCTTCACGAAACACCAATTCTTCCAAGATTGGCGCCACAACGCATACTAGAACAAACATGGTCACTGCATTGTTTGTGCTCATCATTTTCTCGATTTGTTCTTGGTTATCCGACGTCACATCTCCAATCAATTGAGCGACCGCAATTGCTAACCCGATACGAAGTGCGTATCCAATTGCCAAATCTCGAATAAACGGACGCTTGATGAAGTTTTTGAACCCTTCTACAAGCTTCTCGCGGAACAATGCGACCCCAATCACTGTTGAAACCAGTTGAAGGATTAGGTAGGCATTTGTATCAATACTTGGTCCCGAAGACGTATAACGAATAAAGAACGCCGGGAAAACCATCAAGTTTAAAAAGTAAACAACCCATAATAGAACCGCATTTTTCTTCATAGAACACCTCTAGTCATCCGTGAAACGGACTGGTTTTGTATTTTTAATGCTATAGATTTTTTCGATTTTGCCATCATGCCATACGATACCGTGAAGCGCGCCGCCAAAAACAGCTCCGCCATCGATACCGATTTTGCCGTCATGTTGCCATAATTTCATAAAGTCGCCATCTTCGTTTAAGCCACGTAAAGGTGTGTGACCGAAGATAATCGTCTTGCCAGTGTTGTTGGCCCCTTTATGGAATGGCTCACGAATCCAGTAGAAGTCTTTTGGCTCAGTGTCGTGCCAGTCGTCTAAGCGTAAATCCACCCCAGCATGAGCTAAGAGCAAATCGCCTTCATCGATAAAGAGTGGACGTTCTCTTAGAAACGCGATGAGTTCTGGATATTGTGCTTTAATTGCTTCGGCATCTTCCACCGGATTGACTGGAGTGCCTTGTGGACGTCCGAGTAAGTCGTTAATCGTTGTATCCCCATTGTTTCTGAAGTAGTGTGGAAAACGTCCTTCAGGATCGTCGATAAATGCCAGGAACATCACTTCATGATTTCCCATCAAATACCATGCATTTTTCTCTTTCGCATATTTCATCCCTGTTAGGACACTACGTTTATTGTCTGGTCCACGGTCAATCAAGTCTCCCATGAAGACAAGTTGCTGAGTTTCTTCGTCCCAGTTTTGAAGCATTTCTTCCATCATGTCTGCTTCACCGTGAATATCACCAATAATAAAATACGTTTTTTTCATTTTCTACACCTCAATTGCTCTGTTACTGTCTATTATAGCAAACTTTCGCGTCAATATGAAAGTGGATTTGACTCATGAAAAAATTTGCAAATACTATGATTCAATCTAAAACTCTATTCTTAATATTCCTAGTCATTTCGTATTCAGATTTTTGTTCATAAAAAAGAACTAGAAATCATCATCATTTCTAGTTCGCTTCATCATTCATTTATTTAATCAAAGCTACTTGCCGGGATTGAACCGGCGACCTCCACCTTACCAAGGTGACGCTCTACCGACTGAGCTAAAGCAGCGTTTTTTGGGTAAAAAAAAAGAACTCCGCCAGTAGGACTCGAACCTACGACATCATGATTAACAGTCATGCGCTACTACCAACTGAGCTATGGCGGAAAAATATTAAAGCGTGGCAACGTCCTACCCTCGCAGGGAGAAACCCCCAACTACTATCGGCGCTAAGAAGCTTAACTTCTGTGTTCGAGATGGGAACAGGTGTATCCTTCTTGCCATCGTCACCACACTTTATCTTCTGAAAAAACTTTCGTTCTTTCAAAACTGAATCTATATCCAACTCCATCAATCTACCAGCTATACAACTCGTGGTTAAGTCCTCGACCGATTAGTACTAGTCCGCTCCATGCCTCGCGGCACTTCCACTTCTAGCCTATCTACCTGATCGTCTCTCAGGGGTCTTACTCATTTAAAATGATGGGAAATCTCATCTCGAGGGGGGCTTCACGCTTAGATGCTTTCAGCGTTTATCCCGTCCACACATAGCTACCCAGCGATGCTCTTGGCAGAACAACTGGTACACCAGCGGTGTGTCCATCCCGGTCCTCTCGTACTAAGGACAGCTCCTCTCAAATTTCCAACGCCCGCGACGGATAGGGACCGAACTGTCTCACGACGTTCTGAACCCAGCTCGCGTACCGCTTTAATGGGCGAACAGCCCAACCCTTGGGACCGACTTCAGCCCCAGGATGCGATGAGCCGACATCGAGGTGCCAAACCTCCCCGTCGATGTGAACTCTTGGGGGAGATAAGCCTGTTATCCCCAGGGTAGCTTTTATCCGTTGAGCGATGGCCCTTCCATACGG
>NZ_JVNU01000021.1:0-84928 GCF_001071995.1 Streptococcus sp. 263_SSPC
TCTTTGTTCAGTTTTCAAAGGTCAATCGTTGTTTTGCAACAACTTCTATATCCTATCATAGGACATTTTTACTGTCAACAGATTTCATGTAACTTTTTTAAAGTTTTTTGAAACTGTTTTATAAGCGAACGTTCGCTCAACAGTGATATTAATTTATCATAACTGATTATCAATTTCAACCGATATGATTCAATTTTTAAAAACTTTTTTCAATTTCTTAAAAACCGTAATCAAGTCGGATTTCTTCTATATAAATTCATCTCGATATCTTTACAATTTCAGGGAACGCTCGTATAATTATTGATGTAAGACGCCGAAATAGCTCAGTTGGCAGAGCAACGCACTCGTAACGCGTAGGTCGCAGGTTCGACCCCTGTTTTCGGCATACTAAGAATCTTTTCTTCTTTCTTATATTTATGTAGAAAAACGGTTGAGTATTACTCAACCGTTTTTCTTTGGACTAATTCAATAATTTTTAATACAACGTTGCTGGCTTTTTGCATGCTTTCGAGAGTTACGAATTCGTATTGCCCATGAAGGTTTTCTGCTCCGGTAAATAAGTTTGGAGTTGGAATTCCTTTATAGGTAATAATACATCCATCTGTTCCTCCACGGAATGGTTGAATGTCTGGCGTGATGCCACATTCTTTATAAGCCTCAATTGCAACTTCGACCGAAGTCATATCGTCTTTTAAGATTTCATACATATTATAGTATTCATCGTAAATCGTGCATTCGATACGAGGCACATCATACGTTTCATTTTGAGCATCGACGATTTGTTGGAACTGTGCTTTTCTCTCTTCGAATTTCTCCATTGAGTGATCGCGAATAATATATTCCAACTCAACCTTACCAATGTCGCCTGATTGTTTCGATAGCATGAAGTAGCCTTCGTATCCACTCGTACGTTCTGGCACTTCATCTTCTGGCATACGTGCAAATAGTTTTGCTGCTTCTGCCAAAGCATTCACCATGACATCTTTGGCTTGCCCTGGGTGAACACTGGTTCCATGAATCGTTACCACCGCGCGAGCCGCATTGAACGTTTCATATTCTAACTTTCCTACCACTCCACTATCTAAAGTGTAGGCAAATTTTGCAGGCATACGCTGTGCTTTGAAACGGTGTGCGCCTTTTCCGATTTCTTCGTCCGGACCAAACGCTAACCAAATATCGCCATGCGGAATCTCTGGATGCGCCATTAAGTACAAGCACGCTTCTAATATAGAAACAAGTCCTGCCTTATCGTCGGCACCAAGTAATGTTGTTCCGTCTGTCGTAATTAACGTTTCGCCGATGTAGTTCTTCAAACTTGGAAACTCGCTGACGGTCATTACCAAATTTTCCTCGGCATGGAGGACCACATCTTCCCCATTATAATTCTCGTGAATTTGTGGATCGATGTTTTCCGCATTGAAATCTGCTGTATCGACGTGGGCGATAAAACCAATCGCAGGCGCCGCGCTTCCTTCTTCCAAGTTACTTGGGAGGAGCGCCACTAAGTAGCTATCCTCTGGATCGAGTTCTACTTTTGTAAAGCCGTACTCCACTAACTCGTCACGAAGCATTTCTAAAAATTCCCATTGACTTTTTGTCGTAGGAATCGTTGTTGATTTTAAATCACTACGCGTATTGATTTTCGCATATCGAATAAATCGTTCTAACATTGTAGGATACATGTTAATAAGAGTCATCTTCTTTCACTTGGTGGAACTCTAAGTCTGCAATTGTTTCACGACCGAACATTTCAATCGCCACTTTAATCTTTTGTTTTTCGTGGTCAAGTTCTACTACTTTACCGCTCATATCGTTGAAGGCACCTTCTGTAATGATTACGTAGTCTCCAACAGATACGTGTAAATCAACTGGAGCATGAACTTTTTCACCGATGCGTCCTAAGATAGCTTCTACTTCTTCTGGTAATAATGGAGATGGTTTTGAACCAGCACCGTGTGAACCAACGAATCCAGTTACGCCTGGAGTGTTACGAACAACATACCATGCTTGGTCTGACATCACCATTTCAACTAAAACATAACCTGGGAAAGTTTTTTCAACGGTTGTTTTTGTTTTACCGTCTTTTACTTCTACTTCCTCTTCTTCAGGCGCAATCACGCGGAAGATGTTTTCTTCCATACCCATGCTTTGGATACGTGATAATAGATTTGATTTTACTTTATTCTCATAACCTGAATAAGTGTGCAATACATACCATTCTTTTTCCATTAATACTCCTCCTTGAGTGTTGACAACATTTTTCCATACAAAAAAACCTTCATAGGCGAAGGTTTTTTCAACTGCTCTTAGTATATCACTAATCACTTTAAAGTACTATTATTTTAAAAGGAATGTAATGAGTTGATGCACTCCATAGTCCACTACTGCAAAGAAGCATAATGCAGCAAGTACTGTCATAATTACTGTAATTGTATATTTGTTTACTTCTTTACCTGTTGGCCAAGTAACTTTTTTCATCTCTTTAATTACACTTGATAAAAAACGCATTTCGAATCTCCTCTTCCTTTTATTTTGTTTCGCGATGTAGTGTTTGTTTGTTGCAATACTTGCAGAATTTTTTGATTTCAAGACGTTCTACTCGTCGGTTTTGTCCAAGCGTAATCGTGTAGTTTCTTGAACCACATACGCTACAAGCTAACGCCGCTTTTTTCTGAGCCATATTTTTCACTACTTTCTATAAATCCATATCTATTTCATCATAAGGAAATGAACCCGCTTTGTCAAGTACACACACTAAGTCTAAATAAGACTCCTCCCCTCCTTACACAACACTCTAATATCTTCATTCTTATAGATTCAATTGCATTCATCATAAAAAAACAATATTTCTACTATTTATTAAAGAAAAAGAGCGCACCTTGCGAGTGCACTCTCCGTTTAATTTTTAGAATAGTTTCAAGTATTGGTCTAATTCCCATTGTGAAACTTGGCTACGGTAAGCAGCCCATTCGAAACGTTTTGCTTCGATGAAGTTGTCTAGGATATGACTTCCTAGTGCTGATTGAACAGTTTCGTCTTGTTTCAAGTATTCAATCGCTTCGTTTAATGTTCCTGGTAAATCATCAATTCCTGCTTCCTTACGTTCGCGAGCAGACATCGCATAGATGTTGCGGTCGATAGCTGCAGGAACTTCCATTTTTTCTTTAACCCCTTCAAGACCAGCTGTTAAAATCGCAGCCATTGCTAAATATGGGTTCGCAGATGGATCCACGCTACGTAATTCGATACGAGTTGAAATACCACGAGATTCTGGAATACGGATTAGCGGTGAACGGTTACGTGCAGACCATGCAATATATACAGGCGCTTCATATCCTGGAACTAAACGTTTGTATGAGTTTACGGTTGGGTTACATACGGCAGTTAAAGCTTTGGCATGTTTCATAACTCCAGCGATGAAGTGACGGCAAGTGTCGCTTAGACGTTGGTCGCCATTTTCGTCAAAGAACGCATTGTTTCCATCTTTATCAAATAATGATAGGTTGAAGTGCATTCCGCTACCGGCAATTCCGAATACTGGTTTTGGCATAAATGTCGCATGTAATCCATGTTTACGTGCAATTGTTTTTACAACAAGTTTAAAAGTTTGGATGTTGTCACAGGCAGCTACTGCATCTGAGTATTTCCAGTCAATTTCGTGTTGACCTGGCGCTACTTCGTGGTGACTTGCTTCGATATCGAAGCCGATTTTTTCTAATTCAAGAACGATTTCGCGACGGCATTCTTCCCCAAGGTCGATTGGCGCTAAGTCGAAATAACTTCCTTGGTCGTTTCCTTCAAGGGTTGGTTCGCCATTTTCATCCATTTTGAATAAGAAGAACTCTGGCTCTGGCCCTAAGTTGAAGTTTGAGAAACCTAATTCTTTCATTTCGTTTAACACGCGTTTTAAGTTTGAACGAGGGTCTCCGGCAAACGGAGTTCCGTCTGGTTTGTAAACATCACAGATTAAACGTGCGATGGTACCGTGTTTGCTGCTCCATGGGAATACTACCCAAGTTGAAAGGTCTGGATATAAGTACATATCACTTTCTTCGATACGAACGAATCCTTCGATTGAAGAACCGTCAAACATCATTTTGTTGGCCAACACTTTATCTAATTGTGTAATTGGCACTTCCACGTTTTTAATGGTTCCTAGAATATCCGTGAAGATTAATCGTAAGTAACGAACATCTTTCTCTTCTACCTGTCTTCTAATTTCTTCATGTGTAATCATTGGCTTCCTCCTATAAGTTCCATTTTTCTCCGCCAGAATAGCGGCTAATATGCATAATCTCGTCGTAGAAGATTCGTCGGACATCCTCATCCGTCAGCGCTTCTTTCACGCTCTCCTTCGTTACGGGATTTGTATTCTTATTGAAAATCTTCTGAATTGCCATGATGGTTAATCCCTCGGCTAGATAATCTTTAATTTCCAATAAGCGATCGACATCATTCAAGGAATACATGCGGCGGTTCGTCTCAGAACGTTCCGGGATGACCAAGCGCTGTTCTTCATAATATCGAATTTGTCGTGCAGATAAATCGGTCAGCTTCATTACTGTTCCGATTGGAAAGACGGCTAGTGAACGTCGTAATTCCTTTTCACCCATCTGTCTTCCTCCTTTATAGGGTTATTGTAAATAACGGTTGAATCTTTTGTCAAAACTGCCCTTACCTCTTATGTCATATAATATAACATGAAAAATGGGGTATTGTCCCAGTTAAGCTTTCGGTAGCTGAGATAATACCCCATTTTATGGTTTTGTGTGCTGTAGTATTTGTTATTTTTGAGATCTTTTGTTACTTAATCGACTCCTGATTGTCGTCTATTGTTTGAACGGTCTCATTGACTTAGTATTTTGGTGGTCTCACCCCTTTCCGTCTAAATTACTTTTACCCTCTTGAATCATCTTTATTCCATAGTGTTCCACCTCACTTATTATTGGGCTCATTTCAATGTCATCATTTGTCTTCATATTTTGGTGGACTCACCCCTTTCACGGTTCTTAAACATTATTATCAGTGTTATCTGCCACGAGGGCCACTACCTTGTCCCGGTTGTCCTCCTGGGCCTCCTTGACCTGGTTGTCCGCCGCCTCCAGGGCCACCTTGTCCAGGTCCGCCACCGATATTAGCTGCTTGTTTAGAAGCTGTTGCAGTTGTTGAGTTTGATCCGACTTTAATTGTATATTTTTCGCCGTCTTTAATATCTGGACTACTGATTAATACTGTCGAGAACGACTTAGAAGCTTTTAGGCTTGCGACTGTTTTACCAGAAGAGTCGACTACTTCAACAGTTGTTCCAGCCGTTCCTTGAACACTTGCCATTAGGAAAGCTTGACTAGAGTCGCTACCGAATCCCATTGTCATTTGTCCATTGTCGACAAAGAGTACAGTACCACCGTTTAGTTTTGCGTTGTCGTCATAGTCAAGAGCTGCGTTGGCTCCGCTTGTTGGACCATTGACAACGACTGTTCCGCCGTTAATTTCAATTGACCCATTGGCATCAAGGCCGTCCCCTTCAGCGTCTACCGTTAATGTTCCGCCGTCGATGACAATCTTCACATCGCCTGCTTGATTTAAGTTTTTCGCATTTGCGGCTTCAGATTTTACTTTCTTCGTTTGTTGACCTGGGCCTTGCTCATCAGATGATTCTAACGTCCAATCTTTTGCGTTCAATCCATCATCAGAAGATTTCACGGTAATCGTTCCACCAACTTGATGAATTAAGCGTGCCTCAAGCCCTTCTTCACTCTTTTGAACGTCGATAGTTGCGCCTTCGTCAATCAGCATCGTATTCGAAGCGTTAATTCCATCGTCGCCAGCGTTCACTGTGATAGTTGTATTCACTAAGTAAACATTTCCTAGCAATACATCATCCTCATTGTCTGAGTGGATACCATCTTCATCGGCAGTTAAGTTTAATGTCGCACCCGATATGTTCACGAAGTCATTGGCTGCAATCCCGTGCTTTTTCGCGGTTGTTGTGACTGTCGCATCCACAATACGAATGCCATCTTTTGATTTAATCGCATTGCTTGCGGCACCATTCACGGTTAGTGAACCTTTACCGTTAATTGTCAAGTCGCTATCTGAGTAGATGGCTCCTTTGACCGTTGACGTTGATTCATCGGACACTTCATTTTTCGTTCCTTCGGCTAATGTTAAAATCACTTTTTTAGCCGAATCGACGAGTAATGGAGCTTCCGTATTCTTCAACGTCGCATTCTTGAAGACGATTTGTACTTCATCTTCCTTAGCTGCTGCCACTTTCAATTGGACTTTCGAAGCCGTTCCTTCAACGATATACGTTCCTGACGCGGTAATTTCTACCGTACTTCCATTCACCGTTACGCCATCTCCTGAAACAGTAGCTGTCGTTCCTTGAAGCGAAATTTTTGAAGCCTTACTTTCGTCGTAAGTTGCTGTTAAGTCGCTTGCTTCAAAATAAGAAGCAGTCTGCGTAGTTGAAGTTGTTGATGTCTTAGTTGTTGTTTGAGTGTGGGTATCAGCTTGGCTTAATACGCTTTGCGATCCGCAAGCGGCCAAACCTAGAGAGATAAATAACGTTGTTGTTAATAACCATTGTCTTTTATTTTCCATCTCGTTCTCCTCGATTTCTTTTCTTGATGGTTTTAGTATACGAAGCGAACTTAAAATGAACTTAAAACAAAAAATAACCCATGGAAAATTTATCCATGAGTCATTTCGTTATTTCTTTTGTTCTGTATATCCGTGTTGTAGCACAGCTTCTTTACTCTTAGAGAAGGATACCTTACCTCCATCTTCTGTTAAGAAACCCCTTTGAACAAGGCTTTTAAAGAATACACTGTTGCTTTCTTTAATTTTCGACAACTGAATTTTCGTTAAGTCGACTTCCACCGAAAAGATGTCTTTGCCATCTTTTTCTGTAATCGAAGTCACAACTCCATCAATCCCCTTAATCTCGTTAAAGAGTTCTTCGTTTTCCTTACGAGCCATAGTGAATTCAGAAGACTGATTCAATTCGGTCTTAATCTTTGTCACGGTATCTTTATTTTTATCATACGTATACGTCACAAAAAAATCTGCGTTATCTAATTTTTGAACGAAAGTTGCAGTCTCTTGTGAAGCACAACCCACTAAAATAAGAACCAAACCTAACCCCATCAAAATTGAAAGTAATTTTTTCATGCAAGTCTCCTCCTTTTTGATTTCATTATATGTAGCAAAAAAATGATTGTCAACGCGAATAAGAGTAACTCATAATTAATAGTTTAATTCAAAAAAGACTTGAACAAATCACTGTTCAAGTCTTTTCATGTCATTATTTCGTTTGTTCTGTCATTCCTCGTTTTAGTGCAACTTCTTTACTCTTAGAGAAAGATGCATGATCTCCGTCTTCTGTTAAGAAACCACTTTGAACAAGACCTGTAAAGAAGTAGTTGTTACTTTCTTTAAGTTTTGAGAACTTATATTTCGTTAAGTCGATTTCAGCTGATGAGATAAGTTTGCCATCTTTTTCTGTCAGTGAAGTCACAACTCCATCAATTCCTTTAATCTCTTCAAAGAGTTTTTCGTTATCCTTACGAGCCTCAGTGTGTTCAGCAGGCTCATTCGTTTCGATTTTAATCTTTGTCACGGTATCAGTCTTTTTATCATACGTATAAACTAAAGTTACGTCCGTATCGCCTGATTTTTGAGTAAAAGTCGCAGTTTCTTGCGAACTACAACCTACTAATAGAAATAGGAAGCTAATTCCAAAAATGATTTGAAAGAATTTTTTCATTGATTTCCTCGCTTATTGAACTTTCTTTTGGAATAATTTTTGGTAGTAGAAGTACACAGTTGCTGCTGATGCTGCAAATGCTACTAAGTAGAAGAAGATTGCAATTTTTGAGCCTGTTTGTAATCCATCTACGAATGATTGTGCATTACGGCTCGCTGCTAATGGGTTTGCAAACGCTTCAGAAATAAGTGCACTTACTGCAGAGTTTGATTTTCCGCTAAAGAAATCAGATAATTTTCCAAGAGCATCTAAGAATCCGCCACCTAAGATGTTTCCTAAGAAGACAGATCCTACCATTGCTAATGAAGCCACATTCACGTTAGTCCATAAGTTTTTGTTTTCTTTACGAGCTTGGAATAAGAAATATCCAGTAAATACTGCACCTACTAATGCGAAGAAAAATGATAAACCAAAGTATAAGCTTAAGTTCTTCACTTTATTAGAAAGGTCCATATATGCTGCTTGTAAACTTGTCGTATTCACTCCGCCGTTTGAACCAAACGCAAATCCTAGTCCATTTAATAACACTAACAGTGTGAAGAGCGCAAGAGCGATAGATACCCCGAAGAAGATTTTTTCGAATAAATTATTTTTATTATAGCTTTCAACTTTATCAACAGCTTTTTCTGTTGCTTCATTAATTTTTGCTTTGTTTTCTTCAGTGAACACTTTGCTTGCTACTTCTTCAACTTTTTCTTTAGCAGCGCCAGCAACTTCTTTTGCACGTTCGCCAGCTTCTTCAGCATGTTCTTTTACGTTTTCAACAACTTCTTTAAAGTCGCCGTCTGCTTCAGGAGCTTTTGCTTCTTTTACATCTTCAACAACTGTTTCTGCAGCTTCTTTCACTTCTCCAGCTGTTTTTTCTGCTGCTTCAACTACTTCGTCTTTTACTTCTGTAGCTTTTTCAGCAACTGATTCCATATTTTTGTTCTCGTTTTGATCCATGTGAGCACCTCTTTATTAAAATTTTATTTCTTTAGCCATTTTATCACAATCATCTGCTTTCTTCTAGTTTTCAAGTATTGTAAACCTTGCCCTGCCCGATATCCTCCCACACTTCTCCTCACAAAAAAGAGCTAGACTGTCGCCTAGCTCCTTTCAGTTAAGTTTTATTTTAGGACCGTACCATCCGCTAAAGTGATTGTATATCCGTTAAAGTTGATTGTACCTTTGTTTTCTAATGATGTGATTGTGACATTTCCTGTCAACGTCCATGTCGCCCCCTCTTCTACTGTGATTACTGCGTTATTGTTCACGGCAGTCCCTCCTTCAGCATTTTCTACGATATTGATGGTACCTGTGAAGTTTGTTCCTTTGCCCATTGTGAAGTTCAATGTAGATACGGTATCCACCTCAATCGTTCCAGTTAATGTTTGGTTCGTCGTTGTTAAATCAACTTGACCACCATTGGCACCGGCTGTACCCCAGCCACGTGTCGCATCATTTCCTAAGATGGCTAATAATCTGCCAGATGAATCTTGATTTGTAATCGTTACGTCTTCTAAAGTGATGACGCTGTGTGTATTCGTTACGTAGATTTGGTCTCCGTTACGTCCTATTAAAGTGCCGCCTTTCATTGTGAAAGTAGAGGTTCCACTTTCGGCATCTCCTGACATTGATTGATAAATCATCACGTTGTGTACGTTGTTGTCTGAAGAGCTACCTTCTGTTGAACTCATATTCCCTGTTACGTTTGTATTTTCTAATGTGATAGAGTTTTGACCCTCGATAACAAGTGCTTCTGAGTTTTCAGCGTTCAATGTTGCATTTTTAACAGTGATATTCGCTGTAGAGTACACGGCTGGTGAGTTGTATCCTGTTGAAGTGTACGTTCCTTTGTCTACGACTACTGTACCACCACCACGGTCTGTACGAATCGCTGCTGATGAATTTCCTGCGGTGTTTACCGTCAAGTTTGTTGCGTTCATCGTAGCGCCACCAGTAGTTTGGATACCACCTGAATTATCTTTTGTTGTTGTGATTGTTGTATCAGATACATTGACGGTCGTTCCTGATCCGTAACTGAACACCCCGTTCCCGTTTTGTGCTGTTGTATTTACGGTTGAGTTTGTAATTGTTACGGTTGCTCCATCGGTTGCTAAGAATCCTGCGTTCATTCCGTAGAAGTCTCCATTTTCTGTGTTCGATGTTGCTCCGGCTGTTTTGTTAACCGTTACGCCGTCTAATGTGACTGTTGCTCCTGTTACACGGAGTGCATTTTCGTCATCTCCGGTAGATTCATAAGTTTCTCCTGTTACTGTTGCATCTGTTGTTAAGTTTGTTGCTGCCTCACCTTGTGTCACTTGGTCGCTCCCGCCAAATCCTTCTCCTCCAGGTTTAGCTGGGGGACTCTGTTGTGATTGGACTTGAGAAGTCGCCTCAGCTTGTGTTTGTGTTTGTGTGTTTTGGCATGCAACTAAAGTCGTTGCAATAGTAATCGTGGATAATAGAACAATCATTCTGTTTCTTTTCATCTTGGTCCCCCTCGCTTCCTATCAACTATTTGTTGATGGTTTTATCATAACGAGCTTACTTAAAATGAACTTAAAACAAAAAAGTTTTTCGAAAAAATTTTTTCAAACAGAAAATTATCATATATGATAATTACCATATATGATAATTTCGCACGAAAAAAAGACGCTGGAATGATATTCCAACGTCTCTTTTTAATTTTTATTGACAGTTATCCGTTTATTTCTTTTCAATATCAACGAATTCAAAGATCTTCTCAGCAAAAACCGTTAAGTCCTCTTTGTTAAATTTTCCAAAATCGAAAAATGGTGATATATACCAAATAGTTACCATTTGATTATCGTCAGTAAATACATCTACGGTAATACTAGAATATTTTCGCACTTTATCAAACGCATCCGTATGCACAAAATATCTATAACCTTTATAATTTCCTTCTAGAAGATTTAGTTTTTCATACCCTAACCACTGTAAGTAGGTTTGACCATCTTTTCTGATTTGGTATTCTATATTAATATCGAGTTGATCACTCACTTTATGATTTTCATCGAAAACATGTTTCGTGCTAATCTCGTATACATCTGATTTAAGAATTTGTTCAGTAGTTGTTGTTTTACTTTTATCTTCAATAATATCAGTTGGCGTGAATGTATTTATCCGAAGATAGCCATCTCCAACATCAATTTTACCGTCAAAATATACATGCAACAAATAATTAGTAGGTACTTTTGTCTTAACGATAAAGTCTGTTATTCTTTTCTCGTCCTCCAGTTCATTAATAGCACCACTCATATTAATAGTTTCATACTCTTTTTGATTAAACAAAGGAAATAGTTTTGCATCATTTAGCAGTTCTTTTACTTTCCCTGTTAAGATTGGCAATCCATATTCATCAAGCCCATTCTCAGACTGCGTTGTCTCTGATGAATCTTTCTTTTCTGAAGATTCCTTTGATTTTTGCTCAGCTACTTCTGCTTTTGTTGTATTCTCTGTTGATTCTGTTGATTTTGGTTTTGAACATCCCACCAACAGGAATACCGATAATACTGCCATCAATATTTTTTTCATCTGTCATTCCCCTTTACTTTGTATTTCTACCATCCTATATAAAACTTTTTAATTAACATTATTATACCATAAAGAAAATATAATGAAATCCACAAAAAAGTTCTTATGTTCACCATTATAGCGAAAAGACATAAGAACTTATTTCATTTATTTTGTTGCAATCACAAAGCGAATTTGAGTTTCACTTGTGAGTTCTGCTGTTAACTGTACATCGTTCGTTTCGGCAATCTTCTGCGCGATAGAAAGCCCTAGTCCGCTTCCGCCTGTCGTACGATTTCTCGAACTATCTACTCGGTAGAAGCGATCGAAAATCTGACTCACCTGTTCTTTGGTCATCGGCTCTGTTTCATTTCCAATGGCCAATTGATTGCGTTTCGCCTCAACGGTAATTACCGGTTCGCCGACTGTATACTTCATCGCGTTATCGAGCAAGATTCGAATCAATTCCGTCATCGCACTCTTATTCGTTGTAACAATCGTTTGCGCCTCTCCAGTAAATTCTACCTGGAGTCCTTTTTCGTTTAAGACTGGTAAGATTTCTTCAACGATCGTTTTCGTAACAGCTACTAAATCGACTTCCTCTTTTGTCGCAGCCGCTTCTCCTTCATCATATCTAGAAAGGATTAACATCTGTTCTACAAGAGAGTTCAGACGCTTAATTTGGCGTTTATTACTATCGACAAATTTCGCTTCCGTGCCCATCATCGCGAGTAAATCCGTATTGGCTGAAAGGACCGCTAACGGTGTCTTAATCTCGTGACTGGCATTGGCGATAAATTGTTGCTGGCGCTCTACGTTTTCGACAAACGGACGAATCGCGCGTTTGGATGCGAGACGAACAAGCACATACACCACTGCTAGACAGAGAACAAAGACAGCCCCCGTTACCATCATTAGTCTCGATACTTGTTGCGTTTCTCTATTGGCATCCACAAGGACAACCATTGTTCCAGCATCCGTCTTAGCCACTTGATAGCGAAGGCTTCCTTCCCATCCTTTTGTGGCTGTTCCTTGAGCAATGCGTAGCCCTAACTCTTTTAGCGCTTCTTCATCGAGCGATACTAAGTGAGTTCGGTCGACAGATTGGACTGTGTCATTTGCGACTCTTACGACTGCATAACGTGTTGCCATCTGGTCATCTTTGCGAAACTCCATCCCTTTTGGCATTCCATGTTCAGGATGTTCTTTAGGACCTTTATCATCCGGTGCATCCGGGAAAGTTCCATCATTATTGACAAGCATTGTTGTAAGTCTGTCTACTTGATCGACAGTTTGACGATAGTTCACGATGTTTACCGCCACCAGCACAGCAAGCAGCACTGCCGTAAACGACAGCATGGCACTTTTTACAAAGCTTTTTTGAAGTTGTTTAAACATGCAAACTCCTCTTCTTTTCTAAAATCATAAAGATTACGCTTCGACCATCAATTGATAGCCCAAGCCACGTGCAGATTTAATTGTCACGTTCGCATCGATGCTCGCTAATTTCTTACGCAGTGATGAAATATTCACCCACACCACGTTAATCTCCGCATCTGAGTCGAGTCCCCATACTTTTTCCATAATTAAATCCGTCGATAATACTTGATTGCTATTCATCATAAAGTATTCCATCAATTGGAACTCTTTGTTGTTCAGCAACACTTGTCCACTCGCTGATTCCATTGTGAACTTATCGCGGTTAAGCTCGATATTTCCGATATTCATCACAGACGCTACGAAGACATTTGGACGACGAAGCAATGATTTCACACGCGCTAATAATTCAGGCGCCTCGAACGGCTTCGTTAAATAATCGTCTGCTCCTTCTTCAAGACCTGTTACCTTATCTTCTAATTGGCTTTTGGCCGTTAACATCAGCACTGGCGTTGTATTTCCACCTGCACGCAATTCACGTACTACTTCGATTCCTGATTTTTTCGGCATCATCACATCCAGCAAGATTAAATCATACGGTGTTGATTCGGCATAAAATAGCGCGTCTGCTCCATCATGAACCACTTCCACGCTATACTTTTGCATTTCTAGCATCATTTTTAGCGCTTCTGCTAAATCAATTTCATCTTCTGCCACTAAAATTCTCATAGTCGTACCTCTTCTTTTTTCTTCAGTATACGTTTCGTACTTAAAATTTACTTAAACCGACTTCTTACATGTGTTTGCAAATGCGACGAGCAGCTCACGCAATTGTTGCTTTTGGTTGCAGTCCAATCCACGCAATGTATGTTCCATCATTTGATGTTGCGCTGGAATTAAATCATCGAGCAACTTCTTCCCTTTTTCTGTTAATGAAATGTGTTTTGTCTTCCAGTCTTTTTCAATCGCAATTAATTCCAACTTGTCTAAATGACGAATGCAATGCGTAATATTTCCCTGCGTCAAATTCAACGTTTGCGCAATCGTCTTTTGATCCATCGTTTGATTTCGGAAAATCAGATGTAACACTTCAAAATGAGTTGGATTCAACCCCACTTCTTTTAATGACATCGAAAAAGTTTTCAAGTTCTCATTGTAGATTTTCATAATCATCATCCAAATCTCATGAGACACATTCATTTTTTCGCATTCTGTAACCATACCAACACCTCTTTCACCGTTTACTTTACTATTGAAATGACCTCCTGTCAAACGCTCTCTCCGTCCCCGCACCCTCTTTTTTCCACTCTTAGCTCCTAGAGAAATTGGTTTAACCAAAACCAGGTCCCTTTACTGAAAAAGAGTAAGAATAACAAGTGCCTTCAATGAACGGCACACACTTTTCTTCTTCGCCCGCCCCTTAAAATGGTTTAACCGAGACTAGGGCTCTATTGGTAAAGCACGAGTGCCTTTGGATTCTGTTGTAGTGATAATAGCGAGTGCAACCAATGTGAATTACTGACACTTGGAATTTATTCCTAGTGTCAGTTTGAAGCTTGGTAGGAGTTGAGACCTCAGGCTCAACCCGTTGCAGCTATTATTTCTACTACAGAGACATCCAAAGCGCACGAAGTGCTTTACCCTTTATTTTTTCCAAACAAAAAGAGCCCTGGTTTCAGGTTAAACCAGGACTCGGAAAGCACAATTTCCCTAGTGAGCTATCCAAATTTTTTTCTGACGAATCAGCGCCACACACGCAATCACTACCACAATGAAAGTTCCGAGTGCTGCTGTTCCGTTAACAGTGAGAGAATATAACCATGGGCTCATTCCTTCTGGTGCGTATTTACCCCAGAAAATAACCCCGGCAATATAGTGGAAGAAGTAGCGAACGCCTACTCCCACAAAAGCTGCAGTACAAGCTAACGTAATCGCACTTGTATATTTTTCAGCTTTTAATGCTTTTTGGAACGGACCATATAGAAGTCCTGCAAGTCCCATCACTGCAAATGCAATGACATATTCGATGAGTACTTGTTCAACAGACAAGAATGACACTTTACCTACTGCAAAGTGGAGTAATCCCCATAGCAAACCTGCTGCTAAACCTGGTGTCAAGCCGCGGCGTAGTGAAAAAATAACAAGAACAATTGCTCCCCACGACGGTGTAAACCACCCAACAATGTCCGGAATAGAGGACATTGCCATTGACAACGCTGCAATAATTGCAACTTCTACCCATACTAAAACATTTCTCTTCATGAAAAAAGAGCCTCCTTCGTTTATTGAAAAACACAAAGAGACTCCGTCTAAAACTTCGAAATCAAATACAATTCCTACGCACGTACTAACGTAACAGGTTCAAGGGTTTGTAACAACATCTCAGCCAAAATGGCACCCCTTTGTACTTTTCACATATTTAACTGTTCTCAATATACTACTGTAGTTCTTTTTTTGCAACTCTAAAACTCTAACAATAAACTTGATATTCTAAGTCTATACAAAAAGACTCCTAGGAAAACCCTAGGAGCCGAAATTCAAATCTCTTTATTTAGCTTTGTCCTTTTTAGAAAGTGTCACGTTTAATCATAACTCACCGATAACATCACCGAAAATCCAAATCGTAATAAATACTATCGGATGAGCGACTACAAAAGGAATTACTCCTCGTGCACTCTTACAGTTTTTTAACCACTACTTGTGGTAATAATTCTTCGATAAATGTTTTTTCGGCAATTCCTACAGAGAAGGCTGTCGCGCTTCCTGTAGCGGCTCCTTGTTTCAAGCTTGCTGCGTAATCTTCTGTTTCGATAAATTTCGCCATAAAGCCTGAAAGCATGGAATCCCCTGCACCAACTGAGTTCACAAGAATCCCTTTAGGAACGTTGGATGTATACACTTCTCCAGTTTCAGTGATGAGCATCGCGCCATCTCCTCCGCGAGAAATTAACACATTACGTGCACCCATTTCTTGGAGTTTTTTCGCATAATCTACAATCTGCTCTACTGTCTCGATTGTCACCCCAAAAATCTCACCTAACTCATGATGGTTTGGTTTGATAATGAATGGGTGATATGGAAGACATTTCGTTAATAAATCTTTTGTAGTGTCTAATACTAATTTAACGCCTTTTTCATCGCACAGTTTTGCAACCGTTGTGTACGCAGAATGATCCATTCCGTTACCAGCATTTCCGGCTAAGAATACCACGTCGCCGTCTTGCAAGTTTTCTTCGAAGTACTGCACTAAACGAGCAAAATCTTCGGCTTTCACCACTGGGCCATTTGCGTTGATTTCTGTCTCTTCGGTACTCTTTAGTTTCAAATTAATACGTGTAACACCATCGATTTCGATGAAGTTCGTATGAATTCCTTCTGCTTGCAACGCTTCTTTAATGAAGTTTCCTGAGAAACCTGCTAGAAAACCTGTTGCTGTATTGTCGAAGCCTAAACGTTTCAAGATGACAGACATATTAATGCCCTTTCCACCTGCCACGTAGTTTTCTTCAACAGAACGGTTTAATGTGCCAAGTTCACAATTTGGAACTTTAACAACAAGGTCAATCGCTGGATTAAACGTAATCGTGTAAATCATGCTATCTCTCCTTTATTATGCGTCCATTTCAACAAGACGAATGCTTCCTGCCATACGGTAACGTAAGTCGGCTTGCTCCTTCGTAGTGTTTGTGACCATGGTTACTTGATGAAAATCTGCAACCTTACAGAGACTTACTTTAGCAAATTTGCTCGAATCGGCCAATACATATGCCTGATTACTCTTGCTAATCGCGATTTTTTTAATCGTTGCTTCCTCTTCGTCTGGAGTCGTATATCCATAGCTTAAATCGACCCCGTTCATTCCAAGGAACGCTTTCTTGAAGAAATACTCACGTAATTGATTTTGCGCAAGTACTCCTATCACAGCACTCGTTTCAGTTTTAACTTGTCCGCCAAGAAGCACTGTTTTAATGCCGTAATCTGCTAATAGATGTGCTTGTTGCACGCCGTTTGTAATAACTGTGACGTCTTTTCCTTCTAAATGTGGAATCATGCGAAGTGTTGTCGTTCCAGCATCCATGTAGATTGTTTCGCCTTTTGTCACAAGAGAAGCCGCATAGCGACCGATGCATTCCTTCTCACGTCGGTTTGAACGTTCCTTTTCTTTTGTGGTTGGTTCATACTCTTTTGAATAGACGCGTTTAGCACCGCCATGCACACGAATCAATGTTCCTTCCTCTTCTAATATAGAAAGGTCACGACGAACCGTCGATTCAGAAGCACCCAGCGCCTCCATTAAGTCTCTTAGGTGTACTGTATCTTCATTTTCTAATAAGTCCAAAATGATTCTTCTACGTTTTTCAGTAAGCATAAAGCTCCTCCTACAATCGGCAAATATTAGTTGAAGCTTCAGCCCTCAAACGGTTAAAAACTTCTATGTGTATATAATATAATTTATATAGATAATTATATTCCTTATATAATATAAAATTATATACTCCTAGGTGCAAGTAATTTAGGCGCTTGATTCTAATCAAAATTACAGTATTTAAGACATTTTCCGAATAACTTAGATAATATTCTTTTATATGATTTTTTATATACTTACGCTCTTTTCAACCTACATAAAAAAGACGCCAGAGATTTCTCTGACGTCCTTTAAGTTCGCTAACGTTATTTATTTTTCTTCAGTTTTTTCGTGTGGCAGGATTAAGTTTAATACGATTCCGGCAATCGCACAAAGCGCTGTCCCTGATAAAGTGATAGGTCCCACTTCAAGCACTGCCGAACCAAGTCCAAGCACTAACATCGAGCTTGCGATAATGAGGTTGCGTACTTGTCTAAAGTCTACTTGTTTTTCGATTAACACTTTCAAACCATTTGAAGCAATCACCCCGTATAAGAGAATCGCCATTCCACCAAGTACTGCATTAGGAATCGTACGGATGAGCGCTGTGAATTTACCAAAGAAGCTGAATCCAATCGCAATCAATGCAGCGTTACGAATGACCGATACAGATGCGATACGCGTTAACCCTACAACCCCTGTATTTTCACCGTAAGTCGTATTGGCAGGTCCTCCAAGGAAGGCAGATACGGCTGTTGCGACCCCGTCCCCGATCAGCGTACGGTGTAAGCCTGGGTCTTTCAAGAATTGACGCCCGCAGATTTCACTTAATACGGTATGGTCCCCGATATGTTCGGCAATCGTTACGACCGCAACTGGTAGAATCGCCCAAGTTTCAGGTCCGAAGTATAAGTTATTTTGATGGAAGAATCCGTTCGTATCGAATGGTAAGTATAATTCCGGTAACGCAATCCATTGGGCGTCGATGACTTTTGTGAAATCCACGAGTCCAAAGAAGATGGCTACGATATATCCACCGATAATCCCGAATAGGAATGGAATGATTTTCAAGAAGCCTTTTGCTTTTGTATTAATAAATGCTGTGATGAGGAAGGTTACGACTGCGACAACCATCGCTTTCCAGTCTCCATCTTTAACAAATCCGGCATTCTTTACCGCGCTATTGGCAAGACCTAGACCGATGACGATAATCATTGGTCCAATGACGATTGGTGGTAAGAGTCGATTAATCCAATTCGTTCCTAAGAATTTAACAAATAAGGCCACAACCACATAGAGTAGTCCAACTAATACAACCCCTGTTTGCGCAGCGTCTGGTTTCCCTTCCATTTGTGCCATCGCAAATTGCATGGCCGTAATAAAAGCAAAAGAGGATCCCAAGTAAACAGGTACTTTAAACTGCGTCGCAACCATATAGATTAGCGTTCCTAATCCTGACGCAAATAAAGCAACCGATACTGGCATCCCCAATATTAACGGCACTAAAACAGTGGCCCCAAACATCGCAAACACGTGCTGCAAACTCAAGAACAGCCCAGGCACGAGCTCCGGCTTTTGATCCACATCTAACAACAGATCGACTTTTGAAGTTTGTAACTCCATTTTACCCTCTTTTCCGGGCGTTTTTGTGCACACAAAAAGCCCTATGTTTTTTAAGCGTAGGGCTAGTCTAATAAACTTGATCTTAGCCTTTCTCACCTCTCTGGATGAGTTTAAAAGCCCTTGCTAGCAGATAGTGTATCACACCTGATTTGATTTTTCTAGGCTTTTTTCTGTTTTTTTGAAACAAAAGTATTGTACCCAGTATCAATCCCCGTTACAATGGTAACAAGCAACCCTTAAAGTTGCCCAGTCTAACTTTATGGAGGGATCATTTATGGTCAAATCAGTAGAAACGATCACAGAATTAATCGGGAACACTCCCCTTGTGAAACTACGTCGTTTAGTTTCAGACGATTCTGCAGATGTATATGTAAAAGTCGAGTCGTTTAACGCCGGTGGATCTGTCAAAGATCGTATCGCTTTAAACATCATCGAAACAGCTGAGAAAGATGGCTCGCTCAAACCTGGCGACACAATCATCGAAGCAACAAGTGGAAATACAGGGGTAGGACTTTCGTTAATCGGTGCTGCCAAAGGATATAAGGTCATTACTATCATGCCTGAATCAATGTCTATCGAACGCCGTCAATTAATGAAAGCATACGGTACAGAAGTATTATTAACGCCTGCTGCGGATGGATTCGGCGCTGCCGTTGCGAAAGCTGAAGAACTCGCTGCACAACCTGGCTACTTCTGGGCACGTCAATTCGACAACGAAGCAAACCCAGCCATCCACTATCAAACAACTGGGCAAGAAATTATTAAAGCCTTCGACGGAAAAACTCCAGATGCTTACATCAGTGGTATCGGTACTGGTGGTACGATTACAGGTGTTGGTCGTGCGTTAAAAGAAGTAAACAAAGACGTAGAAATCATCGGGGTTGAACCTGAAGAAGCCCCATTTATTTCTAAAGGTCAAAAAGGAAAACATCGCATCCAAGGAATCTCTGCTGGTTTTGAACCAAGCATTATCGACCGCGAAGTTATCGACGGTTTTGAACTTGTTTCAAGTGACGATGCGATTGAAACTGCGAAAAACTTAGCTGCTAAAGAAGGTATCCTTGCTGGTATCTCTTCTGGAGCTGCTGTCACTGCCGCTTTACGTGTGGCAAAACGCTTAGGAAAAGGCAAATCTGTTGTAGTTCTCCTACCTGATACAGGTGAACGTTACCTTTCAACAGGCATTTTCGGTGAAGCGTAATTCATTGTAAAAAATAATAAGAAAAGAGTCTCAGATACTTTATTGCAATCTTTAGAAGTCAAAAGATTTCCATTCAGTTTTTGAGGCTCTTTTTATATTTTGAATTCCTATCGGAAGACCTGCTAGAGATGTATCATGTGTGATACGTATCATGCATGATACACTCTACTCTTTTTGTATCAATTTTGATACGTATCATTTTTGATACAACTTAACTTTTTGATGTAACATTTTTGTTACGTAACATAATTGTTACACTCAAGGTAAGACAAAAAAACACCTCGGAAAATTCCAAGGTGGTTTCACTTTTAAATTCGATTAAGCTTCTTGTGCCTCAGCTTCTTTTTTGTTTCCGAATTTCTTAGCAATATACGCTGTTAAGATTGGAGTTAAGATTGCTGTTACGATTACTGAAGCTGTAATTTGAGTCGTTGCTGTTGCTTCGATTCCTTTGAATGAAGCATCCACTGCTGAAAGTGCAGCTGGTGTAGCGATAGCGCTGGCTGCTGTACTTGAGATGGCAGCACCGGCAACCCCGTTACCACCTGTTAAGCGGTCTGCGGTAATAGATGCAATACCACCGACAGCTGTAGTGATTACACCTAGTAAAATACCAGGTAGACCACCTTCAAGGATTTGGCCAAAGCTCATGTTAGCCCCTAAACAGAAACCAACGACGATAATGATGGCTGTAATCCCGTTTGAAAGAACTTTCTTCATGTATGGGAAGGCATTCCCTAACGCAATCCCTAACACAAGTGGCAATACAGTTCCGACTAAGTTCCAAATCGAGATGTTTGCAAGACCTGCACTACTTAATACGGCCATTGTTACCATTGGTCCAACGCTCAGTGTTGTAATCCCAACGGCACCAGCATCGATTTCATCCCCGTATACATCTACAATACCCGCATACATTGCGTTATTGGCTACTGAAATGGCACCGATAACAGCAACGGCGCTAAGTCCGAGGAAGTTGTCATTGAATACTTTCGCAACCAATAACCCTAAGACTACAGATACCGCAATTTTCGCTAAAATAATCGCTGCCCCACGTCCAACGGCTTTTGGTGTGTTTTTAAGAGAAATGGTACCCCCGATAATGAAGAGGAATGCCCCAACAAGTGGTCCAGCACCTTTCACGATTGGAGTGGTAAATCCACCAATTTGTAATATTTGAGGGAAAAACGTATTGATCACACATCCAATAAACATTGGAATAATGATTGTATCCCCAGGAATTTTAATCTTTTTCATACTGTTCACAATCCTTCTCTGATTTGGAATAAGACTCTAGCTAAAATCAGCCATCTAATGTGATACCGCCATCGCAGTCACCGATTTCCCCTGTAACGAAGCTTGCAAGGTCGCTTGCGAAGAAGAGAATCATTTGAGCGATTTCAACTGGTTCTGCACGACGTCCAAGAGGGATCATGCTGATAACTTTTTGGCTCTTTTCTTTATCTTCTGATAAAACTGTTGTCATATCTGTACGAGTGAATGAAGGACATACAGCGTTACATGCGATATTGTATTTACCGCCTTCTTTAGCAACGGCTTTTGTTAAACCATTTAAACCAGCTTTAGAAGAAGCATAAGCAGCAGTACCTAAAAGTCCACCACCAAGTTTAGCGGCAACCGAAGATACGTTTACGATACGTCCACCTTTGTTTTCGATAAAGTGTGGGAAAATTGTGCTAATTGTTGAGAAGCATCCTGAAAGGTTGATGCGGATAGTTCTTTCCCATTCTTCGTATGTTAATTGGTCGAAAGGTTTTGCACTAATAACCCCAGCGCAGTTCACTAAGATGTCTACTTTGCGTTCTGCTAAAATTTCATTCATGCTTTTTACGATAGATTCATGATTTCCTAAATCCATGTATTTGAAGCTTGTATGTTCTGGTCCGAACTCTTCAACTGTTTTGTTTGCTGCAGCTTCATTAATATCTGCAATGACTACAAAACCGCCGCCGTTAACGATACCGCGAACGATTTCTTTACCAATACCATTTGCCCCACCAGTGACAATGGCAACTTTACCTGTGAAATCCATTAGATCACGTCCTTTGATTTGATATGTTCATTGTATCACTAAATAATGAAGTTTCGCCTTGTTTTGTGGTTAACATTCGTTAACTTTTTAATGTGTTTTTTATGAACTATATGTTCCACTGACCTCACAAAAACCGCAGTACCAAAAGGTTTCTGCAAAGAAAAACAGCCTACAAATAAATTGTAGACTGTTTTGTGTACCATAAAAAATATTTATTTTTTTAAAATTGAATATAAACATTATATGAGCAAACTTCTCTCAAATAATGGACTAGATCAACGACATTGTCCTGTAAATCACCAAGAGGGACTTCTTCTTTCTTACGACCCTCATAGAAGAATGTAAAATTGAACTTTGCACCCCATTTTGATTTTTGACGAAAAACGGACGCGCTGACTGCTTCTTCTAAGTCGACGACCTTAAACTCAGTCCCAAAAGAAACTAAAATTCCATCTTTGACAAGCACGCAAAGTTTATCATCAAGATACTCTGCATCATCTAATAACCGTTTCATATTATCTTTATAGTCAGGAAAAATCTCATCAAAACGAGCATAATGTTTTTTGATGCGACGAACGCGAATGATTTGCCAGCCGAATACAATGACAAAAAACACAACAGCTACGATAAACATCGCGATGTCGACAAACCTTGCTGCACTATCCGTAATGGTTAAAAAATGCTTTAGGTCCAATTTATCGAGAGTCGCCTGCACCGAAAGTGGGCTAAGCTTGAATTTCTCTTCAAAGGCTTCCTTCATTTCTGGTGTAATATTCGTTTGAACGCTGGATTTCCCACGTTTCTCCTTCTCATCAACTACACGTATATTCAAGTAGAAGTCTGATGAGGCGAGTGCGTTCGTTTTCTCAGAAAGTGCCTCTTTAAACTCTAGAATTTGTTTAATTTCAGAAGCATCTGTTCTTAGAAACGATACTCCATAATTGTGTTTCACTAAATAATATGTTTCATCGTCTATCTCTAGCGGGCTTGGGTCAATATCTAACACTTTAATCGAAGTGGACGATGCATCAGTTTCCATTTTATAAATGACTTTCTGTTCGTATAATTCACGTCCACTCATAAAACCAAGCGACACTAGAACTCCCACTATTGCCACTGTTAATCCTAACAGGACGGTAAGAATCCACATCCCCCATGTTCGCCTTAAAATCCCTTTATGCAAAACTATTCCACCTTCTTATTCAAAATTCTGTTCCCACTCATCTACTATCTCTATTGGAGCAAGAGTAGCTAAATATTCAAAGAAACGATATTGCGCTTCAATCACATCACTATTGACATCTAATTGCAAAGAAGATCCCGAATGGAAGAACAGCTTCACCTTATAACGAAAATGTCCTTTCCTTCGTGTTCTAAACAATTTAATTTGATCAATACTTTTTACCGAAACAACTTGAAACTCCGAACCGTATAGTACGAGAATATCTTGGTGAACTAACATTCGTAGCGAGGGGGCCCCATAGTCTGCATCTTTCACTAATCGCTCTGGTTGATTCGCATAATCTGGAAATAATGTATTAAAGAGTTTAAACTGTCTACGTAAATAGAAAATCCTTCTGATTGTATTGATGAAGAAAAACAATGCTACAAGCCCCTCCAATACAGGTCCCACGAGAAAATGAGCTACCCCTCTGTCGTCCATCAAATCAAGAAGATGCGTCGTATCGACAGTAGCCCCTCCTTTTGAAAGGTCGCTTTGATTAAATCTCTCTTGAATGATATCCTTAAATTCTTTGCTAATAATGACGATATCTGAGCTTTTCTTTCTCCTGCGAATTTCAGGAAGCACCTGTACATGAAGGTAAAAGTCAGAAGATTCTAAAGGATTTTCTTGAGGAGCAAGTACTTCTTTCACCTCAAGTAGTTTATTTACGCTTTCCTTAATGACGACCTTCATCGCTGTGACACCATATTCATGTTTGACTAAATAATAAGTATTATTCTTTCTTTCAATCGGGTTAGGGTCAATATCCAACACTTTTATCGCTAATACATCATTACTATTCTCTGCCTTATAGACATAGCCTTGCTGATACAATTTTTCAGGGTTCGTATTCATATGAATCGCTGGTTGTATATCAAAATAGCAAACAACCGATAAAACAATAACGATACACCAGTCAAATAGTGTCCTAACAAATATCTTTTTGTTCATCTTACTCTCCGTTAATTATCCTAAGAGTCTAAAATCCACTTTCAATCCTAAGTTGTATTCTTCGTTTAAATATTCCACAAGATCTTTGAGACGTAATAATTGTCTTCTAAAGAGAATCGAGTCGTATTTCTTATTTGCATATTCAAACCGTAAATGAACCCTCATGCCGCCTTTTCGTCTGTTCTCAAATACGAGGTAAGACTTGCTGACTTCTGATAAGTCGATGACAGTAAAGTTAATGTCGTAGCTCACAAGAATCCCTTCCATCACAAGGATTTTGAGTTTCGGATCGACATATTCTGCATCATCCAATAACTGCTTCATATTGTTCGCATAATCAGGGAAGTACGCATCAAAACGTGCATATTGCGCCTTCAAGCGACGCGTTTGATAAATTTGGAACCCAATAAGTCCAAGAACGATTGCAAGCATGACAAACGTTAATGCCAAATCTCCCCATTGATCTTGAGAAGTGGTCAACTTCAAGATTCTGGATTCATCGATTTTCGTCTTAGTATTTTCTGAATACAGCGGGCTCTCTTTATATTTCTTGTAAAAAGCATCTTTCATCTCAGGCGTCACATTCACCTTGACGTTTGACCCTTTCCCTTTTCTTTGCTCTGGCGTTACACGCACACTCAAATAAAGATTAGATGCTTCGAGTGCATTCTCTGCGTTTCCGGCAGCTTTCTTTGCTTCTAAAACATTGCTCAATTCATCTGATTTTGCCTCGAAAACCGCAACACCTCGCTCATGTTTCACCAAATAATAGTTGTGTCCATTTAACACTAGCGGTTCTGGGTCAATATCCATTACCTTAATCGCTACTGACGAACCCTTATCTGTTACGTAGTAAACTTCATTGGCTTTGTATAAGTCTTCTGCGCTCTGAAACGATTTGAACCCAGCACGTGCTATAATCACCATCACTACAGCCATTATCGCTACTACAACCCATATCGGACCTGTTCTTCTTCCATACCCTTTATGCATTTTGACCCCTGCTTTCTATTGAATTTTTTGACTCATCTTCATTAAACCGCATACCCATTACCATTGAAACGGTATCGATATTTTGGTCCCTTCTTTTTCATTCAAATACTCCACTAATTGGCGAACGTTTTCTGGACGATTCTTCAATTGAATGGTGACTTTCTTATTCCCGCCAAATGCAATATCAATGGCATAAGTGACACTGCTTTTTACCTTTTGGCGACGAACTTCAACATTTCGTACTTCCCGCAGCTTAATCACTCTAAAATCGTTATTATAGCAAACGAACTTGTGGTCCTTCACTAGTACTTTTAGCTTAGGATCAATAAAATCCGCATCCATTGGTAAAGCCTTCATATTTTGGGCGTATAGCGGAAACTCTTTATCAAACACCTCGTATTCTTCCCTCGATGTACGCACTCGTCTATACGCAATGTAGAAGGAGACTAACGCTAATAGAAATACAAAAAGTGTAAACCCCGTCTCCAACAATCGATTTATAAATGATGTCAAAGTTAAATAATGAAGGAAGTCCAGCGGTAGAGAGTCCCCGACCGGTAAGAGAGTTCCCTTCTTATATTGGGTCGCAAAGTCTTCCAGCAATACTGCTGGTATATGAACGGTAGTACTTCCTCTACGTCCTTTTGTCACTGCTGGCGTTACACGAACATTTAAATAAATATTGGCTTCTTTTAAAGGCTCCCAGCCCTCTGGATTCTCTTTCTTCAAGTCGAGTAATTGTTGAATGTCTTTGGCAGATGCTTGAAGCGGCGTAACCCCATTTTCATGCTTCACTAAGTAATATTCTTTTCCATCGTAAGTGAGGGCCTCTGAGTCTATATCCAACACCCGAATCGCAACAGAAGTTCCTGCATCATTCAAATGATAAATATCTCCTGCCTTATAGAGCGACTCTCCTCCTATGTATCCTTTCACGGTTCCAGAGAAAAAGAAAATCCCTAACAGAATCCAAATTAGAGCGGAACCCCAGAGAAAGATTGTTCTTCGCACGTACCCTTTATGCACCTTTATTTCCTACTTTCTATTGCTATTTTTCCAATCGTCCCTAATCTTAACTGGGACGAAGTAATTCACTTTTCGAACGAGACGATACTTTTCTTCTAGCGTCTTTCCATACGTATTTGGAACAAAGGAACGTCTTCTTGTCTTAAACATAAACTTGATTCCATAATACACACGGCGACCTGTACTCGTACGGTATAGATGAATTTCTTTTAATTCTTTTAGCGGAATCACTGTAAAATGACTTCCGTAAAAGATGAGTACTTCTTTTACGATCATCGCTTCGAATTTTTCATCGACATAGTCTGCTTTTTCTTTAAAATCTATTTGTTCCCATTCGTTATTCGGGAAGAGCGCATCTAATTTCTTAAATGCGAAATAATATTTCACCGATAATCCGATGACTTGCCCTAGCATCAGGAGAACGATTGCGACCATCGCTAGTTGGAATAAGAGGATTGGATGTGTCCAAACATCGACATCTTGGTAAAAATTAAATTGTTCAAACGTTTTAAAATCAAGCATTAGAGCTATTGCCAAGAGTACGATGCTCCCTGCAAATAACAATAAATAACCTTTCATTCGAGCAAAAATTCGTTTACACATCTATACACCTCGTCTGTATTATGTATGTATTATACTAAGTTTTTCTTTATTTGTATAGCTTTAACAGCTGAAAACACAAAAAGAGTGAGAAGAAATGGAATCCCCTCTTCTCACTCTCTTACACCTTAATGATTAAGCGTCTGCCTCTTCGCGTTTCGCTTTAATTTCATCGATTAAGCCTTGTAATTCTGCTTCGTCGAAATGATATTTTTCACCACAGAAATGACACACAACTTCTGCGCCGTGGTCTTCGTCAATCAAGTGTTGTAAGTCATCTACGCCAATCGACATTAACCCTGCGCTGAAACGTTCACGCGTGCAGCCACAATGGAATTTCACAGGCATTTCTTCTAACTCACGAATATTTTCCGAACCTAATAATCGATTTAAAATATCGCGTGGTTGTTCTTGTTGGTCAATCAATTTTGAAACCATTGGAATTTCGCTAATACGACGTTCGATTTCTGAAATCGTCGCTTCGCTTGCCCCTGGTAATAATTGAATCATAAATCCACCTGCTGCACGAACAGTTTCGTCTGGATTCACAAGAACCGACACCCCGACAGCCCCATTAATTTGTTCAGAGACTGCTAAGTAATACGTGAAGTCCATTCCGAGTTCTCCATCCACGATTGGTACTTGACCAGAGAATGGTTCTCTCATGTTTAAGTCTTTGATGACCGTAATCGTTCCGTTTGTTCCAACAACACCACGGACATCTAATTTTCCTTTGTCGTTTAACTCAAGGCTTACATGAGGATTTGTGATATAACCACGCATTTCCCCACGACCATTCGCATCGGCCATAATTTTCCCACCAGGGCCATCCCCGTTCACTTGAACCGTGATGCGTTCGTCGCCTTTTAAGCTACTTGCTAATAATTGTGTTCCGATGATTGTACGACCAAGTGCTGCTGTTGCAGAACTCCAAGTGTCGTGTCTGCGTTGCGCTTCGGCGATTGCATCTGTGGCAACCATAGCAACAGCTTTGACCTCATCATTGAACGCTAATACTTTTAATAATGAATCTGCCATTTGTCTCTCCTTTTTTAAAGGAAAAGAGCTGTGACAACAGCCTCAGCTCTCCTACCCTTTGTGTTATTCGTTTTCTGTTGGTCCTTCAAATTCGCTTGGAGCCTCAGTAACATCTGCTACTTCGACTTCTTCATGTTCTTCTGGAACCTCTTTGCCTTCAGCTTGTTCCGCATCGCGTTTTGCTAAGGCTTTTTTCGTTTCTTCAAAACTTGCCGCTTCTGTTTCGCTAGGATATTCATCTTCCGCGATTGGAGCTGGCATTTCACCTGTTTCGAAAAGTGATTTAATTGTACGTTCGTCTAATGTTTCTAATTCTAGAAGTTTTTGAGCAATTAATTCTAATTGGTCTTTATGTTCTTCAAGAATTTGAAGTGCTTTTTCATGCGCTTCTTTCATGATACGACGTACTGCATTGTCGATTTCAAAGGCCACTTGATCTGAGTAACCTTTTGTTTGACCATAGTCACGTCCGATAAATACTTGATGATTTCCTTCGTATTGAACAGTTCCTAATTCGTCCACCATTCCGTACTCTGTAATCATGCTACGAACGATACCTGTTGCTTGTTCAAAGTCGTTAGAGGCTCCTGTAGTCTTCACACCAAAGATAAATTCTTCAGCAGCACGACCACCAAGAAGTCCAACTACTTGTTCAAACAATTCTTCTTTTGTCATTAAGAAACGATCTTCTTTTGGAAGCATAATCGCATATCCGCCAGCGCGTCCACGAGGGACAATCGTTACTTTATGAACCACACGCGCATCGCTTAAGACCATACCAACAATTGTATGACCTGCTTCGTGGTAAGCCACCATTTCGCGTTCTTTCTTGCTGATTGCACGGTCTCTCTTAGCCGGACCAGCAATCACACGGTCATGTGCTTCATCCACGTCTAATGCGTCGATAGCAGTTTTATCACGACGAGCCGCTACTAAAGCTGCTTCGTTTAATAAGTTTTCAAGTTCAGCCCCAGAGAATCCTGGAGTTTGTTGCGCAATTACTTTTAAGTCCACGTCTTTTGCAAGTTTCTTGTTACGAGCGTGTACTTTCAGAATCGCTTCACGGCCTTTCACGTCTGGACGACCTACTAAGATTTGACGGTCAAAACGTCCTGGACGAAGTAAGGCTGGGTCAAGTACGTCTGAACGGTTTGTTGCGGCAATCACGATGATTCCCTCAGTTCCTTCGAACCCGTCCATTTCAACTAGTAATTGGTTTAATGTTTGTTCACGTTCGTCGTGTCCGCCGCCCATTCCGGCACCACGTTGACGACCAACTGCATCGATTTCGTCGATAAAGATAATTGCTGGAGCGTTTTTCTTCGCGTTTTCGAATAAGTCACGAACACGGCTTGCCCCAACCCCTACGAACATTTCTACGAATTCAGAACCTGAAATCGAGAAGAATGGTACGTTTGCTTCACCGGCAACGGCTTTCGCAAGAAGGGTTTTACCTGTCCCTGGAGGGCCCTCAAGAAGTACCCCTGCAGGAATACGAGCACCAAGCGCTGTAAATTTACGTGGGTCTTTTAAGAATTCAACTACTTCCACAAGCTCTTGTTTTTCTTCTTCAGCACCGGCTACATCAGAGAAGCGTACTTTTACGTTTTGTTTCTTCTGATTTGTTGCACGGCTCTTACCGAAGTTCATTGGATTGTTACGTCCGCCTTGGCCACCTTGGCTCATAAACATTGTATAGAGTAAGAACCCTAATATGCCAAGTGGTAATATGACTTGTAATAATACAGAAATCCATACGCCTGTTGAACTTTCTGGTAAAGTTTCAACCTTTGTATTTTTAGCTTGAGCCGCTTCATTGATTTCTTTAATCGTTGAGTCGTTTGGTAAGACCGTTGTTTTGAAGTTTGTGCTCTTTGTTGTACGGTTATCAAAAATAGATAAGCCATTTTGGTTTTTAGCTTCTTCTGTTGTTTGCTCTTTCGGATTTGTATATTCCCCAGTAATGGTATATACAGAATTCGAATATTGCATCTTAATATCTTTGATTTCGCCACTTTTCAGACTTTGCATAAATTCTGTGTATGAAATATCCGCTGTAGGACCTTTTTGATCCCCATTAAACATTCCAACAAAAATGACAATAGCACCGAAAATCAAGATATATAGTAAGCTAGATCTGAATATTGATCGATTGTTATTATTATTCATTTTGCCTCCCCATCTTCTTATAAAAGAAGAACGATAGTTTACTTCACTACCGTTCTATCATAACATATTTGACTTTTATTGACGAATAGTTTAACTCTTTCTTAATCTTCATAGAATTCTGGTTTTAAAACACCGATACATGGTAAGTTGCGGTAGAATTGTTTGAAGTCTAATCCGTATCCTACAACAAATTTATTAGGAACTTGAACCCCAACGTAATCTGCTTCGATGGCTTCTTCACGACGTTCTGGTTTGTCTAATAAAGTCACCACTTTTACACTTGCTGCTTGGCGGTGTTTTAATAATTCAACCACGTGTTTTAAAGTACGGCCTGTATCGATAATATCTTCCACAATAATCACGTGACGATCTTTAACACTTTGACCTAGGTCTTTTAAGATACGTACTTCGCCGCTTGATTCAAATTCATTTCCATAACTAGATACATCCATGAAATCAATTTCTAAGTTGCAGTCCATTGCGCGAACTAAATCTGCCATAAAGAAAATAGCACCCTTAAGAATACAAATGACTAACGGATCTTTACCGCGATAATCTTCCGCTAACGTAGCACCTAATTTCTTGATTGTTTCTTGTAATTGTTCTTCTGATACTAAAATTTCTGACATATCATTTTTTAACATGTGTGCACCTCGTTTTGTTTTCGTAAGATAGAATCATTTTACCAGTTTCCTCTTCAAAGAACAACGGTTGAGCATAGCGATATCCCAAAATTGCGCGAATTTTTTTCGAGGCGTCCTCCAACACCCATATTTCCTTGCGTTCTTCTAGTGGAATCTTCGAATTGATAAACCATCTTGAGAGTTTTTGATGCTTGGTTTCACCTGCATCTAGCGCGATTATGTCTCCTGGTTTTGCATGACGAATCGTCAGCGGGAAGTCCTTTGGATAGACAGGAATGGTAAACTCGGAAGCTGTCTTTCCTGTAGTGAGCAAGATTTGTTCATCTTCGTTTGGACGAATTAAGGTATCTTCCGGTTTTTCCAATACATATTCGATATTTGGAACGACTTTTTGACGTCCCTTTTCAAACGAACATTCCTCGTAACGCTTCTTGAACTTCCAGCCATTTGGGAGGTCCAGCGTGAGTTGTGCCTTGTCGGAACCAACCTTTTCTAAGATTTGCTCCATCTGCACCACAGAAATCGTCGTATCCATTTGCATCAGTACTTGTTGCAAGAGTAGTCGTTGCATTTCGATTGGTTCTTTGAGGAAGGCTTCCCGATGGAATGTGACTTTCTTCTTCCCTCTTTGGAAAAGCTGTTCTTGTTTTTCTTCTAGGATGGGCATCAAGCACGCTACAGCATCCGCAATCATCTGCGCACTCTTTTGGAAGTGGCTTCCGACATTTGGATTTTCCTCTTTTAAAAATGGGATGACATGATGACGATATCTGTTTCTTGTATAGTCATCTGATTCATTCGATTCATCTTCTAAATAAGGAACGTCATATTTCTTAGCTTCTTGATAGAGTTCTTTTTTCTCATAAGATAAGAACGGGCGTAAAATGTTCAACTCTTTTACGTAACGTTTTTCCTTCATCCCAGAAAGACCTTCCAGCGTACTTCCACGTGACCATTTCATTAAAACAGTCTCCAATTGGTCATCTTGGTGATGCGCCAATACTAAATAGTCAGCTTCATGCTTTTTTGTCACCTCGCGGAAGAAATCATACCTGAAATCACGCAACGATTTCTCAGAAGTCGTCTCTCCCTCTACTTCGTGCCAATGCCTTGTCTCGATTGAAATTTGATGAAGCTTGCAAAAACGATGAACTAGTTGTTCCTCGTCTTCTGCTTGGGCTCTCAGACCATAATTTACATGGGCCACTACGAGTCGATCTTTGGCATCGTCTCCAAAAAGAGTGATCATCGCATTCAAAAGAACCATCGAATCGACGCCCCCGGATACGGCAAGCACATATTTTTTCTCAGTATAGTTTTCTACATTTCTTCTAAAAAACGCTGTTAATTGATGTTGCATTAGCCTCTCCTTTCTGTCAAAAAAATCTCCTCCAGTTTTCACCAGAAGAGATTGATGGTTTCATTATGAACGGCGACCGCCACGGCCCCCACGTTTCCCTTCAGTGTTACGTTTCAATGAAGTTAAACGGTCTTCAGAGTCTTTCAAGAAGGAACTCATTAGAGAATCGAAATCTGTTGCTTTTGCTTGCGAAGGAGATTTCTTTTCGTATGGAGCTGAAGTTCTGCTAGCAGAGTGATTTTTCTTAAAGTCTTGAGAGTCATTACGCGGTGTGAAAGGTTTCTTTGCACGTGGTTTGTCCGCTGAATCTTCTTTTGGTTTATTAACGGCACGACGAATTGAAAGGCTAATTTTGCCATCATCCGCAATCGTCATGACTTTCACTTTAACCTCGTCTCCAACTTTTAAAACTTCTTTGATATCTTGAATGTATGAATCAGACACCTCGCTGATGTGAACAAGACCTGTCTTACGATCTCCTAAATCCACAAAAACTCCAAAATTTGTAATTCCAGTAACTTTACCAGGGATTACGTTTCCTACTTCTATTGACATATAAAAAGCGTTCCTCCTTCATTATTCCCTTTTCGATACACGCTTGACGTATCAAAAAGATTCATTGCCTAACGGTTTTGAGTCGTCACCTTAACAACAGTTTCCCCTTGTTCGACTTCTTCTTTTGCTTGTTGTGCTTTATGCTCTGCAGTGTCATTTGGCGTACTGAAGATGATTTCTCCAGTTTTGCTTAAATAATATTCACTACGTGCTAACTTCGCGATATATTCATCGCTTTGAAGAAGTTCCACTTGCTGTGTTAACGATTCTTTTTGCTTTTCAGCAACTTCTTTTTCAGCCTTTGCTTGTGCAATTTTTTGATCTAATTGATTTGCTTGGCTAAATTGGTTCCCAATCCCGACAATCATTGATCCCGAAATGGCAATCACACCGACTAAAATCAGTTTAGTCAATAGTGAGTGACTCTTGAAAACGGGAGTAGAAGGTTTTTTCTGTTTTAACTTGTTGTTCATTGAAATTACATTCGAATTTCTTTGTTGTGTTTCTTTCGTCACCTTAATTGTCTCCTTTTTTACTTATACAAACTGAGTATAACAAGAATGACGCTCATCGTCCATGGTTACACTAAGATTTTTTATAAATTTTTGTAAACTTATTTTGAACTCCCTTTTTTTGTCAAAAATTAACCCCGTCGAAAAAATCTAAAGACAAAAAATGATTCCGCAAAGACTAACGGATTCTATAATAACAGTAATGTGTTACGCATCGAATGTGAATTACGCGGAGTAGGGCTTGTACCTTACTCCGCGTTTGAAGCTTCGAAGGTGAGAGACATAAGGCTCGAACCGGTGCAACATTACAGTTATTATGAAGACATCCTTTAGGATAAGCGGAATCATTTGTTGTATATCTTTATTTTTTAGTTAACATCTTCGGTACGGAGTTTCACGCGTTTAATGACCACTTGATTTTCCGTTTCGCGAATGTAGTTTTTCAAGTTCTCGATAATGATTTCTTCGTCATTATGAATGCGAATCACGAGCTCATATTTTTCGCCATCGAGTTCGCGAGCTTCGACTTGAATCGATTGATAGTCTTCGAAGTGGCAGTAATTATAAATTGACTGCACGATGGTTGGGTCTGGAATTTCACAGTAAATATTTACTTGGCGTTGCTTCCCTTGTAAAAGAGGTTGGTATGCCAACTTTTGGACGATAACTATAATTGCGGCGCAGACAGAACCGAAGAACCAGAATCCTCCGCCAATCGCTAGTCCAATTCCGGCTGTGGCCCAAATTCCTGAAGCGGTGGTCAGTCCACTCACGCGTTTTTCACGCATGAAGATGATTCCCCCACCGATAAAGCTGATACCGCTGACTACTTGAGCAGCCACACGCGCTGTATCGTAATGCGGTGTATCAAGGAAGGCTTCTTTTGAAATAATCATCATTAAGCAAGAAGTGAGCGCCACAATCATGTGGGTTTTAACCCCTGCTTGTTTATTTCTGGAGGTACGTTCGTAACCGATGGCAAGTCCACAAATACATGAAATTAAAATCGCCAAAAAGTGACGTAATTCCATCATTGCATTAAATGGTTGAAAAAAATTAATTGCATTTAAATCCACGGTTTTCCCTCCTTATTTCTTTTAAAAAAGTACTATTTATATTACTCTCTTTTTATTTTTTTGTCAACAGAAAACGCATTCAAAACGGATAGATTTCTACATAAAAAAAAGAATACGACAAACTTGCCGTATTCTCCCATTCATTATAATTCTAAAGGCTCTTCTTTAATCAGCTTCTCTTCAAGAATCGTGAACATTTCCTTAGCGTCTTCTTTTCTCGTTGAATCCATCAACGCTTCAACCTGTACTAAGACATGTTTGTTCCCGAATTGAATCGCGATTTTATCTCCGACTTTTACGTCTGTTGAAGATTTCGCCACTTTATCATTGATAAACACACGTCCCTTGTCGGCTACTTCTTTAGCAACCGTACGGCGTTTGATTAATCGTGATACTTTTAAAAATTTATCGAGTCTCATCGTTTTCCTCTTTTCTACTAAAATTACGTAATAAAGTCTTTCCTTTTGGAATTAGTACCCATTCGCGTTTGGTGAATAAATTCCATTTCATCGTTCCTGCCAGGAAAATTCCAACTCCTATAAAGGCAAAGACGATTGAAAAGACAAAGGCCATCGTTCTTGAATCTTGCAGCCCTGCAAAATGCCATGCTCCGTATGATAATACCGAAACAATGACCGTCATGCCAAGCGCAATGCATGTAAGCAGCTGCATAAAATTCCCGTCACGTAAGACACTTGTCATAATGTCTTTTGCAAAAGCCATCATCACACCCATCATGACACAAAGCCCTAACGCTGTCGCAAGGCTGGCTCCAAGCGTTCCAAACATCGCAACGAATAAGTAGTTCGTACTTGCCTTTACTACGAGCCCTGCTGTGAGTGCCAGTAGCGTTTTTGGATATTGATGCTGACTTTGGAAAATGCCGTGTAGCGACATAATCACAGATGCAAAGAAAATACTCGTGACATAAACAAGGAGTACTGCCTGCCCCTTCGCATCTCCAAAGAGTGCGGTATTTAACCATGGCAAGATCGCAATCATCCCCATCGTTGCGACTACCGAGAACGTCATCGTCATGCGAAGAAGTGACGCAGATAGTCTCTTAAATTCTAAGTCGTGACCTTTCTTAAAGGCACGCGACAACATCGGCATATAACTGGATGAAAATCCGATTCCGACCACCATTCCTAATTGCACAAGCGGCTGTCCTCGGTCGTAAATCCCCTTGAGGTCCTTTGCCACTTCTGGAAGCACCCCTTGGTCTGTTAACACATTATACACAGAGAACGAATCCACCAATTGGAACAAGACTAAAATTGAACTGAGTAGGCAAATCGTTCCCCCTTCAAAGGCAAAGCGTTTAAAGAGATGCCCAAATGTTGGCACTTCTATTTCTACTGACGTAATCGTCAAGCCATCGAGCGAATCTTTCGTTTCTTTAACTACATAATACAACATCACGAGAATGGCAAACACTGCCGCAATCGTCGCACTCGACATCGCCCATGTGCCCATCGTGTAATAGTCTGAAATGGTACTGCCAAATAGACTCGCCACAAAGAGAATTACCGCAACACGAACGACCTGCTCCACTACTTGGGAGATGGCAGTCGGCATCATCCGGAAGCTCCCTTGGAAATAACCCCTTGTGATAACCAGAAACGGCATCAATAGAAACATCCATGAAACACTTTGGACGACTGGCAAGAGTTCAACGTCACCCATCCAGTGCGCAATCATTCCAGCCCCCAAATGGAGGAAGGCAAAAATCCCCACTCCAACGAGGCTCGCGATAACAAATAGCTGCTTCAATAATTTCTTTAAATGTGTCGACTCCAAGTATTCCGCGACTACATTGGACACGAATACCGGAAATCCCGTCAATGCAAAGGTCATGCCGATTCCATAGATAGGATACACCTGCTGATATACATAAAACCCGGTGTTGCCCACCATATTTTGGAAAGGAACTCGGTACACCGCGCTTAAAATCTTAGCAATAAACGCGGCAATCGAGAGCGCAATCGCCCCTTGCATCATCCCTTTACTATTTATCTTCTTCATGTTTTTCCTCATCGCGGGCTAAAATTTCCCCGCATGTTTTTACAAACAGTTTAACTTGCTCGAGCCATAAGTCAACAGGCTTTTGCGTAATATTTAATAAAATCTGAAGACTTTCGCCTTTGTTGGCTACTTGCGCTGGTAATTTCACTGGACCAAGCGCCTCAAAGACAGGCACCCCTTGCAAGCGAGTCGCACTTGGCGGCGCAATCGTGATCGTCACCGAATTGTCTTTCCGTTTAATCGATACGACGTCAATCTCGTTGGCGTAATGCTTAATCAGTCCAACCTCTGCTAACGCGCTGACTTCATCCGGGAAGTCACCGAAGCGGTCGATAAAGTCATCGAGCAATTCTTCATAAGCTTCCACACTATCAATCGAGCGAATGCGTTTATACATCTCGATTTTTTGACGTTCGTCTTGAATATAGCTTGCTGGAATATAGGCATCAATCTGTAAGTCGATTTCGACGGTTTCTTCGTCCGACTTCACTTCTTTACCTTGTTTCTTCAATACGGCTTCGCTTAACAATTGAGAATATAAGTCGAATCCGACCGAATCGATAAATCCGTGCTGTTGTTTTCCAAGTAGATTCCCTGCCCCACGAATCGATAAATCACGCATGGCAATCTTGAATCCAGAGCCTAGTTCTGTAAAGTCACGCATCGCTTGCAGACGCTTCTCGCTGACTTCGGTTAAGACTTTATCGGGTTGATACATAAGGTACGCATAGGCAATACGGTTTGTACGCCCAACACGTCCACGCAATTGATACAACTGCGAAAGCCCCATACGATCGGCATTTTCAATAAAGAGGGTATTGACGTTTGGAATATCCACCCCGGTTTCGATAATCGTGGTCGTCACTAACACATCGTATTCCCCTTCAATAAATTGGTAGAGAATATTCTCTAGCGTCGTCTCACTCATTTGACCGTGAATCACACCCACACGACATCCTGGAACAAGCGCTCTAAGTTCGTCCGCCTTCTTCTCAATTGTTTCGACGCGATTATATAAATAGAAGACTTGTCCGCCACGAGCCATTTCACGTTCGATGCCGTCACGAATCGTCATCGGGTTTTGTTCCATTACGAAAGTTTGAACCGGATAACGGTTTGCTGGTGGTGTCTCGATAACGGATAAATCACGCACTCCAAGCATGGACATATGCAACGTTCTTGGAATTGGTGTTGCCGTTAGCGTCAATACATCCACTTGCGATTTCAATTGTTTCAAACGTTCCTTATGCTTCACTCCAAAGCGTTGTTCTTCGTCGACAATGAGGAGTCCTAAGTCTAAAAACTGTACGTCTTTTGAAAGCAGACGGTGAGTTCCGATAACGATATCGACAGCTCCTTTACGAAGTTTCTCAATCGTTTCCTCTTGTTCTTTTTTACTACGGAAACGACTTAATAGTCCGATGGTAAATGGATAATCCGAGAAGCGTTGTACGAAATTCTCATAATGTTGCTCGGCAAGAATCGTTGTTGGCACGAGAACAGCCGCTTGTTTTCCATCCATGACTGCCTTGAAGACTGCACGCATAGCTACTTCCGTCTTCCCGTATCCAACGTCCCCGACAAGTAGACGGTCCATCGGTTTATCCTTTTGCATATCTTCCTTAATTTCCGCAACACTTCGCAGTTGGTCTTGCGTTTCTGTGTATGGGAAGGCTTGTTCGAATTCTTGTTGTTCCACCGTATCGCGGCTAAACGCATATCCTTTTTCGGCGTCACGTTTGGCATATAATTCGATGAGTTCATCAGCGATATCTTCAATCTTAGCCGTTACTTTACGTTTCGTCTTCGCCCATTCCGTACCACCCAATTTATTGAGTTTTGGAACTTTGGCATCCGACGACACATATTTTTGAACGAGCTTTATTTGAGTCACCGGAACGAATAGATTTCCGCCATCTTGGTAGTGAATCGACATGTAGTCTTGGTGGATACCGCCGATTTCGAGAGTCTCCATCCCTTGGTACACACCGACCCCGTGATTCACGTGAACCACATAGTCTCCAACAGCTAATTCGGTATAGCTCTTCAAACGTTCTGCGTTCGAGATCTTTTGATTTCGCGGAGCGCGTTTTGTGAGTTTATTGAATAATTCGCGTTCTGTTAAGATGGCAAATTTATCTTCTGGCAGCTCAAATCCATTGTGCATCTTGCCGACCATGATTTGAAGTTGCCCTTCTAGCACGGTCCCGTTTGAAATCACACTCTTAATGCCAAAATCGGCAAAGGTTTGTTCGACCTTTTGTGCGCGTTTGGCGTCATCGACTAAGACGATAACCGTCGCACCTTGTTTCTTCCAGCGGTCTGCCTCAACTTTCACCATTGGCATTTGCGAGAAGAACTGCGTCATCGTGCGTGTTGTAATCGGATGAATCGCATCAAGCGCGAGTCTTCCGAGCCCTTTTTGGAAAATGGCTAAATACGTTCTCGAGAGCGGACTTTCTTTTAACACTTTTCGTCCATCTTGAACAAGCGACAATCCAGACGCAATCGCACCCGTTTCGATATGGTGCGTCTTCCAATAGCCTGCCTCTTCTTCTAAAGTTTTACTCTTTTCAATAAAACGAGCGTAATCATCAATAATGAGGTACGCATCTTTAGAAACATAATCTAATAAGCTTGTCTTCTCTGGATAAATACATTCCAAGAAATACGTTAAGTTCGATGGAATTTCCCCATTTTCTAATTGCGCATCGATGGCTTGCTGGATATTTTTAACTTGGTCTTTTCGTTCTGGACTTTGGGCCACCTTAACGTCCTTTTCATAGAGCGCGTGGATTTTGGCTTGTGCCTTCCAGACCGCTTCCTTTTGAAGTGGCAAATCTGTGGCTGGTAAAATGCGCACTTCATTAATCACATCCATCGAACGTTGCGTCTCCGCATTAAACGCACGAATCGAGTCCACTTCTGTATCAAAGAAATCCAGACGTAGTGGATATTCTTGGTCTAATGGATAAATATCGACAATACTTCCACGAAGCGCAAATTCACCAGGAGTCGCCACCATATTTTCACGGCGATATCCTAATTCCACTAACTGTTCCACGAAGGCATCCATCGATTCAATTTCAGACCCCATCGCGAGTTCAATCGAGCTCTTCTTCCATACCGCTGCTGGCACTAAGAGCTTTTGAATCCCAGATAGCGGCACGATAACGATCCCTTTTTCACCACGACTTAAGAAATCGAGCGTGCGAATGCGTTGGCTCACCACATCTGGTGACACCACTGAGAAGTCCGCCGCAAGCGACTCTTCTACAGGGAAGAGATGTACAACCTCATCGTCATACCACTCTGATAACTCTTCGTAGGTTTGCGTTGCTTGTAAAAGCGTTGGCGTCACAATCACTAATTGCTTGTCCAATTTCTCAAACGCGCATGACTCGGCCAAGTGTTTTACAGATCCACTCAGGCCTAGCACGAGTTGACTCTCGTGTAGAGTAAGCGTATCGAACCACTCTTTAAATCCTTTCAGTTTACTAATTGTTTGGTGCAATAATTGCATAATTTTCTCCTTTTTCCAACGACAAAAAGAGACCGCAAAAAAATTTTGCAGCATCTCTTTCCTATGGATTAATTAAATTGATTCATTGTTTTGACGAAATCATCCGTTTCAATCCACGAACGAATCGCATCGACACTCTTTTGCACGGCAAAAATAATGTCCTCTTCTTCCTCTTTTTCAAAACGGTTGAGCACATGTCCTACGACCGTACGCCCATCTTTTGGACGACCAACCCCAACCTTAATACGGTTAAACTCGCTCGTACCAAGGCACGAAATAATACTCTTGATTCCGTTATGTCCTCCGGCGCTGCCTTTTTGACGAAGACGAATCTTTCCAACCGGCAGATCCATATCATCATAAACCACAAGCAAGTCTTCGATTCCAATTTTAAAATAATTCATCAGCGGACGAATCGCTTCACCCGATAAGTTCATAAATGTCAACGGCTTCATGAAGATGACTTTTTCGCCACCGATTTGCACTTGCGCAAATACTGCATCAAAAAGCGCCTTATCAAAATCAAACTTCTCTTGATAGGCAACTTCATCCATTGTCATGAACCCGACATTATGTCTTGTCCCTTTATACTTTGCTCCAGGATTCCCTAGACCAACGACTAATTTCATACTTTCACCTATTCTTTTTTCTTCTATTTTGCTATTATACCATACCCCTACACCGTCCCGTTATTAATTCACATTTTTACGAAATTGTGTTTTTTATGTATTATTTGTCATAAAAGGGGACTTATGAAAATCAATTTTAAAAAAATCGTGCTATACTTGTTTATGGATATTCCATCACTAATTTTTTAGGAGGTATGAATATGGAAAAATCTCAAAAACATGGTAATAAAGTAATTTTAGTCGGTGACGGTGCCGTTGGTTCTAGTTACGCATACGCACTTGTATTACAAGGGATAGCAGAAGAACTAGGAATTATCGACATCAATTTCGAGAAAACAGAAGGCGATGCGTTAGACTTATCACATGCCTTAGCTTTCAATGCCCCTAAAAAGATTTATGCAGCGAAATACGAAGACTGCCACGACGCAGATATCGTATGTATCACAGCAGGAGCTGCTCAAAAACCTGGCGAAACTCGCTTGGACTTAGTATCTAAAAACTTAAAAATCTTGAAAAACATCGTAGACTCTATTATGGCTAGCGGATTCAACGGAATCTTCTTAATGGCGTCTAACCCAGTAGATATCTTAACTTACGCAACTTGGAAATTCTCAGGACTTCCAAAAGAACGCGTTATCGGATCTGGTACTTCTTTGGACAGTGCTCGTTTCCGTCAAACAATCGCTGAATTAGTTGGCGTTGACGCACGTAACGTTCACGGATATATCATGGGTGAACACGGAGACACTGAATTCCCAGTTTGGTCACATACAAACGTCGGCGGTTTACAAATCTACGAATGGGTTCGTCAAAATCCACACGTTGATGAAGAAAAATTAGTTGAAGTATTCTTCCAAGTACGTGACGCGGCTTATGAAATCATCGCTAAAAAAGGTGCTACTTACTACGGTATCGGTGCTACTCTAGCGCGTATTACAAAAGCCATCTTAAACAACGAACAAGCTATCTTCCCATTATCGGTATACCTTGAGGGTCAATACGGACAAAACGATATTTTCATCGGAGCTCCAGCCGTTATCGGACGTGAAGGAATTCGTCAAATCATCGAAATCCCTCTAGCTGACTCTGAACAAGAGAAAATGGACTTATCTGCGAACACATTGAAATCAATCTTACACGATGCTTTCGAAAAATTAGAAGCAGAAAACAACTAATAAAACAACAAAACACCGTTCCAAGAAAATTTCTTGGAACGGTGTTTTTCATTGTCTTCAACTATTAAAATAACGCAAATAGCGGTACAAGTAAAATCGGCATAAAGATGGCTGGCAAGAAATTCAACACCTTAATATTCGTAATGCCTAGTAAGTTCATTGCTAAACCGACTAAAAGTACGGACCCCACTGCCGACATCGATAGGGTTACCACATCATTTAAATGAGGGGCAACGATTTGTGATAAGCCCACTAAAATTAACTCATACGCAATGACCGCCACAGCAGAAAGCCCTACTCCAATCCCTTCCGTTGCCGCAAGGAAAATTGAAGTAATCCCGTCAAGTACTGACTTTGTTTGAAGTAACGTTGGGTCTCCTGTAATTCCTAGCTGGATAGATCCCATTGTGGCAAGAGCTCCCACGCAGAAAATCATCACTGCCGCAACGAACCCTTCGCCGATATTTAAATTGTTTTCTTTACCTTTTGAAGCCTTCTCCTGAAGCCAGTCTGAGAACTTGCGTACTCGCTCCTCCATTTGAAGCCCTTCTCCGACAACCCCACCGCATACAAGCGATAAAATCATAATCAAGCTATTTGGGATTTGAATCGCGCCTTTAATTCCGACTAAGAACACACATAGCGCTAACCCTTGCATGATATGTTGTGCGAAGCGCTCTGAAATAATATGACGTAAAAATACACCCGCAAGCGCTCCGACAACAATAGCTATCCCATTAATAAATATAATCACTCGAAAAACTCCTTCATTTTAACCATTCTAGTGAAGGAATTTCTCTCCTTTCACTATTCCACAAACAAACTTTGCGGATCTTCAAAAGGACTCGCTCCGTTCTCTTCTGTTTCGTGTTTTCTCTCTAAGAAGTACACTTCCTCAATCACCACTTCGGTCACATACACTTCTTGATGATTCTTGTTAGTGTAGCGACGAGTGTTGAGTCGTCCTTCCACGCCAATGCGGTCCCCTTTTTTGACAAACTTGCCGATACGCTCCGCAATTCTGCCCCAAGCGACCACTTGGATAAAGTGTGAATGATAGGAATCATCGCTGTTACGGTACACATTTTGCACCGCGATGGTATTATTAAACACACTCTTTCCGGAAGGTTGAAGTTGTTGCACCTCTACCTCTTTGACAACACGACCAATTAAAGATACTAAGTTCATAAGACGAACCTCCTATAGTTTTTTCTATAGTAAGCTACGCCACACTTCCTCTAATTGGCTTTTCCTTCTTCTCTTAATTTTTGAGAAAATTCAGAAATCTTACGCAGTCTGTGGTTAACCCCTGATTTTGAGATAGGCCCAGAAGGTAACATTTCGCCCAATTCTTTCAAACTAATTTCTGGATTCTCTAAACGGATTTTTGCAATATCCGATAATTTATCCGGCAAGGCATCCAGTCCCACCGTATCTTCGATATATTGAATCTCTTCGATTTGACGAGTGGCTGCGTTCACCACTTTATTAATATTGGCATTCTCGCAGTTCACTAAACGATTCGCCGTATTTCGCATATCGCGAATGATTCGGATATCTTCAAAATGCAGCATCGCTTTGGAAGCATGAATCACGGCAAGGAAGTCTGCGATTTTCTCGGCTTCTTTCAAGTACGTGATATACCCCTTACGACGCTCAATCGTTCTGGCGTTCAATCCAAACGCATTCATCATCTGACAAATATCGTCGTTGTGCTCTTCGTAAATCGAATAAATCTCTAAGTGATAACGGCTTGTTTTCGGATCATTAATCGAACCACCAGCCAGAAACGCCCCACGAAGGTAGGCACGCATCTTCTCTTCGTCTTCACGAACATTTTCCGGAACGCGCATATTAAATAAGCCGCTCGACTTGATATTCAAGTCTTCCAGAATTTCTTCCGTTCCGTGTTTCAAACGTACAATATACACATTGTTCTTCTTCAGTTTCATCTTACGGCGAACCAAGAGTTCACTTTCCACTTGATAATACTTCTTCAAGAGCACATAAATGCGTCTGGCAATCGCAGCATTTTCTGTTTGGATATTTAAAATCAATTGACGATTCAAAATTCCAACCGCCCCATTCATTCGAATCAGCGCCGCTAGTTCATATTTTGAATAGTCATATTGCACTTCTAGTTGCGTTAGTTCTTGTTTTGTCTCTGCAGCAAATGATAGTAAGGACACAGGCCTCCTCCTTTCTCTTCTAGTCATGTTGAAGGAGCCAAGAGGAAGTCTTGGCTCCTATTTCATTCGTTATTATTCAATTCGTGCACTTTGTAAGAGACGGAATAATTCGTCGATAACTTTTTCACCATCATGGTATACGCCTTTTTCACGTAATTTAATAAAGTCAGACGACACTACTCGGCATCCCTCGTCGCGCAATCCTTGGAAGTCGTACTTCACTTGGTAAAGATACTCTTCGTTCTTTTGTTGGTTTAAGTACTCTTCTGGCACTGCCTCAGTATTCACGAGAACGGTGTCGATAAACTGCGTTCCTAAATGTTCATGCAACACTCTCACATGATCTGCATCGGTAAAGTGTTCCGTTTCACCACGTTGCGTCATGATGTTACAAATGTACACCACTTCCGCTTTCGTTTCGCAAACCGCTTGACCGATATCGCTAATCATTAAGTTTGGCAAGATACTCGTATAAAGACTACCAGGTCCTAGTACAACCATATCGGCTTCCATAATCGCATTGATGACTTCACGCGCAGCTGTTGGCGTACGGCTTTCATCAAGCTTACGATTTTCGTCGTAGCAATGCACGGAAACTTTCTTAATCTTCTTGCGATATTTCACAAGTTCCGCTTCCCCGTCCACAATCGTTCCATCTTGGAATTCCGCGCGTAGTAATAATGGCTCTTCAGCGGCAGGATACACATGTCCTTCCACCGCCATCATACGGCTTAGGAGACGAATCGCATCGAAAATATTTCCACGCATCTCTGTTAAGGCCGCAATAATTAAGTTCCCAATCGCATGTCCGGCGAAGAATTGATCATCGGAATTAAAACGATATTGGAAAATTTCTTTTTGTAAAGCGTTCATCGGAGAAAGAGCAATCATACAGTTTCGAATATCTCCTGGTGGCACAACGTTCATATAATCTCGAATGATTCCTGAACTTCCACCATCATCGGCAACCGTTACAATCGCAGTCACATCCACATCTCTCTTACGCAGATTTCTCAGTAGTACTGGAAGTCCTGTACCTCCACCAATAACAGTGATTTTAGGGCCTTTCTTTCTTGGAGGATTCGGTGTTACCTCAAACATCATGAGCGTCCATTCCCTTCTTTACGACGGTCTTTGTCACGATGAGAGATTGTCACGTTGTAAGAGTCTGATAATAATTCGCGCCCGATACGTTCCGCAAAAGCTACAGAACGGTGTTGACCGCCTGTACATCCGATGGCAATCGTCACGCTAGATTTTCCTTCTTTTTTGTAGCCTGGGATTGAGAAGTCGAGTAAGTCCATCAATTTATGATAGAACGTCTTCGCTTCAGGTTGACTCATAACGTAATCATACACTGGCTCATCTAATCCCGTTAGCGGACGTAATTCAGGGATATAATGTGGATTTGGTAAGAAACGAACATCCATCACGACATCCGCATCGATTGGAAGTCCGTATTTAAATCCAAATGACATCACTTGGACTGTGAAAATTCCTTCGTTGCCTGTAGAGAAAGCTTGCATGATTTCTTCACGTAATTTACGTGGTGAAAGATTTGTTGTATCAATCACTTTTTGCGCGCGTGTCTTAATATCTTGTAACAAGCGACGTTCAGAAATAATCCCATCGTAAATACGACCATCACTTGCTAGAGGGTGCGTTCTTCTTGTTTCTTTGTAACGAGAAACAAGCGCATCATCGCTCGCTTCTAAGAATAAAATTTTTGTTGTAATAAATGATGTGTTATCAAGGCCAGCAATAGCGGACATGATTTCATCAAAGAATGCGCGTGAACGTAAGTCGATTACGAGCGCAATTTTTGTAATTTTTCCTGATTCTTTTACTAATTCCCAAAATTTTGGTAGAAGACTTGGTGGCATATTATCGACACAGAAATATCCCATGTCTTCGAAACTTTGCATTGCAACAGTTTTCCCTGCCCCACTCATACCTGTAATGACGACTAATTCTAATTGATCTACTGCCATTGTCATTCTCCTATCTCAAACGATATTGTTATCTTTACAATTATAACACATCCGGGCGTGTCATCGTTAACTTTTTTAGCAAAAATACTCTTTTTATCACACAAAAAAGCGAGGGTTCCCCCTCGCTTTCCATTAATCTTTCACTTGTATCACTTCAGACGGAATCTGAATATGAACCGTTGTCCCTTCTCCAACAGTCGAGTCTACACTAAGCGTAACGCCTAATCGTTTGGCAATCTCTGAAGATAAGTAGAGCCCTAGTCCTGTTGATTGGTGGTTCACACGACCATTATAGCCACTAAATCCACGTTCAAAAATTCGTTTAATATCGTAAGGGGCAATCCCGATTCCCGTATCTTCAATCGTTAACGTATCGCCTTCAAAAAGAATACGAATCGTTCCATCTTCAGGCGTATATTTCACCGCATTCGATAACACTTGCTCGACGATGACGCCTAACCATTTCGAATCCGTCACGACCTTTTTCTCAGTAGGAACATAGTCCAAATGCAATTTCTTCGAAATAAAGAAGGTTGCGTATTTCTTCAAGAGCGGACGAATCACTTCATCGATAGAAATCGTTGCAATCGATAAGTCCTGATGGAAACTTTCCATTCGAACATAATGCAGTGCTAGTTCTGTATATGTCGTAATCCGAACGAGTTCTTGACTCAATAAGGATTTCTCAGACGTTTGCGGCAACTCACGAATCAACAATTGACTTGCGGCAATACTCGTTTTAATTTGATGCGCCCATAAAGTATAGTAGTCCACATCTTCCTTGCGAAGTTGCTTCATCTTCGTACTTAGCCCTCGCATATCCGACTTCTCTTGTTGAATCGCCTCATATAAATGACTCACAACAGGCGAAAATCCATCGTCTAGCGTCGTCACTTCCTGCTGCAAACTTCGAACGACTTCTCTGTACTTTCTCCAATCGTGCCACAAAAGTGCACCAACAATCACCAAAAGGAAAAAGGCTTGTAAAAATAAATAATAGCCCACTTCTGAATTTAGCCAATTAAAGACGAAGAAGAACCCAATCGAAAACAATTCGATGAAGGCCAGCGCCCCGAGTAAGAAGGCATGCGATTTGAACCAAGCCATACTAAATTCCACTTTTGTCTTCATTCAATCACTTCCGCCAATCCATACCCGACGCCTTTTTTCGTCGTGATTAATTTTTCCAACCCGATTTCGCCAAGACGCTTCCGCAAACGAGCAACTGTGACAGATAAGGTATTATCATCGACAAACACATCGCTATTCCACAATGCATTCATTAAATCTTCTCTTGGCGCAATGTCCCCTTGTTTTTCAAATAGTACACGTAAAATGATAAATTCATTCTTCGACAATTCGATGACATTACCTTCATACGAAACTTTTCCACTTCCAAGCTGCAAGGCAATCCCCTTATATTCCAGCCAATCTTTCTGCTGAACGAACTCATAACTGCGACGCATCATCCCTTGAATTTTTGCGACCAATACACTCGGCTCAAACGGTTTTGTCATATAATCATCCGCACCCATATTAATCGACATCACAATATCCATCGCTTGATCCCTGGACGACAAGAACATAATCGGCACCTGAGACACCTTACGAATCTCTTGGCACCAATAATAGCCATTATAAAACGGCAATGTAATATCCAGAATGACCAACTGCGGATTGATGGCTAAAAATTGAGTGTACACTTGCGAAAAGTCTTCCACCGCAACGACTTCATAATTCCATTTTTCTAATTCTTGTACAATTGCATCACGAATGACTCTTTCATCTTCGACAATCATTATTGTTTGCATACACTCACCTCGTTTTCATTGTAACATCTTTCCAATTTACAGAAAACCATCTATTTCCTAATTTCTCGTATCATTTCCCATAAAGTCGTTTGATGATCTTGCTCCGTTCCAATTTCATATACGAAGCCATCGGACTCGTCACGACCAAAGATAAAGAACTCTACCGGCTGCGACTCTTCTATCCCCAAAATCCGACTAACCACTGGAAGTTGAATGCTATATTTTAGATAAAATGTATTATCCCCAGTAGGACTTTCTTCTTTCTTCGTATAAATATTCTCTCGCAATTTTGCCTTTGCCAAAATATCTTTATTCAATTGCAATTCCTGGAATACAAACTTTCCTTGTGGCCAGAGTTTTTTCGCCTCTTCTTCGTTTTCAAAAACAAACTTTCCATCCACATATTGGAACGGTATACTTTTCTCTTCTTCCTTAGTTTTAGAATTGAGCTGCTTAATCGTTCCAACTAGCGGCTTCCCTTTTTCCCTAGCCTCAAGATAAACAAATACATTCGAGTCACCGACTACACGCATCTGACTTACGGTAAATCCATTCGGAAACTGCTCAAATAAATCTTCAATATTTTTTGTCGGATAAACACGGCTCAATTCTTTCCCAGCCAGCTCTTCAAGATACCCACGACTCGTGTGATCCGCACACCCTACTAACATCGCTACGCATAACATCAATAGCCCAATCCACGACCATTTCTTTAACTTCACACACAAAACCTCACTTTGCAATACAGTGCCTTCATCATACCATATCCCGCCTATACCGTAACATTCCCTAACAAAATCCTAAACTTTTCGCAATCTCAACATAAGAATCTCCAATCCATTTTAAGCACATTCCTCTTTCGAATGAAGGAATACTCGCACTAACATCATCGAAGCAAAACAACAACGTTAAGAGGCAAATAAAAAAGCTACGCGTTTTCGGATAACATAGTAGCCATTATAGCGATTAGTAATCGATGCGAATTACGGATGGTTGGAAATTCATTTCCTACCATCCGTTTGAGGCTCGATAGGATTGAGACCTTGGCTCAATCCGGTACAGCTATATTGGCTAACGCTTCTCATTTCGAATGAAGGAATAATTGTTCTAACTTTATTGAAGCAACACAACAACTTAACTGCTGATAAAACAGAAAACTCCTCAGAGGTTATAGAAAGCATTATAGGAAATGATAACCAATGTGAATTACAGTCTCTAGAAATTCATTTCGTAGAGACTGTTTGAAGCTTGGTAGGTTTGAGACCTAAGACTCAAACCGGTATCCTATAATGCTTTTCTATAACAAACTCTGAGGAGTTTGAAATGTCTATATATTATTTCACCACAGTCTTAAAGTTGTTGTTGACTGTGGCTTCGATGACTGGATGTTTGCGCAAGTATTCCGCAATGAGCTCCGTCATGTCGATCTGCACCTCACGCACAATCTTCTCTGGCTTAAACATACTATAGTTTCCGCCACCAACTGCACGGTATTGGTTTGTCACTACTTCTAATTCATCCGTATCTTGAACCGGTTTGCCATGGTACTCTAAGCGAGTCACACGGTCGCCGAATGGTCTAGTGAAGTCTAATGTGTACTCGATTCCTTCGTACATATCGTAGTTGTAGTATTGAGGTTTTGGTTCCACATATTTAGGATTGAAGACTGCTTGTCCGTTTTCGACGATGAAATAAGTCGCCACACGTTCAAGAGCCGCTTTCAAGTCCGCACCGCTCACTTTTAGAACGGCTAATGTATTTGGATAAATATAGTTCGTAATCACGTCACGCATACGGATTTCTGAGTTAAATCCACGTCCGTCATTGTTGAATAACGCAGTTCCTGAGATGTCCGCACCGCTGGCTTCCATTTGAACCTTATTGATAAATTCAATATATGGATGCTCGCTTAAACGTGCTGCATGTGGATCTTTAATGGTCATATCTCCAACAACTTTTCCTACTGGAGTATCTAACCAATCTTCCACTTCCGCTTGTAAATCGCTAAACATTTCTAATACGGCTGGATCTGCTGGCACATCTTCTGTTGGGTGAAGTTTTGCTTCACTTGAAACAACCGTATACTTTCCGTCTACTTTTTCCACTTCTAAGCTGATTTCACCGACATATGCGCCGCGGTATCCTGGTTGAATCACTGGCACGCCATTCACTTTTTGTGCAATCACACGGTGTTGGTGTCCTGTCACTAACGCATCGATTCCTTCTACTTGCGTCGCAATCGCATACCCTTCGTTTTCTCCTGTTAAGAGTTCCGTTGGATCACCGCATGAAAGGTCGCACTCGAATCCTCCGTGATAAGTTACAACGACAACGTCCGCAACTTTACGCATTTCTGGAACGTATTTCTTCGCTGTTTCCAACGCGCTCACGAATACTAAATCTTTTACCGTTGCAGGTTGTTCCCAATTTGGAATATAAGGCGTTGTAATCCCTAAAACTGCGATTTTCACGCCATCTTTCTCGAACACTTTGTAAGGTTCGCCAAACGCTGGCTTGCCGTCTTTTGTTAAAATGTTTGAGCAAAGAATTGGGTGGTTGTAAGACGCAATCGCTTCTCTTAAGTAGTCTAACCCATAGTTAAACTCGTGGTTTCCTAGAATTCCTAAGTCATAGTTTAAATAGTTCAATACTTTTGTTAAATCAGATGCTACTTTTGAATCTTGTTTACGAACATAGTAGCTTAATGGTGACCCTTGAATGAAGTCCCCGTTTTCGATTTGAATCACAGGACCATTTGCTTCTTCTTTTAAGCGACGAATCACAGTCGCAGCCTTCGCCGTACTGAATCCTAAGTCCATGTTTCTCTCTGTATAGTTTGTCGGTAACACGTACCCATGCATATCACTAGTTTCAATAATTTTAATTTCCATAATGCGCCTCACTTTCTACAAATTCACACACTATTGTACCATAAAAAAGCCCTATCACAAAGGTTTCTCTGTCTGCAGTATTTCTGCGATTTTATCAAATGTCTTCCCATTTCGAATCGTAATCGTCTTATAAAATGGTTGCTTCAAAATCTTCTTATGGTAAGTCGTTTTTTGATACTCTGCCTCATCAATTTTCGCCCAGAAGACTGCACATTTCCCAACAAATACTTTTTCATTATAAAACGCTGACTCTTCTACAAATCGAACAACTTCATCAGTATCTGTCCCCCGTGAGAAAAACAAAATATCTTTTCTAGCAAACTCATCCTTCCACCAATCCGGAAGCCCAGCCATTTCTTTTAAGTACTCCTCTTTTGAAAGCAGCGCAAACGGAATCGAGAACTCATAATTCTCTTCTAATACCTTTTCAACCTTCAAAACGATTTTTTCTACACTCTCATCGCTTGCAAAAAATAAGTTCCCGCTATTAATGTACGAATCCACATCGCTGAACCCTTCACGTTTCAAGAATCCCTTCAATTCGCTCATCACGACTTTATTTTTACCACCAACATTGACGCCTCTTAATAAAAGCACATACACTCATTCCACACAAAAAGCCTGAGGATAATTCCCCAGGCTTTCGTTGTGATTGTGTTGTGAATGAACTTATATGTGATTATTGATTCCACGCTGCATCAAATTGTGCTTTAGAATCTTGGATTAATTGATCTACATTGCCGTTTTGAGTTGTAAAGATTTTTTCTAAAATCGTACGAACTTCCGCGTATGCAGGGTCAGAGTTTTCAACTACAGGAATTGAGAATAAATTCTTAGTAGCTTCGCCTAAAATTGCAGGAACTTTAGAGTTTGATTTCTTGTATTCATCTTTTTCTAACACTGAAGCAACTGTTGGCATGTAACCAGTTTGTTGTGCCCAGTATAATTGAGATTCAGCTGAAGATAAGAATTTCAAGTATAAGAATGCTGCAGTACGTTGTTCTTCAGTTGTAGAACCTTCGAACATGTAAATGTCAGTACCTTGTTGTAAGTTGAATTTCTCAGGACGAACTGCTACTCCGTATTCGAAACCAGCTTCTTTAGCGCCTTTAGCTACGAATGATTCACCAGCTGTTGAACCAACATACATAGCCACTTTTTTGTTTTGGAATGGTGCTGATAAGTATTTATCTGAACCAGCTACACGGAAGTATCCATCTTTAATTCCGTCTGCATAGTATTTAACAACTTCTTTTGAAGCGTCACTTGCGAAGTCTAATTCTTTAGTGAAGTCAATGCCTTTGTTCTTCATACCAATTGCATAGTAGTTGTTTAATGAGTCGAAACCAGCACCAACAACTTCGTGGTTAGATTTTTCGTAAATTGTTTTAGCTGCTTCTTTTAATTCATCTAAAGTAGTTGGAACTTTAACACCGTATTGTTTCAAGATATCTGCATTGTAGAATAATACTTCTGTAGATTTGTTGAATGGGATACCGTATTGTACTCCTTTGATTTTAGCACCTTCCATTAAGTCTGAACGGATTTCTTCACCTTTCTTGAATCCGATTGTTTCATTTTCAATGTATGGTTTGAAGTCTACCAATGTATCTTGCTCAGCAGCATTGAATAACCAGTTAGGATATGCTTGAGTGATTGTTGGTAAATCTTTTGGTGAAGTTAAAGTTGAGTTAATTTTAGCTTGTAAATCTTTGTATGAAGATTGGTTTTGTAACTCTACTTTGATATTTGGGTTAGCTTTCATAAAGTCATCTGTTAATTTTTGAAGAGCTTTTTCAAGCTGACCGTTCATGGCATGCCAGAAAGTGATTGTAGTTTCTGATTTAACCTCTGTTACGATGTCTTTTTTAGTTTCAGCTTGTTGTGAGCTGTTTGATGAGTTAGCTCCACATGCTGTTAACGCCACAACTGATGCTGTTGCTAGTGTCGCTTTTACTAAAGATTTGAATTTCATTTTTCTTCTCCTTTTGTTATATAGTTTTTACAACACAATTTTTTCGCCGCGATACGGCAATATTCTGTCACCATACGGATTTACCAGAAGTTCTGGTTTTAACGTATGAATTGGAACCAAACATTTAGGCTCGATCATCGCAATAATGCGGTCTAAGTCGTCCGGTTTTGCGTGACCTGAGCAAGCTAGGCGTACAAACTCAATATGTTTTTCCGCCAATAAATCAAGAAACGGTTGATAGTTCGGATCAAAGTCCCCGAGAGGCTGTGCATCGCTGTGGATGTATAAGCTTCCTTCTTGCAAACGTTCGAAATGATCGACTGCTTGCCATAGATACTTCGAAGTATCCTCTAACAACGTTTGATATGAAATTTCTAAAGTAGGATCAAGTTCGTCGAGTTTTGGAGCTCCTTCTCTATAGTAGTAATGAGCTTCTTTTTGGAAGACTTCTTTAAGAAGTGCCGCCATCGTTGCTTCTAAAACAACAGTACGGCTTGTTCCTTCGACGATTTTTTCAAAACGACGGACATTTGCTGGATAACCATTAAAGGTAATTTGTCGATTTGGATTTTCTTGTTCGAGGCGAGCGATATGACGAATCACATCTTCCTCGTTTTCAGGTTTGATTTCGTCTTCAACCTCTTTTCGGTCCCCAAAGCTAATCGATACACCTTCCATCATTAAAAGGTCGGTATGTTTTGCCTTCTTACAAAATTCGATTGTGTCTTCGGCATTATGACCGTGAAGTCGTAAGTCCCCTGTATACGTAATATGATGACCAGGAGTTTTGATGATTAAAGCAGCAGCCCCATACGCGTCATGGTCGACACGCACGATTTCTACTTCGATTTCTCCAACCTTAATCACGTCTCCAGCATCTAACCCAATCATGTCTCTTGTAAATGCATCGTCTTCAAACGGCGATGGTAGTAAGAACACGCCATTGCGGTTAAGCGAATTTACAATCATTTTTGTTTCCTTCAATGTATATAAAGGAATGTTTGGGTCTAAATAATTCAACATTCTTGTATGGTCCAAATGCGCATGTGAGATAAAGACCGCCGTGTTGGCATAGTCTTTATCTTCATCCCCTTCATATTTGTAAGGGATACGTGCATCATACATATTTTTTAAATGTGGAATCACTTTATGATCAGTGAGTGTTTGCACCGATTCATCGGGCAATTCTAATTCTGGTAAAAACTCAGTCCCGAAGTCGAAGAAGATATGGCTATCTTTGTAAGCAACTTCGATGACCGTTCCACCGATTGTTAAAATGCCGCTATGAAAGGTAATCCTTGTTTTATCCTTTGATACCATTCTTCGCTACCCCTCTAATAATTTCTTTTCTGAATACGAAGTAAATTAACAGAATTGGGATAACCGTTAAAGTTGCTGCGGCCATTTGTAAGTGAACATCACTTCCGGCTTCTGTCGTGAAGGCAGAAAGTCCGTTGTTTAATAGACGGAATTCTTTCGTGTTTGTAACCAATAATGGCCATAGGAATGAATTCCAGCTTTGGATGAATGTTAAAATCCCTACTGTTACCAATGCTGGTTTACACATTGGCACTAAAATGCGGCGGATGTATTCTAAATCACTCGCACCATCAATTTTAGCAGCTTTGTAGAATGTACTTGGGATTCCTTTTAAGTACCCGTTCAAGTAGTAAATATAGAAGATACTTGTTAAGAACGGAATGATTAACGCTACATAAGTGTTTAATAACCCTAATTGAGCGATTGTTTGGTAGTTTGTAAAGATGATTGATTCGTAAGGAACCATTAATAGAGAAACTAAAATCATCATGACAATGTTTTTCCCTTTGAACTGTAAGCTTGTTACAGCAAAGGCAGCTAGTAATGAAGTAATTACTGTTGCCACTGTTGTAAATAGAGACACGAATAATGTGTTTCCGAAGTAACGTAAGAATGGCGCACGGCTAAATACTTCTAAATAGTTACTAAATTTGAATGAACTTGGGATGAATGACGGTGGAATGCTTGTTGCTTCCGCGTATGTCATTAACCCTGTCATTACCATGTAAATAAATGGGAATACTGTAATCAACGCTAAGAAAATTAAAAGCGCGATTGAAAAACCGTTAAATACTTTTTTCATCTTCTTATCCCTCCGCCTTTCTCAAGAATTTGTTTTGGAGGAATGTTGCAAAAAGAATGATTGCAAACAAGATTACAGTTGCTGCCATGGCAACCCCTGGTCTTCCTGCCACATGGAACTTGTCGTAAATATAGTACACAGCTGTTGTTGCTGAGTTCGCTGGACCAGCAGTTCCGCCAAATAATGCGTACACTTGTGTATACACTTTGAATGCCCCGATTAAGTTAACCGTTGAAAGGAAGGCAATTGTTGGAACTAATTGCGGGAATGTAATACGCCAGAAGATTTCACGGTCTGTCGCACCAAACATTTTCGCAATTTTGAAGTGCTCAGGATCAATATTACGCAATCCTGCTAAGAGGATGATGATATTGAACGCTAAACTTGTCCAAACCCCGAAAATAATCAATGTTGGCATACTCATGTTAACGTTATCCAACCAGTTCACAGCTGGAATACCAATCAAGCCAAGGAAGAAGTTGATAATTCCGTAGTCCCCATTGAAGAAGTAACGGAACACAATCCCGATAGCGATTGTACTTGTAACGTAAGGCATGAAGAAGATTGTTTCGAAGAAGCTTTTACGTTTAATCTTCTCGAAAATAATCCATGCAATGATGACTGAGATTAATAACGCTACTGGCACTACTGCGAATGCATACAGTGCTGTGTTGAGTAACGCTTTATGGAATACAGGGTCCGCAATTACTTTTTGGTAGTTGTCTAAACCTGTGTATTGTAATTTTAATAGTGACCCTTTTTGGAAACTCATCCAGAACGAACGAAGTAATGGATAAATGTTAAAGAGAAGAATCACTCCTAAAGATGGAAGAAGGAATAACCAAGCTTTAGGTTGGTTCTCTGGGTTATATTTTCTCATTAGTAAACACGCGCTCCATCTTTATCGAATAAGAAGATTTTGTGTTTTAGTAATTGGAATGAAAGTGTGTCTCCTTCTTCAATCTTATGTTCCACACTTACAATTGATTTCAAGAATTGTTCGCCTAATGGGAAGTGAAGAATACGTTCACGTCCGATTAATTCTACGCCACTAATAGTTGTTGAGAATAGCCCTTGTTCACCTTCAGCTACTGGAACCACGTCTTCAGGACGCATTCCTAAGTAGTAGTGACCATCCGCTAATTCTTGACGTTTGCGGTCTTGTGATAATTCAGAAGTTGGTAAGTTAAATGCTGGGTGAGTAATCACGCCGTCTTTAATGTCCACTTCTGTAATGTTGATGATTGGGTTACCGATGAATTTCGCAACGAATAAGTTACTTGGTTCTAGGTATAAGTTTTGTGGGTCATCATGTTGTTGAATGTACCCTTCGTTTAAAAGAATGATTTTATCTGAGATTGATAAAGCTTCTTCTTGGTCGTGCGTTACGAAGATTGTTGTGATTCCTACTTCTTTTACAAGACGACGGATTTCTTCACGGATTTTCAAACGTAAACGAGCGTCCAAGTTACTTAATGGTTCATCAAGTAGAAGCACTTCAGGTTTTTGAACAAGCGCACGAGTGATCGCCACACGTTGTTGTTGCCCCCCTGATAAAGTACCAGGTTTTTTACCTGCAAGCTCTTCAATATTTGTTAATTGCATATATTCTTCTGCAATCTTTTGAGCTTCTTCTTTAGAGATTTTGTTTTTACCAACTGTTAGTGGGAACATGATGTTCTCTAACACTGTCATATGCGGGTATAACGCATAGTTTTGGAATACGAATCCAATGTTACGGTCTTTAGGTTCTGTCGTAACAACTGAATTTCCTTTAAATTGGATGTCTCCTCCTGTTGGTGTTAATAATCCTGCGATTAAATTTAAAATTGTTGATTTCCCACAACCACTAGGTCCTAGTAAACAAACTAAGTCCCCTTGTTCAATTGAGAAATTTACTGACTTTAATGCTTCAAAGCCGTTATCGAATACTTTGTTTAAGTCAATAACATCGATCATGACGAATCCTCCAGTTTCTTTTACTTCAATACATTCTATTCTACCATGTTTTTTAGAAACTGAAAACTGAAAAAGTAAAATTTATGAAAGCTTTTTATTGTAGACAGTTATCCCGTTTCTGAGCACAAAAAAAGGACGAGAAAACCTCGTCCTTTTTACGATTTTTATAACGTGCACAAACCCCTTTAGAGTGCGGTTTTGCATCTTAAAACTCCACGGTTTGTGAACAAAATCTATTAACGTTTAATAATTTTATAGTAACTACGAGACGTGATTTGGTACACGATGAGATAAACCACTACGAAGATAGCTCCAATCACAATTGTCGCGTTTAGCGTTACGTTACCGTCAACCCCGAAGAGCTGAATAATCTTACGATACATCTTGAAGGCAAATGCGGTATGGATAAACGCTGTAACCAGTGGTAAGAAGAACACAATTAACACTTGACGATTGATGGATTTCTTAATGGTCTTTTGATCGATACCGAGTTTTTGTAGGATAACGAAACGGTCACGATCTTCGTATCCTTCAGAAATTTGTTTGTAGTAAATGACAAGGACCGCTCCGATGAAGAACGCGACGGAAAGAAGTGCCCCAACAAAGAGTAAACTTCCCATAAATCCGTAGATGTCTTTAGCCGCATCCTCTCTACTTCCAACCGTGATGAAATCGTCATTGCTTACTTCAAGCACGTTAGCGTAAGCCTCAAACTCTTCTGTTTTACCCTGAATGTCTGTCGATGTATTCCACAATGCGTAATAGAATCCACGGCCAAGTTTACCGTCGATCATCTTTGACGGATCCTTTACAACGGCTACATAAACGTTATCTGCAACATATGGCAATTGTGGTAATTTTTCTTTAAAGCCTGTGCTGTCCATCATCTCTTTGACTTGAAGTGTTAATTGTCCGTTCACGCGGATAGCCGAAACATTTTTATCGTCACCTTTGACCAGTCCAAGAACGGCTTCATTGTCACTTGGCTTGTAATTCGTCCCAAAGATACGATTGTAATCTTCCGCAGAAAGGAAAGTAATGAACGCAGCTGGGCTATCTCCTGGATAGACTCCCTCGATGTCAACTCCGCCCTCCATACTTTTTGCGGCACGAAGCACGCTGAGGTAATTCATTTCATTGGTTACATTGCCTTTCGATTGCGCCTTGATCTTACTAATTTGTTCTGAAAGTTGCGGAATCGTAGAGGAATCTTCGACAAATGCCGTTGCCGAATAATCTGTTGGATAGCTTTTCTTCAATAAATCGGCTGTCCCTGTTTGCAAGGCGACCGTTGTGGCCAATGTGACAAGCACCATCGTTGATAAAATACAAATACTTGCAAGACCCGCCGCATTTTTACGCATACGGAATTTTAAATTAGAAATCGAAATAAAATTCGTTGGTTGATAAAAGAGACGTTTGTGCTTTTGTAAAAGCGAAAGAAGCGCAATCGACCCTGCATCAAATAAAATATACGTTGCTAAAACAACTAATAGGACCGCTACGAAGAAGGAATATAGCGCTGCAACAGGTGCTTCAATCGTTTGCGACATATAATACGCGCCCCCAAGAAGCCCTGCACCAATGAGTGCGCGAAGAAGGATAAAGCGCCCCTTCGTTTCTCCTTTTTTCTTCTCAGAAAGCATTTCTAATGGACGACTCATGTACATCTTTGTCGCATTTAAGAAGAAGACAACTCCGAAAATAAACGCCATCGAAATCAGTACAAAACCGACGCTACCGAGTTGCATCGAATACTCTATGCCGATTGGAATTCGAATGAGCTTCAATAAAACGGCAAACGAGAAACGATGGAACACGATTCCAAGCACAACCCCTAGCCCCACGCTGACCACTGAGAATAGAAGCAATTCAATGAAACTCAACAACTGAATGTTTTTTCGGTCAAGTCCTAGGATGCTATATAAGCCGTATTCTTTTAATCGATTTTTCGTCACGAAGGCATTCGCATAAAGAATCGTTAAGAGTGCCACGAGCTGAACCACGATGACTCCAAAGCCCAATGTTTGCGCAATGGCTCCCCCTCCGCGAAGAGTGGAAAGCTCTGGCATCGCAGATAAGGCGTGCGTGATATAGAGAATCATCGTTACCATAATGGTCGTCAGTGCATACGGCAAATATAATGAATGATTCTTTTTTAGATTCGATGTTGCCATCGAAAAAATGAGTTTAAACATGGATTTCACCTCTATTTGCCATCGCAGTTAATGTTTCTGAGATCAACTCGAACATTTGTTGATCACTTCTTCCTTCACGGTACAATTGATTATAAATCAAGCCGTCTTTAATGAAAAGAACTCGTTTGGCACGACTTGCAGCAACCGTACTGTGCGTTACCATTAAAATCGTTTGTCCGTTTTGATTAATCTTATCAAATAAATCTAATGTGTTGCTGGCTGATTTTGAGTCCAACGCCCCTGTTGGTTCATCGGCTAACAGTAGGCTTGGGTCTGTAATCATCGCACGGCCAATCGCCACACGTTGTTGTTGCCCACCTGAGAGTTCATAAGGATATTTCTTCAGTAAATCTTTAATCCCTAGCATTTGCGCAATCGGTTCGACCTTTTGCTTCATTTCTGAAATCGGACGACGAGCGAGTACGAGCGGCAACACCATATTATCATAGACCGATAAAGTCTCTAATAAGTTGAAATCTTGGAACACGAACCCTAAATGGTCGCGACGGAATTCTGTAAGAACTTTAGCGGAGATATTTTGAATATTTTCTCCGTTTAAAAAGACAGAACCAGCAGTTGGACGATCAAGAGTCGCTAAGATATTTAGAAGAGTTGTTTTCCCTGAACCCGATTCCCCCATCACGGCTACGTATTCGCCTTCTTCAACCGAGAAGCTGATGTCTTTGAGCGCCGTCACTTCCGCAGCCCCAAAGCGTGTTTGATATTTCTTTTGTAAATGTTGTACATCTAATAATGTCATTGTTTTCACCCTTTACTTTCATTTGTTGACCTTAGTATAGTCCACTCATAAAGGGAAATCATGACACTATCCTATCATTTTATCCCCATTTCTTACATTTTTGTCACTTTGGAAAAAAGCACATAAAAAGAGGCTTCGCACGGAAACCTCTTTTGGAGTTGTAGTTGATTAACGTTTAATAATTCTGTAGTAACTACGTGAAGTGATTTGGTACACGATGAGGTATACCACAACGAAAATTGCACCAATCACAATTGTCGCGTTTAATGTCACACTGCCGTCAACCCCGAAGAGCTCGATAATCTTACGATACATCTTGAAGGCAAATGCGGTATGGATAAACGCTGTGACAAGTGGTAAGAAGAATACAATTAACACTTGACGGTTGATAGACTTCTTGATTGTCTTTTGATCGATACCGAGCTTTTGTAAGATAACGAAACGGTCACGGTCTTCGTACCCTTCAGAAATTTGTTTATAGTAAATAACAAGAACTGCACCAATGAAGAATGCGATTGAAAGAAGTGCCCCCACTAAGAGCAAGCTACCCATGAAGGCATAGAGCGTTTTAGCCTCTTCATTCTTACTGCTTAACGCCATGGCATCTGCCTTGTATTGACTCTTCACATTCTTATACGCAGCCCATTCAGCGTCACGTAACTCAAATGGTGTATTGGTATTCCAAGTAAAGTAATACATCGCTTGACCTGCCACTGGGTTTAAGTATTGCATTGGATCTTTTACAATCCCTACATACTGATTATCTGCCACATATGGTAGTTGTGGCATCACTTTCGCGTATGGAGTCCCATCAATCATCTCTTTGACGGTAATCGTCGCGTTATACACAACCGAATACGTCTTTACTTCTGAAATGTTTTTAACGTCCCCTTTAATATGGCCGACAATCATTTCCTTTTCGCCAACCGTGTAGTTCGTCCCAAACATCTTATTATATTGGTCCACAGAAACAAGGGTGAACATCGCTGCAGGACTATCTCCTGAGTTCACATTCGCAAAGTCGAATCCATTCTCCGTACGTTGCCCGAAACGAAGCACGTTTAAGAATGTCTTCTCGTCTTTCAATTGACCTTTCGTTTGTTCCTTAATCTTTTGAACGATTGGAGGATATTGATCCATATCCTTTTCTAGAACAAAGTAAGCAACTGCAGAGTAATCTGTTGGATAGTTGCTATCGAGTCTGGCTGTTGTCCCACGTTGAAGTGCTACAGTTGTCGCCATTGTAACAAGTACCATCGTCGAAAGGATACATACACTGGCAAGTCCGGCAGCATTTTTACGCATACGGAATTGCAAGTTTGAAATCGAAATAAAGTTCGTTGGTTTATAGAATAATTTCTTATTCTTTTGCAAGATGGATAGAAGCGCAATCGAACCAGCGTCGAATAAAATGTAAGTCGAAACGACTACTAATAATACTGCTAAGAAGAAGTATAAGAGAGCTTTAACCGGAGACTCAATTGATTGAGACATATAGTATGCATACCCTAGAAGTCCTAGACCAATGATGGCACGAATCGTAACAGCGCGGCCTTTCTTCTCCCCTTTTTTCTTCTCTTTTAATAACTCAAGCGGACGGCTCATGTAAATCTTCGCTGCATTTAAAAAGAACACAAGAACGAAGATGGCCATCATCGTTAACAGAACGGCAATAATACTTCCGAATTGGAAGGAATATTTAATACCGATATCGTATTGAATGAGTTTCAATAGAATCGCAAACGATGCCGCGTGGAAAATCACACCAAGGATTAATCCTAGACCAATGCTTAAAGCGGCAAAGACAACTAACTCAATCAAGCTGAGCAATTGAATATTCTTACGGTCAAGACCGAGAATCCCGTATAAACCGAATTCTTTGGCACGGTTTTTCATCACGAAGGCATTCGCATACAAAATAACGACGAGCGATACGATTTGAACGATGACGAAACCAAACCCAAGAGTCTTGGCCATCGCTGACCCACCTTCTAGATGAGCGAATTCCGGTGTTGCAGCCAGTGCGTTCGTTACATATAGAACTACTGTCACCATCACCGTTGCGAGTGCAAATGGTACATAGAGAGCACGGTTCTTACGTAAGTTCGTAATCGCCATGGAACGCAGTAGATTAAACATGTTCCTCACCTCTGTTTGCCATCGCAGTTAATGTTTCTGAGATTAATTCAAACATTTGTTGGTCCGTTCTTCCTTCACGGTACAATTGGTTGTAAATTAAACCGTCTTTAATGAAAAGAACGCGTTTGGCACGACTTGCGGCAACAGTACTATGCGTTACCATTAAAATCGTTTGTCCGTTTTGATTGATTTTATCGAATAAATCTAATGTATTGCTTGCTGATTTTGAGTCCAATGCTCCTGTTGGTTCATCGGCTAACAGTAAGCTTGGGTCTGTAATCATCGCACGGCCGATTGCCACACGTTGTTGTTGACCTCCAGATAATTCATATGGATATTTTTTCAATAAGTCCTCAATGCCTAACATTTCAGCGATTGGTTGAACTTTCTTTTCCATTTCGTCGATTGGACGACGTGCTAACACAAGTGGCAATACCATATTGTCATACACGGATAATGTTTCTAATAAGTTGAAGTCTTGGAACACGAACCCTAAATGGTCGCGACGGAATTCCGTTAACACTTTATCAGAAATCTTTTGAATGTCTTCCCCGTTTAAAAGCACAGTTCCATCTGTTGGACGGTCTAGTGTCGCTAAAATATTTAATAGCGTTGTTTTACCAGAACCAGATTCCCCCATGACTGCTACATATTCGCCTTCTTCTACTGAGAAGTTGATATCTTTTAACGCAGTCACTTCAGCGGCTCCAAAACGTGTTTGATAAACTTTTTGTACGTGTTGTACATCTAATAATGTCATTGTTGTCACCCTTCATTGTTTAATAGATAGTTCTATTATACTGTAAACTGTGAAAATTATCACTCTATTCTATAATCTTTCCAATCTAGAGAGTTATTTTGCGTAAAAATTAGTAAAAATAACCGAATCACGACTGAGCTTAGCCAAAACACGAACAAAACGATTTTTAAATCTCGTTTTTCATTATAAAAATTAAGAATAGCGAACTATAAATAACAGATATAACAAAAAGTATGTTTTTCACATTGACTTTTCACCCAGATAACAGTATCCTGTTTTTATAACATATCGAAACGCAATGAAAAGAAGAGTAAAAAATACAAACTTCATAGAGAGCTTACGGTTGGTGCGAGTAAGCAAGTCGTTATTTTTGAACATGATCTTTAAGTAGATTGTCCGAAACCTTAAGACAATCCGGGTATCCCCGTTATCAACCATCCGTCTATGCGGAAAAGGTCTTCTCCCCCGAAGACGAACAAAGGTGGTACCACGACTGCAACTCGTCCTTTTAGCAAGCGCTAGAAGTACGGGCTTTTTTATTTTCGTTTCATGAAAACAACCTTAGGAGGAAATGAACATGGCTGAAGTAGAAAGCTTTACACTAGACCATAACAAGGTGATTGCACCTTACGTTCGCTTGATCGCAAACGAACATGGTAAGAAAGGAGACGTCATCTCAAACTTTGACATCCGCTTCTTACAACCAAACAAACAAGAAATGCCAACAGGTGTCGTTCATACATTCGAACACCTACTAGCGGACCTCTTACGTGACCGCTTAGAAGGCATCATCGATATCTCTCCATTTGGATGCCGTACTGGTTTCCATTTAATCCTTTGGGAAGAACGTTCTCCTGAAGATATCGCACGCGCATTGAAATCAACGCTTGAAGAAATCGTCGAAAAGATTCAATTCGAAGATATTCAAGGCGTCTCTGCCGTACAATGCGGAAACTACCGCGATCACTCATTATTCGGTGCGAAAGAATATGCCAAACAAGTCTTAGAACAAGGCATCAGCATCGACCCATTCGAGCGTAAAGTCATTTAACGACAAGCTATTTCAGTAAGAAACATTAGACGCCTAGACTGGAGGAACCCCCTATATAAAATTAAAAACTATCGTTAAATCACTTATCGCCCTTTCTGCTGTATTCGTCCTAGGCGCTTGCGGCAACAACGCTTCAAGTTCACAAAGCTCACAAAGTTCTCAAGCTTCTGACTCAGGACTTAAAACGGTCAAAATCGCTTCTGTCGGCTCTGACGCAGACATCTGGAGACACATCGCTGAGTCTGAACAAGCGAAAAAAGCATCTCAAAACGCATTCGAAGCAGTGCGTATTATCGTTGAACATTTCCTATAAATCTCCCTAGATTTACCGCAAACGCTAAACGTAAAAAGGAGCGCAGGCATACTCGCCTCGCTCCTTTTTGTGTGTTGTCGCAGTATTAAAGTTTTCTTACTGTTAGTTGATACAAAAAAGAACCAGTTGATTGAAAGAATGCTAAGGCTCCGAGGGCGAGAGACTATAACCTTCGCCGGTGCCCCACTATGACTCTTTCAAGTTCAAACTGATTCTTTGAGTTGTTCTTTTATATCGCTATACTATTTAACTTTCAAAATATCCTCTTTCGCGTGGATAAGCTCTGTAATCAATTGACAGTAAGGTGTTGGAATACCATATTCCTTCCCTTTTCTAGCCACAAAGCCGTTCAAGAAGTCCACTTCAGTAAAGCGGTGGTTTTGAATTAAGTCTTGGTGCATTGAAGGATAGTGCCCGCGAACTTTATTAGAAGCTGTATACACATAATCTTTCATTGCAGCTGGATCAAGATGCACGCCTTCTTTTTCCGCAACGGCAACGAATTCACTGATGATTTGCGTTACGATGGCTTCAGCCGTTGAAGTATCGAATACTTCCCCGATGTTTGCATCTAAGATCGCACATGTTGCGTTCATCGTACCGTTCACGCACGCTTTACGCCATGTTGAGAAATGAACGTCTTCGCTATAGCTTGCGTTCAAGCCCGCTTTGTCCATCACTTCTACTAATTCTTTAGCAATCGCTACACCACTTGGGTCCGCCGCTTGCATTTCTACCGTACCAGTACCGCCTAGGCGCGCTACCCCTGGTTCGATTAGACCCGCAGTCCAAATCGTTACCCCCATAATAATATTTTTACGAGGAACGTATTTCGCCATTGTGTCTTCGTGTCCAAGACCATTTAAAAGACAAAGCACTTTTGTATCTTCGTGGATAATCGCTTTAATCTTTTCAAGCATTTCGCCTAGTTTCATTGATTTTGTAAATGCGATGACCACATCTACTTCTTCCGTTGCTTCTTCTGGACGAATAATCTTGATGTCGATGGTATCCGTATTGTCTCCATCAACGACTTTCAATCCATTTTTTTGGATAGCTTCGATGTGCGCTGGCCATTCATCAATCAGCGTCACCTCTTGCCCTGCTTTTGTTAACATGTACCCAAAACGGCACCCCATTGCTCCTGCACCCGCAATTGCGATTTTCATTTTAACTCCCCTTTTCTATTAAACGGTTAATTTGTAATCTTCTGGCTGAATCCATTTTAACACTTTTTCGAATAAATGAACGAATACGATGTTCAACGCAATTGGCGCAACGACGAAAATAAGCGTCACAATAACGATATTCATCACACTCCATCCGCCCTCAGCTAAGTTCAACGCATTGATTGGTCCTACTAATCCGCTGAAACCGAACCCTGCACTTTGAGGTGTCCCTTGGATGTTCAATAAAGCGGCTAACACACCAAGTACGGCAGATGTACACATCATTGGTAATAAGATTTTTGGTTTTGCCAACACATTCGCCATTGACATTTTTGGTGAACCGATGAAATGCGCAATCGCAGTTCCTTTTGGATTCACTTTCCATCCCGCAATCGCAAGACCGAAACCAGCTGCACAGATTCCAAGGTTTGCTGCCCCTGAACCTACACCGCTAAGACTAATCGCCACGGCAATCCCTACTGTTGTAAACGGAGAAACGATTAACATACAGAAAATAACGGCTAATAATAAACACATAATAACTGGTTGTAATGATAATAACGTTCCGATTCCTTGTCCTAATAATGTTGTTAAAGTTTTGATGTACGGTAAAGCAAGACGTCCCGCACCACCAACAACGACTAATAACACCGTTGGAATCACGATAATAGAGTATGCTTTAGCTTTATTGCCAAACCATAAAATGACTGCTGCCCCTAACGCTGCAGTAAGCCCCATCGTAATGATGTCCCCTGTACCGCTAAAGATAATTCCTTTCACGTCAGGATTGAAAGTTGCTACACCGCCGGCAAATAAAACGGCTAGTGCAAGTGCTCCTGTTTGAATTGGAGTGAATTTGAAGAATTGGCCGACCATCAATCCGATGATTGCCCCCATTAATGTATTGGCCACTTGGGTTGCTTGGATGATTAATTGGCCTTGTGGGAATACTGGTAATAACGCCTTCACTAATTCACCAAGTAATGCTCCTGGGATAAGTGTAACGACCACGCCTAATGCAAGTGCGTTAAGGACGTTCATCGTGAACTCTTTCCCGCTGTATTTCTTTTGTTCCATAAACCTTCCACCTTTCATAAGATTGGCTTTATTATACCATACCACCTCGCTTTTATTGTGATATTTTTAGCTAAAAAGCAAAGAAATTAAAAGATAAAAGCCGTAGGCTTATTGTAAATGATTATAAAAGTCAATTTAACTCCTCAGACACAAACTGATTACTACGAATCATTACGGATGTTTCCATAATCGCTGTAGTGGGGTACCGGTTCGAGCCTTAGGTCTCTCACCTTCAAAGCCTCAAAAAGGGAGTAAGGAATAAATTCCTAACTCCCTTTAGTTCGCATTTGATACGATTCCCCACCACTGCGATTATAGAATCCGTAAGATTCTTCGTAATCTCTGTTTAGTGAATTTATATTTGCAGAACGCCTACGGTCTTTTATCTTGGTTCTTCTGAAAATATCACTGTGCTACGAAGGATACTAAAGCCAATCTTATAAATGCTTCGTTATGATGGGAAGAATTCCAAGGGAAAGTGTGCTTTCTAACGGCTTAATGATTTGGCGGGGTTACATTTCGGAACATTACGTGGGTGAATTTATCATATATGGTAATTATCATATATGATAATTTTCAGAATTTGGACAAAAGAAAAAGGCCGGACAAATTGTCCAGCCATGGAGTTTTTAGAATTATAATCCTGGTGCTTCGTTGATTGTTGCTGTAAGCATCCAAACTAATTTTTCTAATGCGCCTTTTGCACCAATGAAGATATCTTGTGTTACATCGTCGCCTTCTTCACCTGTTACGTCGATACCTTTTTGGTAAAGGTCGATTAAGTAACGGTACCCTACTAATAAATGACGGATGCGGTCTTCCATGCTGTCGCTGTAGTTTCCTTTAGCATCGGCAATCTTAGTGTTGTCGGCAAATTCACGTAATGTTGAATAAGGAGCTCCACCTAATGTGATTAAACGTTCTGAAACTTCATCTAATTGAGCGTCTAATAATTCCATGTGTTGATCCATTAATGGATGCATTGTTATGAATGTTGCACCGCGCATGTACCAGTGAGCTTGGTGTACGATTACTGATTGTTGGCTTAAATCAGCCACTAATTGATTTAATACTTGTTTTGTTTGTTCTTTTGACATATTTATTACCTCCTGTTTCTAATTTAGAATTATTCTAAACTATGAATATAGTATACTCCCGTTTTGGAACGTTGTCAATAGAAATACATGAAAAAGTACAGGAAATTTTCCCTGCACTTTCATCATTATTTTTTCGCTAAATCAGTGATGTAGTCGAAGAAGGCATCGCGGTCGACGTGGTAGACAAGGTCGACTGGACGGCCCTTTTCGGCTTTGACGGTACGGCCACGGCTAGCACCGGCCACAATTACGTCGCTGTTCACAACAGAACGTTTGACAAGGTCTTCTTTTCCGAATGAAGCCGTTGTTAATACGTCCCATAAGAAATACGTTGAATTCGTTACGTAGTGAGTGAGCGGTGGAACGATGGCGTAACATTGACCTAGGAAGTCAACGCCTTCGATGGCACGTTCTTTTGCCCAGCGGTCGCGAACATCTAGAGACAATGGCACCATGTTTGTACTTTCAAGCGCCACAAGTTCGATTTGGATGCCTGATTCCCAAACGCGTTTTGCCGCAAACGGATCCCAGTACACGTTCCACTCTGCAGTGCCGTCGTGTTCAGGGTCTTCCACGTTCCCCATATCAAGGAAAGTTCCACCCATCCAGTACAGTTTACCGATGTTTTCTTCGATGGTTGGGTCTTGGTCTAACGCACGTGCTAAGTCTGTTAATGGTCCTACGAATACAAGGTCCACTTTCTCGTTAGATTCTTTTAAGGCACGGATTAAATCTTCGTGCGCTTTTAATGGTGAATCTTGCACCGTAATTGGTTTATGTTCGTTTAAGATTGGAAGTGCGTCCACTGTGAAGGCATGCATTCTCCACTCTTTCGGGAATGGGTTCACAGGGCGTGAGTCTGAAGAAGCGACTTTCAATTGTTTGTCCTTTTCAGAACCGAACTTATGAATAATCTTCTTGCTGGCTTCCACCGCTGGTAATAAATAGCAGTCTGCTTCGATAACGCCGACCCCTACTAATTCCACGTCTTCCATTTTTAATAGTAAATATAATGATACTAAATCATCCACGCCACCATCGTGGTTTAAATAAACTTTACGCATTTATGAGTTACTCTCCTTTAAAATGGTTTTCTTGCACTGTTCATTATACCTAAAAACGAACGATAAATAAACTATTTAATATAATGTTTGGTTTTAATTTTTAGTGCATTCAAGAGAAGTTTATGGTACACTGTTTCTAATCATTTTTTAATGTTAGGCTGTGACTCAATGAAAAAGAAATTATTAGATACGATTATTATAGGATTTGCCCTGTTCGCCATCTTCTTCGGTGCCGGAAACTTAATCTTCCCACCTTACCTTGGCGTAACAGCTGGAGAAAACTGGGGAATAGCGACCCTTGCCTTCCTCATTAGCGACCCACTGTTATCGGTTATTGCCGTCATGGTCGTTGCCACTCTCGGCGGTAGCGCACTCGCGGTCGGACGACGCATTCACCCTGTCTTTGCAGCTGTCTTGAATGCCATCTGCGTTCTTTTAATCGGACCGATTTTCGCCGTTCCACGTACCGGAGCATCCACGCACGAAATCTTCGTACAATCGTATTTCCCAAGCGCACCACAATGGATCACTTCGCTCGTATTCTTCGGGATTGTCCTCTGGATCACGTATAAGGAAAACTCCGTAATGGATGCTATCGGAAAATACTTAACACCGATTCTTCTACTCATCCTCTTCTTGATTTTTGTTGGAGCTGTTCTTCAACCAAATGCAAGCTTTGCTGCAACAGATAGAACTGGACTCTTCGCACAAGGATTTAAAGAAGGCTATCAAACCATGGACGTGCTCGGAGCGCCCCTCTTAGCCGGAGTCGTGATGAAAGATATTACGCGCCGTGGGTATTTAAATAAAAAAGACCAATTCAGAATGATGTTCGGCGTTGGAATTGTGGCGTTCATCTTACTCGCATTAGTGTACTCGACACTGGCATACAGCGGAGCCAGCATGAGCACAGTCATCGACACAACTGCGCAACGTGCCGCAATGCTGACAACCATCGTGAAGAACTTACTCGGGTCATGGGGACAACTCGCGATGGGACTGGCCGTCTGCTTCGCCTGCCTCACAACTGCGATTGGACTGACAACCACTTGCGGTCAGTATTTCGAAGAAGTGTCTAAAGGAAAAATCTCCTACAAGAAAACGATTCTTGTCACTGTAGCAGTGGAATTCATCATCTCACTTGTCGGGGTGGATTCACTCATCAACTTAGCTGTTCCAGTGTTGACATTTATCTTCCCGATTATGATTGCACTCATTCTCTTCTCTGCCTTCGACCAATACATCCCATACGATTGGACGTATCTTGGAGCAGTAGTTGGAGCCGGAATCGTCGGCCTCGTACAAGGAATCAACACCCTCTCACAACTTTTAGGTGGAAAACTACTAGGAGACGCAGTCAAATTAATTGGCACCTTCCCACTAGCCACATATGGCCTAGAGTGGATTGTCCCAACCTTTGCAGGCGCCCTTACCTTTACAATTCTAGCCGCCATCCTAAAACCAAAACAACTTGAATTCGAATAAAAAAACGGAGCCTCTCAGCTCCGTTTTTTTACTATTTGTATAGAATTTTCAAAAAAAATAATGCTCCCACTACAAACTGTAGTATTTTTTCATAAAAAAAGTTTATAATAGTTTCTATGAAGATTATTAAATGACTAAAGGAACTAGGAAAAATATTATTAACGCATTTTTGAGACTGGCTTTTAAATTTCCAAATCAATCGCTTTTTTCGTTTCCTGAGATTGCAACTGAGGCATGTATCGCAAGATAAACAATTTATAAAAAGCATTTTAATAACCCAGAAGAATTAAAATCATATCATTTAACATTACCTAAAGAAATGTTAAATGATATATTTGTGACCATGATTTTAGCAACTATACAAGAACTACTATCTACATATTTTGAATTTTATCTAATATTCTTTCAAAAATCCCCCTAAAGGAGAGGTATCTAAAATGTTCATTCAATATCTTATTAATCAATCTAAAAAACCTAGTGGTATTGTAGGCCAGGTGATTGCGAAAATTTGGACTTCCTATTTTAAAAAGCTTAGCCTTTGGACAATAAAACAAACTACAATTATAGATAATAGTCGAGTTTTAGAAATCGGCTATGGAGGTGGCAGCACCATCAAAAATCTCCTTGCTTTGAATAAGCATCTTGAAATTCATGGCATTGACATTTCTAAGGAATCTTATCAAGTTGCAAAACGAATTAATTCAGATGCTATACAAAATGGTGATGTTCATCTTAGGATTGGAAATGTAGACGCGCTACCTTATCAAAATGACTACTTTGACCTTGTATTTGCCATTCAAACACATATTTTCTGGGATGATTTAAAAAAAGGCTTTCTGGAGATCTATCGGGTCATGTCTAGCCACTCCACTTTAATTATTGCTTGCGAAAAAGAAAAAATAAATTATCATATGCCAGAATATACTGCAACTCATGCGTTGGATAATATTTTAAAAAATGTTGGCTTTGCAAAAATTGAAGTGAGGCAGAATCAAAATTGGGTTTTATACATTGTGTATAAAGCTATCAGCGTTGATGCTGATTAATTTATAGTTATTTAATAGAGTTATTTTCTTCCATTTGTCAAGTCTATCAAGGCTTTAAGTAAAGAAAGAGATAAGACAGTAACTATTCTGGCTCTCTGTCAACTGTAGCGGGTGACGAAAAGCTAACATCTAGATAGGTACTGATAGGGAGCCCACTGAGAAAGTCATCAATCGATGGCTTCTTTTATTATACTAAACTCGAGGTGATTATACGCTTGATAATCTGTCAGCTTGATTGGGATATGGGAATTATCATACGCAACACCTTCAAGTCTGTGGAAGCTTTGCGGTGACGAACGGAATCCACAGCCGCCCCTCTCTTTAAAAAGGACGGTTTGTATATCGTTGCCTTGCAGTATATGCGAACCCTGCTCCAAATGCAGAACCCCAAGTCTGTGGCATAAAAAGAAGCAAAGAAAAAAATCTACAGCTCTCCTCTTAAAAAAAGGAGGATTTGTATCTGTCAACTTGATTGGGATGTGGGAATTATCATACGCTGTGCCTTCAAGTCTGTGGAAGCTTTGCAGTGACGAACGGAAAAACTTGCGGATCAATCATAGTAGTTGTACGGAAAAGCAACCAATGCGAAATAGAGCCACAAGGCAATTCATTGCCCTGTGGCTCTTTGAGGCTTGGTAGGATTGAGACCTAGGCTCAATCCGGTGCCCGACTAACAACTATGATTGAAATATCCGCAAGGATTTTTGACGTTCGTCACAAAAGCAAAGCTTTCCCTAGTCCACAGACTTGAGGGCTTCTAGCATATCGATGCGTTGGAGGAGATGGTTCACCATATACCCTAGCGCAACCAAGATGACAATCACAATCACACATGGTAACACATATACAAACCATCCGACAGCGGGATTGAACATAACAAACCCCGGCGCCACCGTCTCAATAATCACCCTATGCAGCACTCGCCCAAACAAAATCCCGACACCCATCCCGATAACCGATAATAAAATCGTTTCGCGGTAAATATACATCGTCACTTCTTTATTCAGGAACCCAAGCACCTTAATCGTCGAAAGCTCGCGGATTCGTTCAGCAACGTTGATGTTGGTTAAGTTATAGAGGATAACGACCGCTAGTAAAATCGATACGGCTGTTAAAATCATCATGACACGACTCAACGAACCTACAATGGTATCGATTCGACTCACCATCGACGTGTTTTGCACGACGGCTTTCACACCGTCTAGGGCCATTAAGTCCGCGGCCGCCTTTTGTACGCTAGCGGCGTCTTTGTCTTTAAACTGTACGAAAATCGCGTTGTCTTGTGGCACTGCTCCATAAGCCTTGGCGTACACTTCTGGTGTCATTACGACGAAGTGCCCAGCGTACATTTCCACGACACCCCCGACCGTCAACGTCACATCCACACCATCCTTATTCGGAAGCGTAAAGGTGTCGCCGGCTTTCACGTTTAAGAGTTTGGCTAATTTCTCGGAAATCAACACGCCCTCTGCAGGAAGCGCCACGGCTTTCTTCGATTTCGCATCATTCAAATGAAGATATGGAGAAAGGCTGGCTTCTTTGCCAACGAGCACCGTCACGGACTGCTCATCGTCCACCCCTGGCACTTCACGCGTTACCGACTCGGTATAGACGTCGCTGTAAGAAGTCACGTTTGAAGAGGTTAAATAGTTACGGAGCGCTTGTTCTTCTGAGGCCGTTAGCACGGTGTCTTTGGAAACAATCGCATCATACGTAATAATTTCCTTGAACTGGCGATCGGCAATCCCATCGAGAGACCCGAGAATTCCACGCCCTGCAAAGAGAAGCGCCACGCTCCCAGCCACCCCGAAAATCGTCATGAGCATGCGTTGTTTATAACGGAAAATATTACGAGCCGTTACCTTATGCGTGAAGCTGAGACGATTCCAGATGAACGGAATGCGCTCAAGGAGAATCTTCGCACCAGCCACTGGAGCTTTCGGCAAGAGAAGGGCTGAAGCTTGCTCATGAAGTTCGCGGCGGGCAATCCATAATGGAGGCACCACACTACAAATGAGCGAGCAAACAATCGCAATCACGGCAATGAGTGGATGGAAATTCAACTGTATACTTGGCAATACCGTATCCTTCATCAAGGTCGCACCCAACGCACTTGGCAAGGCGTACGTTCCTAGTAAGATTCCAAGGACCGTGCCACTTACCCCTGCTGTAAAGCCATACACGGCAAATTTCTTCATCACGTCTTTGGTTTCATAGCCCAGAGCCTTCAACACCCCAGCATTGATCCGTTCTTCGTTTACAAAACGCGTCATCGTCGTTACCGTCACAAGTGCGGCCACGGCATAAAGCACAATCGGGAAGAGGTTCCCCACCGACGTAATTCCTTCAGCTGTCGTCTTCATATTGAAGAACCCTTCGCTTCCAAGCATCGTCGAACGTGTGTAGACGGAGTATTTCGGCTTCGTGAGTTTTGAAACGTCCACTTCCGCCTTTTCGAGTTCAGATTCAGCCTTCTGGATATCCTTATCGGCTGTTTCTTTCTTCTCGTTGTAGGTTTCTTCGCTTTCTTTTAGCTGCGTTTTGGCATCCGCGAGTTTGGCTTCACCGTCCGCCAATGTTTGCTTGGCTTCGGCTAGTTTGGCCTTCCCTTCTTCTAACGTTCCAGCGTTAGCTTCAAAGGCCGCCACTCCTTCGCGGTATCGGTCGAGGCCATCCACGTACTGGCTGTAGCTAGCGTAATACTTCGCTAAACCTTGTCGATACGCTTCTTGCCCTGTGCGTAACTCCTGCTTCTTCGATGCGAGTTCCACTTCAGCGTTTGAAATCGCCGTTTGACCCACCGCAAGTTCTTGTTCTTTTTGAGTGAGCACTTGTTCTTTGGCATTCAGTGCCTGTTCTGTTTGAGTGAGCTGGGCTTCTGCCTGCGTTAAAGCCGTCTCCATCGCTTGAAGGCTTGCTTCGGTAATTCCTTGTGCCGCAGCCGCATCAGGATCACTGGCTAGTAGTGCCTTCCTTTGCGCTAAGGCTGTCTTCTTCGTTTCTAGGTCTGCCTTCCCCGTTTCTAGTTGTGCTTTCGCCTGCGCTAATTGCGTTTGACCGGCTTCAAGTTGCTTCTGAGCGCTTGCGAGTTCCTCTTTCTTTGCAGCAAGTTGTTCCTCCGCTTGGGTTAATTTGGCACTGGCATCCTCTAACTGCTCTTTCTTTTCGGCTAAAGTCGCCACCGCTTGTTCGATTTGCACACGCGCACTCTCGAGTTGGCCACGGCTTGCTTCCAACTGATTCCACGCCGCGTCTAGTTTTGCATCTCCTGAAGCAATCGTTGCTTCGTTGTTGCGAACTTCTTTTTGTCCGTCTGCGAGCGTCTTTTCGTTCTTTTCGATTTCGCTCTTGCCGTCTGCTAATTTCTTCTCGGCATCCGAGAGTTGCGATTTGGCATCGGCGATCTTTTCTTTTCCTTCTGAAATCTTATCGTCGGCCGTCGTCTTCAACGTGTCCAAGCGCGCCGCTCCATTGTCAGCCAACTTTTCTTCGAGTGCCTGTTGCAACTCCGTCACCTTGTCTGCGTACTCACGGCTCGTTGTTTTCCATTTGCGTAAATCCGGATAACGAAGTCTGGCAATCGTATAAACTTCAGAATCGAACGCGTCTTTTGGCACTACGGCAAACCCGCTAAGGTCACCGCTCCCCGCACTCGACACACCCTTAATCGTGTTCGACAGAATCTCGCTGGAGTTCACAAAACCGGTGATGGTAAATTCATATTCTTTCAGTAGAGTAGAACTTCCGGATTCATTCAAGCGAATCGTGTCACCAATCTTGTACTGATCAGCCATCGTTTGGGCAAGCGCCACTTCACCTGATTTCGTAGGAAACTCGCCACTCACCAACTCGAACGTCGAAATATCCTTCGTCTGTGAAAACACACGAATCGCACTCGGCGTATCACCAACAACCGTATCGACAAAATAGCCAAACTCCACATCGGCGTTCTCTTCTTGAATCTCGGCTTGGTCTTCGCCGCTTAAACCGTAGCCCGCTACCACAAATAAATCAGCAGCGTTGGCAGTTTCCATATAGCTATTCAAAGTATCTTCAATATCCGGCCCCGACACTTTCAATCCGACCAAACTGAACGCCCCTAGCATCATGAGGAGCATAATAGAAAGGAAGCGTCCCTTCGACTGGCGAAGCGAGTTGCGGATATCCTTGTTTAATGTCTTCTTTTTCACTGTCTGCACCCCTTCTAATATTCAAGCGTTTGAATATCTTGTGGATTTGCGTTACATTCGATTTTCTTCACGCGCGCGTCATGCATATAAATCACGCGGTCAGCAATCGGCGCCAGCGCAGAATTATGCGTTACGATAATCACTGTTGCCCCTTGGTTACGCGACATATCTTGTAAAATTTGAAGCACTTGTTTTCCGGTATGGTAGTCGAGCGCTCCTGTTGGCTCATCGCAAAGCAAGAGTTTTGGATTTTTCGCAACCGCACGTGCGATGGAAACGCGTTGTTGTTCCCCACCCGATAATTGCGCTGGAAAATTATTGATGCGGTGTCCAAGTCCGACTGCCTTCAAGGCTTCCTCTGCATCTTGAGCGTCTTTTACAATTTCAGCAGCAAGTTCCACATTTTCCTTTGCCGTTAAGTTTGGTACTAAATTATAAAATTGGAAGACGAAACCAACATCGTCTCTTCTATAGTAAGTAAGTTGTTTTTCATCAAAAGCGGAAATGTCCACGCCGTCGACAAACACATGCCCGTCGTCGTTCGTGTCCATGCCTCCTAAAATATTGAGAACCGTCGATTTCCCTGCACCGCTGGCCCCTAAAATAATGACTAACTCGCCTTTTTCAATTTCAAAATTCACATCATTATTCGCGATAATCTCTGTATCGCCGACTTGATAACGTTTATAGCTATTCTTCATTTCGATATAAGCCATGTCTATCCCTCATTTCTCTCAACGCTGTTAAATGAACACTGTGTTGATTCTTTCTCGTATCTACTTTATAATAGGACTAGCGAAAAAACAATACACAATACTCAACAATGTGTTGATTTAAGAAAAGAGTGTAAATAATGACGACCCAAAAACGAAAAACTACAACGAAAAGCGATTTAAAAGCCGCGCTCACCCGATTACTTAGGGAAAAAGACTTTGAAGCCATTAGCGTCAGTGACATCACTAAAGAAGCCGGCGTGAACCGCGGAACCTTCTACCTCCATTACGTCGATAAATTCGATATGATGGACAAGCTCATCGACGAGATTTTACAAAACATCTTAATCCTATTAAAAGAAGGACAGCCCAAAAGTAAGCAAGAGACCTTTCCTGGTATCGTGAAAATTTTCGAGTATTTAAAAGAAGACTTCGACTTTGTTCACGCGATGACCTTGAATCGTTTCAACTATACGGCTAAACTCGTCCATGACTTTCTGCTGGAATTAACGCGCCAAATTGGACCGATTAAGAAAAATATCGAGATGGTCTATCCGCTGCCAGACGATTACGCGCAAGAAGTATTCATCTATAGCAATAGCGCGATTTTCTTCCATTGGATTCAAAAAGGCGGCGTGGAAACCCCTGAAGAAATCGCAAAAATCTTTTTAAGAATGACCGTATAAAGGAGAAAACTTATGCAAAAGACTATTATGAAAGACCCCCTCTTCCTAAGCCAAAAATCAACGGCTGCCGATCCGAAAATAGACGCGCAAGTGGTCCGCGACCTGCAAGATACGCTTCGTGCGAACCGAGAGCGCTGTGTAGGGATGGCGGCGAATATGATTGGCGTGAAGAAAAACATTATTATTGTAGCGATTGGACCGATGGATTTGGTGATGCTGAACCCGCGTATTACGAAAAAGCAGGGGCCATATGAAACGGAAGAAGGATGTCTGAGCCATACGGGCACGAAGAAGACGACGCGCTACCAAACGATTGAAGTCGCCTACACCGACCCGAGCGGCAAGAAGCATACTGGAACGTTCACCGACTTCACAGCGCAAATCATCCAACATGAGATCGACCATTTAGATGGGATTCTTATATAAATACGATTACTTCAATCCTTGCGGATTGTTTCATCATAGCTGTAATGGGGCAACGGCTTGAGCCTTATGTCTCAAGCTCTACCAAGCTTCAAACTGACTCTACGGGCTTCACCCTAGAGTCAGTAATTCACATTGGTTGCTATCCCCCATTACTGCTACGATGAATCCGCAAGATTTCCGTAATCGTATTTTAGTGCGCTTCTAAATGAACGAGGATGTTGGCTTGTGCCGAGAAGGCGGGACTGCTCCTTGCGACGGTGGTGTAGTCCACTTCTTCGTTTCGTATAATAAGAAAAAGAAAAAAAGAAAGAGAAAAGGGTTGACCCTGACGTAACGTAATAGGTTACACTGTCTAGTGTTAGGAGTTGAGGTTATGTATTTAATCAAGCAAGTGAGTGAAATCAGTGGTGTATCGGTGCGCACTTTACATCACTATGACGAAATTGGATTGCTTTCCCCGAAGAAACAGGAAAATGGATATCGCTACTACAGTGACGAGGAGCTTTCCCAATTGCAGACAATTCTCTACTATAAATATTTGGGATTTTCGCTGAAAGAAATTAAGTCCCTGATGACGCAGAACGAGAATGATCTGTTGCCACACTTAAAACATCAGTTGAATTTAATGCAGAAAGAAAAAGACCGTCTTCTAACATTAATCGACACATTAGAAAAGACGATTGCGTCTACGGAAAGGAAAATGACGATGACAACCGAAGAAAAATTCAAAGGGTTCACCTTCAAGGATAACGAGAAATATAAACAAGCTGCGACTGAAAAATACGGTGAAAGCGTGATGAACGAGGCCGAAGCAAAACAAAAAGGCAAAGAAGAAATCGTAGCGGACGGCTTCAATAAAATCTTCTTCGCATTCGCAGAGAATATCGAAAAAGGCCTTCCTACAACAGCTGCCGAAAACGTGGACTTAGCCAAACAACTGCACCACCACATGTGCACTTACGCCTTCGACTGCTCAATCGATGTCTTCTCAAGCATCGGATTCGGCTACGCGCAAAACGAAGAGTTCAGAACGAACCTCGATAAATACGGCAAAGGCGTTGGCCAGTACGCTTGCGACGCGATTCAAGCCTATGTCGCACAGGAGAGAAAATAAAACAAAAGAGGAGTAAGACTGCTGTCCTACTCCTCTATTTTTATCTCACAAATACTAATTTTTCTGGCGTTGACAGTTCCGCGTCAAACGTAAATCCGTCTTCGCTAAAAGCCTCCAGCTGCTTCACGTCCGCTACTTGTTCGCGCATGGCAAAACCCACTAGCAACCCACGCCCTTTTTTCGACGTCGTAGAGTGTTGTTTCAACGTTCCGTCTTTACGCTCGTAAAATTCCACGTCCACCCAGTTGTAACGCGAGCGGTCGAGTAACGTGCTGAACTCATCACTGGCACAGTTGACCACCGTTTCGCCTTCTTCGAACAACTCGGCCCACTCCGATTTCCAGTAAGCCTTCAAGCTCTTCCCGTCCACGCGCAATGGTCTCAGCATATCCAAACGGTACGGCTTCACAAAAGTATCCGGCGCCACAGCCCCATATAACGCAGACAAGATGCACACATGCTCGCTTCCATAGTCTAAGCCTTCTCTCCATCCCTCTACTTGCTTCAACCAGCGAAACGCCAGACCGTTATAGAGTTCAATGGCAGGCGTAGACTCTGCTACCTTCCACCCTTCGATGAACGCTTTGTTTTCGTCGAGTAACTTCCCTTTGACCCCTAGCACATGAGAGAGGTCCTCTTCAGGCACCGCACGCACGGCTTCGACCACTTTTGCAGCAGCCGGGCTCACTTCCCAGTCACGTTCCTCCAATGCATCACAATTCATTTCCTTTGCAGGCGATAGTATTAATTTCATCTCGGCACTCCTTTTCATTGTCCCCCTTAGTGTACCGTACCCGCCGTATTTTGACAAAATACAAGTCCCGTTTTATACTGATTACTATCAACCTTAACGGAGAATTCTATGCCCAGATAAAATTCAAGACCCAAACAATGTACGTGCCCTCGTTGCACTCGTTATCACATTTTTAATGATTATCGCTTAAACAAGGAGGTCCTCATATGGGCTATGTATTCATCATCTTTTTTATTCTTAGCTTCTTTATCGTCATATTCGCACTCTTGCATCTACTCGCAGGTGGCGCCGCTCTTCTAAAAGGAGACAAAACAACAGGAAACACCCTCGTTTTTGCTGGCGGACTTATCGCACTTCCTACAATCCCATTACTAGCAGTATTACCTGGAATCCCATTCCTTACATGGATCCTTGGGGCCACACTTTGCTGCGTGGGAGCATACAAGAACGGAAAAGAAAAAGGTAACATCAACAAATCACATCACGCTATCCGCATCACCATCGCAGTTCTTCTCACGCTTGGATTGGCGCTTGTTTAATCAACATCAAAAATAGCGTACGGAAAATTCCGTACGCTATTTTCTATTTACCAAACCATTATAATTGTCCCGGTCGCAATCAGTGCACAACCAATCAAGGACTTCACCGTGAATGTATCATGTAAGAAGAAAAAGGCTAATATCAACGTGAAGACGATACTCAACTTATCGACCGCTGCCACTTCCGTTACACTCCCCATCTGAAGCGCCTTGTAGTAACACAGCCACGAAGCCCCCGTCGCAATCCCTGATAAAATCAAGAAGATCCAACTTTTTCGACTAATCTCAGAAAGCCCAGACTGATTATTCGTCACAAATACCATCAGCCACGACATCACAACGACCACAACCGTGCGCACCGCCGTCGCCAAATTCGAGTTCACCCCATCAATCCCAATCTTCGCCAAAATCGACGTCAACGCCGCAAACACTGCTGACAATAACGCAAATACAATCCACATAACCCAGGACTCCTCTTTCATCAATTCTTCCTCTAGTATACCCCTACTTCCTCCTCGTTCCAAGCAGCAGTTCATTCAAACGTGTCTTATCCAACCATTTCCACTATAATAAAGACGAAGGTGTACTACCCCTTCGCATTATTTTACAAATTTGGAGAAATCATTATGGTTATAACCTTTTTTATGTTCTTATTTTTGGGGTTTAATGTTTACTTCTTTCCTTTCTATCATATAGTGAGCGGGCTTAGAGCCATTTTTATCCTCAGAAACCTGAAAGCCGGCCTTTGCCTCATTATTGGAGGTTTAATCCTTGCAGCAGTCGCTTATTACGGATTTTATACTTCCAAGACCTTTCCTTGGCTCAAACAAATCGCTGGCCTTCTCTGGCTTCTCGGAGGCATCCCATGCTATATTGGCATTTATTTGATTAACAAAAAAATAAACAAAGTAGCCCCAGTCGCATTTATCATTCGCACCATCTGCTTCTCCCTCGGACTCTCCGCTGTAATAAACTAAATCTAATCCAACAAAGACTCGCTTGCGAGTCTTTTCCTATTTCTAGCACCCTTTAAGCAGTTCCCAAAGTTTCAGCACCCCGTGTCGCGGATGTTCCGGTTGGTGACGAAGCAAATTTTAATCGTTCAAAAGCCAGACCCTCTCGTTTTTTGTAAATTTACATTGAATAGATTTATAACCCATTAACGAATTTATTTCTTTGGATTCTGCGAGAACTAGTTTGGAGGATAAACGAAAAGAATCAGTTTATTGAAAGAATAGTGGGACTAAGCATTAAAACGAATTAGGGGACGTAGGAATTTATTCCGTACGTCCCCTTTGAGGCTTTAAAGGTGCAAGACCAAGGCTTGCACCGGTGCCCCACTATAACTCTTTCAATAATAAAACTGATTCTGAACTCATTTATCCGCCAATGCACTCATCTCTTCTTATCCAAAGAAATAAAGCTTCGCTTTATCCTCTTTTTCATAAATCTATTCAATGTAAACTAAGCACACACAAAATTTTTGCACACAAAAAGCCGAGAGGGTTCTCGGCTTTTCTCAACGATTATTTGTTTGCTAATAAGTCGCGGATTTCTTTTAAGTAATCTTCTGCAGTTGGTGCAGCTGGAGCAGCTTCTTCAACTTGATCTTTCTTAGCTAATTCAGCAGCTTTGTTCATACCTTTAATGATTAAGAACAATACAGCACCTACGATTACGAAGTTGATAATAGCAGCGATGAAAGCACCGATACCGATTTGAGCAGAACCTAAACGGAATGAAACTGCTGCGATATCTCCTGTGTTTGCTACCATAGCGATGATTGGTGAAATGATATCTTTAACTAATGAATCAATGATTGCTTTGAAAGCTCCACCGATGATAACCGCTACTGCTAATTCAACGATATTCCCGCGCATTAAAAACTCTTTAAACTCTTTTAACATAAATGTTTTCCTCCTTTGTTTTTTAGGTTAAATAATTACCTTCAATAGAATACTAAAATTAAAAGTAAAACTCAACTAAAAACATTCAGAAATTTACACTTTTCGTACATAATTTTGCGGAGTGTATTTTTCTACCGAAAATCCGACTTCTTCCCCTGCTGCCATGCGGGCCAAACATTCGCCAATCCAGACCCCACTTGTGAGCCCTGAAGAGCCTAAACCACTTGCTACAAAGGCATTTGTCGTGTTTGGTACTTCACCAAAGAACGGTAGAAAATCGGAAGTATACGCACGCGTTCCGACGCGCACGCCACTACGTTTGGCATTTTTTAGACTTGGAAGACTCGCACACGCTTCTTCGTACATGCCGCCTAAGAGCTCTTCATCTGGAACCAAATCGAAACCTTGCGTATTTTCATGAGTCGCTCCGACTAAAATTTTGCCATCCGAGAATGGGAGAATATCAATCTCACCGTGCAACATGCACACTGGCCATTTCGACGTATCTTCGGTCGTCTCCAAGGTTAGTTCAACCAACTGACCCTTTTGCGGACGCACATCCACGTAGTAGCCAAGCGGTTCGATGAGTTCCTTCACCCACGCACCACTAGAAAGGACCACCGCATCGAAGGCGTACACCTCTTCGCCAAGACGCACACGAACCTCTTCGCCAACAGCTTCAAGCGTTACTTTTTCACGAACCACACGAGCCCCGTTCTTTTTGGCCTGCTCTAATAGAAGCGTCACAAGCATCTCGCCGTCCACACGACCGCCACCGCTACAATATAGCGCACCATCTGGATTCGACCAGCCCGGTATCACTTGCGCCACGTCTTCTGGAGTGAGAGCATGCACCTCGCCAATCATCGGCGCATCCACACGTCGCTCCAGGGCCATTTCTTCGACCTTCGCCATTTGCTTTGCGGTATGCTTAAAAATATACGCCCCGACTTGTTCATACGGCAATTCACTGACGCCGTCTGCGCGCAGCTGATCCATTAACTGCGGATAGTACGCAGCCCCGTGTGATACGAGTTGGTACCAGTCTTTATTGCGGCGTTGCGACAACCATGGGCAAATAATCCCAGCAGCCGCCTTTGTTGCTTGGCCCACGACCGCGTCAAATACCGTTACTTCGATTCCTTTTTTGCTGAGCTGATACGCCGCAGTCGCCCCGACAATCCCAGCCCCTACGATTGCTACTTTCTTCGTCATCTTCTTCACTCCTAGCTGAAGTCTCTTGTTTCAAATTGCCCTTCTCGTTCAAACCACTTGGCCACCGTTAATAATAGTGCCTCTTTCCCGCGCGCTGCCATTAACTGTACGCCGATTGGAAGTCCTTTTTCGGTTAAAAAGACCGGCAAACTAATCGCGGGTGCGCCTGTAATATTGGATAATTGCGTAAACGGTGTCAGCGCAAGTGTTCGGTCAAACATGCGCCAAATCACGCTTTGTTGTTCCGGCACACTTAGTTCATCCATAAGCTCCAACGCTTGTCGCACCGATTCTTCCATCGGGAATTGCCTATGAAGCGGAGCCACGTCGCTCACACTCGGCGTTAAAATTAAATCGTACTGCTCATGCACCTTTTCCATCGCATGCGCATACGTGTCCCATTTCGACAGCGCAGCGCTATAATCTTTTGCTAAAATACGTTCCCCAGACTGGTAAATCCCCCACGTCATGAGTTCCATATCGTCTTTCGTGAACTTACGGCCAAAACTTGCCTCCATGCCTTGGAACATCGCCGCCGTCTCCACACTATTCATCACATAGTAGTTCTTCATCACTTCTACGCCGTCAACGGGCCAGCCAATCGGTTCGACCACACAGCCAAGTCCCTCAAGGAAATTCACGGCCTTACGAAGCGCCGCCTTAGCTTCCGGAGCGACAAAGCTTTCAATAGGAGACTTCTCAATCATACCTACTCGAAGCGGACGGTTAGGAAGAGTGTCCCAGTCTTTAATAAGCGGTGTTAAAAATGGACTATCCTTTTGCTCGACTTGCATCCACTTCAACAACTCGCGGGTATCACGGACCGTCTTCGTCATCGCAAAATTCACCGAAGCGCCTTGCCAGCCACGATAGCTACCAGGACCGACCGGAATGCGACCACGACTCGGCTTCAACCCAATGAGACCCGTAAAGCTCGCCGGAATCCGAATCGATCCACCACCGTCACTCGCCCCCGCAATCGGAACGATGCCACCAGCCACAGCAGCAGCCGCACCACCGCTAGACCCACCGGCATTGCGATTCAGGTCATACGGATTATTCGCAGGACCCCAGAGTTGCGGCTCTGTCATATTCTTAAAGCCGAATTCCGGCGTATTCGTACGTCCCACGACGATAAAACCAGCTGCTTCCAAACGCTTCACGAAGTTATCCGTGCGGCTCACTGGAATTCCCTTCAAGAGCTTACTTCCCGCGCTCGACGGTTCCCCTGCTTGATTTTGCCCGAGGTCCTTCAAGAGAAACGGTACCCCACCAAACGGCAGCCCTTCAAACGAACGCGACTCAGCTTCTTCTAGCGCGCGCTCCGCCTGCAAGTGCACAACCGCATTTAGGCTTGGATTTCGTTGTTCAATTTTCTCTAATGTCTCTTGGACTAATTCCTTTGGAGATACCTCGCCACTAGCGACGGCCTCTCTCATCTCGATGGCGTCTTTCCACATAGTTTCACGTCCCTTCATGTCTTCCTTATTGTACAGTGAAACGGAAAGTCGGTAAAGGCTCACGCAGCAGGGACCTCATCGCGTACGACAGAAAGCACTAGAATTTTTTGGAAATAAATTCGGGAAAACAACCTTTGTTGCCGTTTACTCCTGAGTTTTTCATCGCATTTTTGGGAATTGAATAAAATATGAAAAAATTATTGAGAAATATATAAAAATTGGTAGTAAAAATTTATATTTGTGATATAATGATACATATAAAATATACCGAGAACAGTAACTAGACGGCTTTTAGTAAGGGTTGCTCTATTTTTTTGGAGATTTTAGTTACTTTTTTCACAAATTAATACCTTTAGGAGGAAAAATAATGAAAGATTTCATCAAAGCAAGACTCTCGAAGTTACTCTTCGTATTGTTCATCCCAATGTTATTATTCATGCTGGCCCCTCAATCAGTGGTGAACGCAGCAGACGTTAGTAATAACATCAGTTCATTGACGGTCTCTTCAAGCGAAATTACAGACGGCGGACAAACGACCGTTAAATTTACGTTTGACGAACACGCTCAAAAAATCAAAGCTGGGGACACTCTTGAAGTGACTTGGCCAAGTTCGGGCACTCTTCATGGGACTGGATTTAAGAAAACCATCAAACTAACGATTGAAGGGAAATACGTTGGAGACATGGTCATCACAGACGGTTCTGCAAAAGTAACGTTCAACGACGGCATCACCGGTCTTGAGAATGTTCGCGGTTGGGGTGAATTCGAAATCGAAGGTCACAATAACACAGCAACGGACAAAGAACACGTTGGTAAATTCACCATCGTGAGTGGAGACAAATCTGTCGACTTGAACGTGAAGAAAATGGCGACTGGCGAAAACCACGCTCCATTCTACTTAAAAGCTGGGGACATGCACGCTGACGACCCTGAACACATTCTTTGGACATTAACGATTAACGCGATGAACTTAGAAGTGGACGGCGATGTTCGTGTCGAAGACGAAGTGCAAGGCGGACACAAATTGGTGACAGACAGCTTTAGCATTACAACAACAGGAATGAAACCTGGCTACTATGGTGGCGATACGGCGATTGAAGACTTCAAAGCCGCTTTCCCTGGATCAACATTTACAGTGGATGCTTCTGGAAAAATCACGATTACGATTCCAAAAGACCAAATCAATAAGACTGGCGTTCTTATTTTCTATCGTACAAAAGTAGAAAATGATACTCAAAAAGAATTCAAGAATAACACGAAAGTTTGGTACCAAGTCAAAGGTGAAACTGCGGTTGTGGCCAAAGAAGTAAATGCATCCGTGGCAAACATCAATGCAAACGGTGGTGTTGACGGAGACCAAACAACAACAACGGAAGCTCCTACAACTACAGAAGCTCCTACGACAACAGAAGCTCCTACTACTACAGAAGCTCCTAC
>NZ_JVNU01000022.1 GCF_001071995.1 Streptococcus sp. 263_SSPC
ACAACTACAGTAGCGCCTACGACAACGGAAGCTCCAACGACAACGGAGGTACCTACAACTACAGTAGCGCCTACGACAACGGAAGCACCTACAACTACAGTGGCAACTACCACAACTGAAGTGCCAACTACAACAGTAGCGACAACAGAAGCTCCAGTAGTGACAACCTCAGCTCCTGTAGTAACAGAGGCACCAGTAGTAACAACATCAGCACCTGTAGTAACAGAAGCACCAGTTGTAACGACATCTGCTCCTGTAGTAACAGAAGCGCCGGTAGTGATAACCTCAGCACCTGTAGTAACAGAAGCGCCAGTAGTAACAACATCTGCCCCTGTAGTAACAGAAGCTCCGATAGTAACAACTTCAGCACCAGTGGTAACAGAAGCACCCGTAGTGACAACAGTTGCACCTACAACAACTACTACGACAACTGAGGCTCCAACTACAACTACAGCTACAACTGTGACAGAGGAGCCCACAACTACAACAGTAGCCACAACAGAACTACCAACACCAACTCCTGAGGCAGAAGTTTCAGAAACGGTAGCAACAACAGAAGCTCCTGCACCAACAGCTGTTTTAACAAATGCCGTTGAAGACAAAGTTGTAACACCAGAAACAAATACGGAAGCAACTGAGTCACGTGTGTTAGCAACAACTCTTGCTGCTAAAGCAGAACAAGCACAAGACAAAGAAGCAAAAGATGCAAAAGATCCATCTCCAGCGCCCGTTGCACAAGCAGCGCCAGCAGGAGAAGACGAATTACCAAATACAGGTACTTCAATGGGAACTTTATATCTGATTCTTTCAGCAGTGTTCTTAATAGGTGGCGCATTCGTATTCGCTAAAAGCAAAAAATAAAATAGTTCAATAAACTAAGAAGGAATTAGACAGTGAAGGCTGTTTAATTCCTTTTTTTGCGTAGTTATTTTCAGTCTCAAGTCCCAGAGAAATCGGCCTTTAGTACCATGCCCCAAAATTAGGGAATGATACAATAAGTCTATAAGGAGGGAGTACCATGAAACAGTGGAATAGACTTCTCAAACTAGGGTTGTTTATCTTCTTAACACGCGCCTTTGTGAATCATATCTATGGCTCGTTTCCAAGAATGATGTTTGCATTCGTCTTTTTAGCAAGTATCTTTTTCTTCATCCTATTTCCAGAAGAAATGGGGATGAAATCAGTTTTTGGAAAGAATAAGCCGTTGGAGAAAACTTCAAGTAAGGTGCAAGAACGATATGAGCAATCAGGATTATCCAAACAAGATATCGACTATTTTAGACAAAAAATGGCAGTGGTGAAGACGCAAATTGAGGAAATTGATGAAACGATTCAAAGTTATACCAAACTACGAATTATTAGTAATCGATACAATACGACTCAAACGATGAAGGAGTATTTCAAATCTCTCGTCAAACACCCTGAAAAGCTTCCAGATGCGAACTTGTTCGTTCATACTTGTGTACCGTCGTTAAATGAAATGACGAAAGCGTACAAAGAATTGAGTGAGCAACCTGTAAAAGGAAGCGAAACGTATCAAACGCTACAAGAATTAGGAGAAAAAATCGATCTCGTCTGTGCGACGCTGGAAGAGGATTACTTACATTTCCAAGAAGACAGAATTAAAAAGTCAGAAGCAGAGATGGATTACGTAAACCGTACGATAAAGGAGTAGAGAACAATGACTGAAGAAAAATCAATGGTGGATGCACTGATTCAAAACCCATTTGGAGAAGACGTAGTAAAAAATACGACGTTGCAAGATGTGGCGAGTGACTTCCCACAAGAACAAGTAGATGCTAAACGTGCGCTAGTGGATACCTTGCCAGAGAAACAACAAGAACAAGCCCGCGCACTTGCAAAACAAATCGACGAAAAGAATATGCAGGCCATTATTAGTTATGGGGCCGGCGCGCAAAAGCAGCTCGGTGAATTCTCACATTCGATGCTCGCTCATGTGCAAAATAAAGATACAGGGGAAATCGGGGATACGCTCAATGAATTGATGATGCGACTCAATGAGACGGATCCGAACGACCTTGTGGCGCAAGACTCGAATATCTTCCGCAAAATCTTTGGACGCGTGAAGAAGTCGATTTACGAAATGCAATCGAAATACCAAGAAGTGGGCTCACAAGTCGATAAGATTGCCGTAAGATTAGACCATGAAAAAAATGGCTTATTAAACGACAACTTGTCACTTGAACAACTGTACCAACGCAATAAGGAATTCTTCGAGGCGTTAAGTATTTATATCGCTGCTGGGGAATTGAAGATTGAAGAGTTGCAACAAAAACTTATCCCTGAAGCGATGCAAAAGGCGCAAGAGACAGGAGACCAAATGGATGTACAAGTCGTCAATGACTTACATCAGTTCTTAGATCGTCTTGAAAAGAGAAACCACGACTTGAAATTGACGCGTCAAATGACGATTCAACAAGCGCCACAAATTCGCTTGATTCAAAATACAAACCAAACATTAGCAGAGAAAATTCAGTCTTCAATTACGACGACGATTCCTTTATGGAAGAATCAAATTGCCATTGCGATGACATTGCTTCGCCAAAAAGATGCCGTGACAGCGCAACGTCAAGTGTCTGAAACGACGAACCAATTGATTCAAAAAAACTCTGAAATGTTGAAGATTTCTACGATTGAAACGGCTCGTGAAAACGAACGTGGAATCATCGATCTTGAAACTCTTCAAAAGACACAACAAGACTTGATTGAAACATTAGAAGAAACTATCTTAATTCAACAAGAAGGCCGTCAAAAACGTAGAAAAGCCGAATACGAATTGACGCAAATGGAACAAGAACTCCGCGAAAACTTACTCGTTTTAAGCCAAAAAGAAAAACGTGTGAAAGAAGAAATGCGCGGTTAACCATGACAGAAATCTTTACCTTTTATTCCTGAATAAGGACTGGAGTGTAAAGATTTTTTTGTTTTTAGCTAGTGTCTGTAATGTTTCAATTCGTTAACAAAATGATAAACTTCGCCGTGAACCTTGATATTTTGGCTAACATTATTTAAAATAGGATGAAAGGAAAAAATATTATTTTAATGAGGTGAAAAAATGCACGTATGGGTCGTAGTTCTCGCGTTATTAGCATTAGCAGTATTTTTCTTATTCATTTCACTATTCTTAAAGGATAACCAAAATGAAGAAGAAATCGATGAATTAGCAGAAGGTTTATTAGAATTAAATCGTGAAGTATATTCATTAAAGAAAAAAATTCAAGAATTAGAAGGAACAACTGTTTACAAAGGACCATCAGTTGAACCAACTTACGAAGAAGTTCGCGCTGCAAAAGCAGCTGAAGTTCGTGTAGCTGAAAAACCAGAACCAGTAGCTGAAGAAACAGAAGCAGTGGAAGAAGTAACTGTAGAAGAATCTGGTCGCCTGCACAATGTAACAAAACAACAAATCATTACATTATTCAGCCACGGTAATTCAGTAGAATCAATTTCTGAACAATTAAACGTACCTGTTTCAACAGTACAATTGGTAATCGATAACTATTTTGAAGCAGATGCAAATTAAGGAGGAAGAACATGAGTAAAACGAAATTTCGTTCTTTAGGAATGGGCTTCTTATTAGCAGCGTTAATTTTAGCATTGGTTACTGTGATTTGGCCTTTCGTACCACAATCATTAAAGAGCCAATTAGATGCAGTGAATTTGCCAATCGTTTCTGAAGGAGCAAATGAAGCAAGCTATAAAGCAGCTTACGAGTCTTTATTAGCTGAAAAAGAATCTGGTAGCCAAGCGTCTACATCAAGTGCTAAAGCTACTTCACAAGCTTCAACAACTGAAGCAGCAACTACACAATCTTCAAAACCTGTATCTATTACAATTGAAGAAGGCGAATCATCAAACGATGTTGCCGACAAATTAGAAAAAGCAGGCTTAGTTAAGAGTGCTAAAGAGTTCATAGATTACTTAACAACAAATAACATTGCTGATAAGATCTGGACTGGTACTTTCGAAATTAAACCAGGAAGTTCTAATGAAGAAATCGCTCGTGCAATCGGAGCGTTACAATAATAGACATGAATGAGTGTTACAGTCGAAGGGCTGTAACACTTTTTTTGATTTAAATTAAAGTTTTCTGAAAATTAGATGAAAACTGTGGTACAATGGAAGTACGACTTTAGAAAGTGGAGTGAGAATATGATTGAAAGAAGTCAAGTAGATGTAAATCAAACATGGGACTTATCGCATTTGTTTGAAACAGAAGAAGCTTTTAACGAAGCGTTAGAAGACCTTAAAGGAAAAGTAGATGCTTTCCAAAAGGAATACGAAGGAAACATTACAACAGCACACCAAGTGAATGCTGGTTTAGCAACTTACCGTGCCTTATTAGAACAACGCGGTAAAATTTCTGCGTATTGCAACCTTGCAGTGAGTGCGAATACAAGAGATAAAGAAGCACAAACACGTGCTGCACAAACACGTACAGTATTAGCTGGATTAGATGCCAAATTAAGTTTCTTTGAATCTGAATTAAGCCAATTGGATGATGCGGTATTAGAAGAAGCACGCGCGAGTAAAGAAGATGCTTTATATATCGAACGTCTCTTAGAAGATAAAAAACATTTATTATCAAAAGACGTGGAAGCAACCTTAGCTGCTCTAGGAAATACATTGGATGCTGGTTACCAAGCATACAACGATATTAAATTCAAAGACATGCACTTCCCAGACGTAGAAGCAGACGGACAAGTGATTCCGATGACATACAACAGCTTTGAAGGCCGTATGCAATCAGAACCAAATACTGCAATCCGTCGTGAAGCGTTCAAAGTATTTAGCGACACATTACGCAAATACCAACACAGCACAGCTTCAGCGTATAACACACAAATTCAAAAAGAAAAAACAATGGCAACATTGCGTGGATTCGATTCAGTGTTCGACTACTTATTAGACCGTCAAAAAGTTTCTCGTGAACTATATGACCGTCAAATCGATGTCATCATGGAAGAATTGGCGCCACATATGCGTAAATTCGCACGCCTCATCAAAGAAATCTATCAATTAGATGAAGTACGTTATGAAGACTTGAAACTTGAAGTAGATCCAACATACGCTGCCAAAGTAACGTATGACGAAGCAAAACAATACATCTTAGAAGGGTTAGCACCTCTAGGAGAAGGTTACCTCAAGATTATGAAGGAAGCCTTCGATAACCGTTGGATCGACTACGCTGAAACAATCGGCAAACGTACAGGTGCGTTCTGTTCATCACCTTACGGAGCAAACTCATTTATCCTAATGTTCTTTACAGAAGATATGAATGACTGCATGACGCTTGCGCATGAATTAGGACACGCAGGTCACTTCCAATTAGCGTACAAACACCAAAATATTCTAGATGGTCGTCCAAGTATGTATTTTGTGGAAGCTCCATCAACAACCAACGAATTATTGGTTGAGTTCTACTTGAAGAACAAAGCGGGAGATGACTTACGTATGAAACGTTGGATTTCATCTCAAATGGTCGCTAAAACGTACTATCATAACTTTGTGACTCACTTATTAGAAGCGTACTTCCAACGCGAAGTATATCGCTTAGTGGACGCAGGTAAGAGCTTAGACGCGGATACATTGAATCGTTTATTCAAAGAAACATTGGCGAAATTCTGGGGACCAGAAGTGGTTCTTACAGAAGGCGCAGAGTTAACATGGATGCGTCAACCGCACTACTACATGGGATTATATTCATACACTTACTCAGCTGGTTTAACAATCGGTACACAAGTGGCGAAAATGATTCAAAAAGACTCAAGTGTGGCAAACACTTGGGTGGAAGTATTGAAGATGGGCGGAACGAAGAGCGCAGAAGAGCTTGCAAAAGCAGCAGGCGTGGATGTCTCAACAGATGCACCGCTTAAAGATACGATTGCAACAATCGGTGACTTAATCGACGAAATCGTAGATATTACAAAACAATTGAATGCATAAAATAAAGGTCAGCAAGGATTTTCCGTGCTGACCTTTTTGCATTTATTTTATTGGTTTGACTGAGACACGATCAATTGAACGGATCCGCTAACCTGAAGTGCAGGTGTTCCAGAAGGCAGAATAAAGGAATCTGCTTTTTGGATTGGGTACTGCGTTCCGTCGACTGTGAGCGTTCCTTTTCCGTCTAACACCGTTACAAGGTGATAAGTAGAGGATAGGGCATCACTATAGTCGCCGTTGATATCGTATTTCCAAACGGTGAAGAATTTATTCTTCACAAAAGTCGTTCTCGTTCCAGTGTCAGTCGTCACTACTTGTTGATTGGTTGTTGGGACACTGTGCGGAATGGTTGTGACATCTTTTGTTTGTTGAATATGCAGTGGACGAGGGTTGCCAGCGTCGTCGGTGCGGTTATAGTCATAGACGCGGTAAGTCGTGTCCGAATTTTGTTGCGTTTCTAGAATCACAATACCGCCACCAATGGCGTGAATTGTGCCACTTGGAACATCGAAGAAGTCGCCCGCTTTAACAGGAACTTCGGTGAATAGCTCGCTCCATGCTTCATTGTCTATTTTCTCTGCAAATTCTTCTGGAGTCAGCGCTGTATGTCCGTATACAATTTTTGCGCCTGGTTCTGCTTGAACGACATACCAGCATTCATTTTTCCCATATTCGCCTTCATGTTCCAGCGCATATTCGTCATCTGGATGCACTTGAATCGATAAGTCATCGGACGCATCGAGTAACTTAATGAGAAGGGGAAAGCTTGCTAATTGTTGCCCATTAAAGAGTTCCGGATGGGTTTTATAGAGTTCATCTAATCCGAGTCCTGCATATTCTGCAGGGCTTTTTATCGTTGAAATCCCATTTGGATGCGCGCTAATAATCCACGCTTCACCTGTTTTATCTGAAGGAAGAGTAAAGTTAAAGAGCGAATGCAATTTCGTCCCACCCCAGATTTTCTCTTGAAGTACGGCATTTAAAAAGATTGGTGTTGTCATCATCGTGCCTCCTATGAAGAATGTCTTAATGCGAATGAATTGAATTCAAATAGATCGTATCTGTGTCGGCTAATCGAGTACTCAAATGGAGTGCCATTGTCGAGGTAGGCCACTTGTTCTACTTCGAAGACTGGCTCCGTTGGAAGTAATTGTAAGTATTTTTGTTCATCTTCAGAACTTGGTGCCGCACGCAAGATTTTTGTGGCACTTGCGATGCGTAAGCCTAGTTTGCCTTCGATATATTGATAAATAGAGTCTAATAGAACTTCCTCGGTAATTCCTGGAATGACGCTGGTACTCATATAGGTTTGTTCTAATACATACGGTTTACCGTCGATGATGCGAAGTCTATGAATATTATAAACAGGACTTTGCAGCGGTACTTGTAATTTTTCTGCTAGAAATTCCGAGGCAAACTCTAATTTAAAATGAATAATTTTGGATTCAACAGTAGAGTGTGAATCCTCGGAAATTTTCGTGAGCCCTTTAATATCGCGTTCTGGAACGATGAGTTTTCGCTTCGACGTGCCGCGAGAGAGGACAAAGGTACCTTGGCCACGTTTTCTGAAAATAAGCCCTTCGGAAACGAGTAAGTCTAATGCTTTCTTGACCGTCATTCGACTGCTGTTAAATTCTTTCGTTAATGTGATTTCATCGGGTAATTGTTGGTTAATGGCGTATTCGTTATTTAAAATCTTTTCACGAATCGCATGGTAAATCTGTAAATACTTTACGCTCATCGAATGTCATCCTTTCTCTAAACTAGCTATATTATAACAAATGAAGAATGAATAGGCAAAATCGACAATTTGAATACTATTTATAAATATTGTCTAGACAAATATTAAAATTGTGATATACTATACGTGAAAGAGCTTACAGAAAGGAGGTTGATTATGAAGAAACAATTGAGTTTTCCTCAAGGGTTCTGGTGGGGTGCTGCTTCAAGTGGACCGCAGACAGAAGGACAATTCGATAAGGCACATGAAAATGTGATGGATTACTGGTTTAGAACTGATCCAGAAGCTTTCTTTAATGGCGTCGGTCCAGATGTTGCGAGTGATTTTTATCATACGTATCCTGAAGATTTTCGTTTGATGAAGGAGATTGGTTTTAATTCATTCCGTACATCGATTCAATGGAGCCGTTTGATAAAGGACTTCGAAACGGGTGAAGCTGATCCAAAGGCTGTGGAATTCTACAACGCGGTTATTGAAGAAGCAAAGAAAAATGATATTGAATTGGTGTTGAATTTACATCACTTCGATATACCAGTTGAATTGCTTCAACAATATGGCGGTTGGGAAAGTAAACATGTCGTGGACTTATTCGTGAGGTTTGCCAAGACGGCATTTGAATGTTTTGGTGATAAGATTCATTATTGGACAACTTTCAATGAGCCAATGGTTATTCCGGAAGCAGGATACTTATATGCATTCCATTATCCAAACCTAAAAGGGAAAGGGAAAGAAGCTATTCAAGTGATTTATAATCTAAATCTTGCAAGTGCCAAAGTGATTCAACTCTATCACTCGTTAGGATTGGATGGCGAGATTGGGATTATTTTAAACTTGACACCTGCTTATCCAAGAAGTGATGCTCCAGAAGATTTAGCAGCAAGTCAATTTACAGATGATTTCTTTAACAGAGTCTTCTTGAATCCAGCGGTGAAGGGAACATTCCCTGAAACCTTGGTGAAAAGACTAGAGGAGGACGGCGTGTTATGGAGTCATACTGAAGAGGAATTGCAGCTCATTCGAGAAAATACAGTCGATTTTCTTGGGGTGAATTACTATCATCCAAAACGTGTTCAGGCGCAGCCAAATCCAGAGGAGTACAAAACACCTTGGATGCCAGATCAATACTTTAAAGAGTATGAATGGCCTGAGCGTCGCATGAATCCATATCGTGGATGGGAAATCTTCCCGAAAGCCATTTATGATATCGCCATGATTGTGAAGGAAGAATATGGTAATATCCCATGGTTTATTAGTGAAAACGGAATGGGTGTTGAAAACGAAGGTCGCTTCATCGGAGAAAATGGAGTCATTGATGATGTGTATCGAATTGAATTTTACGAAGAACATCTAACATGGCTACATAAAGCGATTGAAGAAGGTAGTCGTTGTTTTGGATATCATACATGGACTGCTTTTGATTGCTGGTCTTGGAATAATGCGTATAAGAATCGTTACGGATTTATTTCTGTAGATTTAGAAACGCAAAAGAGAACCATCAAGAGTAGTGGAAGATGGTATCGTAACGTCAGCGACAATAACGGCTTTGAAGTAGAAGTAGAGGAATAAAGAGAGGAGATATTCAGATGAAAGACTCAAAATTTATTGATAAATTTGCCGCGTTTGCAGGTAGATTGGGGAACCAAATTCATTTAAAAACCCTCAGAGATGCATTCGCAACAGTAATGCCATTATATATTTTGGCAGGGCTAATCGTTCTCTTGAACAACACAGTCTTTAAGTGGATTTTCCAAGGGGATACATTAACAAAATTCCAATATTGGGGAATTACAATTGCAAACGGTACTTTAAGCATTTCAGGTATTATTATTGCCGTAATGGTTGGTTATTTCTTAGCGAAAAACAGAGATTTTGAAAACCCATTGGCAGCATCAATGCTATCATTAGTTTCTTTAATTGTTATGATGCCAAATACAGTTTCTGCTGTTCCTGATGGCGCAAAAGATGCCGTGAATATTTCAGGTGTTCTTTCATTTAACAACACAGGTACAGGCGCAATGTTCGCAGGGGTTATCGTAGCGATTATTGCAACAGAACTATTCATCAAATTATCGAATGTTAAAGCATTGCAAATTAACCTTGGAGACAACATTCCACCAGCAGTTGGTAAATCATTTAGCGTATTACTTCCAGTAATGACAGTTATTTCATTATTCGGGGTTGTATCAGCATTGTTATTCAACATGTTTGGAACAAACTTAATCTCAATTATTACAGTCTTCATCCAAGAACCAATTCGTCATATTGGTACAAGCTTAATTGGGGTAATCATTATTTACTCTCTAGGAAATATGTTATGGCTATTTGGTATTCACCAAGCAGTTATTTACAGTGCAATCCTAGAACCATTACTATTAATTAACATTACTGAAAACATCGCTGCTGCAAATAATGGACAAGCGATTCCACACATCATCAACTTATCTCAAGTTCAAACATTTGCGTTAATGGGTGGTAGTGGATCTACATTATGTTTATTAGTGGCAACATTCTTAGTGAGCCGCAACGCTGCTTCTAAAAACGTAGCTAAATTATCATTTGGACCTGGACTCTTCAATATCAATGAACCTGTTTTATTCGGTTATCCAATCGTTTATAATATTTCATTAGCGATTCCATTTATCTTAACTCCAGCTCTTGGTATTTTAATCAGCTACTTAGCAACAGTTGCAGGTTTCATGAGTCCAGCATTTGTACAAGTTCCTTGGACTACACCTGTATTCTTAAATGCATGGTTAGCAACAGCAGGGGACTTCAGAGCAATTCTCGTTCAATTAGTCATCTTTGCACTTGGAGTTCTTCTATACATTCCATTTATCAAAGTTAATGATAAAGTTGTTGAACAAGAAATGAAGGGATAAGATTATGAAACAAATTTTATTAGTATGTAATGCGGGAATGTCGACAAGTATGCTCGTTAAAAAGATGCAACAAAGTGCGACAGAACGTGGGATTGAAGTCTCAATTGAAGCAAAATCCATTACAGAAGCGAAAAAGAATATCCATGAAGCAGATGTTATTCTCATCGGGCCACAAATTCGTTATGAGTTACCTGCAGTAAAAGAAATCGCAGGGGATATTCCAGTAGATGCGATTGATATGCGCGACTACGGAATGATGAATGGCCCTAAAGTATTAGATCAAGCCTTAGCATTGATAGGAGAATAATATGACAGAAGAAATGGAACTCATCTGTTTCCAGCTGATTGCCAATAGTGGTGCATCAAAATCTTCTTTTGTAGAAGCGATTCAAGCGGCTAAAAAAGGGTTGTTTGAAGATGCGAAAGCAAAACTTGTGGAAGCAGAAGAAGCCTTTGTTGAGGCGCATAAAATTCACGCAGAGCTCATTCAAAAAGAAGCGAGCGGAGAAAAAACAGAATTTTCATTACTGTTTATGCATGCCGAAGACCAAATGGCTTCAACAGAAATCGTAAAGTTATTAGCGCAAGAGCTAATCGAACTGTACCGCGATAAACACGCACAATAAGAAGTTTATAACCACAGATTGGGAATTCTCCTAATCTGTGGTTTTTATTTAGAATCCACCTTAGAAAGATAAGATTCCGTAGAAGCTTACGGATTCTATAATAGCAGTAACGTGTTACGCATTAAATGCGAATTAGGAGGTGTAGGAATTCATTTCGTACACCTCCTTTGAGGCTTTAAAGGTGAGAGACTTAGGCTCGAACCGGTGCAACGTTACAGCTATTATGAAGATATCCGTAAGGCTTCGAAGGAATCTTTCTCTATGTTGAGAAGAGACTTTCATAATAAACAGAATCATTAAGAAATGCCTAAATCCTTTTAAAACGCGTAGATTCAGTGATAAAATAAACTGACATCAACCGTGGAGGAACATATGGAAGACAAAAAATTATTTATGAATACATATACAGGGCTCGTGTTTAATACGCTTGAAATGGTTCCAGATAATGTAGCCATTGAAGATATTGCGCATGCCTTAAGTATGATGTGTCGAGGAAACGGACATCTTCGTTTCTTTTATTCAGTAGGATTACATAGCATTAACTGTGCACAAGAAGCCATTGCCAGAGGATACCAAACAGGAACCGTCCTTGCGTGTTTACTACATGATGCGACTGAAGCGTATATCGCTGACTTAATTCGTCCTGTGAAAAATCAATTGCCAGAGTACGAAATCATGGAAAATAACTTATTCGAAGTGATTAAAGAGAAATTCTTCTTACAACATGTAGAAGAAAAAGAATGGGCAAAAGTGTGGGCGATCGATTATGAAATGCTCTCTAATGAATTGCCAATTATCTTAACGGATGAACCGATAATGGAAAAAGCGCCATTACTGAGCAGTCCAATTCTCGAAGAAAGAAGCATGCGAGCGGTCGAACTCGAATTCTTGAAGTTATTCACCGAACTCTTTGAGGCGTATCAAAAAGACGTGAAGAACTTGAAACGCGCTCAGCAGAAGAGAGAACTAGAGGCGATGACGCCAGGGAAACGCCGAGCGGAAGAAAAACGAGTGGTCGAATGGCTAAAAGGAATGCCACAATGGATTGAAGCCAAAACTGTTGCCTTAACAATGCCAATGCGAATGGAATTCCAATTAGATTTAATCGTTCAAGAGGCCAGAAGCGCTGGGAAAACAATATTCGTTCCTGTGACGATGCCAGATAAGACATTGGTATTTGTCGAATGGAATGAACAAACAACCTTTAAACGTACTTCTTATGGTGTACTAGAACCAGTCATTGATAGCACGCATCCGTTATTTGAAGCCAAGGACCTGGATTTAATCATTGTTCCTGGACTACTTTATAGTACGAAAGGAGACCGTATCGGATTTGGTGGAGGCTACTATGATAGAACCTTACAAAAGGTGGATGATTATCGAATTCTTTCTCTAGCGTATACAACACAGGTGACACCTGTTGTCGACTGGCCGGTATTTGAAACGGATATTCATATTCCAACGATTATTACAAGTGAAGGAGTGGTTCGAGATGTTTAAAATCAATCCATGGAAATTAGAACGTATGAAGCGCAACTTTAATGAGAGCTTCAGCTTTACTTATTTATTTTTAGCGATTCAAGCAGCGCTCTTTATCGTAATGACGCTTGCAGGTGGTAGCACGAATGGACAAGTTCTTGTTAATTTCGGGGCGAAATTCAATCCGTATATCATTCATCAACATGAATATTATCGATTCCTAACGCCAATTTTCTTACATATTGGCCTGGAACATATTTTATTTAACAGCTTGTTCTTATATATGATTGGCCGTCAGATGGAGTACGAAATTGGACACTGGAGATTCCTTGCGGTGTATCTGTTATCAGGAATTATGGGAAACCTTGCAAGTTTTGCATTCTCATCTAGCATTTCAGCTGGGGCAAGTACGGCGCTCTTTGGACTCATGGGAGCTGTAGTTTATTTATCACGAAAACACGGCTACATTCGTTCTTTTAGGCAAATGGGCGTGCAATACGCAGGACTTATCATTATCAACATTGTCCTTGGGTTTATTAACTCAGCAGTCGATAACTATGGACACTTAGGAGGACTCGTTGGTGGGTACTTAGTGATGGCTGCAATCAGCTTTAGAGGAGACCGTTTGACAAAACCTGCTTCACGCATTGCAGGAATTGTTGCGTATTTTGTCATCGCAATTTTACTTTTTGCACTAGGAATGAAAAGATAATGCTGTTATAATGTAAGCATATACAAGTTTCATGGAGTGAATACAATGGAAAAGAAAATTATTGGTATTGATTTAGGTGGGACTTCCATCAAATTTGCGATTATTTCACTTGAAGGTGAAGTTCAACAAAAATGGTCGATTCCTACCAACATTTTAGACGAAGGAAGCCACATTGTGGACGACATTATCGACTCTATTCGTCATCGTTTAGATTTATTAGGACTAACAAATGAAAACTTTGCTGGTATCGGGATGGGTTCTCCAGGTGTTGTTGATAGAGAAAAGGGTACAGTTATCGGTGCCTACAACTTAAACTGGAAAACATTACAACCTTTGAAAGAAAAAATTGAAGGAGCACTTGGAATTCCGTTCTTCATCGATAATGATGCCAACGTTGCAGCACTTGGTGAAAAATGGATGGGTGCTGGTGGAGACCAACCAGATGTAACCTTCTTTACACTTGGAACAGGTGTTGGCGGTGGGATTATCGCTGAAAATCGTCTGATTCACGGTGTAGCAGGTGCCGGCGGGGAGCTTGGACACATCGCTGTTGATTTCAGTGAACGTCCTTTTGCATGTACTTGCGGTAAAAAAGGCTGTCTTGAAACAGTAGCGAGTGCCACTGGGATTGTGAACTTAGCCCGTCGTTATGCAGACGAATATGCAGGCGATTCAGAGTTGAAAGCAAGAATCGACGATGGACAAGACGTGAGTGCAAAAGACGTGTTTGATTTAGCAAAACAAAACGATCCACTCGCATTAATCGTGATTCGTCATTTCTCAAAATACCTAGGAATTGCATGTTCACACGTTGCGAATATGTTAAATCCATCCTTCATCGTTATCGGTGGTGGAGTGAGCGCCGCAGGAGAATTCTTGCTAGAAGGCGTTCGTAAAGAATATGAACAATTAGTATTCCCACAAGTCCGCGAAACAACACATTTACGTTTAGCAGAACTTGGGAACGATGCAGGAGTCATTGGAGCAGCTTCTTTAGTGCTTTTGAAAGATTAGAAGAAACATGATACAATATCTCTTGTCTTATTAAAATTATTTTTGAAGGAGTTTAGTCTCATGTGGTATATTATTTGGGCTCTATTCATGGCCTACGGAATTTACTTATTTGTATTAGTTTGGATGCGTCAATCTGCTGCTAAAGTGGTTAGCGCTGAAGAATTCGGAAAGGATTTACGTCATGGACAATTAATCGATGTGCGTGAAAAAGACGAATTCAAAGCAGCTCATATTTTAGGAGCACGTAACATTCCTTATTCTCAATTTAAAGAACGTTACATGGAATTACGTAAAGACCAACCAATCTATTTATATGAAGAAGGCGTATCAATCGCTGGTCGTTGTGCTTACCGTCTAAAGAAAAATGGATATACAAATATTTACATTTTAAAACATGGCTTCGAAGCATGGAACGGTAAAGTGAAAAAAAGAGAAAACTAATATGAAAAAGAGCTAGTTCAGTTGAACTAGCTCTTTTTTATTTATTCGGCTTGATGCTTTCTGTAGTCCCCTGGTGAGACTCCAGTTTTCTCTTTAAAGATTTTCGTAAAGTAAGAGTAATTATCATATCCGACTTCAGAGGCCACTTGAGAAATAGGGGTCTTCGTATCCGATAGCAATTCTTTCGCAGCATGGATACGTTTATCCGTAATGTATTTAACGAGTGTTTCGCCTGTTTCTTTCTTAAAGACACGAGCAAGGTGATCCGCGCTGAGGTACACCATATCTGCTAAAGTCGTTCGGCTCAAGTCTTCTTTGTAGTGATGGTCGATATATTCGATGATGCGTTGAATACTATTCTTTTGGTTTTCAGCATCCGTGACAAAGTTTCTTGCATGAGACCAGTAGTAATTGAAGTATTCTTCGAAAGACTCAATCGAATGGAATTTTCTTTGGAAGAGGAAATCATGATGCGCATTTTGGAAAAGCTTGTGCGCTGAAATCCCATTTTGGTCTAAGTAAATTCCAATTTGTTGCGTCCAGTCCAGATGGAGTTTTTGCAAGATGGATTTTGGCACCATTCCACCTGAAATATAGTGTAAGAGACTCTTTTCTAGTTCAGATTCATCTAATGAATCCGAGAAGGAGATGGAGTTCGTTGCAACTTCTTTTTCCTGTAAAACAGCAGCGTCAGAAGATACTGGAATAATCGTATTCCAATAAGGCACTTGTTGCCCAGTTGCCGCGTAGAGTTCTTTTACGTCTTGTAAAATATTCGGGCATTGGAAGCAACTGTTGAACGTAATGATGGAATTATGATGCAACTTATCCTGCATCTCTTTTTGGATTTTTCTGACGAATGTCTCACTATTGATGGAGTTGTCCACTCTAAAGAGGCAAACGTAATGGTCCACGTGTCCTTCCATCTTAAACAGACTCGCTAATTGATAAGCTTCATTTGAGAAAGCTTGGAATACTTTTTTCAACTGTGAAGTCCATGATGGAATTTCTGGGGCGTAATCTGCTTCATTAATATGCAATGTAATCACACCTGTTAAGAAATACTGATAATCTTTTAAACTCAAATTGCGACTGCGCATTTCTGCTTGCAATTCTTGCAGACGGTGAATACGTGGTTTTCTTAAATATTCAAACCAGAAATTATTCTCTGCTTGGAAAGATGTCTCAAGAGGTGCGGCTGGACGTTGCTCTGTAATCTTGTCCAGCGCCTTTTGAATGATGAACTCCAATTTTTCGAAGTTAATCGGTTTTAAGTAGTATTCAAAACTTTGCAATTCAATCGCTTTTTGCGCGTAGTTGAAATCCGCATAGTTCGTTAAAAAGATGGTTTTGATGTCGTAATTTTCGTTTCTGACCCAAGAGAGCAGTTCAAGACCACTTCCTTGAGGCATTTCAATATCGCTAATCATTAGGTGGATAGGATATTCTTTAATGATGTCTTGCGCCTGAGTGAGGCTGTTCGCCGCGTATACGTTGTCGATTTTTAATCGATCCCAACGGATTTTTTCACGTAACGCTTCGATGATAAAACGATCGTCATCAACGAGTAGTATATTCATTAGAATCTCCTTTCAACGCTTTATAGGGGAGACGCGCATAAATTCTTGCGCCACCCGTGTCGTTATTTTCAAAAGTAATCGTATAATCATTTGGATAGAGAAGGTTAAGCCGTTCAATCGCATTGGTAATTCCGATATGATGACCGTCTTCTGACATTAATGATTCCATGTTCTTGAGTTTTTCAAGAATCTCTGGAGTAAAGCCTGGACCATTGTCTTTGACGCAAATCTCAATATAAGGCTTTTCTTCTACCATTCGTTTTTGAAGAGAAAGGTCAATGGCAATCCCGTCTTGGAAAGAGAAACCATGCTTAATCGTATTCTCAACGAATGTTTGAAGTAAGAGGGAAGGAACGAGCGCATCGTGCAACTGTTCATCGAATGTTAAAGCAAAATCGATATGCTCCCCGTAACGAATGCGTTGAATCTCTAAATAGTCCTTAATATGTTGAATTTCTTTATCCAGTGGTGAGAAGTCTTGGTCCACCATAAAGAGATATCGTAAGTAGTCGGACGTTAAAATCGTTAACTCTTCAATTTCCTTATAGTTCTCCGTTTGAAGCATACTGTGAATCATGGAAAGCATGTTCAAATAGAAGTGAGGTCGGATTTGACTCTTTAAGTAGTTGAGTTCGACCTTTTTTAATTCCAGCTGTGCATGATACTCACGAATTTTTAAGTCTTGCATATCAAAGAGCACCTGGCTCAATTTATCATTGGCAGTATCGATTTCCAAAATCCCTTCAGAAGAAGCGATGTCGTAAATAGAGGTGTTCTCGTCAATTTTTGAAAGTCGTTCGGTTAGTCGTGTAATTGGGCTTAACATTCTATTTCGAATGAAAATAATCAATACAAGAGAAGCAATCGCAATTAAGATAGGAACAATTGCAATGAACACTTCAAAAAGAACGATACTCTTGAATACGTCTGTATAGTCGACGGCTACGTAAATATCAAATGGCAGTTGCGTCCGTTCGCTATCGGCTTCGATTAAGTGTGTGGAAGACGATAAGTTTTTCGGTTCTTTCAGCGAAATATGTCCATTCTTTCCGATATTCAGTTTCCGAAGTGGCATCAGGATGTCTTCCGCAGAGATAACTGCCATAATCGTTTTCTCTTTATAATGAACGACTTTAATCAAGTATTCCGTATCGTTGATAAGAATCGCTTGCCATTTACGGTCGTCCGTATTATTTCTGAACGAATTGATATTGTTTTTTAAATATAAGTAATCTTGATAGGGAATATAGAGAGTTGAAGCACTCAGAAAATGATGCGTGCCTTCAGTAGCCACCAAAAACGACATATGTGTTTCGTGTTGGTATTCATAGTCATTAAAAGTGGTCTGTACTTTTTTGACGGTTTGCTCATAATCCGTGTAACTTTGTGGCTCATTTAGTTCGTCCAAACCCTTATCGTGAGTGACCGTTGAATACAAAAAGCGTTCAACGGAACGCATTTCATCATTCAGTCCATTGGCGTAAATTTCAATGGAACTCGTCAATTGTTGAATATTTTGATTCTTAATAAAATCTCTTGTGGCATTGCTGACAAAGAGACTGATCACTGTGATGAGGATAAGAAGTACTAATAAGACTTGAAAGAAAAATTTAAAAGAATGTCTTTTAGATAGAATACTATGTAGTTTCATAACTTTTACCTCGCTTCTCAAGTATAACACTATCATAAAAGTTGTCAAAAAACGATATGAATTAAGAAGATGTCGGAAAAGTGATATAAATTTGGCAATATTGTCTGAATAGTGAATAGTTCTTATCGAAAAAGTGATATAAAGAAAGCGTTTTATTTTATAAAATAATGACAGGAATTTGAAACAGGAGGGAAATTATGAAAGATTTAACCCAATTACAAAAAAGAAAAATAAAAAGCAACATTCCTTTATATGTGCTACTATTTCCTTCAATTATTTTACTTATAATGTTTGCATATATTCCAATGTTAGGACTTGTGATTGCTTTTAAAGATTACTCACCGGCAAACGGAATTTTAAATAGCCCGTGGGCAGGGTTTAAATATTTCACCCAATTCTTTAATTCAGTTCAATTCGGAACAACGATGATGAACACATTAAAGATTTCAATCTATAGCATTCTCGTTGGATTCCCATTACCAATCTTACTAGCGCTCTTATGTAACCAATTAAGAGCAGGGAAATTCAAAAAAGTCTTTCAAGTAACGACTTATTTACCACACTTTATTTCAACAATGGTTATGTGTGGGATTATCATTTTATTCTTATCACCAAATAGTGGGTTGATTGCTAATATTTTTAAATCACTTGGATGGACAATGCCAAACTTACTATCAAAACCAGATAGTTTTGCAGGCGTTTATGTTTGGAGTGATGTTTGGCAACATATCGGTTGGGACAGCATCATTTACTTAGCAGCTTTATCAGCCATCGACCCAACGTATTACGAAGCGGCTACGATGGACGGAGCTTCTCGTATGCAAAAGATTCTCAACATCGACTTACCATTACTTTTACCTACAGCAATGATTCTATTGATTTTAAGAGCCGGAAGCTTATTAAGTATCGGTTTTGAAAAAGTATTACTATTACAAAATCCATTGAACCTAGCTGGAAGTGAGGTGATTTCGACTTACGTATATAAAGTTGGGATGCTTAACTTCCAATACAGTTACTCTACAGCAATCGGATTATTCAATACTGTAGTCAACTTAATCATTCTATTATCTGTCAATTGGTTTTCTAAACGATATACCAAAACAGGACTATTTTAAAAGGAGGGTGGTCATAGCATGAAATGGTTTAAAGCTTCAAGAAAATCAAAATCAGATTTGTTTTTTGACGTAGTGATCTACGGTTTTGCAATCTTGTTAATTTTATTAATCGTATACCCATTGTGGTTTGTTGTGATTGCGTCCTTTAGTAATCCTTCTGATGTAGCCAATGGTAAAGTTTGGTTCATTCCACACGAATGGAAATTAGATGGATATCAACGATTAATTGAACAACCACTGTTCTTAAGAAGTTATCTCAACACGATTTTATATACAGTAGTCGGTACATTAATCGCACTACTCATCAACATCCCTGCTGGGTACGCATTATCTAGACGCGATCTACTTGGTAAAAAGTGGCTCAGCGTTCTCTACATTATTCCGATGTTCGTATCAGGTGGATTGATTCCAATCTACTTAACAGTGAAGAGTGTCGGACTTGTCGATACATTCTGGGTAATGGTTGTTCCATTTGCAGTATCTTCTTACAACATCATCGTTGCAAGAACATTCTTCAATAACAGTATCCCAGAAGGAATGTGGGAAGCAGCCCAAATTGATGGCTGCGGAACAATTCGTTATTTCTTCAAGATTGTGGTTCCTTTATCAAAAGCCATTATCGCCGTAATCGGTTTATGGACAGCGGTTGGTATTTGGAACTCATGGTTTAACGCCTTAATTTACTTAACAAAAGAAAACTTGCAACCATTGCAATTAATCTTAAGACGGTTATTAATTAGTAACCAAATGATTCAATCTCAGGCAACAGGGGAACTTGCATCAGACCTTCGGATTAAAGCTGATATGATGAAATATGCAGCGATTGTAATTTCAACAGCTCCGATTATGTTGCTTTATCCATTTGTCCAAAAATATTTCAATCAGGGTGTCATGATTGGCGCACTAAAAGAATAGGAGAGATATTATGAAAATCAACAAAATGAAATATTTGTTTTTAGCAGCCGCTACACTAACAGGACTAGCCGCTTGCTCAAACTCAACAACGAAGTCAAGTGACGAAAAGTCAGATCAAACGAACTTCAAAATCACAACCGTTCGATGGTCGGACTGGGGCGAAGAATATCATAAAGGATTTATCGATGATTCTGCTAAAGAAGCAGGCATTGAAATCAGCTGGGATACTTTAGTAGCTGCAGACTGGACAGATAAAAAATCTGTATTAGTTGCCAGCGGAGACCTACCAGATGCTTTCTTAGGGTCAAACGCATTTAACGATGCTGAAATTGCGCAAAACCAATCTTTATTTATTCCTCTAGAAGATTTAATTAAAGAAAACATGCCAAACCTTACTAAGGCAATGGAACAAGAACCAAAACTAAAAGCGATGATTACATCTCCTGACGGACACATTTACAGTCTTCCTAAGAAATTACCAATGCGTCCAACAGTAGGGAACCAATTATTCATCAATAAAAAATGGCTCGATAATCTAGGATTAAAAGTACCTGAAACTTATGAGGAATTCGTTAAAGTACTTCAAGCATTCAAAGATAAAGATGCAAACGGAAATGGAGATCCAACGGATGAAATTCCATTTGGATCAGGTAACTTTGACCCAACATTCTCTTACATCCTTCCATTTAACAACCGTTTAGGTGCAGATAACACTTATGAAATGTCTGTAAAAGATGGCAAACCTGTATATCTTCGTACTGAAGAAAGCTACAAACAAGGGATTGCAGCAATGCATGACGCATACAAGAAAGGCTTAATTGACCCTGAACTTTACACTGAAGATTCATCAATGAGTGCCGCAAAACGTATGGATAAATCAGTAGCTAGAGTTGGTGTTTCAAGTGGTTGGACTGCCGATGCTACATTTGGATTACATGCTAGCGAATATGTTCCTTTACCAGCATTAAAAGGTCCTGACGGAAAAGGCTATGTTGCTTCTGACCCAGACCACTACAACTATGGACGTAATGAATTATTAATCACTACAAAAGCGAAGAACCCTGCTAAATTATTACAATGGTTCGACAAATTCTATACTGATGATGCAAGTATCCAAAACTTCTATGGTTCATTTGGAATTGCTACAGAAAAAGATGGCGACAAATATAAAGTATTACCTCCAAAAGACGGTAAATCTGCCGATGAATATGCTTGGATTCACTCTCTACGTGACTTCGGACCTAAATACGTGAGCGACAACATCAACAGCCGCGTAGAAATTGACCAAACTCAAGGTGACGGTTTGAAATTGAAGATGGACCAAGAATTAAAACAATTTGCTTTACCAGCTTACCCTAATGTAATCTATTCTCAAGAAGAACTAAGCAAATTAGCTTCAATTTACGTAAGTATCGATTCTTATGTAAAACAACAAGCTTCTAAATGGGTAGTTGATGGCGGAATTGAAGAAGAATGGGATTCTTACTTAGCAAACCTTAAAAATATGGGATTGGATGAATTCATCAAGATTCAACAAGACGCATATGACCGTTATCAAAAAGAAGTTAAATAATCACATTTTAACAAATACCCTAACTGAAACGTTTAAAATACAATGAGTAGAGGGAGCGAGATGAAGAAAAATCTTTCTCGCTTCCTTTTTCTCATATAGGAACGGTGATATCATTGCAAAAACTATTTCGAATAGATGGGCCACTCGTTAGAGGACTAACGCTCATCACCAACTTGATTCTATTAAATACATTATTTATCATTACGAGCATTCCTATTGTGACGATGGGGGCTTCTGTAACGTCTCTCAATACGATGTTGCATCGGATTTTAAAGGGCGATGATGGCGATGTTGTCTATCATTATTTTCGTATTTTTAAATCCAACTTTAAGCAAGCCACTCTCATTTGGGCAGCTCTTGTAGTACTTTCGGTTTTATTATTTTTGAACTACAGTATTTTTTCGAATACAAACTTTTTGAATGGATATGGATTATTACTTCTTGCGCCATTTGGAATGCTTGCGATACTAGGAGTTGTTATCCTTTTACCGTATGTTGGGTTATTTGAGAATAGTTTAAAAGCCAGTGTCATCAATAGCTTTTTCGTTTGTATTTTAGATCCGTTACGTGCAATTTTATTAATTCTATTTAACTGCGCAGTGGTGTATATGAGTGTAAATACGCCAGAGCGATTATTGACGTCGATTTACATATTCACTTTTGGTGGCTTTGCGCTATGGGCATTGTTAAATGTAAAAGTAACGAGTAAAATGTTTGAGAAGGCATATAAATTAAGCAATGGAGGTACGCAAGATGAAAATTTTTAAAGGAGATTTTTATCGTATCAGCGTTCTAACGGATAAACTCATTCGTTTAGAATATTCAAAAAATGGACAATTCGAAGATAGACATACGCAATTAATCCAAAACAGAGACTTTGGTGAAGTAGAGGTAGAAGCAACAGAAACACCAGAGCTATTAGATATTAATACAAAGTTTTTCCGTTTACGCTATAACAAAGGCGAATTCAATAATCAAAATCTATTTATTGAATTAAAGGGTCAATTCGCTATTTACGGAAGCAGATGGTACTTTGGTGAACCAATTGAAACTTTAAAAGGGACGACGCGTACACTCGACCAAGTGGATGGGGAAACAGAACTCGAAGATGGTATTATTAGTAAGAGTGGTTATGCCGTTTTAGATGATTCGAATGGATTTATCAGTGACGAAAAAGAAGGCTTTATCAAAAAAGAAAGTGAAGTGGATCTTTACTTCTTTGCCTACGGACATGACTATAGAGGAGCCATCAGAGACTTTTACCACCTAACAGGCGCAACTCCATTATTACCACGTTATGCCTTAGGAAACTGGTGGAGCCGTTATTGGCCTTATACTGCAGACGAGTATTTAAGTCTCGTTGAACGATTCCAAGATGAGCAAGTACCGCTTGCGGTTGGTGTGATAGATATGGATTGGCATATCACAAAAATTCCAGAACGCTTCGGTAGTGGTTGGACAGGATACTCTTGGAACCGTGAACTCATTCCAGAACCTGAAAAATTATTGAAGAAACTGCATGATAAGAAATTAAAACTATCATTGAATGTCCATCCAGCAGATGGTATTCGAGCATATGAAGATGCCTACCCGGCAGTAGCCAAACGTTTAGGATTAGATGCAGCAAGCGAAGAACCTGCAATCTTTGATATTGCAGACCCACGCTTTAGAGAGTCTTACTTTAAAGATGTGCATTATCCATTAGAAGAACAAGGCGTTGATTTCTGGTGGATTGACTGGCAACAAGGAACACAAGGGGTACAGGATCCATTATGGCTATTAAACCATTATCACTTTGTCGATAATTGCAAGAGAGCAGATGGCGGATTAATCTTGTCTCGTTATGCAGGACCTGGCAGCCATCGTTATCCAGTTGGATTTTCTGGGGACACGATTGTGACTTGGGAATCTCTTCAATTCCAACCATATTTCACGTCAACAGCTTCTAACATTGGTTATAGCTGGTGGAGTCATGATATTGGTGGACATATGCGTGGTTATTATGATGAAGAATTACAAATTCGCTGGTTACAATATGGCGTATTTAGTCCAATTACACGACTTCATAGTTCACAAAGTCCATTTAACAGTAAGGAGCCATGGTTCTTTACGAAGCATACTGCAGAAATCATGAAGCACTATTTACGTCTAAGACACCAATTGCTTCCATATCTTTACACGATGAATGTGGCAACGCATGAAGAGGGAGCACCTCTTGTAAGTCCGATGTATTATTTCTATCCAGAAAATGAAGAGAGCTACCATGTGCCAAATCAATACTTCTTCGGTAGCGAGTTAATGGTCGCTCCGATTACAGAACCAATGAATAAGGATTACCAAACCGCTAAAGTTCAAGTCTGGTTCCCTGAAGGAAAATGGTACGACTTCTTCACTGGAAGAGAGTATGCAGGAGATGTGATGCTTGATATTTATCGTGATATCGAATCGATTCCTGTATTTGCGAAGGAAGGGGCGATTGTGCCGCTCGATGGTTCTGGTGTGAAGATGGGTGTGGATTTACCTGAAGTGATTGACTGGTATGTATTCCCAGGAACTCATCATTCATTCGAAATGGTGGAAGACTTAGATGGCGCTCGTTGTGTCACAACATTATCTGTTGATTGGAAGTTAGGAGCGATTCAATTATCGGTTGAAGGAGAAACAGGCATCCTTCCAGAAAACAGAATCCACCGCATTCATGTTCAAGGAAGCCAAGCAGCTGTCGTTGAATTGGAAAATAAAAATGCAACTGTGGAGTTTACTGTGGGCGAAAAACAAACAGTTAATAGAAACGAAGCGTTCTTCCAAGTACTTAAGAATGCGAACCTTCCATATGTAACGAAAGATTTCTTATATCGTCGATTAGTGAATGCTAAAAATGCGAACGAAATCTTGAATATCTTACATCATGAAGATGAGGAATTAAGAGGACGATTACTAGAAATTTTATTTATTAGTGAACCGTAACAAAAAAACGGATACTTCCAATAGGAGGTATCCGTTATTTTTTATACAAATAAAGCACTGTAGTTAAATACAGTACTTTACCCGTTAATCGACTTTATAGTACATCAATGTTTTGATAGTTTTTCCGTCCGTTACGGTTTGCGTACCGTAAATACGGTCTTTAGAAATATCCGATTGGTCTTTGTCACCAGACATCACACCATAAGTGAGCTCTACATTTTTAGGGATGAATGAGAATACGGCGCCTCCCACAAATGCATTTTCATTGCCTTCTGGAACCATAATCCAGTTGAGAAGTCCTTCTTGGAATTGTTGTTCGGTAATACCAACTTTAAATGTTTTTCCACCAGAAGTAATATTTCCATCTTTATCAATGTGGAATTCCCATCCAGCAGAGTTTCTCCATGTTCCGGCTACGCTACGGAAGTCCCCTTGTTTCATGGCTTGGATATCCATCGATGAAGGAGCAGGAGCTTCGGCAGGAACGGCTACTTTTTCAGTAGATACAGTCTTTGGAACGGGAGCCGTTGCGTGCTGTGTTTCAGCAGTTGTTGCAACGATAGTCGTTGGAGCTTCAGTAGTACTTGTCGTTGTTTGTTTCGTTGTTGTTGTGCTTTGAGTCGTCGTTTGTGCTTGAGTGGTTGTGTCTTCTTTCTTTTGGAAAAATGAACAGCCAGCTAAAACCAATGCGACTAAAATCAAAGAAATTGATTTTTTCATAGGGATTCCTCCTTTTACACGTTTATTATACTACTAATTCATATTTTAATATAGATACAAAGGCCATTTCTTTGACAAAGGGAGAATATAGGAGTATGGTGAGGATGTAAATCGGTAGGTGAGACTACCATGGAGATACGGATGACTACCGCAAAATAGTGGAGACACTATGCGTTGGTTAGCAGCCTCTGCCGTGAAGGCAGAGACTAATGTCATTTCATCGCTCCATGATGTTAAAGCTTGAACGAAAAAATGAGAATTGTTTATTAGGTAAGCATCTTGTCGCGTTTAAGCTATGACAAGGTGCTTTTTCATTTGCCAAAAACTTTTAGAAAGAGGGTGATCATATGCCAGGACCGGAGAGTCAAACGAAACAAATCAATGAGCGAAGGGAAGAGTGTGATGATCACCCGGAGCTTCGCCTATATTAAAAACGAGGTGAAGACTATGAAAACAGCAAAAGAAAGATTCGATTTAGCGTTGATGAATCCAATGGCAGATGTTCTAGAAGCGTTAGGCACATCTGTAAAAGGACTCACTGAAGAACAAGTAGAAACACTCCGCGAAACATATGGAGAAAATAAAATTACAAAGGCTAAAGAAGATCCAATTTGGAAAAAGATTTATGAGTCTATTATCAATCCATTTACGGTAATTCTATTAGTGATTGCGGTAATCTCATTATTCACGAATGTGATTCTTGCAAAACCTGGTGAAGCCGACCCTACTACTTCTATCATTATCGTGGTGCTCGTAGCTGTATCAGGAACGATTCGATTTGTTCAGGAAATGAAGAGTGACAAGGCGGCTAGTAACTTATCTAGTCTAATCGTCAATACAGCAACGGTTATTCGAGATGGCGAACAGATGGAAGTTCCGATTGAAGATTTAGTAGTTGGAGATATTATTAAATTAAGCGCTGGGGACATGTTACCAGCAGACGCATTATTATTAGAAACACGTGACTTCTTTATTCAACAATCCAGCTTGACTGGTGAAAGTGAATCTGTTGAAAAAAAATCAATCTGGGTTCCAGATGAAGAAGAAAAGAAAAAACAAGCACTCGAGAGCGAACGTTTCGTCTTTATGGGTTCAAACGTTGTCAGCGGTAGTGCCTTAGCGGTTATTTTAGTCACAGGGAATGATACGATGATTGGTCGTATCGAAAAAACACTCAATACTTTCGAAGAACAAACGAGTTTCGAGAAAGAAATGAATAAAATCTCATGGCTCTTGATTCGTTTAATGCTTGTCTTAGTTCCAGTGGTATTCTTGATTAATGGATTAACAGACGGAGACTGGTTAGAAGCAGGGGTATTTGCCTTAAGTGTTGCCGTGGGATTAACTCCAGAAATGTTGCCAATGATTATTACTGCCAGCCTTGCAAAAGGGGCGGTTATCATGGCCAAAGAAAAAGTCATTATAAAAAAACTAAATGCCATTCAAGATTTAGGGGCTATCGACATTTTATGTACTGATAAAACAGGTACGCTCACGCAAGATGAAATTATTCTTGAATACCCATTAGATATTCATGCAAATCTAGATATGGGCTTATTGAAAATTGCGTATTTAAACAGCTACTTCCAAACAGGACTTAGAAACTTATTAGACCGTGCTATCATTACACGTACAGAAAAAGAAGCCGACGAACACGAAGATTTACAAAATTTAGCAACACGCTACCAAAAGATTGATGAGTTGCCATTTGACTTCGAACGTCGTCGTATGAGCGTTATCGTGAAAGAAGACGATGAAGCAGTGCTCGTAACAAAAGGAGCACTCGAAGAAATGCTTAGCATCTCTACTCATGTAAAAGACGGAGATGTGGTTCACCCAATTACGGATGAAATTCGCGAATCCATCCTAGAAGCAGTGAGTGGCTTAAATGAACAAGGGCTTCGCGTCCTTGGTGTGAGCCAAAAGAAATATCAAGATACTCACCACGCCTTCACGGTTGAAGATGAATCCAATATGATTCTAATGGGTTATTTAGCCTTCCTTGATCCACCAAAACCTTCTGCAGCTCCAGCGATTCAAGCATTGAAAGAGCATGGGGTAACGACGAAGATTCTTACAGGGGACAATGAAAAAGTAACGCTAACGGTCTGTGAAAAAGTAGGGCTACCAGTAGATAAAGTCTTACTTGGTACAGAAATTGAAGATATGAGCGATGAAGAATTAGCAGCAGTTGCTGAAGAAACAACCATTTTTGCAAAACTATCTCCAGAACAAAAGGCACGCATTATTCATTTACTAAAAGCAAAAGGACACAAGATTGGTTACATGGGCGACGGTATCAATGATGCGCCATCCCTAAAAGTGGCCGACGTTGGAATTTCTGTGGACAGTGCCGTGGATATTGCCAAAGAAGTGGCAGATGTCGTTTTATTAGATAAGGACTTACTCGTTCTTGAAAAAGGATTGATTGAAGGTCGTAAAGTCTATGCGAATATGACAAAATACATTAAGATGACCGTTTCATCAAACTTCGGGAATATCTTCTCAGTATTATTCGCAAGTATTTTCCTACCATTCCTTCCAATGGCTCCAGTGCACTTAATCGTATTGAACTTAATCTATGATTTAAGCTGTGTGGCATTGCCATTTGATAATGTAGATGCTGACTTCTTAAAACAACCACGCGCATGGACAGCAAGTTCCATCACACGATTCATGGCTTGGTTTGGACCAACCAGTTCCATCTTTGACATCATTACCTTTGCAGTGATGTTCTTTGGAATTGCACCAATGATTACTGGAAGCAGTTATGCATCGTCTACGAATCCAGCATTCTTTTTGATGGTCTTCCAAACAGGTTGGTTTATTGAATCTATGTGGTCACAAACGATGGTTATTTATATGTTACGTTCACCAAAATTACCATTCGTTCAATCTAAACCAGCGTTCTCATTGCTAGTGACATCTTTATTCGCTTTATTTGTTGTAACGGTTCTTCCTTACACACCACTAGCAGGACCATTAAAACTAGCACCGCTAAACGGACTATACTTCCTCGCATTAATTCTTATTATTGCAGGATACATGTTCTTAGTAACGATTGTTAAAAAAGCGTATATTAAAAAATATAATGAATGGCTATAATGCAAAAAGAGCTATCTTAACAGTTTGTTAGGATAGCTTTTGTTTTTAGGAATGTGCTATTCTACAAACAGAAACTTGCATGAGGTGAGAGCATGGAGAAAATTTTATATACAACAACGGCCGTTAACGAAGACGGACTAACAGGTGTAGCGTACACTAAAGGAAATGGAGACAAAGACTTTAGCACACAGATTTCTTCGCCAAGAAGTGCAGAAGCTGGGACGAACCCAGAACAATTATTTGCCTTAGCCTATGCCACTTGCTTAAATGCTTCGATTGAATTTGTAGAAAAACGCATGAAATTAGAGCATAAGAGCAAGGTAGAAGTGAAGATTGATTTGACATTGGATTCAGAGGGAGAAGGCTATCTATTCCATCCATCCGTTTTTGTTGCGATGCCAGGTAGAGACGAAGCATTAGCCCGCGAAATTCTAGAGGCAGCAGAGCGTCAATGCCCCGTTCATAAATTATTAAAAGGAGTTACAGTTCCTCCCGTGGAACTTTCAACAGCCAATGAGTAATGTATTGTTAAGAGTAGCAACAGTAGAAGATGCAACATCTATTCAAGCCATTTATGCCCCCTATGTAGAAACGACAGCTATCACCTTTGAAGAAGTGGTCCCTAGCGTGGAAGAGTTTGAAGGACGTATCCAGAAAACATTAGAGAACTTTCCGTATCTGGTGTTAGAAGAGGACGGAGAAGTCGTCGGATATGCGTATGCTGGACGATTCTCAGCACGTGCCGCCTTTGATTGGTCGACCGAAGTTAGTATTTATATTAGCTTAAATCATCAAAGAAAAGGCTATGGTAAACTGTTATATGCCGCTTTAGAAGAAAAATTACTAGAGTTAGGCTATCAAAACATTTATGCTTGTGTAGCCGTTCCTGAAGTCGAAGATGAGTACTTAACGATGAATAGTGTAAACTATCATATATATTTAGGCTTTGAAGAATGCGGACACTTCAAAAAATGTGGCTGCAAATTCAATCGTTGGTACGATATTGTATGGCTTCAAAAACACGGAGCTACAACGATTCCAACAAAACGGCCAGATCAATTTACAGAATTATAAAGTGAAGACCCCATCAGCAAAATTTGTTGATGGGATCTTTTTTAGGTTGGCATTACCAAATATGGTAATTACCATATTTGGTAATGCTCATAAAAGATAATTATCATATATGATAATTTTGACTTATTTGAATTCATTCAGCTTTTGCTTAAAGAACACCCAGCAACATTTCGTCGATTCAGGATTCATCCGCAAGTGCTCGATTAATTGATAGGTTGGATGCCATCTGCGCAGTTGATCTGATGAGAAGTGCTCGAGAAATTCGGAGAATGGATGATCATATGGTTCTTTTGGCAGACCGCTGCAGAAGATGGAGAAGAGGCCTAGTAATTTACCAAAGGCATTTCCGAGTTCGCCTTTAGTCCAGTGAATATGACGAAGTAGCCCATCCATATGCGTCGAAGGAACTTTATGCAAGCACTCATTAGAGCGGACATTCCACTCGTGCGAGAGTTCAATGGATGGGAAGGCACCATTGAACCAGTCTTCCTCGATTTCCATTTCGATGTAGCATTTGAGAATTTCTTGCAAAGGCTGTGGACTCTCGATGCTGTTGTTTAACTTATTCGTTCTAAAATAGTGATATAGCAACTCTTCTTGAATTTGATTTACAAACTTCTCGTCAGTTAGTTTATCCGGATAAATGGTTTTAATAATGGTTTTGGAAATCGTTTGGGATAAAATCGGTAGAAGTGTACAAAATTCTAAAATAGAATGGTGCAAGTGAAGCTGTTCGAAATCGGATTTTTGCATAATCACAAAAGAATGGGTGTATTCCTGAAGAAAGACTTTGCCGAGTTGCTTTAAGCATTGATGCAGCGCAGTCATAAAATCAGTGAATACACCCAAGTTTAAGTAAGTTGTCTGTTCATTATGGAAATGACTAGGAAATGGATTTGGGCCAAAGTTAATGTAGAAGTCTTGTTTTGGCAAAACGGAAGACGCAAGAGTAATCAGCTCCTCTAAAACGAGCAGCGTCTCTTCTTTTGATAAATGTAAATAGTGCACAGGAATATACGTTTGCGGGAATGACTCTAGGTAATCATTATAAAGGCGCAAGAAAGAATCTTTGCTCTCCTTGATGAGCGTGTAATAGAACTCAGTAATTTGTGGGCCAAACGAGAAGGCTAAAACGTCTTTGTAGGAGACGGTAGGTTGGTTGAGGAGTTTCTGGTAATGTAAGTGGAAATAATCTCTCAAGCTATCGAGATGAGGAATGAGATCGATGATGCTGTCGCCGCGCATGCCTTTAATCCACAGCGAGGTCAGCGCGTGGCATTCTTCGGAAAACGGTTTGTTGAAACAGCGTAGGGCGTTTTGATGACGCAAATAATAGCGACGCAGCTTCTGGAATTCTTTCTGCTGGTCATAGGACAGGGCTTGCGGGAAATCTTCAAAGTGGTGGATTAAGAAAGTGGACTCGGAAGTGCCGAGCAAGTATTCGATAATCTCTTCAAAAGACTTGTTGTACGGATTTGGATTCTGGCTGAAGAGATTGTTGTAGTAATTCTGTTGCTGCTGTTGTTCCTCAAGCAGCTGAATCTGTTTGACCAATAAGCTTAAATCTTGAGTATAGCGTTCCATTATAATACACTCTCCCAATAATGTATTTGTTACATTAATTGTAACGCTTTCATAAAGATGCGTCAATATACATTTTTATCTATTTTTTATGGAATTTAAGAAATAGGAAAGACGCTTGACTAAACTTGTAGAGTTGACCATAATAAAGAAAGTTAACGAGGAAGGAGAGGTTTCGTGTCTAGAAAAACAAAAGCAACCATTGCGATTACACTGGCGATTGCAGTCATGGTACTAATCTTTATTAGCTCAAGTATGTCTTACAAGGATCAGTCACTGGTGTCGACGATTCAAAAAGGACTTCCAATGCAACCTTTTTCAGAAATTTTATCTAAAATTAAATTTGAATATGCAGGACAAACCATCAGTATTCCTTCTCTAGGATATGCGCAGTTCATCGAATTTTTCATTCGTAAAGCCGCTCATTTCTTAGCTTACTTCTTTATCGGCTATCAATGGACGAGAGGGTTAAGTGTTCACGTTCGTAAAAAAGGATGGCCGCAGTTCTTGGCGTTCTTTATCGCAGTGCTATATGCGATGACCGATGAATTCCACCAAGGAGTCACTCCAGGACGCACACCACTAATCCAAGATGTCTTTGTGGATGCCGTTGGTGCCGCAGTCGGTGTAGGACTAGGAACCTTGAAAAAAATAAGATAATAACCTTAAAACGTTGAAGAGATTTTCTTCAGCGTTTTTTTGTTGTCCAAAAGACTCCTTTTTATTTTTTATCGTAGTTCTTTATGACTAGTCAAAGAGTGGGGGAAGAACGATGGAAATGAATGAATTAGCAACGGAAGTGTTCACGCAAGCCATTAAATACCAATTAGATGATATTCATTTATTACCGGTTGGAGAGGAGTATGTATTTTATTTAAGAGATGTCAATGGGTTAAAAGAGTTGAGAAAGATTTCAGACGAAGTGGCCTTGCAATTTATTTCGTACTTAAAGTATCAAGCGGGAATGGATGTTGGAGAAAGACGAAGACCGCAGAGTGGTTCCTTAACCTTTGAGATTTCAAAGGACCAGATGATTGAACTGAGATTATCAGTGATAACGAATTTTAAGCAGAAGGAATCCATGGTTATTAGGCTTTTGCATCGGTCTAAAAAGGAAAAGGCGTCGATTCGTTCGATGACTTATTTTCCAAAGGACTGGGCGCTCTTGCAACAATTCCTACGCTATAAGAGCGGATTGATTTTATTTTCCGGACCGGTCAGTTCTGGGAAGACGAGTACGATGTATGCTTTGCTTAGAGGCCGTATGCAAGAAAAGACCCTTCAAGTGATTACGATGGAAGACCCCGTGGAGTATCATGAGCCGATGTTTTTACAGACGGAGATTAACGAGAAGGCGGGAATTACGTATGAATTACTCATAAAGAGTTGTCTACGTCATCATCCTGATATTTTACTAATCGGCGAAATCCGAGACGAAATGACGGCAAAGATGGCGATTCGTGCAGCCTTAACGGGGCACTTAATTCTAGCGACCGTTCATGCTAAGGACTGTAATGGAGTGGTAGCAAGGCTCTTGGAACTGGGCGTCAGTAAGACGATGCTCGAGCAAACCATTATCGCGATTTGTTCACAACGACTTCTCCCTCGATATTGTGCGCTATGCGGTAAGGAATGCCAATTGCATTGTAATCATTTAACAAACGGAGAAAAGCGGGGGACGATTTTTGAAATCGAAACTCATGAAAAGTTAGCGCATTTCTTTAAAACGAATCAATTCGGGACTGACGAAGAAAGAGTACATTCTTTTAATAAGGTATTGAGGAAGGCTTATGCATTGGGATATATTACGGACAAAACTTACGAAACCTATCAAATTATCTAAGAAATGGAAGGGGCCGGTTCAAAGTCGTTTCCTCATTCAGCTTGCTCATTTACTTGAGGAAGGGTTCAGCTTGGATGAGGCGCTCAAATTTCTAGAATATTTATTCGAAGGAGAGAAGAAAGACCTCGAACAAATGCGGGATACGCTTGGAGAAGGGCGGCGGTTTGATGAGTGCTTGAAACGGGTCGGGTACTCAGAAACAAACACCTCACAAATTTATTTATCCATGCAGTTTGGTAGCTTTGAGAAGGCTTGTGCGTCGATTGGGGAGTTTCTAACCCGGAAGCAAAAACAACAAAAGAAAATGCAGCAGATGATGATGTATCCTGCGTTTCTTTTTACGTTTGTGATTGGGATGGTGCTCTGTATCCGAATGCTGTTACTCGACCAATTGTCCAGCATGGTGCAAGAAGAACAACTCAAGCAGTCTGGCTTCCTTTATTGGATATGGCTTGGGTTTCAAAACTTACCACAGCTGGCGCTGGGATTTGTAATAGTCCTCCTCACTATTATTCTTGCGGTCCGCTTGTACTGGAAAAGAAAGAACACCTATGATCAGTTTCGCATGTTGATTTCACTGCCGGTCATTGGAAAGAGTGCGCAGCAATACGTGACGTTTTTGTATGCACGAGAGTTCTCGTATTTTCTCGGAAATGGGCAGTCGCTATTGTCGATGGTGTCCGAACTCAAAAAAGAAGGAACAAGCGCATTGTCGAAGATGATTGCGCAGAAACTAGAAGAACAGCTGATTCAAGGAGAATCTTTTTCTACGGCGCTTGAGAAGATGAAGCTATTCCGGCAGGAGTTTATCTGGCTGGTATTAGAAGGAGAAAAGACAAGGCAATTAGACGTGCAACTACAAGTATACGCCGACCAAATGCTCGACGAATTTACCCAAGGCATCGAAAAGAAAATCAAGTGGATTCAACCGTTACTACTTATGGGGATTGGATTCCTCATCGTTTCCATGTATCTGATCTTATTACTACCGACACTAACGATGATTGGAGGAAATTAAAATGAAAATGAAAACAAAGAAAAAAGGCTTCACGTTAATCGAATTACTCGTGTGCCTCTTTATTATTGGCTTGATGATGCTACTGATTATCCCGAATATTGCTAATCAGAGAGAAACTGCACAGAAACAATCAGATGAAGCGATTGTGAAAGTAATTGAAACACAGCAACAAGCTTATATGTTGGATAAAAAAACTAATGACGTTCCGGATCCACAAAAATTAATGGATAGTCATTATATAACCCCAGAGCAAAAGAAAGCATTTGAAAATCGTAAGAATAAGACTGAACAACAATAATTATGAAAAAGAGAGCATTTACGCTTGTTGAATGCTTAATTGCGCTTGCCATTGCTTGCTTTTTACTTATACTGACTCCGCCTTTGATTAGTCGCTCCTATGTAAATTGGAAGGAAGAAGTATTTCTTAGAGAGTTTGAGCAAGCAATGGATACGGCGCAGATTACAGCTATTTCAACGGGACAAGGTTCGTTTGTAACTGTTTCTGGCGGAATTGTGGAATTAAATTGTCATGGAGCTAGAGAATTGGATAAGAAGATTCGCTTTCCGGATACGATGAAAAGTTATTCTGTTCAAACGTATGGTTTTAAACCCTATAGTGGGAATGTTAGCCAGTTCTCATCCGTGACATTTGATGGGAAAAATCGCAGGTACACTTATGTTTTTCAATTAGGGGAGGCGAAGTATCATGTTGAAATTACCGAAAAGTAGAGGGTATGTATTGCTTGAAGCCTTAATCGGTCTGATGGTCTTAACCGTTATTGTGTCCTTAATCAGTTTTATGATGGGACAACTCTATCACCGTCAACAACTTAAAGGATGCTTTTTGGATGCTGCGGCTACTCAGTTAATGGATTTACAAGCCAGTGTGACTTATCCTGCTAGCGTTGAAAAATTGCCAAATGAAGAATTTCAGAAGATGAAAAAAGTGACATTTGAAAAAGTAAATACAGCAGCCTCTCCAACAGTGGTGATGGTCTCTTGCGGAGAGCATGAGGAGGTGTTTCAAATCAATGCGATTACCGAGAAAAAAGTCCGGATTTCTGCTCATTGAACACCTAATTGCGCTCGTGATTATCTCGATTAGTTTAGTAGCTTTTATGGGACTTTCTACAGCTTTTCTAAAAATCAAGGACCGCCTCAATGTTCCTGACGATGTTAAATGGCATGTCGCTGTTCAGCAAATGAATTTTAATTACGCTGGCTATAGGCTGACATCGTTTAATGGCTATGATCCTTATACCGCACATTTTGAAAATATGACATCAGAGAAAACAGAAGTCATTACGCTTGTTTCTAGTTGGAAAGATGGCGGGAAGATTTATAAAGGAGCAGGAGGAAGTGGAGGACACCAACCGTTTCTTTATGGCATTCGTTCGCTATCTATCAAAAGAAACGGGATCAGGTTACTGATTTCGTCAACGCTCAACCAAGGAAGTACTTTTCGCTTAAATTTCGCGCCAAAGAATCGAGCTATTTATGTCAAAGTGAAAGAGGTTAAGAAAAAGAAAGATGACAAACCCTAAAAGAAAAGGAACGCTACTATTTCAGTTTCTGGGGTTACTTGCGATTGCCAGTTTCCTTATTATCGCGCTACTCAAAATTCATGCCCACAACACTCTTGAATATCGCCTTCTGGAAGATGGGTATCGAATGGACATATTGCTTGAGATGGCGAGTCAGACAGTACGGCAAAAACTGTCTTTTAATGGAGACGAGATGACTTTTCCAGATACCATTCAATTTTCTAGTGGCACGGTGAGGGTAGAATGGAATGAGAAAGCACATCAGTTTACCCTAAAAGCACACCTTCCAAATGGTCACTCAAAGGAAGATACACTATATATTCAGTTTGTAAAATAGGCTAAACACTACATAGCGACTTCTTTTTGTTTTTTTCATTTTCAAGATATGGTATACTTTTCAATGAGAAAATGAAAAGATGGTGAAATAATGACACAAACAATCGGAGAAATTTTAAAAAGTGCAAGGCAATTAAAAGGCTACACTCTTGATGACTTGCAACAAATTACAAAAATTCAAAAACGTTATTTAATCGCAATTGAAGATAATGACTTCGACTTGATGCCAGGTGCGTTTTATACACGCGCATTCATCAAACAAATTGCTGATACAGTTGGATTAGATGGAGCAGCTTTATTAGAAGAGCATGCATCTGAAATTCCGCAGGCTGTTGTGAAGACAACTCCTTCTACAACATATACGACTACTTCAAGTAATCGTTCACGTTTAAATAAAAACAAGAGTAAATGGTCTTCAGTATCCAATACTCTAAAAAATTACTTCCCAACCATTTTATTGGGAATGTTCATCGTGGCGATTATTTTTGCAATCGGGCAAGCTGTATTTAGCAACCGTGCGCAACGCAATACGCCTGTAACAACTCAAGCTACTACGCAAACAGCTGTTGCAGCAGAAACAACTGTTGCTACAACGACAACTGCAGCTCCAGAAGTGACAAGCGTTACTTATTCATATGCGAACGGAAATGCATTGTACTACATTGCGAATGTAAGTAAATTCCCATTAGATGTGAAAGTACTCAATGAAGCAAGAAATGCTTTATGGGCACAAATTTCAGCGGATGGTAAAGTTGTGGCAGACGGAGTTCCAGCTACAAATCAAACAGTGACTGGTTCAATTCCAGAAGGAACAACTACGATTCGTATGGACTTTGGTTATACGCCATTAGGTACAATTACTGTTGGTGGTGTTGAACTAACAATTCCTGAAGGTTCAAACGCTACAAGAATTTATATCACGATTCAATAGGAGAATTGCGATGAATTTACCAAATAAATTAACGGTTTTGCGAATTTTCATGATTCCGGTGTTTATCATTCTGATGTGCTTACCGAGTGAAGCGCTAGGAGTGATGAATCTTATGGGCTCACAAATTAGCGTTGTCCACTTTTTGGCAATGATTATTTTCGCAGTAGCTAGTTTTACAGATTATCTTGATGGATATTTAGCACGCAAATACAAATTAGTGACGAACTTTGGGAAGTTTGCTGATCCTTTAGCGGACAAAATGTTAGTGATGACAGCGTTCATTATGCTTGTACCATTTAACTTAGCGCCTGCGTGGGTCGTGAGCATCATTGTTTGTCGCGAATTAGCAGTAACGGGGCTTCGATTATTATTAGTTACAGATGGCGAAGTCATGGCAGCTGCTTGGCCAGGAAAAGTAAAAACCGCTACTCAAATGTTGGCGATTATTTTCCTATTGACGGACGATTTGTTCTTTAAGGCCATTGGAATTCCAATCGGACAAATCTTACTTTATAGTTGTTTAGTATTTACAATCTATTCAGGTTTGGATTATTTTGTAAAGAATCGACATGTATTTGCGGATTCATTTACTAAAACAGAATAACAAACAAAGCCTGAAACAGTTGTTTTGGGCTTTTTATTTTTCGAAAAAGAGTGTAAGGAAGGCGAAATTATGAATGCTGAAATCATTGCAGTTGGTACAGAGTTACTAATGGGGCAAATTGTGAACACGAATAGTGCATACCTAGCCCAAGAATTAGCAAAAAATTCAATTCCAACATACTATCAACAAGTGGTTGGGGATAATGAAGAAAGAATGTATGAAGCGATTGAATTAGCCGCTTCAAGAAGTGAGTTGATTATTTTATCTGGAGGTCTTGGACCAACGACAGATGATATTACGAAACAAGTACTGGCGCGATTTTTAAATGTGCCACTTGTCGAAGATGAGGCAGCTCTTCAAAAAGTGATCGATTTTCACGTGCGTTCTCATCGCGACATGAGTGAAAATAATCGTAGACAGGCACTCGCATTCGAGGGCGGTACTGTTTTTAAAAATCATAATGGACTTGCAGTTGGTTGTGGTTTTGAAAAAGATGGCCGACAATTCATTGTTCTACCTGGACCACCAAATGAATTAAAAATGATGATGCAAAAAGAAGTGTTGCCTTTCTTAAGAAAAAAAGTGGGCAAAGTGGATTTATTCGAATCTCGTTACTTACGTTTCTTTGGAATTGGAGAATCTCGATTAGTAACCATTTTAGACAATCTAATTGAAGAACAAACAAATCCAACGATTGCACCATATGCCGGTAAATTCGAAGTGATGCTTCGCTTAACCGCTAACGGGAAAACAGAAGAAGAGTGCACAGAACTTCTTGACGGAATGGAACTTCTAATTCAATCGCAAGTAGGAGAATTCTTCTATGGATACGGCGACCATAATACATTACAAGAAGTCACTGTTGATTTACTAAAAGAATCAGGACTCACGATTGCCTCTGCTGAAAGTTTAACAGGAGGACTGTTTGCAGCAAGTGTCGTGGCGTTCGAAGGAAGCTCCGCCTATTTCCAAGGGGGAACAGTCGCTTATCAACGAGAAGCGAAAGAAACGCAACTAGGAATCGACAGTACCTTGCTCGATCAATACGGAATGGTCAGTGCAGAATGTGCCAAAGCCATGGCTGAACAAGCAAGACTTCATTATCAAAGTGATTTAGGAATTTCATTTACGGGAGTTGCAGGGCCTGGCGAAATGGAAGGAAAAGAAGTCGGAACAATTTTCGTCGCATTAGCTTCTCAAGCAGATGTCGAAGTTCTTGAATTACACCTTGCACGTACTCGTAACGATAATCGTGAATTCGCGGTACAATATGGATGGAATTTACTTAGAAAATATTTATTAAAACAAGTCCGAACAAAATAAGAACAAATGTTCGCATATTGCTTGCGCATGGAATAGAACATAGTGTACAATATGTTTGACTTAAAATTCGTGGAGGAATTAAAACATGGCAGAAAATGAAAATCGTCAAAGAGCATTGGAAGATGCGCTAAAGAAAATTGAAAAGAGCTACGGTAAAGGTGCCGTAATGAAATTAGGAGAAAAAGTAGATACACAAATTCAAACAGTATCTTCAGGTTCTCTAGCATTAGATATCGCATTAGGCGTAGGTGGATTCCCACGTGGACGTATTATCGAAGTATACGGACCAGAATCTTCAGGTAAAACAACAGTGGCATTGCACGCTGTTGCGGAAGTTCAAAAACGTGGTGGAGTGGCAGCGTTTATCGATGCTGAGCATGCTCTAGATCCAGAATACGCAAAAGCTTTAGGCGTAAACATTGATGAATTATTATTATCTCAACCAGATACAGGGGAACAAGGATTAGGAATTGCAGATGCTTTAGTATCATCAGGAGCTGTTGACATCGTTATTGTCGACTCAGTTGCTGCGTTAGTTCCACGTGCCGAAATCGATGGCGACATGGGGCAATCACACGTAGGTCTTCAAGCTCGTTTAATGTCTCAAGCATTACGTAAATTATCAGGATCAATTAACAAAACAAAAACAATCGCAATCTTTATCAACCAAATCCGTGAAAAAGTGGGCGTTATGTTTGGAAACCCTGAAACAACACCTGGTGGACGTGCGTTGAAATTCTACGCGACTGTTCGTTTAGAAGTACGTCGTGCAGACCAAATCAAACAAGGTACTGAAATTTTAGGGAACCAAACTAAAATCAAAGTTGTTAAAAATAAAGTGGCTCCACCATTTAAAACAGCTGTTGTGGATATTATGTATGGAGAAGGGATTTCTCAACTTGGGGAATTACTCGACATGGCAGCAGACCTCGATTTCGTGAAGAAGAGTGGTGCATGGTACGCTTATAACGACGAGAAGATTGGTCAAGGTCGTGAAAATGCTAAAGCATACTTGGCAGACCATCCAGAAGTCGTTGCCGACTTGAATCAAAAAGTTCGTGCCCACTATGGCATTGGAGTAGCAGCTCCTGTCGAAGTGGAAGAAGAAGGACAAACAAGTTTATTAGACTAATCAATGAAAAGAATCGAGCGCTTCTGATATGTACCCAGAATCCTGGACACATTAATAATTAAGCTGAACGCATGGATGTTTCCCTGTATTGAACAGGGGACATCCATTTTGTTTTTTCTTGAATTCTTTTGTTATTGTAATAATCTATATAATCTTTAACTGCCGTTTGAAATTCCTTAAAGGTAGAATATTGCTTTTCCAAACCATAGAACATTTCGTTTTTCATTCTGGCGAAAAACGTTTCTATAATGCAATTATCATAACAATTTCCTTTTCGAGACATTGATTGAATAATTCCTCGTTCTTTTAATGACTGTTGATAAAATGCGTGTTGATATTGCCAACCTTGATCAGAATGGAGAATCAATCCATTTACATTAGGGAATTTTTTGAAAGCTTTATTTAACATCCTTTGAATCTGTTCTAAGTTGGGACTTAGAGAAAGATCATAGGAGATTATTTCATTAGTAGACATATCTAAAATTGGAGAAAAGAAACATTTTCCCCAAGGAAAAGTGAATTGAGATACATCTGTACTCCATTTTTGAAGTGGCCTATCGGCCGTAAAATCTCTGTTAATAATATTATCAGCAACTTTCCCAACATTGCCTTGATAAGAATGGTATTTCTCTTTAGGGCGTTTTCCAAACAATCCATTTATATGCATAAGACGTTGAACTCTTTTATGATTAACAACGTGACCTCTCCGGCAAAGTTCTTGGTAAATTCTTCTTACGCCATATCTACCTTTATTTTCATGAAATATTTTTTTGATTTCTGATAATAAAACACCATTTTTCTCAGCCACAGCATCAACTCTATTCAATTCAAAATAGTAAGTAGATTTCGCCATTTTCATCGCTTTAAGAAGATGTTTTAGTTGGTATCCTATTTCTCGTAATTCTTTGATGACCGCTGCTTTCTCGCCTTGAGAAGCGCAGCTTCCTGTTCTTTTCTCAAGGCTCTCAGTTTTTTTATAACAGCAATTTCAGCTTCTAAATATGCATTTCGTTTACGTAATCTAACTAATTCTTCTCGTTCGGATTCTGAAAGGTTATCAGGCACATCTTTTTTATTCATAATAGGCTCCTTAGATAATGGTCGTCGTCTTTTCTTATTCTTTAAACCATTATATCCATAAGTTTTATACTTGTGAACCCAAGAACCTAATAATCCGACACTTATTCCCGCTGGAAAAGCAACCTCTGATAGAGCTTTCCCATTTAAAACCTGTAAAACAAATGTCAATTTTTCATCTACCGTCCAATTTCTTTGTTTTTTGACACGCTCCAATCCTTTAGGACCATGAATCTTTTCAATTTTATCCCAATTCAATATTTTTCTTCTAAAACTCTCTTGCATAACATTTTCAGGAGTTTCTACCCATGTTCCTTTCCGATATAATTCGACACATTTCATTTTGAATTCGAATGAGTAACGCATAATAAATACCCCCTTTACTGGTTTGTCCAGTAAAGGGGGTACATATCA
>NZ_JVNU01000023.1 GCF_001071995.1 Streptococcus sp. 263_SSPC
CCGTATGGAAGGGCCATCGCTCAACGGATAAAAGCTACCCTGGGGATAACAGGCTTATCTCCCCCAAGAGTTCACATCGACGGGGAGGTTTGGCACCTCGATGTCGGCTCATCGCATCCTGGGGCTGAAGTCGGTCCCAAGGGTTGGGCTGTTCGCCCATTAAAGCGGTACGCGAGCTGGGTTCAGAACGTCGTGAGACAGTTCGGTCCCTATCCGTCGCGGGCGTTGGAAATTTGAGAGGAGCTGTCCTTAGTACGAGAGGACCGGGATGGACACACCGCTGGTGTACCAGTTGTTCTGCCAAGAGCATCGCTGGGTAGCTATGTGTGGACGGGATAAACGCTGAAAGCATCTAAGCGTGAAGCCCCCCTCGAGATGAGATTTCCCATCATTTTAAATGAGTAAGACCCCTGAGAGACGATCAGGTAGATAGGCTAGAAGTGGAAGTGCCGCGAGGCATGGAGCGGACTAGTACTAATCGGTCGAGGACTTAACCACGAGTTGTATAGCTGGTAGATTGATGGAGTTGGATATAGATTCAGTTTTGAAAGAACGAAAGTTTTTTCAGAAGATAAAGTGTGGTGACGATGGCAAGAAGGATACACCTGTTCCCATCTCGAACACAGAAGTTAAGCTTCTTAGCGCCGATAGTAGTTGGGGGTTTCTCCCTGCGAGGGTAGGACGTTGCCACGCTTTGTTATTTTTCCGCCATAGCTCAGTTGGTAGTAGCGCATGACTGTTAATCATGATGTCGTAGGTTCGAGTCCTACTGGCGGAGTTCATTCATATAAATGTTTGGAAACTCGGAGAGTTGTCCGAGCTGGCCGAAGGAGCACGATTGGAAATCGTGTAGACGGTTAACCCTGTCTCAAGGGTTCGAATCCCTTACTCTCCATTTATATGATTGATTTTATTACCATGGCCCGTTGGTCAAGCGGTTAAGACACCGCCCTTTCACGGCGGTAACACGGGTTCGAGTCCCGTACGGGTCATTATTTTTTTTATGGAGGATTACCCAAGTCCGGCTGAAGGGAACGGTCTTGAAAACCGTCAGGCGTGTAAAAGCGTGCAAGGGTTCGAATCCCTTATCCTCCTTAATATTATCGCGGGGTGGAGCAGTTGGCAGCTCGTCGGGCTCATAACCCGAAGGTCGTAGGTTCGAGTCCTACCTCCGCAATTAGGTTCCGTGGTGTAGGGGTTAACATGCCTGCCTGTCACGCAGGA
>NZ_JVNU01000024.1 GCF_001071995.1 Streptococcus sp. 263_SSPC
GATTGTGGTTGTCCTTGTTTACCAGTTGTTTCTTTGTTTTCACCTACTGGAGTTACAGGATTTACAGTTGGAGTGTATTTAATTCCGGCTAAAGTACGGCCAGTTGCTTCGTCCACCACTTGGATTAAGATTGGATCTGGAGTTCCAATAAAGTCTTTATTTGGCGTAAATTTCACCGTTCCATTTATTGGATCAATCTCATATAATCCAACTACCTTACCATCCTTCATCGCTGGAGCTTCATTACCAATGAGCCCACCCGTTTCTGGATTCACAATAACCATTGGTGTTGCAGCAGAAGGTTTTACTTCGCCTGCTCCATTTGTAAATGTAAGTTGTTTGTCATGTTCAATTCCTTGTAAATCTTCTGAAGTTACTTCGTCAGACAATGGAGTTACTGTTGGAATGTAACGACCATCCATTGTGTTTGTTTGATCACTGATAACAGGTTGAGAATTATCTTTTGTATTCCACCCAGTATCTACAGCATTGTTGTCCAGACGACGAATTGTAATACCTGTTGCAGTTCCAACAAAGCCGTTATCTGGAATAAATTCCACTTTAACGTCTTTACCAGCACTTGTTACACGGTATTTACCTTCTCCGTTCACAACATAGTAGCCTTCAGCGTCTAATTCAACTTTTTGACCATTTTCATCAACGATAAATGGTTCAACTGTTTCATCAATCACTGCATCCTCAGTTCTTGAGTAACGCTGCTTACCTTGAGCTGTAAATTCCACTGTTGCAGTTTGTTTCACGCCTTGTAGGTTTACAGTTTCTTTTTTGCTTCCTTTTGGTGGGAAGATTACTTGTGTTTCAAAGTCTTCTACTTCCCCTGACATTGACATACCTGTTGGGCTTTCAATATCTGGTGCATAAGTAGATACACGAACACGCACGCCTAATTTATCTAATTGAAGATCGCTTAAGATTGGACCGTTGTTAAATTGTAATGTTACATTACCATCTTTAGTGATTGTTGCTTTTTCAGAGCGTTCGTTTTCGTCAAATTTACCATTTTGGTTAAAGTCAACCCATGCGTAAGCATAAGCTTCAGGAGCTCCACCAGTGTTTGCTTGTACTGTTAACGTATAGTTACCAGGACGTGTACGCTCTAAGGCGATCATTCCGTTGGTGTTGCCTTTTAAGTCTGCTGGTAAGATTTGGTTGATACCTTCATCGCCTGTACCGTCCTTATCGTCACCTTTCCAGTCTGTACGCTCTAAGTTTTCATCCATATCTGGACGAGTATCCCCAAGATATGGTTGGTTAACAGCTGCGCCGGTTACCCCGTTGACTTGGTTCATCGCATGTGTTGCGATTCCGTATGAATCTGGAGCATCCCCTTCATCTAATGGTAAGAAACCAAGCATTGCTGATTGTTTACCAGAAGATGCGATATATAATCCAATTTCAGAAGCACCACGTGTCATTACCATAGGTACGGCAATCGTGCTTGCAGAAACGTTAGGACCAAATACGCCTGTTCCTAAACCACCTGTCTTCAAGTCTGCGCTTCCATAGTATTTCCATGCTACAGTTTTACCTTCTTCACCCACACCAGTTGCTCTACGTAAAAGGTTTAAGTTAAGTGCACTAAAGTTAACTCCATCAACGTTTACACTACCGTAATTTTTTGATGGGTCAAATAAATCTGCTGTATTTTGAGGAATATAATTTTTTGTATTCTTATTATTATTTTTTAACCATTCCCCAACATGTTGCCAACCTGAACCGTTTGTAGTGAAGAGTACTAACTCACCTGGGTTAGCTGACTCACCATCGGCCATAACGATTGCTGGTTTTACTGCTTTTCCATTATAAGTTGCTGAAACATCAAATTGAACACCGATATTTCCACCGTTGAATTCTGAAGAAATCGTAGTTTGTTTATTACCAGTGTCGATACCTTCTTTACGGATTTCAGTCCATCTATTTTGTGGATCCGCAATTACTTTTGCTTCTTCTTTATTATTAAAAGCCTTTCTTGTTGTTGCATCACCAATAGAGTTGATATAACCATTTTTAGCGTTTGGATCGTAAGTTGCTTTTTCTTCGTCTGTAGCGCCTCGCTCTTCCAACCGTTTTTTATAAATTTCTGTTGCTTGGAATGGTTTTAAAGATTTCACTTTAATTTTAACAATATAACCAGGCATTACTTCTTTCGTATAAGTAGCACCCACTTGAAGGGCTAATTTGCCATCCGCTGTTGTTTCAGCACCTGTCCAGTTTGCTTTATCACCGAAGTCTAACCATGAAACTTGCTTTAATAATTGTTCTGCTAAAATTTTTGGTGTAAAACCTGGTTTTTCTACTTTAGGAGTAGAAGTTGCGTCTACAACGTCTTCTCCGACAGTATCATCAGATGCAGGTGTAGCTTCACTTTCAGCAACTGCACGTCTTGAACGCGTACGTGGTTTGTTTTCTTCAGCTACTGTAGTTTCTTCTTTCTTTTCAGGAGCAGCAGTTGTTTCTTCTGCTTTCTCTGTTGCGGCTGTTGTTTCTTCTTTCTTTTCAGCTGCAGCAGTTGTTTCTTCAGTTTTTTCTGCAGGAGTTACTCCTTCAGCTGCAGTTGTTGCTTCTGTTTTTTCTGAAGGGGTTACCCCTTCAGCTGCAGTTGTTGCTTCAGCTTTTTCTACAGCAACTTCATAAATTGCTTTGTCGTCTTCGACCGTATCTTTCTTCTCTTCTGCAGTTTTTGCTGTTGTTTCTGCAGTTGTTGCTTCAACAGTGTCCGCATGTACAATTGTTTGCCCTTGTACAAACATAAATCCTAATGCTACAGCTACTGATGCTGTACCCATGCTTAATTTCTTGATGGCGTAACGTGTTACTTTAGAACCATTTTTACGCTCATTCATTTGAATGTTTTTTGAACTAAACATCTTCTACCTCTTCTCTTTTTTAATTCTTTTCTACTTCGATAATTTGTGAATTTTCACTGAACAGGAATTTTTTTCAATCTTATTCAACTAAACATATTACCATATCCAAGAGTATTTTCAAACTATTTCTAACCGGGTTTCTTTACAATCAGGTTACATTTTACTTGTGAATTAATTACTCAAAATCCCAACAGTTCAAATGTGAATAAATTGCGAACGCAATATCACCTTCCCGGTTATTCGGAAAGGGGAAACTTTCATTAATATGTACAAATAAGTTTTGTTTACTTTTCTATAGCTTCTTTCTCTTTTTAGAACGTAACTTACTTAATAAAATATGCAACATAATTAAGATTACAATTGCCGCACCTAATATCATCCACAATACAACTGGTACATTTTTTATCGATTCTAAAGTTTTATCTATAACGTTTTTCGTAGTTTCAGGCGCTCCTTCGTTCGCCACAATCGTTGATTCTTTTTCACCAGAATCAGCTTCTTCAAACTTAACCATATAATTTGTTTCATACAGTGTTCCGAAAGGGGTAGAAATTGTAAGATGATCTCCACTTAAACTCGTTTGGGGTTCTTTACCTTTCTCAACAAATATATTAATCGGTTCATTAATTTTAATTTTTTTCCCTTGAATAGTTTGAACTCCAGCATTATAAACCGTCTTTTGTTCAAATGTTTTAAGAACATATTTTAAAATCGCATTCCCAAATTTATGACGATTAAATTCACCTTGTGCACTTGGCCAAGAACCAACCGCCAGCACTACCTCAACTAATTCAATACCATCTTTTTGATAACTAACAATATAATTGTAACCTGCTGTATCACTAGAACCTGTTTTTAATCCCGTAACTCCAGGTACACCAAATATATCTCCTTCAACAGAGTGATTTGTGTTTTTTAAAGTTTGTGCATACGGTGTCCCTTCCATCACTGTGACAGTATTTTGTTTGGTAATTTCTGTAATTTCTGGATGGGCTTTTAGTAAGGCAATAGATAATTTCGCTAAATCTCTGGCAGTAGTTTGATTTGGAGCCGTTAAAGAATACTTTTTAGGGCTATAATATCCTGCATAATCCCTGGATAAGGCCCCTGATGGTCCAGTAAAAGTCGTGTTTGTCATCCCAAGTTCTTTTGCTTTAGCATTCATAGAATCGATGAATCCATCAGCATCATTATTTAAAAAATTAGCAAGCATCGTTGTAGCTACATTTGAAGAATGAATTAACGACATTTTCACTAATTCTATAACAGGATAATCTACCCCAGTTATTATTGGGGTATTACTTAATATTGATATTCCTGAAATTGCTTGATCACTAGCAGTTGCTTGTATTTTATCTATCAGACTAATCTTTCCCGATTTAACCGCATCATAAACAATGAAAATTGTCATCAATTTAGTTAAACTTGCTGGATCAAGTTCCAAGTCTGGATTCTCTTGCCAAAGAATCTCACCATTTGAGACACTTGCTACTATCGAAGCTTTGGGCATATCTGCAATCGAAACATCATATCCTTCTGCTTGAATAATCTGCGAAATAGAATCCTGCGCAAACACTTTAATATTTGCTGTAAGTACTGTGACGATTAAAATCCACACAAAAAAAATTTTATTTAATTTCTTCATTTTATCCCTACTCTCTAGTATCATCATATTAAAATATCAAATCCATAGCAAGTTAATCCATATTAAAAAATCTTTACATTTCTTCGAAAAATGACTACTCTTAGAACTAGAGGTGACAACATGAGACATTTAACCAGAAGTGCCGTCTTTCTCTTCTTTAAAAAAGGAAAAAAGGTACTCCTTCAAAAACGAATGAATACTGGATTTATGGACGGCTATTATGACGCAACTGTCAGCGGGCATATCGAAGCCAATGAATCCATTACACAAGCTGCCCTGCGTGAAACGCGTGAAGAAATCGGCCTCGAAATTCCTTCAAGCGCCCTTTCCTTCTATACGACGCTTCATATGCATTTTGACGAACATGATTATTTCTATTTTTATTTCCAAGTAGACGTTGAAAAACTTCCTCACTTTGAAATTCATAACGGCGAACCCGAGAAGATTGAAGAATTCAAATGGTTTTCTCTATCCAAGTTGCCACAAAAGATTTCAGAGTTTAATAAGGTCGCTCTCGAAAACTATCAAACGGGTAACCCTCTTTCTGAATTTGGTTGGCCCCTCACACCTGAAAAATGCTCTTGGGCCTATCACTCACAAAAGATGATGGATTACCACGATAACGAATGGGGTGTCCCTTGCCACGATGACCAAGCACTCTTCGAACGTCTCACACTAGAAACGATGCAAGCAGGACTTAGCTGGGCTACGATTCTCAATAAGCGCGAAAACTTCAGAGAAGCTTTTGACAACTTCGATATCCAAACGGTTGCTAGGTATAACGAAGCTAAACTCCAATCTCTTCTTCAAAATGAAGGCATTATTCGTAATCAACTGAAGATTCGTGCCGCTATCGCCAACGCCAAAGCAATTCTTGCGATTCAAGAAAAGTATGGTAGCTTTGACGCTTTTTGTTGGAGCTTTGTCGACCATAAGCCCATCATTAATGAATACACTACTATGGCAGAAGTCCCAGCCTTTACGACCCTTGCTGAAAAGTTCCGCAACGCTCTTCTCAAAGAAGGTTTTAAGTTTGTCGGACCAACGATTGTCTACTCCTTTATGCAATCTGTTGGTATGGTAAATGACCATTTAACAACTTGTCCCTGTAAATAAAAAATGAAGTGATACCGTATACGGTATCACTTCATTTTTTTAATCTAATATTGCTCGACTCAATAAGTCTGCCATTTCACTCTCATCGTCGCATAACGCTTTAAATCCAACAGCAAACTTCTTCACTGCTTCCACATCTTCTGACCCGATTGAAAACAATCCCGCCTCCGAATCAAATGACAATGCGTCTACTAATTCTGGCATCTTTTCTTCTAAAAAGACAGTCGCAAGCGAATTCCAATCATAGCCATTTCCAAGGAATCCATCTTCTTGCCTTGTATCAAACACATTTTGTTTATAGTCTTCATTTAACCAGAGCACCAGCGTTGCCCATACATCCTCTGTCCGCTCATCGAATACCATGAGTTTAAAGGGTTCTAATTGTTTATTTAAATCTTCGTACGACATCCACTACGACTCCTCAATTCATTTTCCTCTATTCTACCCATCATCACACCATTTGTCGAGCCACTCCCATGAAGCGCACCCACTCTATCCCAGCACCGGTCCATTTACGAGGGGTTGAAATCATGAATGAGGAACCTACCAAAATAGATTATTTCACCAAACAGATTCTTAAAGCACTCTGCTCTTTAACGTAAAACACAAAGAGCCACAGATACCAATAATCATAAGAATAACGTGCGTAACCAATGTGAATTACACTCTCTTGAAAATTTATTTTCTAGAGAGTGTTTGAAGCTTGGTAGCCTCAAGACCTTGGCTTGAGGCGGTACAGTTATTCTTATAATTATTGAACGTAGCCGAAGGCTCTAAGTGTTTTACCTTTGCACCAACAAAAAACAGGCTCCTTTTTAGGAACCTGTTTGAGTTGAAATTACAACCATTTTGTATAGTCTTCATCATCCATCGCTTCAACACTACCGAGTAGGTAACCATTTCCGACCTGCGAGAAGAAATCATGGTTACTTGTCCCAGTTGAAATCCCGTTCATCACAATCGGATCCACATCTTCAGCAGTATCCGGGAACAATGGATCGAACCCTAAGTTTTGAAGCGCCTTATTCGCGTTATAACGAATAAACACTTTAACTTTTTCAGTCCAACCAACTTGGTCATAGATAGATTGTGTATACTTCACTTCGTTTTGGTAAAGTTCCAAGCATAAGTTGTATACCCACATCTTCATTTCTTCTTGTTCTGACTCAGATAATTCATTGTAGCCTTGTTGGAACTTGTATCCTGTATAAGTTCCGTGAACTGACTCGTCACGAATGATTAACTTGATGATTTCAGCTACGTTAGCAAGCTTGTTGTTTCCTAAGTAGTAAAGTGGTGTAAAGAACCCACTGTAGAATAGGAATGTTTCAAGCATTGTTGAGGCAACTTTCATCTTCAATGCATCTCTACTTTGGTAGATTTCGTTAATCTTTCTTGCTTTGAATTGTAAGTATTCATTGTTGTTTGTCCATTCGAAAATATCTTCGATTTCTGCTTTTGTATGCAAAGTACTGAAGATTGTTGAGTAACTTTTCGCGTGAACTGATTCCATGAATTGAATGTTATTCCATACGGCTTCTTCGTGTTGAGTGCGCACGTAATCTTTCATTAAGCTTGCACCTTCTTCTGATTGAAGCGTATCTAATAATGTTAATCCACCGAATACTTTCCCTACTACATCTTTTTCTTCTGGAGATAATGTTCTCCAGTCGTCCAAGTCGTTTGATACTGGAATACGTGTATCTAACCAGAATTGCTCTGTTAGTTTTTCCCAAGTTAATTTATCGATCATGTCTTCAACTTGGTTCCAGTCAATCGCTTTATAGTACTCTACTGGTTGAGTAGAATTTTGAGAAAGAATCTCATTAAAATATCGTTTTGTACTCATGAGCTTTTGTCCTTTCTTTCGTATTCCCATTAAATGCTGCAGCTTTCGCAAGCATTACTTCCGATTTCATCGTTGTTTTCTGTAAATGTACGTACATAGTAGATTGACTTGATGCCTTTATTCCACGCATAGTTACGTAAAATGTTTAAGTCACGTGTTGTCATTTTGTTTGTACGTCCTTCTTTCCATTCATATAATCCTTCAGGAAGTTCTGAACGCATGAATAATGTCAAACTCATTCCTTGGTCGATATGTTTTTGAGCTGCTGCGTATACGTCGATGACTTTACGCATATCGATATCGTACGCTGATTTGTAGAATGGTAAAGTGTCGTTTGATAAGAATGGAGCTGGATAATAAGTCTTACCAGTCTTCTTCTCTTGACGTTCTTCAATTAAACGAGTGATTGGGTGTAATGAAGCACTTGTTTCGTTTACGTAGCTGATTGAACCAGTTGGCGCAATTGCTAAACGGTTTTGGTGATATAATCCACCGCTCATCACGTCTTCTTTTAATTGTTTCCAATCTTCTGCAGTTGGAATTGGAAGTTTTTCGAAGATTTTCTTCACTTTTTCAGATTGAATTTGTACATCTTCCGCAATGTAGCTGTCGAAGTATTCACCTGTTGCGTATTTAGAGCGTTCAAATCCTTCGAAAGATTTACCGCGTTCTTTAGCAATCTTGTTACTTGCTTTCAATGTGTAGAAGTTCAACATTCTGAAGTATAAATCAGTGGCTTCGATAGACTCAGGTGAGCCGTATTCCATTTGATTTAATGCAAAGAATGTGTGTAATCCCATCGCTCCAAGACCGATAGTATGTGCTTTGCTGTTTCCGTTTTTAACAGTTGGTACAGCATCAATACTTGAGTGGTCTGTTACGAATGTTAATGCACGAACGGCTACCTCTACAGAGCGTTCGAAGTCAGGAGATTTCATTAAGTTCACGATGTTTGTTGAACCTAAGTTACAGCTAATATCTGTTCCTAAGTGTTCATATTCTTGAGCATTGTTGATTACTGAAGGTTCTTGAACTTGTAGGATTTCAGAACATAAATTACTCATGATGATCTTTCCATCAATTGGGTTTACACGGTTGGCTGTATCGATATTCACCACATATGGATATCCAGATTCTTGTTGTAATTTACTAATTTCGTTTTCTAAATCACGCGCACGTAATTTAGATTTACGAATTTCAGGGTTGTTCACCATGTTGTCATATTCTTTAGTGATGTCCACATATGAGAATGGTACGCCGTAAATACGTTCCACATCGTAAGGGCTGAATAAGTACATAATGTCATCGTTTTTGATTAATTCGTAGAATTTATCTGGAACAACTAACCCAAGTGATAATGTCTTCACACGTACTTTTTCGTCCGCGTTTTCTTTTTTCGTAGATAAGAACGATACGATATCTGGGTGGAATACGTTTAAGTAAACCGCACCGGCACCGTTACGTTGACCTAATTGGTTTGAGTAGCTGAAACTGTCTTCTAATAATTTCATAATTGGAACAACACCGCTTGATGCATTCTCAATTTTCTTGATTGGGTCACCTGCTGCACGAACGTTAGACAAGCTTACCCCTACTCCTCCCCCAATTCTTGATAATTGAAGAGCTGAGTTGATTGTACGACCGATACTGTTCATATCGTCTGTTGTTTGAATTAAGAAACATGAAACGAGTTCCCCACGACGTTTTCTTCCGGCATTCAAGAATGTTGGTGTCGCTGGTTGGTAACGTTGTGTAATCATTTCTTCTGCTAAATCATGTGCTAATTGCTCATCACCATCTGCCAAGAAAAGAGCGTTAAATACAATACGATCTTCAAAACGTTCTAAGTAACGTTGACCGTCATTTGTCTTCATTGCATATTGTTTGTAGAATTTGAACGCAGACATGAATGAACGGAAACGGAATTTTTTCTTGTACGTTTCTTTCATTAATTTCTTAACGAATTTACGGTTGTATTTCCCTAAAAATTCTGCTTCTAAATAATCGTGTTCGATTAAGTAATCGAGTTTTTCATCTAATGTATAGAAGAAAACTGTATTTGGGTTAACGTGTTCTAAGAAGAACGCACGAACCGCTTCACGATCTTTATGCAATGGAATTTTCCCATCAACTGGACGGTTTAACTCATTGTTTAATGCGAAGTATGTAACTTCTTGAGTCTTGTTAATTAATTTTGGACTATCCAATCTCTCTCACCTTTTCTATTAGTATTTGTACATCTTTATCTGTACCTTGATTTTCAAAGCAATGCAGCAATGGAATTTGGTATTTAGCCGCTAACGCTCTGGCATTCGAACAAAAGCTTGTATTGAAATTGCGATTCCCTGAACCGGCAACCCCTTTTAATAGCGCGCGATTCTCGCCAAAATCAATAAATTCATAAAAAAAATTCGCCACTTGATCTCCATAAGTTGGTGTAATGACGATATAAGGTTCTTCCATTTGTACTGTAGAATTTTTCTTAGAAATCTCGATAAAATCCCAGTCCAATTTTTTTACGAATTGTCTTGTCTTTCCAGTTAGCGATAAATAAACGACTTTCACAGTTACTCCATTTCTGAATTCGAAATACAGCTAAATGTATTTCTAGCTCACTTGAAACTCACGAGACTAATTATATCCAGCCTAGAAGTTTTTTGCAACATTTTAACAACATTTTGTATTGTTTTTTTTACGAAACACAAAATATAGTGACTCTTGCTACCTACCCCCGACATTTAGTGTAAGCGAAAAATCAAGTAAAATGATTGACAGAAACGGTTGACGACTGTAGACTAAACCTGTAGAAAGGAGTTCTATTTATGACAGAATTTCAACCAATGAGCCCTTCTGAGCGTCAAATCATGCGTGTTCTATGGGCGAATCCAAACAGCACAAGCGGATATATTATCGAACAATTGCAACGCTCATTTTCTTGGAGTGACTCAACAATTAAAACACTCATTATCCGTTTAACCAAAAAAGGATATATTCAAATCGATGACAGAAAGAAACCATTCCACTACTCGGCAACGATTTCTGAGAAAGCACAACTCGACCAAGAGACCGATGTTCTTTTAGATCAAGTTTGCCATAAACAGAATGGAAATTTATTACATACACTGATTGATAAGGCGACTTTGAGTCAAGATGACATTCAAGATTTAATGGACGCCTTAAAGGACAAAGCAACCACTGCTCCAACATCTGTTGCATGTAACTGCCTACCAGGTCAATGTAATTGTCATCACCATCACTAAAACAAAAACCTATTGCTTAAAGCCACTGATATGCTCCCTCTAAAGTAGACACTAAAAAAAGTAAACTACTTTAGAGGGGGTATTTTTTAGATTGGCTAAGAAACATACTGCAAAAGAATTAGAACGATTCATAGAATTGTATTTAGATGGTGTGCCTTTTCGTGAGCTGCGTAGTGAATATGGTTTAAAGATTTCACCTGGAGCATTTAATATGTATTTTTTGAACTATAAAGCAAATGGACCTTCTGCATTAGAAGATCGAGACGGGTTTAACACTTATACAAAGGAATTTAAAGAAAAGGTGGTTAAAGAGTTTTTAGAATCGAAAACCTATTTAAGAGTAATCGCAAGAAAATACAAAATTCCTTCTGCTAGAACTGTACGAAATTGGATTATTAAGTATACTAATGGTGAGGCCACGAAGGCCTACGATCCTAAGCCAGAGGTGTACACTATGAAATATAGAAAAACAACGCACGAAGAAAGAATCCTTATCGTCAAAGACTGTATTCAAAATCAATTAAACTATAAACAAACCGCACAGAAATATAACGTTTCTTACAACTTGGTGTATCAATGGGTAAAAAAATATCAAAAATATGGTCCTGATGGATTAATAGACAGTCGAGGGAAACGAAAACCAGAAAATATACAGACAGAAACTGAGCGTATTCGTGCAGAAATGGCAATATTAAAGGCGCGAAACGAATATTTAGAAACAGAAAATGCCGCACTAAAAAAATTACAAGAAGTGGAAAGCGAGTTGATGTTTGCCAAACGAGATTTGAAGCGGAATATCAAACGATTAAAAAATTAAGTAAAAGAGGATTTCATATTACTCTATTATGTAAAGTGTTAAAAGTTAGTAGAGCTGGCTATTATAAATGGTTAAATCGTGTCCCTTCGGAATCTGAAAAACGACTACGTCGTTTAATGGAATTAATAGACGAAGTATATGAATCTGTTCAAGGTATATATGGATATCGTCGTATCACAATCTATTTAAACTATTATAGAAATGCAAAAGTGAATCATAAATGTATTCAGCGTCTTATGAAACTAATGGGATTAAAGGCAGTTATACGAAAAAAACGTTATCGTTATAAATCGAACACTGAAGAATACACTGCAGCTAATATTTTAAATCGAGAATTTAAAAAAGAGTACGAGCCAATGGCTCTACTATTAACGGATATCACTGAATTGAAGTATGGGAAGGGAGAAAAAGCTTATTTAAGTGCAGTTTTAGATTATGGTACAAAGAAGATAGTTGCATATCAAATATCTAAGCAAAACAATAATCAAATCGTTAAAGATACTTTTAATCAAATAAAAAGGAAGATAATTCCAACAAAAACAATGATTCATAGTGATCGAGGATTCCAATATACTTCTCATTTCTTTAAGCACTTTATAGAAAAAGGACAAATAACACATAGTATGTCCCGTCCTGGAAGATGTATCGATAATGGACCAATTGAAGCATTCTGGGGGACATTAAAGGAAGAAGTATATCGTTTATATCATTTCAAAACCTATGAATCTCTTTTCAAGAAAATTGAGGAGTATATTCAGTTCTATAATAAGAAAAGAATTACTTTATCAATGGGATTAAAAATCCCAGCATAAATAAAAAGACGAGTTCTTATGAACTCGTCATACACTTTAATTATTTTCCTGTCTACTTGACAGGGTGCACTTCAC
>NZ_JVNU01000025.1:0-71 GCF_001071995.1 Streptococcus sp. 263_SSPC
ACTACTACAGAAGCTCCTACGACTACAGAAGCTCCTACTACAACGGAAGCTCCTACTACAACGGAAGCTCC
>NZ_JVNU01000025.1:171-145959 GCF_001071995.1 Streptococcus sp. 263_SSPC
GAAGCTCCTACTACAACGGAAGCTCCTACTACAACGGAAGCTCCTACGACTACAGAAGCTCCTACTACAACACCTGGACCAGAGTTACCAAATACTGGTACATCAAACAACACAGCCGTAATTCTAGCAGGAATCATCGTAACAATCTCTGCGATGTTCGTTCTCGTTTCTAAAAAAGCAGAACAAAACTAATCTAAACAAACCTATTTAAAAAGCTAGCAGAAAAATCTGCTAGCTTTTTTTGCGCTTCCCAGTATAGGAAGTACATATCAATGAGATTCTTTTTCTCCTAATTTTTCCTCATTTTTAGGCGATTTGAAAATAAGTTAGGCGATTCTATCTACCTCCAAGCACCTCTCCCCCCTCCGCCGGGATTCCAAATGCAATAATGTGCTCATAATCCTCTGTTAGTTTAGCCCTATTTTCATCGCCATTATGCTCGCTTCTTAAAAAGCACAAGAAAAGATGACGGAGAACCTGCGGATGTTATACAAACCGTAACGTGTTTAGCATTACATGCGAATTAGTTGGCGTTGGAATTTATTCCCTACGCCAACTTTGAGGCTGTAAAGGTGAGAGACTCTTCGAGAATCGAACCGGTGCAACGTTACGGTATGTATAACGAAAATCCGCAAGAGTTCGGAGTCATCTTTTCGGACCGTTGGTACGCTTGACCATATGAACTGTTACGAGTATAATTTCCTTTATGAAAAAAACAGCAATCAACTTAACAGACGGGCCGATTTTGCGGTCCATTATTGCATTTGCAATCCCAATTATCATTTCAAACATATTCCAGCAACTATACAACACTGCCGATATCATGATTGTAGGGAGGTTCCTTGGGCAGGATGCGCTGGCAGCGGTTGGAGCCACAGCCGCCATCTTTGAACTCATCGTCGGCTTCTCGCTTGGAGTCGGAAACGGGATGGGCGTTATTATCGCACGCTATTACGGCGCCAATAATCATCGTCTCTTGAAACGTGCCGTTGGAGCAACTCTTGTCATCGGCGCCTTTCTCAGTCTGCTTGTGGCCATTATCGGAAGTTTCGGCATGTATCCTCTCCTTCAGTTCCTTGGAACACCTGAGAGTATCATCAATCAGTCGTATGAGTATATCTCGATTGTCGTGATCGGTATTGCTGTGACCTTCGCGTATAACCTCTGTGCGGGTCTACTTCGTGCAGTCGGCGACAGTCAGGCGGCACTCTACTTCCTGATTTTCTCAGCGGTCGTGAACGTGTTTTTAGATATCTTACTCATTACAACGTTCAACATGGGCGTTGCGGCAGCGGCGATTGCGACGATTATCGCACAAGGCTTATCGGCCGTCCTCTGCTTTATTTATATTAAAAAACGCGCCAGCTTCTTGATTCCAGCAAAAAGTGATTTCGTACGCGACGACGAATTATACATGGACTTACTCAGCCAAGGCCTAGCCATGGGACTCATGTCGTCCATCGTATCGATTGGATCCGTGATGCTTCAATCTTCTATCAACGCACTCGGACCAGTCATCATCAGCGCGCAAACGTCAGCACGACGCATCTTCGCGTTCTCGACACTCCCATTCGCGGCGATTGCGGCAGCGATGACGACCTTCACTTCGCAAAACTTCGGGGCAAACAAACCGCACCGTATCGCGAAAGGCATTCGTCAAGGAAGTCTCGTAGCGTTCGGCTGGGCAATTCTGGTATGCATCTTCTTGTTCTTTGCAAGTCCTGCGTTAAATGAACTCATCTCTGGTTCAAGCGACTCTGTACTTCTGGAAAATGCGGCGCTCTACAACCGTATCGGGTCAGCGTTTTATATTCCGCTTGCGCTTCTATTGATTTTACGAAATAGTTTGCAAGGGCTAGGGCAAAAGGTAACGCCATTGGTTTCGAGCTTTATTGAGTTGGTGGGAAAGGTGATTTTTGTAATTTTTATCATTCCGCGCACTGGGTATCTTGGAGTGATTTTCTCGGAGCCGATTATCTGGTGTTTGATGGCGATTTATCTTTCATATGCCTTCTTGCGCCATCCGCTTATTAAAGAAGTAAGGCATGAAATATTTTAATAGAAAAGAGACAAAATAAAACCCTCGGTTTCTTCATAGTGTTGATGGTAAGGACACCGGGCTGAGCTTAAATCTCAGCCCTACCAAGCTTCAAACTGACTCTACGGGTCTTACCCTAGAGTCAGTAATTCACATTGGTTGTTCTTCCTTACCATTCACACTATAGAACCGAGGGATTTTTGTCTCTTTTCAGCGCTTCTTACTCTGAGAGATGACGCAAGAAGAAAGAATAGCCCTCTCTAACGCTAATTATCGGCACAGAGGGAAACTTCAAGTTAGCCAGTGCTTCAAAAGGATGCTGTCATAGAAGGAATGCTGCTGGACGATTTTTAGGTGTTGTTGGATTTCTTTTTGAAAATCCACAACACCTCTTTTTTTACCAAGATTTTGGCGTATAATGAAGGTGAATAAACAGAAAGTGGTGATGAGATGGGACAAATTACAGAACAATTACGACAGACGTTTGTGGAGGTATATGGCACGGAGCCTGAGGAGAGCTTTTTTGCTCCGGGGCGTGTGAATTTGATTGGGGAACATATCGACTATAATGGCGGGCACGTTTTTCCTTGCGCGATTACGCTGGGGACTTATGCGTGGGTGAAGCCACGGTCGGACAAGAGGCTCCGTCTCTATTCGGACAATTTTCCGAAGGATGGTATACGCGAGCTCGATATGACCGACATGGCTTACAGGGGCAGTGACTCGTGGGCGAACTATGTCAAGGGCGTTTTCGTGTACTTGGCGGATCTCGGCTTCGCTTTTCCGCACGGCATGGACATCGCATTTTACGGAAACATCCCGAACGGCTCGGGCCTCTCATCGTCAGCCTCATTCGAGCTGCTCGTGGGCGTCATCGCTCGCAAAGTATATACTCTAGGCATCGACACGCTGGGTCTCGTGAAGGTTGGGAAACGTGTGGAAAATGACTTCATTGGTGTGAATTCCGGCATCATGGACCAGTTCGCTGTAGGGATGGGCAAGAAGGACCACGCCATCTTCCTCAACTGTGCAACGCTGGAGTATGAACTCGTTCCTGTTAAACTCGGCGACTATCGTATCGTGATTATGAACACGAATAAACGCCGCGAACTGGCCGATTCGAAATACAACGAACGCTTTGCCGAAACGCGCATTGCCTTGAAGGAACTACAAGAGCATGTGGCTATCGAAACCTTGGGAGACCTCACCATCGATCAGTTCGATGAGTTGAAGCATCACCTATCTAGCGAACTCTTTGTGAAACGTGCTCGTCATGCCGTTAGTGAAAACGAACGGACGGTGCTTGCGACACGTGTCTTAAAAGAAGGCGACCTCGCTCACTTCGGACGTCTGATGAACGAGAGCCATCTCTCGACTGAACTCGACTACGAAGTAACCGGTAAGGAACTCGACACGCTCGTGCATACCGCTTGGGAACAAGCAGGCGTTCTTGGTGCTCGTATGACAGGGGCTGGATTTGGCGGCTGTGCCATCGCGCTGGTGCATAAGGATCATATCGATGCCTTTAAAGCCAACGTTGCCAAAGTTTATACTAAAGAGATTGGCTACGCTCCAAGTTTCTACATTGCCGAAATAGCAGACGGGGCGCATTAATTTAAATAAAAAGAAAAGAGCATTGGATGTGGAAAATCCAATGCTCTTTCTGTGAAGGTATTTATTATCTACCCCTTCACTATAGCATACTTATTTTTATAATCAAGTAAATTAGTGGACACTTCCCTACTTTTCCTAGCAATAGTATAATGAACCTGAGAAGACGGAAAGTGGTGATGAGAGATGAGCAATTATTTAAAATTAAATCAAGATAGATGGAATAATGTGAAAAATGCCTATACCGAGCCAGTAACACATGAAGAATTAGAAGAAGCTAAGAAACATCCAATTTCTGTTGCATTAACGGTTGGAAAAAAAGTTCCGGAAGAATGGTTTGAAAAAGCCAGCGGGAAAAAGATATTAGGGTTAGCTTGTGGTGGCGGTCAGCAGGGCCCCGTTTTTGCCGCAAAAGGTTATGATGTCACCATAATGGATTTTTCGACATCACAATTACAAAAAGATGCGATGGTTGCTAAAAGAGAAGGCTTAACAATCAACACCGTTCAAGCCGATATGACAAAACCATTCCCATTTGAAGATGAAACCTTTGATATTATTTTTAATCCTGTTTCGAATGTCTATATAGAAGATTTAGAAAACATGTATAAAGAAGCCGCTCGTGTATTGAAAAAGGGCGGGCTGTTAATGGTCGGGTTTATGAATCCTTGGATATACATGTATGATGCTGACGTTGTATGGGACCAACCCGACGAGGAATTACTGTTAAAGTTTTCCATCCCTTTTAATTCAAAAGAGCTTGAAGCAGATGGCAAAATCACCATCAATCCAGAATACGGATATGAATTCAGCCATACCTTAGAAACTCAGATTCGAGGACAATTGAAAAACGGTCTCGCGATGATCGATTTTTATGAATCGTGCGACAAAAGGCATCGATTATCCCGTTATGGCAATGACTATATCGCTACACTCTGCATCAAATTATAATGTGATAGAACATCATCGTGCAAATCGCGGACGGCGCGCATTAATACAAACAAAAAAAGAGCATTGGATGTGGAAAATCCAATACTCTTTCTGGCTTTAGTGATTGAAATATTCACTATTTTCTTGCTCCTTTAATATACCATAAATTTCTTTAATGTCAAGGTGCGCTTCATTCAAGGTAAAAGAACGGTGAGATTCCACTCATACATGAAAAAGGTGAGGCAGTTTAAAAAAAGACAAAAGGCCCTCGGTTCTATAGTGTGAATGGTAAGAAGAGCAACCAATGTGAATTACTGACTCTAGGGTGTAACCCGTAGAGTCAGTTTGAAGCTTGGTAGGAGCCAAGACCTAGGCTTGGCCCGGTGCCTTACCATAAACACTATGTAGTAACCGAGGGTTACTTTGTCTTTTTTATTATTTTTGCACTGACACAACTTCGAGCTCGCCGTTTTCGTTCTGAAGAACTTTAAACATAATCTCATCGCCTTCTTTTGGTCCGTCTGGGTGCTTCGAGTCCATCAAGAGCGTGCCAAAGCATTGGTTGCCTTCCACGCGCGAAATGCGGACCCATAAGCGTTCGGGATCCTTCGTTTTGTCTTCGTAGTAGAAAGCCACGCCAAAGTCATCGGGATGCTCGCGGTGGCGGAAACGGTCAAGGCCTTGGAAGGTACGTGTCTCTTCTTTTTCCTTGCTCTTCGTGTCATAGACTTCGGCAATAACGCGTCTTGCACGGTCTACGATATACGGATCCACTTCAATCCATTTCATCGAACAGAACTCGCAGTCATCGAGGTTCGCAAGACGGATAAGATACATCGTCTCTTCTGGAATGAGGCGCATGTCTAGCGTTGTTTCGCCCTCTTTTGCAATCCATAGCGGTTGGAACGAAACGCCAGCCTCTTCGTCGATATATCCGTAGAGGACAAGCCCCGTGTCGCCTGCCTGGGCAACTTCTGGCATCACGTCTTCGATTAGCGCCACGCAGCGAACGTAGACGAGTTGATGATAGAAGCTACGGAAAGAGGCGTCTTTTACTTTTTGCATTTGGCTTGCGATTGGGATTTCATTTGGGAAGAGTTCGCCTTTGATGTCGAGTCCTGGCGCAAATCCGCATCGATCAAGCCACTCTGGACTTGTCACCTCTGGAATCGGTTCGGCGTGGGCCTTAGAGGCGAAACGTTCTCTGCTATCGGCCACGATGTCCACCGGCAGATCCAGGTTCACATGCTCCATCCATTTCCAACGATAATCATCCGGTAAATGCAAGAGCAAAATCTGCGTCTTGCCTTCATGCTCGTAAATGTCCAGCACCTTGAAGTGGCTGTCGCGATTGGCCACGTGTAGCCCCCAGTTCGTGCCGTGCTCCGCCTTCGTCAGGTCAAAGAGGTGGTTGGATAAAATGCTGAAACGGTGCGTCGTCACCATGCCCCCGACGCGACTCGTCGCATCGGTGAAGGCCGCGTTACGGACAATCTGCCCCACGTGGAACTTCGATGCTTCTTCTGGCGTGAGGTTGATATCTCTAGCAAACAGCTGCAATCCCGGCAGCATCTCATTCATTAATTGTTCGAGTTGTTGTACTTCTGTCATTCTAATTCTCCTGTCTTACCACAGTGCACGTGATAATGTTTCGCTATTGTAAGGTTCTAGGTTCACTACGGCCGACTTAATCGTTCCATCCGCGTTCTTCACCGTCTCTGGTGCTTTTTGCCCGATTAAAATCACTTTGCCATTGCCGACTTTGGCAAACACAATCACCGTCGTTCCAGATTCGGACACATAACACTCCACGATTTCATAAGGGACGTCTCCTTGTTTAAATGTGAGTTCTCCCCATGTAAACTTCGCCTTCATTCCAGCAACCGTTGCATATTGGAAGAGCTGGTCTGGAACGGCTAAATCATAGTACTTGCGCTGCGTCGCGGGACTCGTGCGCTCATAAACTTCGCCCTTCTTACGCGCGTAAATGGCCATCACATCCGCAATCGATTGATTCGCAGACGGCTTAGAGGTTGCTTTCCATGTCGCATTGTCGGTAAAGCCCTTGAGTAAATCCGCGTCCTTCACAACTTGGAACGCTGCTTTTGGCAAGGTCTCACGCGTCACATTGGTCGCATGAAGCACCAGTGGCTCTCCGTCTTCGTACCCAAAGAGGAACGCCTCTTTCTTCGCAGCATCCAAATACGCCTCCACCACGATCACATCGTAGTCGTTTGAAGCCACAACGCCCATCATATTCCATTTGATCTTCTCGCCATCAAGCGTCGCTCCGTCCATGTGAATCGCTTCGTGCAAAGCCTCGAAATGCTGCCCAGTCGACGCATTCCAATGCTTCATGAAGTCGCTAAATCCAGTCGCATTAAAACGAACCAAGAGCTCCAAGTCTGAATAGGCATAGTCGATGTCATCCTTGTCGCTTGGAAACTGCGCAAACATCTCGTCACGGACCTTCTTGGCCGCGGCTAATCCTTCCGTAATATCCGCATCCTTGGCCGCTACATTATACGCCAACTGCAACATCTCAAAATACGTCGCGTGCTCAGTCTGGGCAACCGTCGTCGGTGCCACCGTTGTCGCTTGAACCGTTGTAGCTGCCTGGGTCGTCCCCGCCTCTTCTGGCTTTTTGTTGCATGCCACAAGCGCCAACACACAAAGCGCTGATGCTAGGATTTGTCTTCTCTTCATACTCTCTCCTCCAATCATGAAACCCTTCTCTATTCAAGATTATTATAGCATAGGTGGGAAAGAAAAAGCAGGTGCTGGTGGAGATAAAAAAAGGAATTAAGCAGAGAGTGTCTGCTTAATTCCTTTTAAAGCACTTCGACAGTTATTAAACTCTCGCCGAATCAATTTAGTTATTAATTTTCAAACAACATTTCAATTGGCTTCCAAGAATCTTGAGTCATCTCATCTACCCACTTACCTTCATTGAGATACCAGAGGCTTTCATTATAATCTCTTACAAAGGCCCATTTAACCTTATGACGTTTTGCGTAGTCCTTAAGAGCTTCATATTTAGCTGGTGCATACGGATCAATATTCTTATCCATTCCAGATAAAGTTTCTCCGCCTTTTGTTTCGATGATATAAATATCTCCATTTTTCATTTTCACAATGAAGTCTGGATAGAAGTGACTTCGTCCACCGTTTGTTCCGTAGGCTAGTGAGAAATATTGTGTACCAGAATCACCATTTTTGTATACAAAATCTACATCTTCTCGTTCTTCCATATAGCGCTCGAAAAGTCTTTCAACAAGGCTAGGTCTGGCTGCTATCGATGCAGTAGTATATCCCGCATATGCGCTTGTCCGAACAATCTTGCCTTCTATTTGAGGATTATAGGTATATCGTTCCTCCAACGGAAGTGTAAAATCGTTTTGTTGGATATTTTCAAGTTCTAGAGTCATTGCTTTCGCTATATCAATTTTTCTAAACTCTTCACGGAGCACACGCCAGTTATTGAGGATAAATGCCGTCCACTCTTGTGCATCTAATTTTAGGAGGCGTTCCTCTGTTGGACGTCCATCAGCTAGGAAGAAACGTTTAAGAATCGCTTCAACCTTTGATACAGGTAGGTGAGTCACACGATCTAGTTCATGAAAGGCATGCAGTAAATCAAGACGATTCCCACGATAATCCACCTCTACAGAGCGTTCAAGATCTTGTAGTCGATCTGAATGATCGAGGGTATCAAATCGTCCCTGCTTATACGTTGTCTTGATCGTTCGACCTATAATTAATCCATGATTCTCCACTTTCATTCTATTTTCTTCAACATCATCAGAAAGATTCCATGCTTCTTTCAATCCTTCGTAGAGGTTTTTGCGGATAGCTTTTTCATCTTTCTCCGCAGTTTCATTGATAATACGCTCACTAATCAATTTTAAATCTTTAGCACTATCTTTTAATCGAAGGATAGGCGTTGGGGCAACGGCTCCGCCTTCCACGAAAGCTCCTGTTAGGAAATCTTTATCAAAAGTGTAGAGATATGCATTATCTAGAACGTCAACGTTATAGTGCCCTCGTTGTGGTTGAGGCATACGACGAATACGACCGATTGTTTGGATGGTAAAGTATTCACCCATATTTTCACGGATTTTAATTAAGATTTTTGCTCGTGGAGCATCCCAACCTGTGGCGATTGCCTGTTTGATGATTAGATATTCGACGGGATTATCTAGTTTTGTCACATCTAGGTGGTTTCGTTTTTTATCCGCTAACCAGATTCCTAGTTTCCCGTCTTCGTATGTTTTCTTCAGATGGTTTTCAATATAATTTTCAATTCTTGAAACTAAATCAGCTTCTGAATCTGATTTATCAGGCAACTGAACGATGACTAAGGGATTTACACCTTGAATATCGTTGTTTTGGTATTCATGAACTATTTCTTTCCGTTTGTTCTCCGCCGCCTCAAAAAGAAGAGCGAATTCATCTGTAACGTCCAATTCGATATCTAATCCCTCGTTGACTACCACGGCCTTTGTGATCAATCCTGATTCGATAACAGATTCTTCTGTAACTTCGTAGTATTCCGAACTCTTCGGAGTATGAGGATTGGCAATGGTAGCCGATACACGTACAGTTTTTGAGGCTTTAAATCGAGAAATTACATCACGAGCTTTTTTAGTATCATTACGATGCGCTTCATCGATAACTAGTATGAAATGTCGCCCTTGTTGGAAAGCTTTTTCTATCTTATCCTCAAGATTATCGCGCTCGCTATCAGTTAACATCGCTTTAGATTTTTTCCCGATTACTCGTTCGTAGTTGATAAATGTCACAGTATCCCTATCGAAACCATTTAGCAGTGCATCATCAACTGATTGCGCCTTGATGCCAGAAAAAGCTTTCGCCTTGTCTTGACTCTGTTCCTCTAATTCTCCAGCTCCAGGAGTAAACCAGACAAAAGCAACATTATCATGTGTAGTTGATATGTAGTCATTTATCCATGAGAGCAGACAGATTGTTTTACCCGAACCAGTCGGGGCTTTAATTACTAACTCGTTTACTCCATATTCAGGAGCAGTGAAACTCAGAAGTTTATCAACAACGTTTTTTTGAAAATCTTTTAATTCTATCATTACCATAAATCCTTTCCAAAGTAATAATCAGGAATTATTTGTTTTGTAACATTTAATTTTGACAACAATTCTGCCTCCTTATTATTGAGCAAAACCGTTGGATGCAAAAAGAGAGTTGAATCTTTTTCTAACTTTCCTTCTTTAATCAATTTTCCCAATTGTTCTTCTGTTAGAATGATTTGAACAGATGGATTTGAGATATCAATTCCAAATTCTAATTCAACAAGTGGAGTGATATAATTCAAAAGTTCATCTTCTAGTTGAAAATCTGGAAAATCGTTCTTATCAACAAAATCTGTTCTAAAATATTTGAGGTTAAAATCTTTACCTTTATAAAACTCAGTTCCTTCAGATATTTTTTTCAACCTTGCGAATGTTATTTCTTGAGCTATGTTATTTTCGTTATTTGTAGCTAGAATAAATTTCCTATTTCCTCCCGACTCTAGAACCGCTTGAGCAGTCGTGCCGGATCCTGCAAAAAAATCAAGAATCACTGAGTTTTCAGGAGCTGTTACCTCAATTAAGTATTTCATCAGCTCTAAAGGTTTTGGATTATTAAATTGAACATCTGGCAATAATTTTTTTAAAAACATAGTGGTCCTTTGATTATCAAATACTCCCCAGTTCGATTTTAGTGCTTTTGTAGAATTTCTCATATTATATAGGAATTCTTTCTGTTTAGGTAAGTTTTTCTTCCACAAAATCCTGTTTTCAATAATCATCCTTTCTAATGACTCTTTGGAGAAAGCCCAAGTATTTGTATATTCTTTTCCAGTGTTGGGGTCAGTAATAGTAAAGGCTTCTTCAAGCGGTTTAGTTGTACTTTTTATATTTGATTCTCTCCATGGTCCGCGAGGATCATTATCTGGATTCTTAAAACCTGTCTCGTCTCTTTTTTCTCCCAGAAATCTAAATTTATCTGAAACTTGATAGGCTAATATGTACTCATGTACTCCTACCATCATATTTCTTGGTGGAACACCTTTTGCAGACGATTTTTTATCCCAAACAATTGTCTCTATAAAGTTATGTTCCCCAAAAATCTCATCCATCAATAGTTTGAGCTGACTATGTTCATTTTCATCAATACTAACCAAAATAACTCCTGAATCAGAAAGCAGATGTTTAGCAATTTTCAATCGCTTACTCATAAAACTTAGCCACTTGGAATGAGAATAACTATCTGATTTATCCACTATTCTATCATTATATATAAAATCCTTATTCCCTGTATTATAAGGAGGATCGATGTAAATAACATCTATTTTACCAGAATGTGTTTTTTCAAGAAGATGTAAACTGTGTAGATTTTCTCCCTCTAAAAGAAAATTATAATCTTTAACCTCTGGATTCCCTACTATTTTTTTCTCTACAGCTTCCACGAAGACAGGTATTTTTGTTTTCATTTCTTCTTCAACGATTTCCGCATGCTCTTCCCAAACTAGACCGTACTTTTTAGTTTGTAATAGGCGAAAAACTTCTTCTAGTTTATTGACATCTTCATTACGATGCTCCTCAAGAGCCTGTTCCAAGAGTTGTTTAACATATTGGATTGCGCCATCTTTTTCATTTTTTCGTGGACGTTCAATGAAATCTTCTGACATTAGAAACTACCTCCATTTTAAATTCAGTCTATTTTTAACATTTTTTGAAATATACTTTTTAAGTATACCATGAAAGCATTTTCTGAAAAAGAGGTATCCTATCTAAAAACATCACTTTCTGGTTTCAACCAACTTAGGAATATTTCCTTCATCCTATTTTCACTCTTCTAAAACAAGGTAATAATTCCGATTCACTATGAAAATAAAATAGCCTACTGACATCTTCATCAGTAGGCTCTAATTTATCCCAATATTTCATTGACTCTTTGCTGAACTGCATCATAATCGTACCCAGCAGCTTCCAGCCGCTCTTTGCGTTCTTCTCCATTACCCCAATCGCCCTGAATTACTTCATAGGCAAGAGCATCCATCGTTTTTATATCATTGATTTGAGATCCTTGTAATGCAAGATTTACTTTCTCTTGAATTCTTTCTGCATTATACCCAGCCTCTGTCAATTGTTTTATTCGTTCTTGGCCAACTCCCCATTCTCCTCGAATAACTTGTTGGACAATTTCATTATCATTATTGAAAACTTCATGACGTACCCATGTTTTCATGTGGAATTTTTCCTCTGGAAAGTAGTTATGTAAAATCTCAATCAGATTATTTCCTAGGGAAGCAAAATATTTCATTCTTTCAATAAAATATGATCGTACACTCTCCGTAGTTCCTCCATGTAACTCCATACTCCGATGAGGGCAGCTGGTTGGTACAAATTCATGATGGAGTCGAACCGTCTCTCGTGAGATTGGCATTCCTGCTTCTACCAAGTCCGCTGCTGCTTTCAATAGAGTCACATCTTCATTCTGTAGGAATTCCTCATCGCTTGCTGATAGGCTCTCACAAACCTCGTATCCGACAGAACGGCAGTTACTCCACCAATCTCCGGTATGGTAGCCAATGTTTTCAATTGGAACAACCTGAACAATCGTGTCTCGGTTGCAATAGAAATGTGCTATTCCTAAGGCTTTATCACGATTCCTTAGAAAAGAAATATATCGTTGTGGTTTTATTCTCCCTGCATCATTGTGGATCACCACAAAGTCAAAACTTTCTAAAAATCCACTATCCTTCATTACAAAATCTCTCAAAATTTTAATCATTTTAATTCTCCTCCTTTTGATGTAGTTGTCTTAGCACATTTTGAAGCTTTTGAGGAACAGGCAATCCGAGATGTGACGCATTTTCGAGAATTGAGATTCCTTCATTCGAAATATAGAAGAAGATTACTGCTGCTCGTAACACTCCTGCTTTCCCCAAAATATAAACATCTACAACATTTGCCGTTCCTACGAGCACAAAAATAAGTACCTTACGAGCAATACCCTTATACCCAACTGCACTTGAAAGCTGCCGTTGATCAATAGCATTTAGTACTCCTGTTATGTAATCCAGAATGATAAGAACTAACAAAGCATAGAGGAGGCCATCTTTCCCTCCAAGGAACCCACCCAATAGAGCTCCGAGGGTAAAAATTCCGGTTTGCAAATAGTAAAATGATGTTTTCATAAAATTTCCTCCCTTACATCATTTCGAGAAGGTTAGGAGAACCATCCTTAATAGATGATTCTCCATTCCTGCTAGAAAATTACCCTTTAGAATTTTCTAGCTCACCTTCCTAACCTTCATTTATTTTTTCTTTTTGTCGTTAAAGATCTCATTCTTAATACGAGTCATATAGCTAGCGCTTTCCCCATTCGTATACAATTGGATCCCTTGTTTTTCGAACAAGTTGGCATCCGCAATTTTTTTCATTGCTGCACGAGTAGTCGTAGCATCAAGATTATCTTCTGGATGTGCAATAACAAGACGTTTTGTTTTACCATCACTTCCTGTGAACCCTAAATATAGCTCTTTAACTGTTGTTGTTGTTTCATCTGCCATGATATTTCCCTCCTTTGTTTATTAGTTTCTGTCGTGTCGTGTTCGAACGACTGTATCGCAGTATGTCATCGCTTCTTTTGCAAGAGTATCGACTGCGTCTGAGACCGTCATTACCGCATCATGCGTAGCCCCTTGCTTCAAGTTTTGAAGACTTTTGAATTTCTTCACTTTCCCTTTTTCCGCATCTTGGTAGAATAGTTCCAATGTTGCTTTATTAAATGTTTCTGACATGTTTATGTCCTCCTTATTTGGTTTATTTTTTGTTTTGTAGTGTCATGACTTCTACATCTATATAAACCAATTAGGCATCTAATTTGCTATGCTTGTCTAAAAATTTTTTCAACTTTTTTCGGATTGATAGAATATCCTGCTGCACTGCTGAACGTGTGCGCCCTATTCTTTTTGCATATTCTGTAACAGATTCATCACTTTGCATCATATATTGCAGTGTTTTCATTTGAATTTTCGTGAGCATTCGGAAAAATTCCTTATAATCAGATTCCACCTCGAACCAGTAGGGATCTTTTTCCGATTCCTGCATCCAATCCTGATTAAACTCTACGGTTTCGATGTTTTTCTTAGTTATGCGTTTGAGAAACTTCCAATATAATTTCCGTTGTAGATAGGTATTAAATTGCTTGGCTGCATCCGCAGAGTCAAGTGGATTCGAATCAGTATCTTGATAGGATTCCAATAGTAGTAATCGTCCTTCTTGCAAGAAATCATCATATTCAGAATTATTCTTTTGAATGTTAAGCTTTTTCATTACGTGATAAATAACCCCTTCGAATTGCTCGAAAAGTTGAGTAGTTGTTTCTTCAGTTTCTGTCCATGCTTTCATAGTTCTTCTCCTAAAATAGAATTAGAAACTAGCTAATCTCTATATTGAACTATGGAGAAGAAGTTAAAGAGGGGCGAGAATATTTCCTATATATTAATAATACTTCTTATTTTTGTAGATGTTATTCTGTTTGGAAACTATTTTAAAAAATGTGCGGTTGTCTTCTTTCTAATGTAAATATAACGAATCCATATTGGATAAAAAGTCGAAATATAAAAAGGACTGCACTTGCAAAAGTCAGTCCTTAGAATTAATTATATTTCAATATTATCTATTGAGCATAAGTCGTTGTACATCCTTACTATTACGTATTTTTACGTACTCTTTATCGATTAGTTTTTCTCCTACTTGTTCCTTATATTCGTTATCCAAAGCTGGTTGTTTGTTTTCCCACACAGTAGCTAAGTCTGAAATTTCATCTACTAGAGAGATATATTCTCTTAGTTGTTCCGGCTTAGTGTCATTTGTTATCTTAGTTTCTATTAAAGATATTTTTGTTTCTATATCTATATATTCTTGTTTAAGAACATATTCCATGAAAGAATCACTTAGATATTTGTTATCTAGCCGTTCCAAATCACCATAATTATCTAATTGTCTAATAAACTCTTCTTTTAGAGTAAAAGATTGAAAATCATTGCAAATATAAGCAATATTTTCTGGAGATATACTTTGATCCAAAATTATTTCTATTAAATCAATTTTATTTAGATTTACTTTTTCTAGTAAAATTCCATCGTTTAACTTCTTAATTAAAATTAAACAGCTACTAGTGGATAAATTACTATTAATCAAACTATATATCAGTTCTTCAGAAAGTGATTCAGCAGATAAGAGATCCACAACTTCTTTCTCATAAGAATTTGCTAAAAGAAGTAATTCTTCATTGTAAGATTTTTCTAACAACACTTTCACATTTTCTTCTGTAGGTTCTAATAAATCTTTTTCTATTAAAATTCTTATTCTATCTTGCTTAAAATCAGAGCCAATTTCAGCAAGTCCATCCTCTGCATAATTTACAGCAGCCTCAAACACTATATCATTAGTAGAAATGTCTCGCATCATAGAATAACAAAGACCCTTATTTTTACCGAATATTTCTGTTGCATTTGAAGCATTTATATTTCGATTCAAATATTCAACAAAATTATTAAGATAAGATTTTACACTATTCCAGTATTCATTAATATTATCAGAAGAACAGAAAATTAAATCTTTATCAAATAGCACTTCAAAAATCTTATCATCTGTTGAATCTATTGCTAATCTGTTTAATTCGGAAATTTTCACTATATTATTTTCAAGATATTTACATTTCTGTTCAACAGAAAGTTTTGATGAATTAAGAATTTTTATAAGTATATCTTCACTATTCTCAAATTTATCTGTATCAGCTTTTTGATCGATATAATCAGATACTACTGTATCAAAATCAGTCAAAATATAGTCTTCTGTTGAGAAGAGCTGAGGAGATTCAAATATAGCATTTAATAAACCTCCGTATGGAACAAATTTATTAAGTACCATCTTTGTAATTTTAACTAGATTACTAATACTCATCTTATATAATCTATTCTTTTCTATTAGCAATCCACCTTTTAGGGATTTCGTAGCATCAACTCCTTTTAAGGAGTTAAATTTTACATTTACATTTTTTAAATTATCAAAAAAAACTTCAAAATCACTGTCAGTGATATTATTAATAACTTTCTCGTTACTTTGGATATATGGTTTAAATAGATTCAGTTCGCTAATTCCAATACTGTTAAGAGAAAAAGTAGCCTTCAATAAATTTAAAAGTAGAGTTTCATTTTCATCTGCACTATTTTCCAAAATACTTACCAAATTGACTATATTATTTTCTGCTAATATTTTTACATATTCTTTTAGAAATAAATATTCATACTCTTTGATAATTCGAATTAAATCTTTAAATTTATTATTTTCAACAACTGAATCGGTAAGCGCAAGCACAATATCATTACGATGTGTTGTAATACAATACCTTAAAATTTCGGCATTTAAACTATTGGATCGATTAAATTCGGAAGCTTCCAATCGTTGTGTAATTTTTTCAGGCGATTCCACTTCTTGGAATATATCAATTTCTTTTCCTTCCATTAATCCTTTCATGTAGATCATGTCATTTGACATAAGTGCATTTGAATCTTTAATATCAAAATTTCCCTTATAGTACCAATATGTCTCATCTATTAATCCTTCGACTATTAAGAATCGAATTAACCCAAAATAGTGGTTATTTTTAAGCGTTTTATTTTTAGTTAAAAATACCGCATCCCTTTCATTATCACTCATTTTTGGTATTAGTTGGGTATAGTTGATTATATTTTTATTCTTAAGACTCTTTTCTAAAAGATTACGTTCTTTTTTTAACCTATTAATTTCTATTGCTTTATCTTCCGGAAGACTTTCAATTAATTCAACTGCTTTATTATCTGTTAGTATATATTGCTTTACGAAACTATCATAATTAGATGCCGAAACAATTCGAAAACGCGAATCAATTTGTTTGCTTGTTCCCCTCTCCGAACTCCATGATTTTAGCAATTCTGACCATGTAGTATACTCCTCATTGTCAAAATATAAATCTGTAGGAATCATTAATGCCATTGCTTCAAATTTATCATTTTCAAATCTGTTTTCTAAAAAGTTAATCTTCTCGTTAATCTCTTTTAATTTCTTTTTATCCTTATTTGCGTTATTTTCTTTTTCTGTCTCTAATTTATTAAATACATCAATAATGTATCCTTGATCTTTTTGTAAAAGATCAAATTCATGAGGAAATATATTTTTAACAACAACTAAAGCAAGCAACTTATTTCTATCCAACTCAATTTCTCTAATTGGTAAAACAGCTGAATATATTGTGTATTCATTAACGATATTTCGTAAAATTCTCATATCATCAATATAAAGCGAAAGTTTCCATAAAGTTTTTTTGCTTAACTCTTTTACTCCACGCTCATCTTCTTCAATACCTACAAAATTTATTAATTCTAACAAATGATTTTCTGAATTTTTTGAGTTCACTATAGGAATTATTGGTAAAATAAAATCAAAAAATTTAGTTCTATCTTCTGAATAAAAAAGGCCATCTTTTATTAAGTATACAAACCTAACTATTCTATTCATCTGGTTCGTTTCCAAATAAGCATTCAAAAGAAAATTTAGTTCTTTTAATTTTACAAATATATCAACACTATCGTAGCGATCTAAATCTTCAAATACAACAATACTAGTATTTGAACTACTCAAGAGATAAACTATTTCCTTCATATCACGCTCAAGAACAGTTTCATCATCGTTAATCTCGGTAAATTGCGCCTCAGCAACTTTAAAATTGACTTTCGAAAATTTCACTTTATTTTTCTTATAAAAATGAAACAAATAGTAACTGACAGGGACAATAAATAACATAGTGAATAAGACAGCTGTTATTATAATTGCTAAATAATCTCCTAATAATCCTCTTAAATATATGAATATATTCTTTAAATACACCATAAATAGAATGGAACAACTTATAAAGATTGTACAAATTATATTAGCCCACAAACTCCATCCCGATAAGTTTCCTTTAAATTTATACTTACTCAAAGGAATATCACTCGATTTAATTTGTGCTGATATTTGATTTATTATTTGTCTTTCAACCCTATTATCAAGCACTTTATCTTTTTTGTTATTATTAGAATAGTTTTCATCATCTTCTAATGAACTATCTTCCCTTTTTTCATCAGAACTATCTTCCCTTTTTTCATCAGACTTATCTTCATACTTTCCCAAGCAGACCGTTATTATTTTTTTGAAAGTATTCTCCTCTGGATTACTTAATTTATATTTTCTGTATGTATTCCATACCGTACTTTTTCCTGCTCCATAAACTCCTGTAATTGCTATATTTCTTATATCAGAATTTCCAAATGCATAATCAAGAGCATCTGTGTATACTTTTTTATTCTCGTCAAGAATATCCGGAGTTAGTGAATTAAATGTTGTTTCATTAGTTTTCATATTTTCTGTTTTACCCATAACTTAACTATTTCCATCTCCTTTTTTGAAAAATATATTTCTATTTTCTCTTTTTTAATTTTATATCTAGATCGAATCCAAATGAATCTGCTATTTCTATCAATGAAAGCACTGTTGGATTGTGTTTACCTTTTTCTAATCTGCAGTATTGCGACTCTATCATTCCTAAAGCATCTGCCATCTCTTTCTGAGATAAGCCTAATTCTAGTCGCAGTTCAATAACCCTTAGAGATATCTTTTGAAGGTGATATTCTTCAAGTAGATTTTGCTTAAATTCAGGGCAGCGGGATTTCAATGCATTTAACCTTTTTGTTAGGTAGGTCATCTTCAGTTTCCCCCTCTTCTGTTTCTCGACTAATTGGAATCCTTAAACATCTTTTCCCTTGTTTTCCTCGTTCCCATTTTTCACGTACTTCTGGAGAAAGTCCTTCTTCTTGTAATATCATTAATACTGCAAAAACTTTGACTTGTTCCTCGTACGTTAAGCCTTCTACTTCGTCAATCATCTTCTTTGTTACTCGATATTTTGCCATAAAAACACCTCCCAATTATGCAGAATCCCAAAATTCACTTATAAGTGAATTTCGGGCAGCTAAGCGTCTCCTTTGTTTTCAAAAAACATTCTCCCAAAATCCTTATTATTAAGCCTAAAACGTACTCTTGTACCTGAACAGGTGCTTCTTCCCCTCCCTAGCAAGGCATTTTTATAAAAGCGTTTACACTTAATTATAACCTGCTATAAACCTTATAGCAATAGGATTTTTGAGGAAATAAATTTTTTTGATTATTTTTTCAATTTTTTCTTTCTATTGGATACATAAAAAGTGATGAATAATTTATCATCCCAAATACAAAAAACCAGGGCTCTAACCCTGGTTTCTCAACTTTATTATATTCGATGCTAGTTCCCCTGTTTCGGCACCACTTCTAGATAATCGAGCAATGTCCAGACAAATTCGCGGCCTTTGATGCGGTTGATGGCACCTTCGGCACAAGAGATTTCGTCGTAGTGTTCGACTTTGTCTCGGCGGATGCCAGGTCCTGAGATGACGATTGGCACAGGCTCACCACTATGCTCGCCTTTTTCGCAAGGCGTTGAGTGGTCTGCACAAAGCGCAATCAGTGTGTTTTCAGGTCTATTTTCCATCAAGATGCCGACCATTTCATCGAAGAGCTCGATTCCTTTAGCTTTCTCGAATGGTTTGTTATCATGCCCTTTCACGTCTGTCACTTTCAAGTGGACGTAGACTAGGTCGTGATCTTGGATCATCTCTAACGCTTTTTCAGCCTTCCGTCTCACGTTTGTATCCATATTTCCTGTGAACGAGTCTTCCTTGTACACGTCGTATCCAGATAAGCGTCCAACACCAAGTACCGTATCTTCCCCTGCCACGACTGCAGCCTTATAGCCAAATTGTTCGCCAAGGCGGTCGATGACGGAGAATTGTCCAGCCCCACGTGTAATCACAAAGTTCGCTGGTAATTGTCCGTTAGCGAGGCGTTCCACATTCACGTCGTGTTCGTCCATGAGTGGATAGATAACTTCTAAGAATTCATTCAAGATACGCGCTGTTTTGGCAGCTTCTGGGCTGTCGTCTTTTGGCAATGCTTGTTTAAATGGATGGCCATCGTTTGGTGCCTTTGGATCTGTGTCTGTGACTTTGGCACTTAAACCTTCCCCGCGCATTACGAGTACGGCTCTATGTTCTGTTGCTTCTTTGAATAAGAACGTTACGTCTTCGATTTGTAGGCCGTTGATGATGGCTGCCAGTTCATTCGTGCGTTCACGAATACGTCCTGCACGACGGTCGATGACGATATTGTTATCGCCACGTGTCGCGAAGTTACATCTGAAGGCAACGTCTCCGGGTTGTAAGTCCATACCAACTCCTGCCGCTTCCATCGGTCCGCGTCCTGGGTAGTTGACTGAAGGATTTCCGAATAAGATTAAGTGACCCATGTCGGTCCCAACCGTAATCCCTGGTGAAATCAGGTCCATAATCCCGGTCATACCTTCTTTAGCGAGTTGATCGAGGTGAGGTGTTTTTGCGTATTGTAACGGCGTTAATCCTCCAAGTTCGACGTTTGGGCGATCTCCCACACCGTCGGCAATCGCTACGATGATTTTCTTTTTCATTGTATCCCCTCCCGATTAGTAGATGAATTGGATCCAAGCGAAGTACATTCCTGATAGGATGATTGAGTGTACTAAGCAGGCAAGTAATCCGAATTTCACTTCGTCTAACACGCTGAAGTAACCTGTACCGAAGTACAATGTGTTTACTTTAGAGTGTGGTGGTAAAGTGATCGTTGTCGCGATACCAAGTGAACATGTTAATGCAAGTGACACTGGATTCATGCCGACTGTTGTTGCGATTGAGATAATCGCTGGAATCAAGATTGTTGTACGTACTGTCTTACTTGTGAAGATTAAGTGTGAGAATACAGTAATGAAGATTAAGATAACTGCTACTGCAGCGTGGTTTAATTTATCTAAACCGATGGCATTTACTAAGTTTGTAATCATCCACTCAGCTCCGCCTGTGTTGTCAAATGCGTTCCCTACGGCATATGCCCCTGCAGAGAAGATCATTAAGTCCCATTTGATTTTAGCTTGTTTCCAAGTTAATACACCGATACCTGGAAGTAAGCAGAGTAACATACTTAATACGGCTGTTTGTTCTGTTGAGATTGAGAAGCCTAGATATTTCTTTTGGATGTCTCCAGTTGCCCATAAGATTAAAGTGATAAGGAAGATGATTCCGACACGTTTTTCTTCTGGTGAAGTTGGTCCTAAGTCTGCTAATTGTTTCTTCAACGTTTCTTTTACGTTTGCCATTGCTTCTTCGCCGGCTTCTTTACCGACCTTGTATAATTTCACACCGATAAAGAAGATAATTACGGCTGTAAGAATCGCTTGTGGCATTGAAACGATTAACCAGTCCATGTAGCCAAGGTTTGATCCTGTTTGTTTGTTGATGAATCCAATTGCGATAACTTGTGCTGATGTTGCTGTCATAACCATTGATGTTGCGAACGCATTGTTTTGAACGTTTTGTAACATCATTAATTTCCCGAAGTTCGATTCTCCTGGAAGCTCATTGTAAATTTGTAATAATACGATTGAGATTGGCAAGATTAATGAAGCACGAGCTGTTGTTGATGGTACGAAGAAAGCTAGAATGAAGTTTACCGCTAGTAATACGGCAAGTGTCTGTACCTTCGTGCGTCCGAATTTCACGACCATTGAGAGCGCGATACGTTTACCGAGGTTCGTTTCGCTGATAGCTGATGTTAATACGAATGCGGCCACCATTAACCAAATGATGTCGTACCCTAATGTCCCAAACGCTTCTTTTTGCTTTTCAACGACTCCAATTAATGGAAGTAGTAATACGGCTATAATCGATGTTTGATAAATTGGAATTGGTTTTGCAATCCATAAAATAAGTGCTGATACAAAGATAGCCAAACTACGTTGTGCTGCGACTGAGAGACCTTCCATTGGCGGCATAAATACGATAATGAGGAATGCTGCTAATGCGAGAAGAATGCCCCACAGAGCGGATTTTTTGTTTTTATCTTTACTCATGATAATAATCACCTTTCGTTTATTTTTTTCGTCCTTGACGTTACATACAGTGTACTGAGAATAACGGGAGGCGTCCAATTCACTTTTTAACGTTTTGTATGCCATTTTGTTATACATTTGTATAACAGATTAGAATAATTATGATATACTAGTGTGGAAAGGCGGGATATCATGAATATCGATAAAATACAAACCTTTAAAACCCTCTGCGAGACGATGAGCTTCACGAAAACCGCCGAGGAACTCTATACTTCGCAACCAAATGTCACAAAACAAATCAAGAGCCTGGAGGAAGAGCTCGGGTACCTGCTAATTGAGCGCACGCATAAGAGCTTCACTCTGACCGAATACGGCAAGCTGTTCTATGAGACGGCCAAGAAGGTGGTCGCAACGATGAACGGCGGCTTGAACGCGCTTCGGGAATTGGCCGATACGACGAGTCGTTCAATTGTTATCGGGGCTACGCCGTTTATCGGGTCGACGATTTTGCCTGCCCTCCTGCCGCTTTTAAACGACGCCTTCCCAGACCATCAAGTATCGATTAAGGTCGACCGCTCGAAGGTGATTTTAGCGGACTTGGAAGCCCGAAAAATCCAGCTGGCGTTCTTCTCGGAATATATTCCAGTCGATATGAAGCAATTTGCGAGTACGACGGTCTACGAGGATTCTTTGATTGTCATTTGTAAGGCGGATCATGCGTTGGCAAAGAAAGGCCACTGCACGCTAGAGGACTTAAATGGGGAACGGTATATCTCGAAAGGGAGTCAGTCGTCGCTGCATAAGTTTTTGTTGAAGCAGTTACGGGAGCCGGAGTTTATGAATCGGCAGCCGTTTGTGGTGGATAACCAGTACAGTATCAAGGAAGCCGTGGCGCACGGGCTCGGTATCTCCATCGTGTCTGAGCTTCTTGTAAAAAAAGACTTGGAGAGCGGCTACCTTTCCAAACTCGAACTCGATGGCTTCACTCCAAAACGGAACATCCAGCTCGTCTATCGCAAAGACTTCGACTCCTCTGTTGTACAGTGCGTAGAGAACTTAATGAAAGAATTAGATATTTAAAAAGACTGAATAGCGATGTTATATAAGCTTCTATATATGATTACTCCAAATCCTTGCGGATTTCTTCATAGTAGCGATAACGTTGCACCGGTTCGAGCCTAAAGTCTCTCACCTTTAAAGATTCAAAGCAGGAGTACGTCCAATTTTGGACTACTCCTGCTAATTCACTTTTAATGCGAAACACGTTATTGCTACTATAGAATCCGCGGATTTTGCGTAATCATTTTGAGCTTATTCAGTCTTTTTATATATGCATCGAGTGAAGGTGCACTGGTGCAAAGGAGGGATTGGAGCTTTGTATTGGGGCTGGTAGTCCGATTGGGCGAAGTGCGGTTTGGAATGGTGCCGCGTTCTTTTTCAAGACACGAGGGGTTATCGGCCCGCTTGGAAAAGAGGAAGAGTTAAAATAAAAACTGGACTCAATTGAGTCCAGTTTTTCTGCTTCACTTCATCCCATTATAAATCTCATCCGCAATCTCAAACCCAATTTTTGCTTGTTGCTCGGGCGTCAAGGCGTGACCGGTGTCCTCCAGTGTTGTGAGGCGGGCGTCTTTTAGGCGCTTCATTGCTTTTTGAGAGGCCGTGAGTGGCACGATATTGTCGTCTTTGCCGTGATAAATATGCACAGGAATCACAAGCTCGTCTAGGTTCGCGTAAGGATCCATATCGTAGATGTCCGTGATGTAAATCTTGCCGATTTTCGTGCCGAGTAAGTTAAAGGTCTCGGGTACTTCGTCTAGTTTCGGGAAGCTACTTCGGATATCGTCCGGCAGTGAAAATGCAGGATAGAACAAGAAGAGGCCTGCGATATTGGTCACTTCTTCTGCGGCAAGTGCCGTGACGAGTCCACCCTGGCTACTTCCCATCAGATAAATTTTCTGCGGATCGACATATTCCATGCCGCTTGCGATACGGATGGCGTCTTTCAAGTTTTGCACTTCGGTTAGAACAGACATCTCGGTCGTCAATCCTTCACTCATCGGAACCGATGAAGACGAGCCTCCTGCGAATTCGAAGCTGAAGACCGCAATGCCAGCCTTGGCCAATGTCTTCTGCACTTCTTCCTCGTGTTCGACGTTGGCGCCAAGTCCGTGGCTAAAAATCACGAGGGGCACGCGTCCGCTCGCGTCTGGAACAAAAGCACGGGCGTAGATGTCCTTGCCATTACTATCAAAATCATATTCTTTTACGGTATACGTGCCGTCTGTCTTTACTTCGACATGCGGTGCTTGTGTTGTTTGCGGCGTCTGCGCGGTGGTCGCCTGGTTCGTTGTTGTCGTTCCACACGCTGCGAGTAGTAGCGCCACGCCAATTCCTAATAATCCTTTTTTCATTCATGTCCAACTTTCATTTTTGGTAGGGTCTTTGCCCTTTTAAGTAGTCTACCCGCTAACTGTTGGAACCTCAACTTTTTTGCATAAAAAAATCGACCGCAAGTCCTCCCTGCAGTCGGTTCGTTTTAGGCTAAAAATTCTAATAATTCCGCGTAGCTTCTCACTTCCACGGTTGGCTTAATGGCCGTTCTGTTTTCTTTTGCCGCGAGGTTCATCCAAATCGTATCGATCCCTGCGTTGATGCCACCTTGGATATCCGCTGTTAGCGAGTCGCCGATGATCACGGCTTTGTCCTTGTCGTAGTCTGGAATCGCATCAGCTACTCGTTCAAAGAAGACTTCACTCGGCTTTTGCGCGCCGACTTCTTCCGAGATAAACACTTTTTTGAAGTATTTCGCAATCGGTGAGTTCGATAAGCGGCCCTTTTGAATCGTCGTGATGCCGTTTGTGGCAGCGTATAAGTCATATCCTGCATCCTGTAATGCTTGAAGCAATGCCTCCGCTCCTTCGTACGTTTGGCCTTGCGTCGAGAGGACGGCTTCGTAATCTGCCGCGAGTTCCTTCCCGTCTTTTTCAAAACCGAAGTGGTCGAACAACTTGGCAAAGCGCGTTTCGACGAGTTCCTCACGCGTGATTTCGTCCTTTTCCAACGAACGCCACATGGCACGATTCATCGGCACGTAGACGTCGATATACGCCTCGACATCCTCCACGCCTTGCTGTTCCAAGAGCTTTGTCAGCGCGTAATTCTCCGCCGAATGAAAGTCCCAGAGCGTTGAATCCAGATCGAATAATAGTGTTTTATAAATCATGTTCCTAACCTCTTTACATTCTTACCTTATTCTTTGTTCAAATTGATATTCCGTTTGCAATGATATTAGAAAGCCTTCTAGCCCTTTTACAAGGGTGCGATTTGTCTCGAGAGGTTTCTTTTTCCAAAGAGCAACCTCTTCCTTTGCTCGTTCCACTAAAGCATTGAATTCCTTCTTGAAAGAGCGACGTCTCCAGAAAAAGACAGCTCCTAGAACGATAAAAGGAACACTCCACGTCCAGAAATGGAAGCTCGTGACGGTCACCACGAATTCGAATGTTTCCCAAACGCCAACCTCAAAAATAGTTGCAAATGCACCCCCTATAATCGAAAAAGCGTGCGCGTTTTGTAAATAGACACTTGCGAAACAAAGAGCGAATACTGGCAAAAGTAACCGCGCTATTTGATGATTTTTCGGCAAAGGTGCTGCATCTTCTCTTTCTGAAGTCACCTTTTCCAATACTTCTCGGAGTCGATGGGCTGTTTCTTGTGTGACTTTCTTCTTCATTCTTACTCCCTCTGTTTTCAAATCCCTTTATTTTATAACCCGTAAGTTTTGTATTTTTTAACGAGCAACTGTGCACGTTTCACGTAGTCGTTTTCGTTTCCGCTAAGTGCCTCGAGTGCTTCTTGGGCAACCGGCAAGAGTGCGCGAATGTCTTTTTGGATGAAGAGTTGGTTACGTGCGTCTAACGCCTTTGCAAAAAATAACCCGAACATCCACACGACGACAAGCGGGAAGAATACGAGCATTTCTTCGTTACTGAGGGTAATCATAAAGTTCTCTGATTTCCCACCGTTGACATAGAAAATAAATGCCACGAGTCCAATCGTAAGGAGCACGAGAATGCCCACGAGGACGTAAAAATACTTCATAAGGTGCTGCACTCCCGGACTTTCATATGGCAGCTCGATGTCAAGACCGCTCTCCCCGACAAGGCGCTCGGTCAATGCGCGAAACTCTTGTGCTTCATTTTTTCTGTATCGAATTCTTTGTAAATCCATGGTTCTCCTCCTTAAACACGTTCCACCAATGTCACGACGCGGCGGACGTCATTGTAGCGGTCCACGAGTCGTTCGGCGCGTTTTAATTCCAATGCTAAATAACTGCGGTCTTCTTCACGTAACACGATAATGGCTTCATCGATAATGTCCAGCAGCACAGACAGTTCCTTCCAGCGCTTGTTTTGCTCGCGGCGATATAAAATGACTGTGATAATGAGTAACACCGACCAAATCATGAGCAGCGCGGAAAAACCAAATGCCAAAATCCCAACGACTTGCACGAACCCGACAATATTTCCACCGATTTCAACAAATAGATAGACCAGTCCTGCCACTAGGAGCGCTGCGATAATCGATACGACTCCGAGTAAGAGCGATAAGAACACCCCGCGTTTCGTTTGTTCTGGAAATTCGGCTGGAATGCCGCTTTCCGTTACGAGTCGCTCGGCAACGGTGCGAACTTCCTTCACTTCTTTTTGATTCACTACGAGTCTTCTTGGATATCCTAAAATAAGCATCTACTTCCTCCTTAGAACCGGTAATTTCGTTGTAAGTCGTCGACGTAATTTTCTAAATTGATGACTTCTTGTGAAACAACTCCATTGCCTTCTTCATATTGGCGCGCGATTTCGTCTTTCGCGTGTTCGAGTAAGAAGAGTGTTTCTTTTACTAGGGAACGACGCGCCAACCAGAGAATGAGGATGAAAATCGCAATCAATGCCACCCATAAAATCGGCATCCACCAATATGGTAACATCCGGTCCATGACTGGTGAGGATTTCCTTGAAAAGAGCATATAGATTAAGCCCAGGATGGCCGCCAGGAATCCTGTCGTCATAATCGTATAGAGCGTGATGATTCCAAAGAATAGCATACAAAAGAGTCGAACCTGACGATTATCTCTTGGCAGGATGCGCGGTTGTTTGCTTCTACGGTTTACAATGCGAATAAGTTCACGCAGTCTTGTCGTTTGAGACTGCCAAATCGTTTTTTTATAGTTCATAATGTCCTCCTAATAGTACTTATGTGCTTTTTTCACAAATTTTTGTAACTCTGCTACTTCATCTGGTACGGCTGTGGTTTGACTCCACTCTTCGACTTCGCGGTCTGCCAGTGCCAATAGTTCTTTCCATTCCTTAAACGTTTCTCTGCGGTGCCAATTGAAGACTGCAACGAAGGCGGCAATCGGTATGCACCAGATAACGACAAATGGCCAAATGAAGGCAAGATATCCAAACGCGAAGTTCCATTGCAACGTCACTAGGCAGGCGATGAACAGTTTCAAATACGTAAAGAATCCAGAAACTAGTCCGATGACGATGCCTGCAATTGCGACCGTAATCAGGACGTAGATGCGTAGCCAATAAGAGCTTTTTGGAAGCTGTTCTTCTCGTCCGTTTATCTTCAAGACAAGCTTCAATAGTCTTCTTAAGGCGCGAACTCGTGAAGCTTCGACGCTTGTTAGGCGTTTTGCTACTTCGTGTTCTTTGCTCACTTTCTCCATCGCAGTGCCGACACTCGTAGCGGCAGCTTGTACTGTTTCCTTCAATTTAGAAGGTTTGCCCAGCGGTGCATGTTCCTGTAAATACGCCTCTAGCGCTTCAACGGCTTCGCGGCCGGCTTCTCTTGGTGCAGCTTTCCACGTCGCCACTTCTTCATTTCCACGAGCTACGAGTTTTTTCCATTCCCAACGAACGGATCTGTGGCAGCAGTAGAGAACAACGGCTAGGGCCGCAAACATGATGCCAAAGTGAATCGCCAAGCCGAAGAGGACCCTGCCTACTTGTGCGAGAACCTCTGAATCCCCCGTCGAAAATACCAATTCGACCCCATGAAAGAAATCCGATTCGACTAAAAGCGCGCGTCCTAACAACGCCACTGCGAACACCACCCCAGCAACACTAAGGACGGTTATCAAGATGCGTATCGGGAAAAAGCTCATTGGCAATGTTCCTTCTTCCCCATTTTGCTCGGCCACTGCTCCAATCAACTGGCGCAGTTGTCTTACATTGCGTTCCTTCACTCTCTGTTTCTTTTTCATTGTCATTCCTCCTGACGTTCAAAGGTTGTATCTTTTATCCCCAAAGATTCTTTTTAAATCGTCATTCCGTATGATTCCGTTAATCATCTTGATGAGCTTTTTCCTCAACCTTGGAAGGACTCTCCTCAGTCATCGTTGTATGTTCGTGTATATACGACTCTAGTACTTCAACGGCTCTACGGCTGGCTTCCTTTGGAGAGGCTTTCCACGTCGCCACTTCTTTATTTCCTCGAACAACTAGCTTGTTCCATTCCCAGTAAACGGATTTGTAGCAGCAATAGAGAACGACGGCTACAAAGGCAAACATGATGAACCAGTCAAGAAACATACTGTTGGTGAGACCATTTTGATACCCTTCCCCTGGCTGCTGCATCGTAAGCTCTGTAAAGAATATTGTAGATATTGTAACAATAAACGTAGCCACGACTCCGTATGCTAATCCAGCGAGACTAATGACCATTATAATACCACGAAACGGTAAAAAGCTGATCGGTAAGCTAGCGTCTTCGCCATTTTTATCGGCAACTGCTTGAATTAACCTACGCAATCGCTGTACATCCTGTTTCTTAACTTTCTGTTTCGATTCCATATATCCCCCTAATCCCAGATGCGTTTATATAATGCTTTTAACTCCCGAGCTTCTTCCGTTAAATCTTCATCTGCAATATATTTCCGTACACGTAGTTCTTCGTAAATCAGTTGATTTATCTGAATCACTTCATCAGAATATGTCTTTTTTTGAATGAAACGAAAAACAAAGAATAAAATAATAGGAAGCACCCAGAAGATTAGCACGAGCGGCCATGCCATAAGGTTGAAGTAAACAAGAGCCATTGCCCCATCGATATTTCCTAACAACAAACCCACTAGAAAAGCTAATGCTACTAGTGGAAATAATGTGCAACAAAGTATGACAATCATTGCCCACTCTCCAATAGAGAGAAGTCTTCTTAACTTTCCATTTGCAGTAGGTAACGATTGGGGACTACCATTCTCCATAGAGACTTTCTCTAGTAGGTCCCTTAATCGCGTAATATCTTCTTCACTAATCCTTTTTCCCAAGTCTATTCCTCCCTAGAACCCGAATCTCTTCTTATAATCCTCAATCAGGAACTCTGCGTCTTCGATATCCTCTTCTAAGTCGTCGCGTCCTGCTGCTTTAAGCGTTGCAATCGCACGTTCCGCAATTGGAATCAGTTCGCCAAGTTTACGTGTCAGTACTTTTTTAGACCAGATTCGGTAAAGAAGAAAAAAGAATCCTAAAAACAAGTACAAAGAAACAAATGGTAAGAGTAGAAAAATCACATTCCCTTCTCCGGCAAACTTGTTTACCATAAACTCAAGTGGTCTCGATAAAATCCCCGTACGCATCACTATGATGAATAAAAACATCCCCGCAATCATTTTGATGGTTGCCGTTTTGTCGACTAGTTCCGGCAGTTCATCATCCATTCCCGCCTCTTTCATTAAGTAGCTTGTCAACTCTCGGAAGTTCACTAACATTTTTTTCGTCGCAACGTCTTTCAATAGAAGTCTAAACATGATTTTCTCCTTCCAGGATAATTCCTTTTTGTGCTAAATTTTCAATACATTCTTTGTAATACGCATCATCGTGCTCTTTGTATAACGGACTCGCCCACGCACACTCATCCACTTCGGTATACGGCGGGCAAATCTTTCCACGATACGAAGCCTCTTTCCACTCGGGCGTCACATTATACCCACGGCGCTCCATTTCATCCATAATAAACGTATGGTACTGATACAGCACATACGGGCTATACGAAAATACATAGTCCACCGTCGCATGCTTCTTGCCCCAACCATTGCCTCTGAGCGCACAACATTCGCGATGCTGCCCCAAGAGTTGCGGACGCGGAAGATGCCCAATCAAGTCCTCATGCCATAATCTCATCCCAGGCCTCCTATAATCCGTATCGCTCAGTGTATTCGTCGATGACCACTTCTGCGTCAACCACGTCATCTAAATTGTCATAGTCATATTCTTTTAAAACGGCTACCGCACGTTTGGCAATCGCCATTAACTCCTGTAAGTCCCGTTTTCTCTGCGGTTGTTTCCACAACTCATCTAGTCCATTTAAAATCGGAAGGTAGACAAAGAGAAACGCTAACGGCCATAGCGCAAGTAGTGGAAATTGATCAATTAGCGGTTGCGTCACACTTTTGAGCCAATCACTAGAAGAAAGCCATAATATGAAAATTAATCCTAGAATTGACGGAACCCAAGGCACACTTTCATCCTCTTCAGGCACCACTTCATCGGTCCCCGCCATTTTCACGAGCGTCTTCGTCAACTCACGAAAACTATTCACTCGCTCTTTTGAAATAAAATTTCTAAACAGTTGATTCATTTATTACCTCTAAATAGTTACTTTATTCCCATATTATACCATTTCTTGCGCTTTCCGCCTATTCCCTCGAGAAATTACCCATTTTTAAGTAGGCCCCGTTTCGCAGCCCCTTCCGCAGCAACCTAATCAGCACCAACCCGTCCCAGCACACACCCCTTCCAAAGCACACACCCCGTAGTCGCAGTTCCAAGACCGGAAGGCAAGCACCGCCATGACTCGCCACACTCACAAGCCTCAGAGAGTAACGCCCTGCTCATCCCTAGCTCCGCACACATCGAAACGCACTCTCTCCCGTGCCGTTGAAGCAAATAAATAAAATCTATTGATTCAAAGCTTTATCGTTGGCTTAAAAAAGCCCTCGGGGACTCTATAGTGAGAATAGTAAAGAAAAAGCAACCAATGCGAAATAGAGCCACAAGAGAATTTATTCTCCTGTGGCTCTTTGAGGCTTGGTAGGATTGAGACCTAGGCTCAATCCGGTGCCTTTACTATCATCACTATGAAGATGTCCCCAGAGGGCGATTTAAGACAACGTCTTAACCATCATTTTAATTGAATCAATAGATTTTATTATAGTTCTCTTCGTCCTTCGATGGCACGGAAGAGAGTCATTTCGTCTGCGTATTCGATGTCGCTGCCGACCGCTAGCCCATGAGCCAGACGCGTTACTTTAATCCCAGCTGGCTTGATGAGACGTGACAAGTACATGGCTGTCGCTTCACCTTCCGCTGTCGCATTAGTCGCGATGATAACCTCTTGGACTTCCGGATCCTGCAACCTCGTTATCAGCGACGTAATATTAATATCATCCGGCCCCGTCCCTTCCATCGGAGAAAGCACCCCGTGAAGCACATGATAGAGCCCTTTGTATTCCTTCATTCGCTCCATACTCATCACATCTCGGGCATCTTCCACCACAAGAATCTTCGTACGGTCACGAGTAGGGTCCGCACAAATTTCGCACGGATCTTCTTGCGTCACATTTCCACAAACGGAACACATATGTAGGTCACGCTTGCAGCTGATGAGCGAATTCGCAAAATTTAAGACGTCTTCTTCACGCATATCCATGCAGAAGAAGGCAAGTCGTGCAGCCGTCTTCGCACCAATTCCCGGCAGCTTCATAAAGCTATCCATCAATCGTGCAATCGGTTCTGGATAATGCATGCTCAAACCTCCAATTGATTAAAATCCTGGGATGTTTAATCCTTTCGTGAACTGACCCATTGTTTGGTCGTTAGCTTTTTCTGCTTGCGTTAACGCATCATTTGTCGCCATTAACACTAAGTCTTGTAATAATTCTACATCATCTGGATCTACCGCTTCTGGTTTGATTTCCACGTTTAAGACTTGGCGTTTTCCGTTCACAGTCACTTTTACTAAATCACTTTGAGAAGTTCCTGTGTATTCTGTTTGGTTTAACTCTTCTTGAGCTTGCGCCATTTGTTTTTGCAATTTTTGCATTTGTTTCATCATGCCTTGCATATTTCCCATTCCACGCATATTTAATTCCTCCGTCTCTATTCTTCGATTTGCACGATGTCTTCCCCGAAGAGTTCAATCGTGTCGTTTACTTTTTGTTCAAATGCTTGTTCTTCTGGTGTCAGTGCTTCCTCCACAGCCGGTTCTTCCGTCACGATGGAAACAGCTTCCTCTTCTTGGTTCTTCTTGCGTTCTTGTAAGAAATCCGCACGAATTTGTGGCCATTGATGTTGTGTCACTGCCACGAACGTCCCACTGTAGCCACCGAGGCGTTCCAGATGTTCTTGTATGACCTCACGGAATCCTGGTCTTGTTTCTGAAATATCACACAAGTGGTCGTACGCAAATCCGAGGACGAATCCATTGGGTCCCGCCGCATTCACCGTTGATTGGCTCAACAGCGCTTGTTCTTGCGGGTTCAAGCAACTGAGTAAGTCACCCCACAAGTCGCGTACCTTCAATAAATCTTCGCGAGTCGCTTCCGTCAAGATTTTTTGGATGGCCGTCGTATTTGGCTTAAAGGCCGCACGCGTCGGTCTTGGTGCAGACGCTTTTGGTGCTTGAGGCGCTTGAGGTACGCCCCCTTGCAACAACGCGTTCATTTGCTGCTGCATTTGCGCGATTTGTTGTTGCAACTGTTGTACTTCTTCGCTACTTGGCAACGCTGGTGCACCAGAACTGGTTCTTGGCGTCAATGTGTACGGTTGCGCCATTTTAATCGTCAACACTTCCAGCGAAATCGTTGGTTTTGTCGTGAAGCGCATTTCTTGTTGCGTTTGATTTAACGCCTCTACAAAACGGTATAAGAATTCCGGTTCCACTTCGTCTTTGAATTGAAGGAATCGCTCGCTACGACCGATTGCCTCGCCACTTTGTTTCGCGATGAGGAGGTCTCTAGCAAATTCCAACCATTCTTCTACGAGTCGACTGGCTTCTTTCCCGATTTTGAAGAGCTGTTGTAATTTTTCAAGGGCTTCTTCAGCCTTTGTTTCTTGTAAGTCTTTCACGAAATCAATCATCAAGTCGTCTGTCAGACTTCCCGACACTTGAATCGCTTCGTCTAGCGTCACCTTGCCGTCGCCAAATGAAATCATCTGGTCGAGTAAACTCAAGGCATCACGCATACCACCGTTGGCACATCTTGCCACCACGCTTAAGGCATCCGCTTCGTACTCGATTCCTTCTTGGCCCAAGATATACGCCAAGCGGTCGATAATTTCTTGCGACGTAATGCGTCTAAAGTCAAAGCGTTGCGTACGCGAGATAATCGTCGCTGGAATCTTATGCGGTTCCGTCGTTGCGAGAATGAAGATGACCTTTTGAGGCGGTTCTTCTAAAGTTTTTAACAGTGCATTGAAGGCTCCTGTTGAGAGCATATGCACTTCGTCGATAATATAAATTTTGTATTCGGCTTGCGTTGGTGCATAACGCGCCTTGTCACGAATATCACGGATTTCTTCAACACCATTGTTGCTGGCAGCATCGATTTCGATGACATCGCCAATTGTTCCGTTCGTGATCCCTTTACAGATATCACATTCGTTACACGGCTCACCGTTTGTTTGATTTGGACAGTTAATGGCCTTTGCAAACACCTTCGCGGCACTCGTTTTTCCTGTCCCACGAGGTCCTGTAAATAAGTAAGCATGACTCGTTTTGTGATTGCTAATCGCGTTCTTCAATGTATGCGTGACCGCACTTTGCCCGACCATATCATCGAACGTTTGAGGACGCCATTTTCGATATAATGCTTGATAAGCCATTTTACTTCCCTGCCTTTTTCAAAATTTTACAGTTCTATTCTAGTATAGATTTGCTAAAAATTCTACTGCCCGATTCGTTTCATCGGTGCTTTCGAATTCTTGATAAAGCGGCTCTCTTTGCCTGCTTGAGAGATGAGTGAGAGCTGGTGTTTTGCACGCGTACATGTGGTGTACAGCATCATTTGTTCTTTCATCGTATGGTACGCTTCGTCTGTCGCGTTCCAAATGATGACTTCGTCGAACTCCATCCCTTTGGCCACTTGAATCGTCGTTAACACGAAGCGGCTGCCCAGAGACTCACTGCTATCTTCTAGAAGTGCAATGTCATCTTGGTCGAGTTGTTGGTACAACGCTTTGGCTTCGTCCATCGTACGGCAAAGAATCGCTGTCGTATGGTAGCCTTTTGGACTTTCTTCCAGTAACGTGTTTAAGCGCGCCATTTCTTGGCCTTCTTGTTCTAAGTATACCGCTACTTCTGCCCCTGAACGTGGGAACACATTTTTATCAAGTGGCCAATTTAAGATGCCATTTGCAAAACGTGAAATTTGCGCCGTACAACGGTAACTAATCGCTAAGTTGCGGTACGTTAACGAACGGTTTGCAAAAATCAAGTCCACGAGTTCTGGGTGTCGTTTTTCCAATGTGAAAATCGTTGTAGCCGTTGAGAACGATTGGAATGTATCTCCCACTACCGTGAATTTCGCACGGAAATAATAGTTGGATAAGGTTCCAATCCATAAGAGTGACACGTCTTGCACTTCGTCGATGAAGAGGTGGCTGAAGCCTGTGTAGTCACGAACCGGCGTCACGCGTGTTGCGACATATTGCAACAGACGGATTCCTTCTGCAGTGACTTGCATGCGGCTGCCTTCAATCTTCTTCAATGGAAGTGGCGCGTTGTCGGTCTTACCGAGTTCTTGGCGACGTGCTTTAGCTTCGGGCATCCATTTCGCCACAAGTGCAGCAATATCCACGAATGCGAACATTTCCACTTGTTGCGTTACTTCTTGTACTTCCTTCTCGAACACTTTTTGTCCCAGGGCTTGGTAGTACTCCGCCTCGCTCTTTGTTTCCACGTCTTTCATCAACACTTCGATTTGCATCGCGTTCATTGATTCATAGACCGCTTTTGCCTTTTCAGACATAAAGAACTTCGTGAGTCGGCGTTTCAACGTACGCTCTAGCACCGTTTGCATTTGTGTTAATTGTTGTTGCAACGGTAACGCTGTATTCACGCTTTCGACGAGTTTTTGATAGTCTTTCATCGTAAATACGGCTTGCCCTTTAATCCCGAGCGCGCGGTATGGTAAGTCTTTGGCTGTTAAACCTTTGATATTGCGGTGTACAAGCGCAATCCACTCGCTGTCCGTCAAGTACACTTTTCGCGTTGGCACTTGGCTAAGCGTTGTTGTTTTATGCAAATACATTTTGCGATATAGCTCGATGGTATGTTGCGACAAGGTTTGTTGGTATAACTCACTTCCCGTTAAACTTGGGATGACGTGTGAGATATATTTGGCAAACAATTGGTTACGCGACAACAGGAGCATATCGCTCATACGCTTGTCTTTTGCTTGGTACATCAAGTACGCAATGCGTTGTAGTAAAATCGTCGTCTTCCCACTTCCGGCACATCCATTCACGATGAACCAGTCTTTTGGATTTAAACGAATAATTTCATTTTGTTCTTTTTGAATCGTCGCCGTGATTCCTTCTAGGTGTCCGTCACGGTTTGTTGGTGCGCTTAAGGCATCCATCAATAATGATTCTTCATTTTCAATGTCATAAACAGATTTTAATTCACCCTTACGGATGACGATATCGCGTTTTAAGAAGGCTTGAGCGTTCTCGAAGCCATTTGGTGTTTCGTATTGAAGCTCTCCCAATGTTCCTTCGTAAAATAGGCTTGCGATTGGAGCACGCCAGTCATACACTTGCACATTGTCGTCTTCGTCAAAGAAAGTTGCAGGTCCGATGTACATCTTCTCAACTCTCTCGTCTTTTTCAAATTGAACGTCAATTCTTCCAAAGTATGGGGATTCCAATTGGTTTTCTAATTGTTGGATTCCATACTGAATGGTATCTTGTCTAGCGATATCCAGGTCGCGTTCTTGCAATCGGTTTTTCTCGATCGCCACTTTTTGTCCCATTAAGTCTTGCACGATTTCTAAGTGCTGCACTTCTTCTTGGAAACTCTGATTTTTCATGCGACTATTCTCCCTCCACTGGATACTCTTTTCATAAAAACAGGCTGAACCGTTGGTCCAGCCTGATTCTTCTTCTATGTACATACAGCACATAGCGAACGTTACTTATAGCTGCTTCCTTCCGGACCTGACTCGATTCATAAGTTCGCTATTGCCATACGGCCTAACGGCACGTACTATTATACAAAACTTCTCCTCGAAAAGCAAGCAGATTTTGCTTGAAAAAGAAATAAACCAAACCGCTCCACATAGAGAGTGCGGATGGGGCTATCCCATGGGGGTTGGTGGTAGGAATTAGAGGCGTGCTCCATACATCGTTCTCTCTTCTTAAAAATGCACCCTTTCGGGTGTTGATTTCTTCGAATGCTTGCGGATTACTTCATAGTAGCTGTAACGTTGCATCGGTTCGAGCCTCTTCGAGTCTCTCGCCTTTAAAGCCTCAAAGGATGTGTACGGAATGAATTCCTACACCTCCTAATTCGCATTTAATGCATAACACGTTACTGCTACTATAGAATCCGCAAGCTTCTCCGAAATCAACGTGAAGAGAGTATACGTCTACTCCCTACCGCCAACGATGGGGTTTCGTGCTTCTCTATATGGTGTTTCTTTTTCAAGTGAATCTGCTTTTTCCAAAATCAATACGTGCCGAGGGATGGCAAAAGAGACACTAAAAAAGATAGTCTCTCCAGAAGGAAAAACTATCTAAGATGTTCGCTTATGCTTACCGGTTGTCGGCTTTTTTATTTTTCTTAGCATCCTCTGCTAGGTACATAATTGGGAGAAGGATAAAGATAAAATGAGTTGTGAGTGCAAGGATCAATGAACGGCCTATAAAAATATTTAGAACTAGCTGCATGACAAGGGCTAATGCATTGACGACGAGCGCTATAACCATTAGATCTTTTGTAAGTTGGTTTGTGTCTTGTTTTTTTATGTTGATTTTCATGTGAATTGCTCCTTAACTGTTTTCCTTGTCTTTATTAAATCATTTTAAAGAGTCGCGCAACAGGCACTTTTGTCATTGATTGTCATTACTAAAGTCACGGTTCGCTTGATTCCGAAGAAATCAGCCATAAAAAAACAGCAAACCAGATCGATTTGCTGTTTGTTCTCTAAAATAAGTTTATGCTTTGGATGGTTTTGATAAAAAGAATAGGTAAAGTCCAAAGGCTAATTTAATAAAGGCATCGATATAGGCGATGGTCACGAGAGAGCTTTGAGGAGAGAGATATCCGACCCCTGCATTGATCACGCATGCCAACCCTAGGAAAATCATTGATTTCCCATGAACGAAATAGTACGGGAAGAAATGAATTCCTGTTGCTAGGAGCGCGCCTAACCAGATGAGTCTCCAGTTTTCTGTTTCGAAGAATGGGCCACCTAATAACACTAATAAGATAAATAAAAGAATTACTGAGTATAAGGACACTTTTCGTTGGAAAGGTGTTGAAGGGCCATCCGAAAACTTATGAAGGACTTTTTTATTTAGATTGATGGAAAAGAAGCTCACCATATAGCCGATACTGAAGACCTGCATATTAATGATTTGTTCTCCACCTACAGCTGTCGCGAGTGCAATCACGAATGCGACTGCGATGAGCCATAAGCCACACGCCTTTTTGTAGTTGAATTCTAATGTTTCTCCTTTGTTATAACCTAAAAATGACATACGTATTCCTCCAGTTCACTTTGAAACTTTTAACGACATCCTCTATTCTACTCCTGTAAAAATCGGATTTCAATCGTCGCACTTTTGTCGAAGGTGAGAGACTTCGGCTCGAACCGGTGCAACGTTACAGCTATTATGAAGACGTCCGCAAGTTCCGCAGAAATCAAAAAAAAACAAAAAAGCACAACCTCGTAATCGAAATTGTGCTAGTCATTATTATAATAATGCTGTTAAAGCAGATGCTAGACCGAAGAAGATTCCTGGTGCGTTTGCAGCTGCTAGCGGGATGTCTCGGTCTGGCTTGAAGAGTCCATAGTACACCCATAATGAGCAGTTCAATGCGGCAACGAGTGGTTGAATGAAGTCTCCTTTGTTTCCAGCTAAGTTATTCATAATTTGCGGAATATATGCTACATACATCGCCACAGACATACATGTTGCAATCCACCCTAAGACTTGTGTTTGTTTTTCTGATAATTTCATACTATCTGCTCCTTTGGTTTTTAAACTATGTAAAATAATATATAAAATGTAAACAATTTTCAAGAGTAGATAACCGTTTACAAGTATAAGTTTTTGTTAATACCGTTAAAAAGCACAGCTCCTACTCGGAAAGCTGTGCTTGTTTTCGTTGTTTATTGCGTTCGCGGAGGCCTTTGAAGAAGGTTTGCAAAATTTCTTTGCATTCGTCTTCCAAGATGCCTTGCTCGACTTCGACTTGATGGTTGAATCGCTCGTCATGAAGGAGATTCATAAAGGTGCCGGCTGTCCCGGCTTTTGGATCGAAGGCGCCGAATGTCACCTTTTTGAGCCGCGCGAGAATCATCGCTCCGCTACACATCGGACAAGGTTCCAAGGTCACGAAGAGTTCGCAGTCTTCGAGTCGCCAGCTTCCAAGGTGTTGGTTGGCTTGGCGAATCGCTTTGATTTCAGCGTGAAGGGTGGCGTCTTGTTCCTTTTCGCGTAAGTTATGGCCACGCCCAATGATTTCACCATTCAAGACTACGACAGCTCCGATTGGTACTTCCGCTTGGTCATAGGCTTTCTGGGCTTCTTTCAACGCTTCCCTCATAAAGAATTCTTTTTCCTGAAGTTCCATGTTCTTACTGATAGACGCGCTTCGTCACGACTAGACTATGCGGTCTCTCAAACTCCTTATCTAAGTAATCTTGGTACGTCCCTGGGGAAATAAACCCTCGGGCGCTTAAAATATCCGTTCCTGCTGTTCCGACAATCGTATCGGCTAGCAGTACACAGTTGGTACTCATGACGAAATACGTCTTGAATTTTGAAGAAACGAACTTATACAATTTCGCGTCCGCTTCTTGTTTTAATTTATAAGCATACATCGGTTCTTCTTTGTCGATTCCAGGCCGCTTCGGTTTCACCATTTGCGGCGGATCCCACGGTACTGTCAACGACATCAATTTGGCGATTTCCTTATCGATGGCCGCGAGTTGTTCTGGAGATAGCGCCAGGCCATAGCCGAGTAAGGTCTTATGGTTTTCGCGCTTGCAAAATTCAATGTATTTTTCACGGTCGGCACTAAAAAGAACCCCATCCCCCATCGCTCCAAAGAGGCGTTCTGAATTCGTATCGTAGTTCCCAAATGAAATAATGCGTCCCTTATAACAAATATCGACATGCCCCATCGCACCGAACCCATCTTTTGTGACGTGAATAAACATTTCTAAGTTTGGTTCGGCATTTTCTTTGGAACGATCGTAAATTTCAGAAGCCGTTTCGCCTTCGCCAAGTTCCAACGCATCATTGATTTTCTGCAAGGTTACTCGTGGAATAATCGCAGCTAACACAAGCGGTAATCCTTGGCGAAAATGCCTGCGCAAAACTTTCTTTCCAACTTCGGCCTCGAAGAACCATCCGTCACGAATGTTACTAGTCCCAAGCCCGATGAAATAAAGCGCAAGGAAGAACATTTGTAAGTTGCCGTCGCCCCCAAGAGCCAGTAAAGTCGCTACCCCGACAACTGAGAGCCAAATGGTATCAATGAGCAAGCGCAGTCGCGGACGGATACCGTCTTTGACATAAATATAGTACGTTACGCCACTAGTGGCCGCTTTCATCACTTCGTTAAGCCCCATCAAGATACTGACAATCGCAATCGGAAGCGAGATAAAAAATTGATTTCCTGCTAAAAATCCGTAAAGGAAAAATTTAGCAACATTCAGCCATAATGGATCTTTTGCCGCCGCCTTACTAAACCAACGGAACAAGAAATTCCATAGTTCACGAGCCCATAAGAATGTTAAAAACAGACGTAACATCAATTCTGGGAAGCTTGGTCCGTAGATTAGGAGCAACACCCCAGCAATAAGGAATGCAATCCCTTCAATTAGGAGCTTTTTCCCTGTAATCCCTAGTTCACTAATTTTCTTCATAACTACACCTCTATTGATTTAATTACTGCTTCAATTGCTCTAGAAGCGCCTTGCACCCGAGCGTCACATCGCGATACGTCGCATCAAAGTCCCCTGTATACCACGGATCGGCAATATCGCGCTGCACCCCTGCCACTTCAAGCAAGCGAGCCACCGTCGCATCCGATTTTCCATCGACAAACGAGTGGATATTACGCACATTCGACGCATCCATTCCCAAGATGTAGTCGGCATCCAGGTCGGTTTCATCCAACGTCCGTGACACAAGCCCCTTTGCGGAAATGTCGTGCTCCTCGAGTTTCTTACGAGTGCCGTGATGCACCGGATTCCCATGCTCCCACGTACTTGTCGCAGCGGAATCTATCGTAATTTTATCTTCCAATCCTTCTTCATGAACCATTTTTCTAAATACAGCTTCTGCCATCGGCGAACGACAAATATTCCCCAAGCAGACGAATACAACCTTCATGACCGTCCCTTGCTTTCCATTCTTCCCCTTCATTGTAACATATGAACGCATGTCACGTCACTTCATCACCGCAGCCCTGCAGAGACCATTTTCCCTGCACCTACCTTTTTTCTTCTCTTCCCTTTCTTTCGAATGAAACAAAATCCATTTGAAATAAGGTCCAAAGGCGAAGAATAAACGGAAGACCAAGGGATTCCATAGTAGCAACAATAAGGGAGTGCAACCAATGTGAATTACTGACTCTAGGGCGAAATCCGTAGAGTCAGTTTGAAGCTTGGTAGGAACTGAGACCTTGGGCTCAGTCCGGTGCCCTTATTGTAGCAACTATAGAGACATCCCTTCGATCTGGAGTTTATTCGTAAGCCCTTTGGGCTATATCCTCTCTTTCAAATGGATTTTGCATCCTTCGAAAACAAAAAATGGTGGACAGCCGTCCACCATTTTTTCTATTCTACTGTAACTGATTTGGCAAGGTTACGCGGTTTATCCACGTCTAAGCCTTTACCTAGAGAAGTGTAATACGCGATTAATTGCGTTACCACTACAGATACGATTGGTGCTAATAAGATTGGCACCGCTGGAACGATGATATCGTCGCCTTCTTGCTCAACACCTTCCATCGCGATTGTTGTTACGACAGCGCCACGAGCTTTCACCTCTTGGATATTTCCGCGAGTGTGGCTTGCTACTACTGGTTCGCTTAATAATGCGATAACTGGAGTGCCTTCTTCGATAAGGGCGATTGTTCCGTGTTTTAATTCCCCTGCGGCAAAGCTTTCAGTTTGCACGTATGAGATTTCTTTTAATTTCAACGCTGCTTCCATCGCTACATAGTAGTCTAAGTGACGACCGATGTAGAAAGCATTGCGAGTTTCTAATAAGCGCTCTTTGACTAAGTCTTGAACGGCTTGTTTGTCTGATAATACGCTCTCGATTGAAGCGGCAACGACACCTAAGTCGTGCTTCATGTCGAATGGAGCTTCTAAGCCTTTAGAAGCGCGTAATGCGTCTGCTAAAACAGCCATTACTGCGATTTGTGCAGTGTAAGCTTTTGTTGAAGCTACGGCAATTTCAGGGCCTGCGTGTAATAGTAAAGTATAGCTTGCTTCACGAGAAAGAGTTGAACCTTTCACGTTTGTGATTGTTAATGATGGGAAGTTTTGCTCGTTTACTTTTACTAACGCTTGACGGCTGTCCGCTGTTTCTCCACTTTGTGATAAGAAAATGAAGAATGGTTTTTGTGATAATAATGGTTGGTGGTAAGCAAATTCGCTTGCTAAGTGAACTTCTACTGGAATTCCAGCAAGTTGTTCTAATAAAGCTTTACCAACCCATCCTGCATGGTAACTTGTTCCGCAGGCAATCACATAAATGCGGTCGCTTGCTAAAATGCTATCTTGGATTTCTTTATCGACTTGTAATTGACCATTTTCGTCTTGGTAGTTTTGGATGATTTTACGTAATACGGCTGGTTGTTCATCCATTTCTTTAAGCATGTAGTGAGCGTAAGCCCCTTTTTCTAAATCGTCTGCATCTAATTCTGCAACGTATGGTGCACGTTCTACTGGTTCGCCGTCGATTGTTTCGATTTCTACAGAGTCAGCCGTTAAAGTGATTAACTCTTCGTCTTTGATTTCAATGTAGCGGTCTGTTTCAGCGATTGTTGCCATTGCATCTGAACAGATTACGTTGAAGCCTTCGCCAACCCCTACTAATAATGGGCTCTTATGTTTTGCTGCGTAAAGAACGCCTGGTTTTTCGCTGTCTAATAAACCGAAAGCGAATGATCCGCGGATTTTTTTCAACGCGCGACGAAAAGCTTCTTTTCCTGATAAGTTTTCTTTTTTCGCAAAGTATTCTACTAAGTTTACGGCAACTTCTGTATCTGTTTGAGATTTGAAATCAACGTCGCTTAAGAATTCTTTTTTCAATTCGTCATAGTTTTCGATTACGCCGTTGTGCACTAATGTGAAACGACCTGATTGTGATTGGTGAGGGTGAGCGTTGTTTTCTGTCGCTGGTCCGTGTGTTGCCCAACGAGTATGACCAATCCCTGCAAATGCTGGAATAGCTTCATCCACTGCATCACGAAGGTTTTGAATACGACCGACACGTTTTACTAATTGTGTTGATCCATCTTCGTCCATAATAAATAATCCTGCTGAGTCATATCCACGATACTCAAGCTTTTCTAATCCGTTTAACACTACAGTTTGAATTCTGTCGTGTCCAATACATCCTACGATTCCGCACATAATTTTTAACTCCTTTTATAAGAGGTCTCATTCAGGCCTCTTTTTATTGTAATTTTGATTATGTTTCTGGTGCCGTTTCAATTTTGTCATTCCCTTGCGAAAATGGTTTGTATGAAACTGTAGACTGCACTGCCTTGAGTCATCCGCCGAGTATTTCGATAAACTCATTCCTCGTCACCTGCTTTTTCAAACAGGCCTGGCGCTATCCTTGTCGCTTCCTTCCAAAGCTTTCATAAATTTTCAGAAACATTTACATCATACCCGATGACCACTCCAAAAACAACTAATTTTCCTTTTTCCTAACCTTTTCCATACCAAAACTTAACGCCACCCCTCCTCAAACCGCACTACCATCGCATTCCTAGGCACCAATCTCTTAAGAACCACTTTGCTAAACTTTCCTAATTCTTCAACAGTAAACTTCCGAAACTTTTGTGTTTTTATCTCCCTGCACAAATGAAATTGTCAGCCATGAAACGCACACACCCTGTCCTATCCCTCTCCCTCTCTCTCTCCCTCTCCCTCTCCCTCTCAAAAAGAATACCAGTTTGTCGTGAGTGGTGAAAGGCACACATGATGTTCATTTTCTTTTTAGCTCAACTATTCATTCAAAAATAGCTATTAACCGGGTTTTGGATTCTATAATAGCAATAATAGCGAGTGTACTCGAAACGAATTACTGCCTCTGGGGATTTTATTCCCTAGAGGCAGTTTGAGAGTCGAGAGGAACTGAGACCTTAGGCTCAGTCCGGTACAGCTATTATCGCTATTATGAAGATATCCAAAAACCTTCGGTTAATAGCTATATTTATGAAATTGAATAGTTTGGAGCTTCTTTAGTGATCTGAACATCATGCGGATGGCTTTCTCTTAGACCCGCACCACTCATACGCACAAACTGCGTATTCTCGCGAAGCTCTTCTAAATTACGCGCCCCAACATACCCCATCCCAGAGCGAAGTCCGCCGACCATTTGGAAGATAATATCCGCTGCAGAACCTTTGTAGGCTACACGCCCTTCGATTCCTTCTGGCACGCGTTTGTTGGCTTCGTTTTTCGCTTGGAAGTAACGGTCGCCTGAACCATTTTCCATCGCTGCTAGACTTCCCATTCCGCGGTATGTCTTGAAGCGACGTCCTTGGAAGATTTCGAATTCACCTGGAGATTCATCTGTTCCGGCAAGCATGCTTCCTAACATGACCACATGTCCACCTGCTGCGATAGCTTTGGCGATATCTCCTGAGTACTTAATCCCGCCGTCTGCGATGATCGCTTTGCCAAATTCTTTCGCAACCGTTGCGGCATCGTAAATCGCTGTGATTTGCGGAACCCCTACACCGGCAACGACACGTGTTGTACAGATAGAACCAGGTCCGATTCCGACTTTAACAACGTCCACACCTGTTTCAAATAAGGCACGTGTTCCTTCCCCTGTCGCTACGTTTCCGGCAATCAATGTTGCATCTGGGAATGTTTCGCGAATTTCTTTAATTTTGCGGATTACGCCGGCACTATGACCATGCGCAGTGTCGATCACGATGGCGTCCGCACCTGCGTCTAGCAATGCTTTAGCACGTTCGAATGTATCTGAAGTAATTCCTACCGCTGCGGCTACGAGTAAACGTCCGTGTTCGTCTTTAGCGGCATTCGGGAATTCAATCACTTTCTCGATGTCTTTAATCGTAATTAAACCAGCGAGGCAGCCGTTGTCGTCTACTAAAGGAAGTTTTTCAATTTTATGTTTTTGAAGAATCGCTTCGGCATCTTTAAGGGATGTGCCGACTGGAGCTGTTACGAGGTCTTCTTTTGTCATTACTTCGTCAATTAAAATGGAATAATCTGAGATAAAACGTAAGTCACGGTTTGTCAAAATCCCAACGAGATGACGTGTTTCTAGGTCGTCTACGATTGGAACACCGCTAATACGGTATTTTGCCATGAGGTCTTCGGCATCTTGTACTTTATGGGAAGGTGTTAAGAAAAATGGATTGATGATAACGCCACTTTCTGAACGTTTTACTTTATGAACTTCTTCTGCTTGTTCTGCGATTGACATGTTTTTATGAATGACGCCTAATCCACCTTGACGCGCAATCGCAATCGCCATTGTTGAATCAGTAACGGTATCCATACTTGCACTCATTAAAGGAATATTGAGACGAATATTTTTGGCTAATTGCACGCGTAAATCCACGTCATTTGGCAAGACATGACTCTCCGCTGGAATTAGTAAAACATCATCGAATGTGTACCCTTCTTTTTGAAATTTTGTTTCCCATTTTGACATAGCTCAAACCTCCAGTGATTGAATTTATTAACGAATAATATACCACTTTTAAAAGAAAAAGCAAGCTTTTCTATAGAAAAACCTGTTAATTCATGGAAGTTTCATCTTTCATTGTTCGTTTTTTAAAATTAATAATAAAAAATTTTTAAAAGCCTGTTTTCCTTGCCTGAATCGTGATAGACTTAAAAGGATAAAGGAAAGGTGATTAATTATGAAAAAAGAACTTATGACTACGCTAGTACTGAGCCTACTTCTCTTTGGTTGTTCTAACAAAACTACATCCTCCGAGACCACTTCTAAATCCTCTCAAGCTACTACACAAACTGTTACAACTCAAAGCACTACATCAACAACTGTCGCAACAACACAAAACAATCCTACTCCTAACGGAATGGCGGATACGTCTCTTGGTTTAGATATTGTCGTAAATAAAAAACATGCACTTCCAGCTGATTATGCACCTGGAGAGAATCCTACAGCAGTTGCACAACTCAAAAAACTCATTCACAAAATGCAAGAATTAGGATATCCTATTAACAACTCATATAGTGGATATCGTTCTTATGAGTATCAAACAAAGCTATATAATAACTACGTCGCTCAAGAAGGTAAAAAAGCCGCAGATACTTACTCAGCTCGCCCTGGGTATAGCGAGCACCAAACTGGGCTTGCCTTCGATATCCTCGATTCATCTGGTAATTTACTAGAAGGTGACCAGTATAAAGACGCTATCCATTGGCTTCATACGCACGCCCACGAATATGGTTTCATCGTTCGCTTCCAAGAAGGAAAAGAAGCTATTACTGGGTATATCCCTGAAGCATGGCACTTGCGTTATGTAGGAGACAGGGCAACGGATATTTATAACTCAGGCCTTTCTCTCGAAGAATACTTTGGAGTTCCTGGCGGGGATTATGAATAGGATACGAGGCAGAAAGACAGACGCAAAAAACGGATTCACAGTGTGAGTCCGTTTTGCTTCGTAGTCTTTCGCCCGCACAGTTTATTAGACTTTCTTGAATCACGAGTGCTGAAAAGAAAGTCAATAAACCACTGCGAAGAACGCTCAGGACTGAATCACTGGGCTGATATGCCGCAAGGGACTTTGAAAAAGTCGTGCGGACATATCAGGAAGTGGACGTCAGTCCTGTGAGCCCGAGTTCAACTACACGGAATAATCGCAAAAACAACAAAAGCTACCTTGTTTTTCTACAAGGTAGCTTCTTTTAATACACTTCATAATTTGTAATCAGCTGAAACAAAAATAAAAAGCAAGGTGAATTCACCTTGCTTTTTATTTTATTATTGAATATACGTCAAACTCTTACCAATAATGAACGTTGTGGTCACATTATGTAACACCGCTAATAGACTAGGAGAAACAATATCAATCAAACCTAATCCCATTAAGAACGAATTAATACCTACTGTATGTTTTAAATTGGCATCTAATTGGCGATTCAGTTGTTCGGTTATATTTTCCAAAACCTCTAATCCCGTTAATTGTTCATTTAAGAATAAGATATCGCTGGCTTGACGAGCAATATCTGAAGCACCTGCCATAACAATACCAACATTTGCAAGAGAGAGTGCAGCAGAATCATTAATTCCGTCTCCAATCATCAAAACATGATGACCTTCCTCTTGAAGCTGCTCAATTACTTGATGCTTTTGTTCTGGCTTCACTTGTGTATAAACTCTGTCAAATGGAATCAGCGAGCAAATTGTTTCTGTACGTTTTTGTGTATCCCCTGTAAGAAGTACAATCTGTTTTCCTTTTTCTTTTAACTCTTTCAATAATACAATTGCTTCTCCTCTTAACGGAGTATCAATAAGGAAAATGGCAATTAATTTTCCGTCATAACTTAAATAAAGTAAGTTATATTTTTGGCTATATTCTTCAATCACTGCTTTTTGCTCATTGGAAATAGTCGTCTTCTCATCTTCTAATAATTCCAAACTTCCGATGACGACTCTTTTTCCATCAATCGATGATACGATTCCTTTTGAAGCTACGTGAGTTAATTTCCCATGCATTTCCTCATGTTCAATCCCCTCATCTTCTGCCTTCTTAACAACAGCCGTCGCAATCGGGTGGTAAAAATGTTCCTCCAAACAAGCTGCAATTCGTAAAACTTCCTCATCATCATATCCTTCATACGCAATAATTCGTTGAATTTTTGGAACTCCAGTTGTCAATGTTCCTGTTTTATCAAAAACAAAAGTATCAACTTGTGCATATTCATCTAAAGAATTAGATCCTTTAATGACAATTCCCTGATTAGAAGCTGCTTTAATGGCTGTTAAATAAGTTGCTGGTGAAGATAATTTTAACGCACATGAATAATCCACTAATAGGAAAGTGAGTGCTTTAGAGACTGAGCGTGTGAATAAATAAGTCAGCGCCATCCCGATGAAATTATATTTCACTAATCCGTCAGCTTTTTCCATTAATTGCTTTTGCTGTTTCGATTGATGAAATTCACTCGATTTAATCAGCTGAACAATTTGCTGCAAGCGTAAGTTTTGTTGCTTATTCGTCACTTCTACTAGTAGCTCGCCATGCTCTACAACTGTATTAGCGTAGACCATATCCCCAATCTTCTTAGCGACAGGGAAAGACTCACCTGTTAATGAACTTTCATTTAAGTAGCCTCTTCCATTGACCACTCTTCCGTCAAAGTAAATTTCTTGACCTTCTGTGGCTACAAAAACATCTCCTACTTCAACATGATTGCTCATTTTTTTGAAGCGCTCGCCCTCTTTTTCAATCCATATCTCGTAAATATTATTCGTTAAATTCTTTTCAAGTTCTTCAATGGATTTCTTTTGGGACCAGTCATCTAAATCGTCTCCTAAATTTAATAGGAACATAATCATATCTGCAGTCTTATGATCTCCCATCGCCATAGAAGTTGATATCGCCACAAAATCGAGTAAACTCATAGAAAGTTTTTTCTCGCAAATTGATTGGAAAGCAGCCTTTCCAAACTTCACCATTTTCATAAGTATCCATCCCATACGAATAGGTGTTGGAAGAAGGACTTTTGAAAGCATTCTTCTATAAAGATGCATTGAAATAATATCATATGGTGAAGAAGCGACTAGCCACTCGGTTTCTTTTTGTTTTTCAATTACGTTCTCCATTTGAATCAAAGATAAAAACCTTTGAACTTGTTGAACTTTCCCTTGAGTAAAATAAACTCCTACATGTTTTAAATCTTTATAAAAGTGCAGTTTTTCAATACCTGAGACTGTGCAAGCTAGTTCCTCTAAATACATTTGGACTGAATGCGGACATGTAAAAGGGAGTTCTAAACGTACTCTAGAGTTTGATTGATGTTTAATAATAAACTTCATTATTTTTCACTAGTTTCTACTACTAATTCTGCACTTTTTTCTTCAGCATATAAGTCTTTTGCTTCTTCTAAGACATCATCTGCATGTTGTTTTACAGTAGAAACAGTTGCGTCAATACCATCTTTTAATTTATAAGAAGTAGCAACCGCTTTAGCATATACATGTTTTGCGTCTTTGCTCGCTAATAGTTTTAATCCTAACGATCCAAATAAAACTCCTCCCGCAAATACACTTGATTTTTTAGCAAATTTTCCTAAACTAATAAGTTCTTTAATCATTATGATTACCTCCATTTTTTCTAATTAGAATTATTCAATTCTTACTATAGTATACCGATTTAAACTCCGACTTTCAATAATGAAAAACTTAAGATTCTCTTGATTTCTTTCGCTTTCAAACTAAAAACTACCTTGTTTTTCTACAAGGTAGCTTATTTTTTCTCTAACCAAAAGAATGCCTGTGGTAATTTTTCCTCAGCATTTCCAATAAAACATTTTCCATGTGCAAATAGAACATTGACAGGATTCCACGCTTTTATTTGTTGATAACACTTTTGAGCTGTTTCCTTATTAAAAAAGAATGTCATTCTTAAATCTCTTGGAGTATGCCCGTTTGGATATGCATTATCCCCGATTTTAAACAAGAAACGATGCAAACATGAACACTCTTCTCCAACTTCAATATTCTCAATTAAGTCCGTTAGAATTAACGTTTTACTCTTTTTGTGGAAAAATACTGACTCTTCTATAACGGCACTTCCTTCAAACGGAAGATAATCAATTTCATCTAGCCAACTAATGTCGATTGTTTTATCTAAGATTGTATAACTTTCAATGGATTGGAAGCTGTCAAAAATTTTCTCCAATCCTTTTGTCGCCCAAAGTTTCGCATCCGGATAGGCTTGACTCCACTCTTCCATATATACGTAATGCAATTTATTTGGAGCAACTATATGCTTCACATGGCCCAACGCATCGATTTCACTTCGCAACTGCGGTGTTAAATGAATAGGAGAATGCATCCATAAGTCATTATTTTCCAATTGCACCACTGTCATTCGAGTGCTAAATGGTACTTGAGTAATTTTAAAATTCATCTCAACAATTTCACCATCAACAATCCAGATACCCTCATCGATAGTCTTTAATGTATATAATGGCTCATATAATTTCACTGAACATTTCATATAAATTCACCAATTTTTATAGACTAATACACTTCATAATTTGTAATCAGCGGTGAGTTTTTCTTTAGAAGTTTTTGGAGCCGTTTATGGTATTGCGCAGGGAAGACCATATTTGTGGCACGCAACTCTCTTTCACGCAACACTTTTGCCACGTGATCCGCGAAGCTAAGACAGTTTCTCGTCCAACCATTATAGGTCATGAACTTCGAACGATTGAATTTATAGAACACGGTGTCCATCTGTTGCGCCATGAAATACACATACATCTCTTCAAAGCGGTCAAAGGTCGGATTATAGTAATTCGCTTCTCCCGTTGGACGCCACTGTGTTGTCGGCTCTAAAATCTTATTCAAGTACGCATGAATGGCATCCATCTGTTCATCCGTCACAGCAATCGTATAAATATGCAACGCTTTTTGGTAGTGGTTTTTACAAAAGAGCATATACTCTTCGCGCGGTGCCTTAATCAGAACTCCTTCAGCAATCCAGCCGCCGAGCTTCAAGTCGCGCTCATCGTAGTTCCCATAAGAATAGACGTAGCCATCGATACATAAATCCACATGCCCAAGAGGTCCATTCCCACGCTCAGCCACATGCACAAAAATCTCGAAACGACTCTTAGCGGTCGGTGGGTACGCAATTGGATAAGGGACAAACGGGTCTGGCATATTTACTTTTGGGAATGAGCGTAGTACTTTTCGTACAACCTTCTCCATTAATTTCTTCTCTGCCATCACAAACTCCTCACACTGTCAATAGGCCTATTGTAGCATAAATTCACGGTGTGTTCAGTTACTTTTTATAAAAAGTCCTTTCTTAATAAAATTTCATATTTTATATTGAACAGGTATTTTTAATTCAGCAGCACAGGTAAAATATAATGAGCGAAAAAGTAGTAGGAATATTAAACGATAAAATTATAAACCTTTTAAATCTCGATCCTGATTTGGAAGGAAAAGAAATTTTTCTTTCTTCTAAACGGAAAAAGCATATGAAAAAACATAAAAGAGAATTTTTGGATTTTGAAAAGAGTTTCAATGAAATACATCTGGTTATTAACGAGCCTAACTACGTTGGTTTACACCCAGATGGTCAATCCATTCAGTTCATTAAAGTGACAAAGGAAAATGTTCTGTTAGCTGTTAAATTAGACAAAGCTCTAGATGTAAGAACAATGTACGTTATTACCGATAATAAACTCCAAAACTATTTGAATAGTGGACGAATTAAAAAGTTTTAAGTATAATATATTTACAAAGAACATTGAGGATAGAACAGGCAGCTATCGCACCCTTGTGGTCTGAAAGAGATGTGGAAAGGTCACTCCACCAATGTTCACTTTGATAAAGCGGTCTTCGGACTGCTTTTTTTATTTTACACAACAAAAAACCTCCCGTCAGAAACGGGAGGAAAAAAGGATAGAGTTTTATTTACTTGGGAGTAAATAATTCTTATTTGGGAATACAATTACTATAACCAAGTTTTATGAAGAAATTGTGACGTTTAATCCCAATTTTCTAGAAATTTAGTACCCCAAAGATGCATGCATACCGGCAACGTAACCCGTTACAAAAGCTGCGGTGATATTGTACCCGCCTGTGTACCCGTGGATGTCTAATAGCTCTCCACAGAAATACAGTCCTTGGGTTAATTTCGACTCTAAAGTTTTCGGGTTCACTTCTTTCAAATGAACGCCTCCACCTGTCACAAATCCCTTCTCAATCGGCAATGAGCCATTGACGGTAAAGCGGAAATTCGTAAGGACTTCTTTAATCTGTGCCCAGTTGGCTTCGCTTAGACGATTGACCGCCGTTTGGTCGCTAATCCCCACTCTTGCTAGTAAAAACTCTACATATCGTTCAGGAAGTAACCCTTTCAAGTGATTTTTAATCGATTTTAGAGGCGCATCCTCCACAAACGATCGAAACTGTGCGTCGAGTTCGGCGTCGCTCATATCAGGCAAAGCATTCAGACTCATCACGACGTCCTTCTTGCCTTCTTTCTCCTGCACTTGATGCACGAAGCTTGAACAACGTAAGACGGCTGGACCGCTCACTCCAAAATGCGTGAAAATCATATCCATCTGATGCGTCACAACAGGCTTTCCTTTGCCATTTAAGACACTAAGCGCCACATTGCGAAGCGACAACGCATGAAGCTCACCCTTCTTGATAAACTCCTCGCCACTCGTTAGCGGAACTTCTGTCGCAAAAAGCGGTGTAATCGTATGGCCAGCTACTTTCGCAATCCCATACCCGTCTCCTGTCGAACCCGTCTTCGGATAAGATTTTCCACCCGTCGCCAAGATGACCGCATCGGCTTCGAGTTGCTCGCCATTATCCAGCTCCACCACTCGCACGGCTCCATCGCTCACACGAATCGTCTTCACTTTCACATTCGTACGTACTTGCACACCTAATTTCTTAATCTCCTGAATAAACGTCTCCAGAATCGTCTTAGCCGAATCCGTCACCGGGAACATACGCCCGTGATCTTCTTCCTTTAATCGCACGCCGCGACTCTCGAAGAACTGAATAATATCCTGATTATCAAATTGCGAAAAGGCACTATATAAGAAGCGTCCATTTCCCGGAATATGCTTCACGATTTCTTCTGGGGTACGACGGTTCGTCACATTACAACGCGTTCCACCCGTGTGTAATAACTTCTTTCCAAGGGTTGGATTTTTCTCGAGCAACACGACTTCCGCGCCATGCATCGCCGCACTGACCGATGCCATCAATCCGCTCGTTCCTCCACCAATAACAATAACTTTCATACTTGCCTCCAATTTTCTTTGTCCCAATCATTATAAAGCATGCAAAATAAAAAAGCCTAGAGAAACTCTCTAAGCTTAAAGTTATCTATCACTCTTTAAAGTTTTTCGCGCATAGGAAGTAAGAAACGCCTGAAAGAACCGACAAACATCCACCCATAAGCAGCGGGCCAAAATACATTTCTAAGCCTCTACTGAAACTACTGATGATTTTTATAACGACTGCGTTAATGGCCTCCAAACCGGGAACTGTTGCTAGTAGTGTGAGCACTACCGGAATAAGCAGCACTGCCCCTGCTAAAACAAATAAGTTTGAGACTTTGTTAGGAACTCGTTCGTCATCTTTATAGTAGAGCGCACTTTTTATAGCGACAATGAATACGAGAGGATTCAATATCCACATACCATATTGAACGGTATTCTGTATCGAATCACTTTTTGCAATCGCCGCAAAAGTTAACAGAAATGGTGATATGGTTGAAAAACCACCACCAATAAACCCTACCAAAGCACTAATCATTGCCCATTTTTTACTTTTCATATTCTCGTCTCCTTTAAGTTTTTAGTCCTCAAAATTCCTTTAATAAACACCACCTGCTAACTTTGTTTCTCTCTATTCTTTAAAATTCTTCAAGCAAGAAGCGTATCCGAGGCCACTAATAATCGACAGAACCCCAACGACTACGATAGGCGGAAAGAGAATCAGAAAAATATCCACTTCTTCCTCAACCAAATCAAAGAATTGCAGTACGGCATGATCTAAGAAGAGAACTTTACTGAGGACCACGATAAGGATTGGGGCACACCCTAATATCCCTGCCAGTAAAAACAAGTTCGAGGCCCACTTCTTAACTCTGGAATCTCCTTTATAATAAATAGCACTTTTAAGAGCGACGACGAAGATTGTCACATAAGTAGCCACAATCAATAAGGCGGCTACCGTAAATAAGAACCCATCTGCTCCAAGGCCTGCCGCAAATAATACAACAGTAGCTACTAGCAAAAGCGCTCCTCCCTTAATGCCGACATTAGCACATCGTACCGCCCATGTTAAATCTTCCATCTTACACCTCTCCCTTAGTCCAACTCTTTAAATTTTCTTAGACAAATCGCATAATAAATGCCCGAGACAACGGATAAAATCGATGATAGAAACATTAGCATGAGCGCACGTTCAAAGCCATCACTTCCGTCGAATACCGCGAACATAATCCAATCAAGGGCTTCGCTGACAATCGGAACATTTGCCGACCCAATCAGTAAGCTTATAACGAAACCTACACCGCTTGAGGCTACAAATAGATTTGCAATCACCTGATTCACACGTTTGTCCGCTTTATAATAGTGCGCACTTTTCAACGCTACGAAAAAAATAATTCCAAATGTCGTCACTAATAATGCAAGGGACAGCATTGCCCCCGAACGACTGGCGCCAAGTCCAGCCGCAAATAACGACAATAGGAAAAAGAGCGCTAAAGGCCCACCTAGAATCCCCACAAACGCACTAATCTTGGCCCATCTTTTATCTTTCATCTTCTCAACTCCTTTAACTGTTGAAATGAAGTGATACCTTCAAGTAAGAAACACCGCTGACGATAAACAACACCCCTGCTAGCCAGGGTAACAATAAATAACTAATCGCGTAAATATCGCTCGCCCACTCCCAGCTAAAAACGAGCGTCTCCAGAGCTTTCCACTCCATGATGATTCGCGAGAAATAAAATAGTACGATGAGTCCTCCTGAAGTTAAAAATAGCTTCGGTACCCATCTTTTAATCTGAACATCTCCTCTATAATAGCTCAATGCTTTTACCCCTAAAGCGATAACCAATAGATTGATGATTCCTAAAATAATTACTGCTTCGTAAGGTTGAGGTTGCCTTGGACGTCGAAGGATGACTATGAGTACGGGTGCAAGAATCGCTATCACACCCCAAACAATACCGACAACGCCACAAACTTGTGCTAATGTCTTATTCTTCATCGGTCCCCCTCCTTCGAATTCAAAACATTGCTTAACCGTCAAATCGATTTAACGAAATTAAATATCCAGCTCCAGAAATCAAGCCCAACAGTCCAGAAACTCCACCCGTGATAATGAGAACAGATCCCATTCCACCGATTTGAAGTGTCACATCATTGATGCCTGTTAATCCTGGAATATAGGAAACGAGAACCGGCAGAGTCGCAATAACTCCTAAACTTGCCGCCAGTAAAAAGATTTTCGTAATCCAATACGGAACTTCGCCCGTCTTTTTATAATAGCGATGACTAATTCTAGCGACAATAAACATCACCCAAATAAACACAACGAGATAAATAAACATCATCTGCGTTTGGTGCAGAATCTGAAGGGTTTCTTCTGAGGGCGCGGTAAATGGAAAAACAATACTAAAAATGACAATCGAAAAAATATTCGGCAAGATATAAGAAGGCGCCACAAAGATGAGTCCACCCCATACAATTCCTAGTATTCCGCTTAACAACGCCCATAGTTTTGATTTTTTTGGTTGTTCTACAGCCTGCACTCACAACGCCTCTTTTCTTCTTGTTTCCCTTATTTTATCACAACCGCTTGCACCTTAGAAGAAAATCCCCAACAAAAAACACTTGCGCCAGATGACGCAAGTGCTCAATTCATTTATCCTTTTACAGCAATCGCTTGGATTTCCACAAGGGCATTCTTTGGTAAGGCTGCTGCTTGGAACGCCATACGCGCTGGATAAGGGGCCGCAAAATACTCTCCATATACTTCATTCATGTTCGCAAAGTCGTTGATGTCCGCTAGGAGCACCGTTGTTGATACGACCGCATCCATTCCTACCCCTACGCTTTCTAAAATCGCACGGATATTTTTCAATGATTGATGAGTTTGGCTAGCTATATCACTTCCTGCGAACTCCCCTGTTTCAGGAACGATTGGCAACTGTCCAGAGACGACAATCGTTTCTCCTGTGTAGGCTACTCCTTGTGAGTAAGGCCCGATTGCTTTTGGAGCCTGTTCTGTTTGAATTACTTTCTTTGTCATGGAAATCCTCCTAGTCTAATGATGGCACAGTGTCCACAAATACATATTTTTTCATACGGTCAAATGCTTCTACAAGACGCGCGTACGGCAACGCGAGGTTAATACGAATACATCCTTCACCAAAGAACATCTTGCCATCTTGCCAAGCCACGCCGACATCCCAGCCGCGTTTTTCAAGCTGTTCGAGCGTCAGATTGTGTTTTTTCAAGAACTCTGAGCAGTCGATAAAGAGCATGTACGTGCCTTCAGGTTTTGTGACCTCCACGCCGTCAAATTCACGGTGAATAAAGTCGCACGCGTAGTCCGCATTCTTCTCAATCACTTCACGCAACTCTTCCAACCACTCGTATCCTTCTTCTTGATACGCCCCGATTAACGCATGCATTGACATCACATTCATCGCGTTATAATGCGGCTTCATCCCTTTTGACTCGACACGGTCTCTTAACGCATCATTGTAAATTACATGATAACTACCCACGAGCCCTGCCAAGTTAAACGTCTTACTTGGCGCATACATGGCTACTGTACGATTCTTTGCATCTTCTGAAATCAACTGCGTTGGGATATGCTTATGGCCTTTAAAAATAATATCTGACCAAATTTCATCCGACACGACAATCACATCGTACTTACGGTAAATCTCCATCGCGCGTTCGATTTCTTCTTTCTCCCATACACGACCACTCGGGTTATGCGGTGAACAGAAAATCGCCACATGTATCTTATGCGCTTTGATTTTTCGTTCCATATCCTCAAAGTCCATACGATAAACGCCCTGTTCATCTTTCACGAGCGGGCTATGCACGGCCTTCAATCCATTATCGTTTAAGGACTGCGTAAACCCGACATAGGTTGGACTATGTACTAACACGCTATCCCCAGGCGCAGCGTATGATGTTAAAGTCGATACGACTCCCCCAAGCACTCCATTTTCATGACCAATATGTTTGCGCGTTAACCCTGTTACTTGATGGTGGCGCGCATGCCACTGAATAATGCTCTCGTAGTACTCTTTAGAAGGCATGAAGTACCCGAAAATCGGATGTCCCAATCGTTTTTGCATCGCCGAAATCACTGTCGGTGCGGTTGGAAAACTCATGTCCGCGATCCACATCGGAATCACATCGAAGCCTTTCTTCGGTCTATCTGGCGACTTCCCTGGAATCAACCCCAGCCCATCAACAGCCAGCGCATCCATTCCACGTCTGTCATATTCCGTTGTAAAATCAAATTTCATCCGCAAAACCTCCTTGAATCTCCCCACCATTATACACCGTCCCCCGCCTCCACTCAACGCCCTCCGCGAACTCTGTCCGGTGCAAGTTTTTTCATAAAAAGCGTGATTCCCGATGAAAAAAACAACCTAAGGTAGCGTTGCAAAAAAATCCTTGGACTCTATAGTCATAGAAATAACTATGCAGATGCCCAAGGATTTTAAAACAACGCTTTAACCCTTTAACTTATTTTTTTGCTAAAATCACGCTATACTTTTCGTTTTTTTAGGAAGAAAACAATCACTCCGATTACACAGACTCCCAATCCGATTGCTGGATAGAGAAAATTCTCTGCTGCTCCCGACATTTGTCCGACGAAAGTTTTCTGGTCATTTTCATGATACTTCTGAATCATTTCCTGTATTTCCTTTAAAGAATACCATCCCTTATTCGCTTGAACTGTCTGCTTTTCTACGTCGTATAACAATCCAATTTTTACATCTCCATTCGGAAATACTTTTGCAACAGTAATACCACCAAAAGGAGTATCATAATCCACATTGAAAACTAGTATTCCTTTGGTATCACTGCTATATTCCTCTCCTAAAAGTTCAGAAATTTTCTGATATTCAAAATCCTGTGGTTTATCTGCATAGCTGCCCGACTTCGTTTGTAAACGACCATCAACTTCAGAAATCCAAAACTCCTTATTCATCCCATTTAATAAGGTTTGCGCACTTAACCACCCGCTGTTTTTAGTAGTGATTGTCCCATCATCAGCTTGTTGGATTAACTGTTTTAATTCCTCTTCGGACTTAACATCTTTTAGCTTCTTATCACCAAACACAAAGATTGTATGTTTTGTATCGAAAGGAACCCCATTCTCGGAAGAACGCTCTTTGTCCTTGACCTGTTGATTACTTTTCTCCATCGACTCATCTAACACCTGATGCAATTCCTCTGTCGAAAGTTCCGGCGCTGCATAAACCGTTGAGAAAATTGAAGATACTACAAACAATCCACTGACTACGACTAAAAATATTTTCTTTAATTTGAAAACCATTTCTAAGATCTCCTTCCGTTCAAAAGACGGCTCCATCAAAATGAAAAAATATTCTACATAACCAACATACAAATAGCACGTTCTCACTACTCTGCTTTCACCTATATAATACCACTCAACACTGTATTTAATCTACATGATTTTAATCAAATCCTTGGACTCTATAGTATGAACACTACAAAGATAGGAGCTGAGATGAAGACTGAGCCCGATGCAAGTTCATCACAAAATCGTGATTAGCGATGAAAAAACTAAGGTAGCGCTGCAAAAAAATCCTTGGACTCTATAGTCATAGAAATAACGATTCGCATGCGAAAAGAATTAGAGCTCCATAGCTAGAATCGCTTTGGAGCTCTTTGACTTTCGCAAGGCCTGAGACCAAGGCTCAGGCTGGTGCAGTTATTTCTATCACTTTTTAAATCTTTTTCCCGTTTCTTGCCAAAGATGAAGTGCGGACTCCGCAAAACGACATCACGTGATAACTGCGCATCACAGAATTGGTAAAAAAACGGAGTCCCCCTAGGATTCCATAGTATGAATAATAGAGAGAAGCAACCGATGTGAATTACTGCCACTAAGAAATTTATTTCTAAGTGGCAGTTTGAAGCTCGGTAGGAGCCAAGACGTAGACTTGGCCCGGTGCCTCTATTATCAATACTATGGAGTTATCCTAGGGGGACGTAGTTCCCACTATTTTCTCATCGCTGAAATCACGCGATAGCCTTTTTGTGCGATAAAGTCCGCTACTTCATCGGGCTCAGTAGAGTCCACATGAAGCACCACTTGCACTTTCCCATCGCGATGGAATACAGAAATTGTCGAAACGTTCACGTTGTTTTCGCGCAACACATTTGAAATTTCTTCCAGAGGACCTGGTTTATCCTCATTAATTTCAATGAATAAACGAGAACCTGGAGTGTTGTATCCAGAAATTTCGATAAACGCATCGAAAATATCTTTGTCGGTAATAATCCCTTCAACGTGTCCACGCGCATCTACGACTGGTAAGACGCCGACATTTTGTTGACGCATCAGTGACGCTGCTTCTTCTAATAATGTATGAGCCTTCACTGTTAAGACTTGCTTTTGCATAATTTCGCTCGCAGTTGTCTTGTTTAATAAATAGTTCAACTCATGCATTGATAAGCTTGTCGCCATTGAAGGTGAGTGCCCTGCAACAAGTTCTTCTGTTAATAGTCCGACTAACTTTCCGTCTTCTACAACTGGCAAGCGGTGAATGTCATGCTCCTTCATTAAGTCTAGAGCTTTCATAACCGTTGTTTCAGGCGTTACTGTAATAACGTTGGTTGACATATAATCTTTAACTTCCATGATTACCCTCCTAGATATGCTTTCTGAATTTCATCACTTTCTAACAACTCTTGTCCTGTACCGCTCAATACCACTGATCCAGTTTCTAGTACATACGCACGATTTGAAATCGACAATGCCATTTTCGCATTTTGCTCGATAAGTAAAACCGTTGTCCCTGTCTTTTGGATTTCTTGAATGATTTTGAAAATCTCGCGGATGAAGATTGGCGCTAACCCCATTGAAGGTTCGTCGAGGAACAATAGTTTTGGACGGCTCATTAACGCGCGGCCCATCGCTAACATTTGTTGTTCCCCACCAGAGAGCGTTTGTGCATCTTGGTCTTTCCGTTCTTTCAAGATTGGGAAACGCTCGAAGACAGCTTCCATATCTTTTTGAATTTCTTCTTTATCCTTGCGTAGAAATGCCCCTAGTTCAAGGTTTTCTTTTACCGTTAATCCTGGGAATACGTGACGTCCTTCTGGCACTTGCACGAGCCCTTTCTCAACGATTTTCTTCGCAGATGTTGAAGCGATGTTCTCACCTAAGTATAGGATTTCGCCTTCTGAAGGATGGATGAGTCCCGATAAAGTCTTCAAGATGGTTGACTTCCCAGCACCGTTTGCCCCGATTAAAGACACGATTTCCCCTTCATTGACTGTAAAATCCACATTACGTACGGCTTGAATCATTCCGTAATGAACTGATAAATTTTTAACTTCTAACATCTACTCACCTCCTAAGTACGCTTTAATAACTGCAGGATTTTGTTTGATTTCTTCTGGAGTTCCTTCTGCAAGCAGTCTTCCATATTCCAACACGTAAATGCGTTGGCAGATTTTCATGACAAGCGACATATCGTGTTCGATTAACACAACGGTTAAATCAAATTCTCTTTGAATTTTGGCAATCAATTCGGTTAATTGAGCCGTTTCTTGAGGGTTCATCCCCGCTGCAGGCTCATCTAAGAATAAGACTTTTGGTTTTGTCGCTAAGGCACGAACGATTTCCAATTCACGTTGTTGCCCATAAGCTAAGTTTTTCGCCTTTTCATCTTTGAGTGTATCTAACTCGAAAATCTTTAGCAATTCAACCGCTTCTTCGCGCATTTTCGCTTCTATATCATAGTATTTCTTCGTACGGAATAATGTTGAGAACAATGAATCGCTCGAGTGTGCGTGCATGGCAATCATTACATTTTCGAGTACCGTTAAATCTTTAAACAAGCGAATATTTTGGAAGGTACGCGCCATTCCTAGGCTTGTACGCTTGTAAGGTGCGAGTCCGTTTAATTTTTTCAACTGTCCATCTACTTCTAAGCTAACCGTTCCTTCTGTTGGCTCATAAACTCCTGTTAACAAGTTGAAGAAAGTCGTTTTCCCAGCCCCGTTTGGTCCGATAAGTCCGATGAGTTCGCCCTTATTTACTTTCATCGAAACGTTAGAGACCGCAGAAAGTCCGCCAAAGTTTTTTGTTAGTCCATTAACTTCTAATAACATCACTTCCCACTCTCCTTTGTTTCTTTCTTCTTAGAAAACTTGAAGTCTCCTAGTTTGAATTCCCAAGTCCCAAGCAATCCACCTGGACGGAAAATCATGATTAAGATTAACGCTACCGCATAGATGATCATCCGTAATTGTCCAAATGGTTGTAGGACAAGGTTGATGATTCCAAGTAATACGGCTGCCACGAATGAACCTGTGAAGCTTCCGATACCACCGAATACCACGATGATTAATACATCGATTGATTTCATGAACGTGAAGTCACTTGGTGTAACTGCCCCAAGTGTTGTTGCAGAAAGTGTTCCGCCGATACTTGCAGTAGCAGCTCCCAGTACGAAGGCCAAGATTTTATATTTCGTCACTTGAACCCCCATGGATTCCGCAGCAATTTCATCTTGTAAGACCGCATAAGTGGCGCGACCTGCGCTACTGAATGTGTAGTTCAAGATTAAGATGGTTGTTACTACGAGAGCGATATACGTAATCGTCCATGTGTTTGTTAAAGGCACCCCGCTAATACCGGCAGCACCGTTTGTGATTTTCATGTTTGTCACGGCTACACGGATGATTTCCGCAACCCCTAGAGTCGCAATCGCAAGGTAGTCCCCTTTTAAACGAAGCGTTGGTAATCCAACAAGGAACGCGACGATAACAGAGATGACAACTCCGACTGCCATCCCAGCAAATAATCCAGGAAGACCGTTCATCATTTTCCCAAGAATCGCACCGCTATAAGAACCAATCGCGATAAACCCGGCATGTCCTAGCGAGAATTGTCCGGCAACTCCAAGAATGAGGTTCAATCCAACGGCGTAGATGATATTGATCATGATATTAATGAAGGTACTTTCGTAGTAGAAGTTAATCACTCCTGTTTGTACAAGTACGAAAAGAAGAGCGTACATTCCTAATGCGAACAGCGTCCAACGAATATTCTTTTTATGAAATCTTTGCATCTTCTTCACCTACACTTTCTCTCTGACATTTTTACCAAACAATCCAGCTGGTAACACGATTAAAATAATGAATAATAGGAAGTAAACGACTCCGTCACGATATGGTGAGTAACCGAAGAAGCTTACCATTGTTTCTAATAGACCGATGAGGTACCCACCGACCATGGCCCCAGGAATGCTACCGATACCACCAAGTACGGCCGCAACGAAGGCTTTCAGTCCGACTGTAATCCCCATTGTTGTTGAGATGGTATTGTAGTACACCCCAACAAGCACACCCGCAATCCCGGCAAGCGCTGAACCGAGCGCGAATGTAAATGAGATGACTCCGTCTACGTCAATCCCCATGAGTTGAGCGGCTTGCTCATCCACGGCAACCGCACGCATGGCTTTCCCCATTTTTGTATAACGTACGATAAATTGTAATAACGCCATTAAGACAACGGTAACCCCGAAAATCAAAATTTGCTTTCCGTTCACAGAAACGTCTCCAAATAAGGTGATGGTTTCAGTTCCAAAGTCAGAGGGAAACGGACGAGATTCCGCTCCAAAGAAATAACTCATTGCATTTTCTAGTAGGTATGACACCCCGATAGCCGTAATTAACGCTGCTACACGAGTCGAATTACGAAGCGGCTTATACGCCACACGTTCAATCACAACCCCTAAGACCGCACAGGCAACCATCGCTACTAAAAGCGCTACGAATACATTCATCTTCAAGACCATTACGGCAAAATATCCAATGAACGCCCCCATCATGTACACATCCCCGTGTGCGAAGTTAATGAGCTTAATTGTTCCATAAACCATGGTATATCCAAGTGCAATCAACGCGTAAATACTTCCGACTGCAAGCCCGTTTACCAATTGTTGAACTAACAACTCCATATATTTTCTCCTTTCAAATCTATCCTTTATCTAGTGGAAAAGAGAGGCGGAAGTCCCCTTCGTGCCTCTCTTGACAAATACTGTTATAACTAAAATTAATCAGCTGAGTACTCTTGAGCACTTACTTCTTGTCCGTTTTGGAACTCGATGACAACTGCTGATTTCACTGGTGTGTGGTCTGCACCCATTGAGAATGTACCTGTGACACCATCGAAGTCTTTTGTTTCTGCTAAAGCTTTTGTGATTGCTTGAGGATCAGTTGAACCTGCTTTTTCGATAGCTTTCATTAACAATTGAGTGGCATCATAACTTAAAGCGGCGAAAGTATCTGGGTTTGCACCATATTTTTCTTTGTACGCTTTAACGAACGCTTGAACGTCTGCATCATCACTTAATGTTGAGAAGTGTGAAGTGTAGTAAACGTTAGAAAGGTTTGAGCTGTTACCTGCTAATGCTGCTAACTTGTCACTTGAAAGTCCGTCCCCACCAACGATTGGTTGAGTGATACCCATTTCACGTGCTTGTTTGATGATTAGACCAACTTCTTCGTAGTAACCAGGAACATATAATACATCGAAGTCTTTAGATTTCAATGTTGTTAATACTGCTTGGAAGTCTGTGTCTTTTGATTGGTAGTATTCACGAGTGACAACTGTTCCACCGATTTTGCTGTCAGTGTAAGTTTTTTCAAAGGCATCTGCTAACCCTTTAGAGTAGTCATTACCTGTATCTTGTAAGATGGCTACTTTAGCATTTCCGAATTTCTTGTGTACAAAGTTCGCTCCTACAACCCCTTGGTAGCTGTCAGAGAAACATACACGGTAGATGTATTCATATACTGAAGATGCATCTTCTGCGTTTTTCAATGTAACGCCGTCCCCTGTTGTTGCTGGGAAGACTGTTGGGATTTTTGCTTGTTCGTTTACTGGGATTGATACTGAAGCATCCCCTGTTGTTGCTGGTCCGACTACGCCGACCACTTTTTCAGAAGCTAATTTCTTCGCTACTGAAGCTACTTCTGTTTTGTCTGATTTGTTATCGTATGAAACGTATTTTAATTCCTTATCTAATAACTTCCCTTTTTGTTCAACGGCTAATTGAGCACCGTTGTTCATAGAAGAACCGTAAGTCGCTACGTTCCCTGTTAACTCGAAGTTCCCTCCGATTTTGACTGTATTACTATCTGCTGCGTTTCCACAACCTGCTAAAATTGCTGCAACCACAGCGCCTAATGTGAATTTCTTTAATTTCATAAGATCCCTCTTTTCATGGATGAATTTTTCAACTTGAGAGTAGTATATAATATTCTGACAATTCATGCAATAGATAACTCGTATTTTTTGAAAAAATATTTTATTTACATTTTTATCGTTTTCATTTTCATTTTTCTTAGAATTATTTTCATTCTTTTCAAGTTATAAATAGGTATTATTTACACCTAAAGTGTGATATATTGTATTTTAGCAATTTAGTGTGTGACACAACTAACAAGAAAAGGGAGAAAGAAATGAGAGCATTACTTTCAAAAAATCAAAACCGACAAATTGATATTGTCGACTATTTAGTTCAAGCAAACGGCTGGGTTCATATCGACGAACTCGCAAAAACTTTTAAAGTTTCTACCCGCGCCATCAAAATCGACCTCGCATTTTTACGCGATAAGATTGATGGTTTAGACATCCTCTTCTCGACGAACGGGGTGCGAATTGAATTACCACAAAACTTAAGTACCGAAGTGGTTTATCCTTATTATTATTCACATTCTATTTGCTACGAAATTCTGGAACAATTATTCTTACACGAAGAAACCACTGTTGCAGAAATGACACAAAAACTATTCATTACGACTTCAACATTGAATCGTTATATCCAAAAAATCAACAATAGCTTAAAGAAAAAATTCGATTTCCAAATCTCGAAGAAAAACATGAAATTTATTGGAAATGAACAGGACATTCGCTTCTTCTTCATTCAATACTTTGCTGAAAAGACACCTTTTTTCGAATGGCCATTCGACTTTGTAGACGAAGCTTCTCTAGAAAAAATTCTAGTAGACCTTTTCAAGTCTTCGAACTTCCCACAAAGCTTTGAAGGATTCCGTGTCTTCAAGATGATTTTCACGGTGAACTTCTTCCGCGCTTATCAAGGGCATTTCGTACAAAACTTCGAAAGCAAAGATAAATTCTACGATTACTACAATCAATTAGATGGTTTAGATAAAATCGTTGAGCAATTCGTGAAAGAAACTGGAATCATGGTAACGCCTGAAATTCTGGAACAATCCTTCTCGATTTTCTTACAACCGCACTTCTTCCTAACTGTTGAAGAATTCTCAGCCGCTCGTCAGGAAAAAGTTCGTGACCGCCTATCATTTGATACATTAGTGACGAATATCCAAAGTCTTGAAAAACGCTACGACTTGAAATGCGAAAACTATGATTTACTATTGTGGCACTTACATAACACGTCTCAACTAGAGCGTATCGAAGTGCACTCAGACTTCATCTTATTCGATAAGAAGAAACCATTGATGAACTTCTTCAAGTCGCTCTCGCCTGAATTCTACAACGATGTTGCAGCGCTTCTTGAGGAGTACCAACAAGAAATCAAGAACGTGAAGCGTCAACGAAACATTTCGCACTTGATTTATACGTTCTACACGCACTGGGAAGGTCTTGTTGCTCAGTTGCAAGCCAAACAAGAGAAAATCAAGGTGTTGATCTTAAACGACTTCGATGAGTACTATCCAAAATTCTTGGCATCGTATTTGGAACACAACGCGGCAAACCGCTTCGAGTATCATACGCATGACCAGCTTGAAATCTCCTTAGATATTTTAGAAAAATCTGATTATAAGATTATTTTGAGCAACTTTGCTCTTCCTGAAATCAAAGGGAAAACGGTGATCTGCTCGCATGATTTGAGTATGATTGATCTCGTAAACGAGTTGAATAAACAATAGAAAGATGCCCCTGCAATGCAGGGGCATCTTTCTGTTGCATAGCGCTTCTTAAAAAAAAAAACAAAACTTGCGTTTTTTCTTACAATCCCTTTTGAACTGTTGCGGTTCATTTTATAACTACTGCAATGGGGCAACGGATTGAGCCTATCGTCTCAATTCCTACCAAGCTTCAAACTGACTCTACGGGTTTCACCCTAGAGTCAGTAATTCACATTGGTTGTTATCCTCCATTGCTGTTGTTATAAAACCGCAACGTTCTTTGGGATTGTAAGAAAATGAGATTTTTTTGCAAAAAAGTGAAGTGCTAGAAAGCGCGCTGTTATGAGGTTTTGGTGAAAAACAGAGAAATTGGGTTGGTGCTAGAGATGAGTCATCATCCCTGAAAAACGCGATAAAGACGGCATTTTTGAAGAGACAAACGCTCCTGGCGTAACTTGCCCGAAATTCACTTATAAGTGAATTTTGGGCAACGAGGTCCCACCTAAAAAAAATTGCTTGGAGAATACTCTCCAAGCAATTTCTAATTCAATTATTTAACTTCTGTATAACCGATTGATTCTAATTTTTGAGTTGCTGTAGAAAAGTCCGCATACGTTGTTGAAATGACACGTGCGTCTTTAAGTTCCATCTTGCCCTCTTCATTCGTTATAAGATTTGTAAATCCAACCGCATACACGTTTTTGAATCCAAAGCTCGTTTCCACTTGAAGCGTCATTACTAAGTTCCCATTACCGCGAACAATCTCATCCCCATACGAATATGAATTATCAACATTATTCGCTAGACCACGATAATAAGTTTTATCAAATGTTACTTTATCATTTCCACTAAATTTCTTATTCACTTCTTCTTTTAGTTTTGCAATAATTTCGTCTTTGTTCTTAGCGTCATCAAGTTTTTCAGCAACTGTCTTCAATCCTTTAACAGGAAGTGTAAAGCTTCCGTCGCCTTCTAATACATAACCTCTGTCTTCTAATAAGTTAGCGAAATTACCGTCTAACACGATTTTGGCATCTTTTCCATTTTCTAATTTGCCATTGTTTTCAACTTTGAAACGTAAGAATGACAATTTAGAATCTGTCACATGAACTTCTGCACGGCCACCTTTGTTAAAGCCTTCCACTTCTAATGAAGTAATTTTCGCTAATTCTTCAGCCGTTAATTTTTTCGCTTCTTTTAAGCCGCTGACTTTCACTTTTGTTTCTTTTGGAAGATTAAAGTATTTTTCAGCATCTTTATCTGAAGCGAATGTGAAAGTAATTTCTTCGTCGTTTGATAATCCTTCTGTCTTGCTTGGTGTTACTTTCACTTTTGTTGCAGCTACACGAACTTCTGCTTCTGTTTTCGCATCTGCTTTAGGGTTTGCTACTAAGAACTCTTTTACTAACTCTTGAGTATCTACTTGATATACAAGTTCCCCTTTTGTATCTAACCCAGTAAAAGTGGTTTTGATAGATTCACCAGCGTCTACTTTTTTTACGCCACAAGCAGCAAGTAATACAGTTGCTACTAAACAGAATAATGTTAACAGTTTTTTTTTCATGATTCCCTCCTGAAAAGCTTTTCTATTTTTTGATTACTTTCACCATTATAAGTTCTATTACCGTATTTTTCAATACCATTTTAGAGTAACTTGCGCTTCTATTTCGTTCGTGCTAAGGTGAATCTAACGAACTTTTTACACATCGGAGGCTTTATGAATCAAAAAATCCCCGTATGGAAAACCATCCGCTTTACATTAAGCAATTTAACGCAAAACAGCTGGATGTATTTACGCAATTCCATTTTCTTACAATTTTTTATATCCGTGTTTGGATTCGGACTACTCACGCTTATTTTTCGCGGAATGCTCTTTATTACTGGGCAATCCAACTTGAACTTCGCCAATTTCAAGACAGTCCTGCTGAGTCCGGGATCCATCCCACTCCTGATTCTCTATTTATTGGCGTTCGCGTTTCTTATTTTCATGGAGTTCTCAATTCTCATCTTCATGATTTACGGAACAATTCGCGGCATTCATTTTTCATGGCGCAGTAGTATTCAAAATGCGTTCTCAGAACTGAAACAGCTGCTAAATGGCCACTTTATTACGTTCTGGCTGTACTTTTTAACGCTCTTACCCATCGTCAATATCGGTGAGCTGACGTTTATTTCTAAAAAGATTACCATTCCGGAATTTATCACGGGTGAAATCACTAAGACGAGTGCCGGTACTCTCTTCTACTTAGGACTGGTCGTCGTGTTGCTCTACCTTCACGCACGAAGCTCGCTTGCGATTCCGCTTCAGATTCTTACCGACCAGCCATTTACAAAAAATATCATCACGAGCTGGAAGCTGACGAAGAAAAACGTTTGGCGCCTGCTCCTGATTTCGGCAGTCGTCGAAGGGGTGCTAGCCATTCTTGTTATTTTCATCTCGATTGGTAGTGTCGCTCTCGTTGAATTTTTAGACCCGAACGGCTCGAATACGCTTCTGTTAAGTAGTGTTCTCGCCGTCGCAAAACTGCTTCAAGGATTCATCATCCTTTATACGAAGATTGCTACTTTTATTGTAATGACAAAAATCATTCACGATAACAAGTTGGCGTCGCTTGAAGTGTATCATCACCACGAGGAAATTAAGCATAAACGTAAAATCGTAACGGCCTTTGCCCTTCTCTTTGTAACAGGAAGCGGGGTTCTCACAACGCTCACCACTTACCGGACGGAATCGGCAAACGACCCTATCATCATCGGTCACCGTGGCTATGTTGAGGAGGCCGTTGAGAATTCAATTGAAGGCATTAAAGCGGCTAAAGAAGCTGGCGCCAATATGGTGGAGATGGATATTCTTCTGACGAAAGACAATCAATTCGTCGTTATGCACGACTATAACTTGAAGCGATTAGCCGGTCTGAATAAACGCGTTCAAGATATGACCTTAGACGAGGTTCGTGGTCTTCCGATTGAACAAGACGACTTTAAGAGCCATATTCCTACCTTTGAAGAGTTTTTCAAAGCGGCCAAAGAAATCGGCATGCCACTCGTCATCGAGCTTAAGCCACATGGCGGCGAACCTGCAAACTACGTAGATCTTTTCATCGCAAAATACAAAGAGCTCGCCATCGACAACTCAAACAAGGTCATGTCCCTTGATTTGAAAGTCATGGAAGAACTCGAAGCAAAAGCACCTGAAATCACGACTGGGTTCGTCATTCCCATCCAATTTGGCGGGTTTGGAGACGCGAAGGTGGATTTCTATGTGGTGGAAGATTTTTCTTACCAGGAACTGGCGGTACTGCATGCGCAGGAGACAGGACATGAGGTGTTTGTCTGGACCATTAATACGGATGAGGCCCTCGAGAAATACGTAGACAGCCCGGTAAACGGAATCATCACAGACAAAGTCGCGCTCGCCAAAGCCATTCAGGAGGAGCACAAAACCAACAACAGTTTAATGGACCGCTTCTTACGCACGTTGAATGTTACAATTGCTAAATAAAGTAAAAACACTACTAGCTCCTTCGGAGGCCTACATAGTAGTGAGAACAGCTGCACCGGATTGAGCCGAAGCCTCAATTCCTACCGAATTTCAAACGGACTCTAGAAAATGAATTTCCAGAGTCCGTAATTCTCTTCGGTTACACTCGCTATTCTCACTACTATAGTCTCCGAGGAGCTTTTGTGTTTTTATTAGAGCACATTCACACGGCGTAAAACCAGTCTATTAAACCTTGTTGGGTGGGTTCTGAATGGATTGGTGAGCGCGGTCTGTGTGAAGCGTATTTCTGGAGGGCGGGGAAAAGGAACGGAGGCAGAGAGTGCTTGGCACTTTCTCCTCCACCCTAGCCTTCCTCAGCGGAAAAACTTTGAAGTACTTGTCCGTATGAGGGATATAAAAAAGGATTTGTTCCAATAAAAAGATGAGCACGAGTAGAATAAGATAAGCGGAGGTCTTCCCAGACTCTATAGTAAAGGCTATAAGGATTTGCAGCCGAAATGAATTAGAGGGGCACTGCGGTTTATCCGCAATGCCCCTCTTTGAAGTTCGGCAGGAGTTGAGACTTTGGCTCAACCCGGTGCCCTTATAGCCTTTACTATGAAGATGTCTAGAAAAGTCCGAAGCTTATGACTGCTCCACCCTATTTCATCTTTTTATTGGAACAAAGTTCCTTTTAACCAATTTTTGTAACGCCACCCATGTATGGTACAAGTACTTCAGGGATTGTCACGCTACCGTCTTCATTCTGGTAGTTTTCAAGGATAGCTGCCACAGTACGTCCTACAGCCAACCCTGAACCATTTAATGTGTGCACCAATTCAATCTTTCCGCTGTCTTCACGACGGAAACGAATTTTCGCACGACGCGCTTGGAAGTCCACGCAGTTTGAGCAAGAACTGATTTCGCGGTAAGTATCTTGCGCTGGAATCCACACTTCAACGTCATATGTTTTAGCTGCTGAGAATCCCATATCCCCAGTACATAACACGATTGTACGGAATGGTAAGCCTAATCCGCGTAATACATCTTCCGCGTTGTCTGTCATTTTTTCTAATTCATCGAATGAATCTTCTGGTTTCGCGAATTTCACCATTTCTACTTTGTTAAATTGGTGAAGACGGATTAATCCACGAGTATCGCGGCCCGCGCTACCAGCTTCAGAACGAAATGATGGGCTAAGCGCTGTGAAGTAGATTGGTAATTGCGCTTCGTCTAAGATTTCGTTTGCGTAGTAGTTTGTAAGTGGAACTTCTGCTGTTGGGATTAATGTTAAGTTGCGTTCATCTGTTAATTGGAACACATCTTCTTTGAATTTAGGGAATTGACCTGTACCGAACATTGATTGTTCGTTCACCATGTAAGGTGTGATCATTTCTGTGTAGCCATGTTTTTCAACGTGTAAATCAAGCATGTAGTTGTAGATTGCACGTTCTAGGCGAGCTCCAAGGCCTTTGTAGTATAAGAAACGGCTTCCTGATACTTTAGCTCCGCGTTCGAAGTCTAAGATGCCTAATCCTTCACCAATTTCCCAGTGAGGTTTTGGCTCAAAATCGAATACGCGAGGAGTTCCTTCACGACGAATTTCTACGTTTTCTGTTTCGTCTGCCCCTACTGGCACGCCTTCTGCCGCTGTGTTTGGTAAGCGAGATGCGATGTATTCTACTTTTTCTTCCACTTCTGCTAAATGAGCGTCTGTTGCTTTGATGTCTTCGCCGACTTGTTTCATTTCAGCGATTTTCTCTGTTGCATCTTCCTTGTTGCGTTTTAGAAGAGAGATTTCTTCTGTTACCGTATTACGGTATTGTTTTAATTGTTCTGTTTTAGTGATGAGTGCGCGACGTTCTTCATCTAAGTCACGTAACTCTTCCACTGTTGCGCGGTCAACTCCACGGTTTCCTAGAGCTGTAGCCACTTCTTCAAAATTTTCACGAATGCGTTTGATATCTAGCATAGTTTTCCCTCCATTTTGTGTTTTCAGTATAAAAAAATACTCCGTCCCAGACAATTGTCTAAGGGACGAAGTAGAGTAATTTTCTTCGCGGTACCACCCGGTTTCAATGTTTCCATTGCGCTCATTTGTGGGATAACGGTTTTCTCCGGATAGCTTAATCAATGTTTTCGCTCTCGCACCGTATGTGGATTCGCTGGTCTCTCTTTACTAGTTTTCACCAACCACTAGCTCTCTACAAAAGGATCGCAGTTACTATTCATACTGTATCATTTGTCTAAAATTGTACACGTCTCTAGTGAAAAGTGCAAGCCTTTTAGCAAAAATTCCTAGTTCGAAGTTTCTGGTGAGAAGACACTTTGGATTTTACTCCAAATGCCCCCAAAGAAGTCTTGAACTTTTTGAACCATTTGGCCTATAAATCCTTTCGCTCCACGCATGCCTTCTGTCACGACGTTCGAATTTTCTACATCAAATGCGGCTAAGGCTTCCACCGTTCCGTGGTCTTTCCCGTCGACATAGCCAAGGTTTTCTCCTGGCATTTCAAAATTCAATGTCCCGACCGTTTGCCCTGCCGTCACAGGAGCTTTCACTTTGCCATCTTCAGTCTTCACGTCATCAGAAGGTGTGAATGAAATTTTGATCTGACTTAGTGCTGTTCCTTTTGGTACGGCCGCAATAAAGGTTTTCCCGTAATCCACGCCAAGCGTTTCTTCCGTTCCACCTTCTAATTGGATAGGTGCCAAGTTTTGCACTGATTTTCCAGGTGCGCCAACAAGAAGGCCTTCATATTTCTTGAACACTTCATCTAATAGATGTCTTGTTACTTTGAACCGATTAAGTGGTTCTTTAGACCCCATCGATACGACAATCACCGAGAAGCCGTTGCGTGTAGCAGTCGTTGTAATCGACGCACCGCTGGCATCACTCGTTCCTGTCTTCAACCCTGTTACTCCTTCATATTCGAAGAGCAGTCCTGGAAGCAGGTAGTTAAAGTTATCCATCTTCGTTGTTCCTGAACTATTTGGTCGGAATGTTTGTGTGGAAATCGATGATACTTTTAAAATCTCAGGGAAATCATTCACCAAGTTCTTCGCGATAATCGCCACCGAACGGGCTGACATGCTATTTTCATCTTCATCACCATAAGACGGATTCTTATCAGCGCCGCCATATTTATTCGGTAGACCCGTTACATTGATAATTGTCGCGTCTTTAATGCCCCACTCATCGAGTTTGGCTTTCATTCGTTCAATCCAATTGGCTTCAGAACCTCCGATATACTCGGCCACCGCTAATGTTGCGGCGTTGGCTGAATAGATGGAAATCGCGTCGAATAATTCTTTAATCGTGTATTTTTCACTTGGTAAGAGTGGCACGTTTGATAAGCTATAGTTCGCACTCAATTGGTGAACGCGGTCGCTTACTGGGATTTGTGTTTCCCAAGTTACTTCTCCATTTTTAATCGCTTCTAAAATTAAATATTGTGAAATCATTTTACTCATGGAAGCAATCCCGCGAACTTCATCTTGATTGTTTTGCATCAAAATTTTTCCGCTCGTTTGCTCGATTGCGATGTAGCTTTTCACATCTTCAATCGCAGCTGCTTCCTCTTTTGCTTTTGCGTTATCTTGCGCATAAATTGCTGGTGTCACCGTAGTTGCTCCTACAGCGAAAATGCTGAGTGCACAGACGATTTTCTTCACCCATGTACGAGGACTTTTCATTATGTATATCTCCTAATTTCTCTCAAATCTGCTTATTTATGTTACCGAAAAATAAGGCGAAAAACAATGGTAAACTGATTAATCTTTTATTACAAAATAGGAAGGATTTTTTAATCTCATATTCGGTTTTTGTTCGAGAATTTTTGCACATTCCCACCCCTATGCGCTTCGTCCTTTTTTGGTGTATTACAGCGTTGTAATATTCGAAAAAATCACCCTGACAGAATGAAACCAGCACCCTTCCTTTTTATCTTTTTCAAATTCATAAAAATTCCCATCTTTCGCAATAATTTTAATTGTAAGCGCTTGATATAATGATTTTACAACAATAAGGAGGGATGGAAATGAAAGTAGTCGTTGCGATCGATTCACTAAAAGGTAGCTTGTCTTCACTGGAAGCGGGTCAGGCCATCAAGGAAGGTGTTCAGGTCGTCTATCCTGAAGCCGATGTGGTTGTTCGGCCACTCGCAGACGGTGGTGAAGGAACGGTCGAAGCATTAGCCATCGGGATGGGAGGTGAAATCGTTCATGTGAGCGTCACTGGACCATTAGGAGAACCAGTAACTGCCAAATACGGAATCTTAAAAGCGGACGGGACGCGTCCAAAAACAGCAATCATCGAAATGTCTGCAGCCGCAGGGATTACGCTAGTTCCTGATGAAAAACGCAATCCAATGCATACTACAACATTCGGTGTCGGCGAATTAATTAAGGATGCCATCGATAATGGTTGTCGTCATTTTATCGTGGGAATCGGAGGAAGTGCCACAAACGATGGTGGTATTGGGATGCTACAAGCGCTCGGATATGATTTCCTAGATAAGAACGGTGCTCCTGTCGCATACGGAGGCGCGGGTCTTCAATCGATTGCGCGTATCCAGGCTGAAAATGTCTTGCCAGAATTAAAAGACTGCACTTTCCGCGTGGCATGTGACGTAACAAATCCGCTCTGTGGTCCAATGGGCTCGAGTGCCATTTACGGTCCACAAAAAGGAGCTACCCCAGAAATGGTGAAGGAACTCGACGAGGCGCTTCTCCACTACGCCGAATTATCGAAAGAAACCTTTGACCATGCCGACCGCCTCTACCCAGGTACGGGGGCAGCCGGAGGAATGGGATTTGCGTTTCTCACATATACAAATGCTGTTCTTGAGAGCGGCATTAAGATTGTCCTCGAAGAAACAGGACTCGAAGACGAAATGAAGGATGCCGACTTTGTCATCACCGGTGAAGGACGCTTAGATAGTCAAACAGCCCTTGGAAAAGCTCCAATCGGCGTTGCTCATCTTGCGAAAAAACACGATAAGAAAGTCCTCGCCTTTGCAGGATGCCTCACACCAGACGCTGGGGTATGTAACGAGAACGGCATCGATGCTTTCTTCCCAATTTTACGAAGAGTCATCACCGTTCAAGAAGCGATGGAAAAAGAAACTGCGCGCGAAAATATGATTCGCAGCGTGGAACAAGTATTTCGTTTAATCAAAGCAGTTCAATAGGAGGAAACTAAAATGACAGCACCAACCTTTTCAACATTAGGGGCCTTAGTCGGTCTCGTACTTGCTATTATTTTGATTGTTAAAAAAGTTCATCCAGCCTACAGTTTAATCTTCGGGGCTCTGATTGGGGGAATTATCGGAGGTGGCGGTCTTGCCGAAACGGTAAAAGCCATGGTTACTGGCGCTCAAAGCATGATGTCTCCAGTTCTTCGTATCATGACGAGTGGGATTTTAGCCGGAGCATTAATTAAGACAGGCTCGGCTGAAACGATTGCCGATACGATTGTAAAGAAACTTGGCCAAAAACGCGCAATTGCCGCGATTGCGATTGCCACAATGATTATTTGTGCTGTTGGGGTCTTCATCGATATCGCCGTGATCACAGTAGCTCCAATTGCCATCGCCATTGCGAAAAAAGCAAACCTTTCTAAAGCTGGTATTTTACTTGCGATGATTGGTGGTGGTAAAGCCGGAAATATCATTTCACCAAACCCAAATACGATTGCCGCATCCGAAGCGTTCGGAATCGACCTTACAGCGTTGATGGTGAAAAACTTAATTCCTGCCTTTATCGCATTATTCGTAGCGATTATTCTCGCTGGATTGCTTGCTAAAAAAGGCGGCGCTCATGAATTTGACGGTATTGACGAATCTGGAACAAGCGGCGTGTCTCTCTCTTTCTTCAAAGCCATGCTTGGACCAATCGTTGTAATCGCCCTTCTTGCCCTTCGCTCAATCGCTGGAATCAGCGTGGACCCATTAATCGCACTTCCTCTTGGTGGTTTAGTGACGATTGTTGTAACAGGTAATGCGAAAAACACAGTTGAATTCACTGAATTCGGTCTTAGCAAAGTGATTGGCGTATCAATTCTGTTAATCGGTACGGGTACCATCGCGGGAATTATCAAAGCTTCTGCATTGCAAGTCGATATGATTGCTCTTCTTGAAGCGATGAACATGCCAGCCTTCGTCTTAGCTCCTCTTTCTGGTATTTTAATGGGGGCTGCGACAGCTTCAACCACTGCCGGTTCAACGATTGCGTCTCAAACCTTCGCTGGTCCATTGACAGCAGCAGGCGTTCCAGCCGTATCTGCAGCAGCGATGATTCACGCAGGGGCCCTGGTTCGTCAAACCATTTTGCCGCCCAATCATGCACGGCTAATGACTCCGAATGCATAAACGGCATCACGACAAAGCTACGTTCTTGAACAGTGAACTCATCCCAGTCGGACAGCGCCTCTTTGGCAAGTTCAACTGCTAATGCATCTGAAGCAAACGCCTTAGCATCATCCCTAAACATATTTCTAGAAAATTGGTCTAGCACGATAATTTCTGCTAGACGGCCTTTTGCACTACTACGCCAGTCGGCAGTTTCCCCAGCAACAATCGCTTCGTAAGTCTCAAGAAAACGCGAGCGAATTTCGTTATCGAATTCCTCTGATTTCTTAAACCAATCGGCAGGCTCACATTCCACAAACCAGAAATCGAGAACCTCTTGTGGAGTTGCCATCATTATTCTACCGCTGCTTTCTTTGTCTTTTCGTCGAGTTGGTCGTTCATACGGCCGTATTTATACCCTTGAAGGTCAACCGTTACAAATAAGAACCCTAAGTCTTGCATCATCTTGTTAATTTCTTCGTGATTCTTCACGAGTTTTTCGATTTGGTCTGCGCCGACTTCGATACGCGCTAAGTCTTGATGTACGCGAACACGTACTGGTTCAAACCCACGTTGTATGAAGTATTCTTCCGCTTTGAAGACTGCTTCTACTTTTTCAGGAGTAATGCGTGTTCCGTAAGGGAAACGAGACGCTAAGCTGCATGAAGGAGTTTTGTTCCAGTTAGTAACGCCTGCACGTTTGGCTAACTCACGAATTTCTGATTTATATAAACCTGCTTCTTGTAAGAGACTACGTACGCCTTCTTCATTACGCGCCTTCACACCTGGGCGATAATCATTGATGTCATCCATAATTAACCCATCTGAAAGTACGGTAAACCCTTCGCTCTCTACATTCTTTTTGATCGTTTGATAGAGCATTTTCTTACTATAGTACCAGCTGTTTGGTGTATTTGAGGCGATATGTGGATCAGAGAGTTCTTCCATTTCAAGCCCTAGCACACGCGCACCCATTTCCGTTCCAAGGTCAATTGCTTCACTAAATTCACGGTCTGAGAACAACTCAGAGTTCACTACTGCTGCGATGACATTATCACGACCAAGCGTATCCACGGCGATTTTTAATAGGTAACTACTATCAATCCCTCCTGAATATGGGACAACAATTTTTCCAACTTCCTTCAGCAATTCGCGTAATCGTGCTTCTTTTTCATCCATTCTCGGTTCCTTCTTTCTTTATTAAAAGCTTTCGCGTCCTGTAAATTCTTCTAAATAAGCTTTGTCTAATACCACGAGTTTTTGGTTGTAGATTTTAACAACGCCTTCTTCTTTAAGGTCATGAATAATGCGGTTCACGCTATTACGAGTAGAGATTCCACAAAATCCTGCGATATCCTCATTCGTAACGTTGAAATCAATCAAGATGCCGCCTTCTGCTTCCACCCCAAATTGATTCACTAATTTATATAGGAAAGAACATACTGCTCCTTTTTTCCCGTTCATCGTCATATATTGCAACGATTCGATGGTTTCAGATAATTTATTACGGTAATATTCACGCACGTAATCTTGCAACTGTTGGTCGTTTTTCACGTATTCCCAAAACTTAATACGAGGGATACGGTAGAATGTTGCTTCATCGCTTTCGATACGGACGTTAAATGGTGCAGATGTGTAGTTTGACACCTCATCACGTACCAATGAAACAATATCGACCGGTGTCACATAATCTAAATTAAACTCACGGCCATCATTCATAATGATACTTGTCTTTACAACCCCATCGATTAACACATACGTATACGCTTGTTCTAACCCACGATAAGCAAGGTACATATGTTTTTTCTTCTTTATAATAGGGGTATTTTCTTTTTCTAAAAATTGAATTAAATATTCTTCGCTGTTCAAATTGAACACTCCTCTAACGCAAATTCCTATACACACTATTATCATCTTATCACAGAAAATAACGTTAACAAATGTTACTAACGTTTGAGACTTCTGGGTGCACTATTTTATGTATACTTATAATCGTATTAAAAATTTAAGGAGATGTTATCATGGTCGAAATTAAACTACCTTATGACAAAAAATCTATTACTGCTGTAATTCCTGACAAAAACTTTGCTGGATTACTTGAATCAAAAGCTGAAAACTATCACAACCCACTTTCTGAACAAGAAACAGTGGAAAAATCAATGGATAACCCAATTGGTAGCCAAACATTAGAAGAATTAGCAAAAGGTAAAAAAGATATCGTGTTAATCAGTTCTGACCATACACGTCCAGTTCCTTCACATATCATTACACCAATCATTTTACGTCGTATCCGTAGCGTAAACCCAGACGCTCGTATCCGTATTTTAGTTGCGACTGGTTTCCACCGTCCTTCAACTCGTGAAGAGTTAATTAACAAATACGGTCAAGAAATCGTGGACAACGAAGAAATCGTAATGCATATTTCTACAAACGACGAAGACATGGTTAAAATCGGTCAATTACCTTCAGGTGGTGACTGCATCATCAACCGTATCGCTGCTGAAGCAGACTTATTAATCGCTGAAGGATTTATCGAAAGCCACTTCTTCGCTGGATTCTCTGGTGGACGTAAATCAGTTCTTCCTGGGGTTGCTTCATATAAAACAATTATGGCTAACCACAGTGGTGATTTTATCGATTCAGACAAATCACGTACTGGTAACTTAGACCACAACCCAATCCACGAAGATATGTTATATGCAGCACGTACTGCAAACTTAGCCTTCATCGTAAACGTTGTATTAGACGGTGAAAAACATATCATCGGTTCATTTGCCGGAGACATGGTTGAAGCCCATAAAGTAGGTTGCGAATTCGTTCGTGAATTAGCTCATGTAACTAAGATCCCTTGCGACATCGCCGTTTCAACAAATGGTGGTTTCCCATTAGACCAAAACATCTACCAAGCGGTTAAAGGTATGACTGCTGCTGAAGCAACAAACAAAGAAGGCGGCGTGATTATCATGGTTGCTGGATGTCAAGATGGTCACGGTGGTGAAGGTTTCTACCGTAACTTAGCTGACGTTAAAGATCCTAAAGATTTCTTAGACCAAGCCATTAACACTCCAAGACTTGAAACAGTGCCAGACCAATGGACTTCACAAATCTTAGCGCGTATTCTAGTGCATCACCACGTAATCTTTGTATCTGACTTAGTTGAACCAAGTCTTATCACAAACATGCATATGGAATTAGCGAAAACATTTGACGAAGCTCTTGCACGTGCCTTCGAACTTCAAGGAGCAGACGCAAAAGTAACAGTTATCCGCGATGGATTATCTGTTATCGTTGAAGATAAATAATATGAAGCAAGAAGAAATTCTACAACAAGTGAAAGATGGACGCCTCTCGATTGAAGAAGCGTCCACCCTTTTGAAAGGGATTGAAGACATTGGTTACGCGGCCATTGATCTTTCTCGCCAAAAGCGCAATGGATTTCCAGAAATCATCTATGGTGAAGGAAAAAACATTGAGCAATTGATTGGCATCATCACTGCAATGAATGAGCATAAAACAGCCATTCTTGCGACACGCGTGAACGCTGAAAAAGGTGAAGCTCTAAAATCTGCTTTCCCTGAAGGCGTCTATGAACCACTCGGACGTACCTTCGTCCTTAACCCAATCGCACCAAAACATGAACACTACATCGCAGTCGTAACAGCGGGCACAAGCGACATTCCTGTTGCCGAAGAAGCGGCTGTCACTGCTGAGACATTCGGAAATCACGTCAAACGTATTTACGACGTCGGAGTTGCTGGTATTCACCGCCTCTTCAATCGTCTCGAAGACATCCAAGGCGCTAGCGTCGTGATTGTCATCGCCGGTATGGAAGGTGCGCTTGTCAGTGTCGTTGGCGGTTTAGTAGACGTTCCTGTGATTGCCGTTCCAACCAGCATCGGATACGGAACGAATCTTCAAGGGGTGACGACTTTACTCAGCATGCTGACTTCTTGCGCAAGCGGCGTTACTGTTGTGAACATCGATAACGGTTTTGGCGCAGCCTATTCAGCAAGCATGATTAACAACATTCGAGGAGGACTCGCATGAGCACATTATATTTAGAACCATTTTCTGGGCTGAGCGGTGATATGCTAAATGCTCTTCTACTCGATTTAGGAGCCGACCGCAAGCATCTTGAAGAAGCCCTTAAGACGATTTCGCTCGACGGTTATCATCTTCATGTAGACCGCATCGCGAAAAGTAGTATTTGGGGAACAGACTTCGATGTGCATATGGAACACGGTGAAAAAGACCATGGAATCGCTGGCGACTTTGATCATCACCATCACGACCACGAGCATGGCCATGAACATCACCACGAACACGAACATGAACATGAACATACACATGCTCATTCACATACGCACGAAGAACACACACATGCACACACTCACTCTCATGAGCACACGCATGAACATTCACACGAACATGACCACGATCATCATCATGAGCATGAACATACTCACGACGGTCATTCTCATGAACATACACATAGTCATCATCACCATCACGGAGAAGTTCGTGGGTTGAAGGAAATCGAAACGATCATTCTTTCAAGTGGTGTTAGTGACTTTGTAAAAGAAAAAAGTTTGGAAGTATTCCGTGACATTGCACAAGCGGAAGCAAACGTACACCAAATGCCTGTGGAAGAAATTCACTTCCACGAGGTTGGCGCAACTGACTCTATCATCGACATCATGAGCTTCTTCATTTTGTGGGAAACACTCGACATCGATACGGTTTACAGCACTGCTGTCACAGAAGGTAGCGGAACAATTACCGTTGCACACGGAGTCATGCCTGTACCAGTACCTGCTGTAATGCAATTAAGACTTGGAACTGCCATTCCATTCTCACAAGACTTTGATATTCATACAGAGCTTGTGACACCAACTGGCCTTGCTCTCTTTAAGGCCATTCGCCCAGTATTTGCACAACCTTCAAACCTAACTGCTACTAAAGTCGGTTATGGTTTTGGGAAACGCGACACAGGTAAATTCAACGCGTTACGCGGAACACTCTTAGAGAAAAGTTCACTTTCTCATCAAGTCGTGACTTCCAATAACGATGAAATCATTCAAATCGATACAACCATCGATGACCAAAGCGGTGAAGAGCTTGGCTACATCATGAGCCTTTTATTAGAAGAAGGCGCGCTTGATGTGCACTACACTCCCGTTTACACAAAGAAAAACCGTCCGGCAACACATCTCACACTTCTCATTCAAGAAGGAGACCTCGAACGGTTTACAGCCATTTTATTCGAACAAACATCAACGATTGGCTTTCGTTATCAAAACGTCCAACGTAAAGTCATGAATCGCACTTTCGAGACGCAACAAACGAGCCTCGGAGAAGTGAAAGTAAAGAAAAACCAATACGGTACTTATACAAAATCAACTTTAGAATATGAAGACTGCGCCCGAATCGCCCACGAAACTGGATTATCGATTCAAGCCGTCTATCAACAATTAACAAAAGAATTACATTAAGGAGAATCAACCAATGGATCAAACATTTATGCATTTATTATTATCAGAATTTATGGGAACAGCCCTCATGATTATCTTCGGGGTCGGCGTACACTGTGATGACGTCTTGAAGAAAACTAAATACGCTGGAACAGGTCACTTATTCGCCATCACAACATGGGCATTCGGTATCACTGTTACTTTATTCATCTTCGGTGGTGTAAGTATCAACCCTGCTATGGCGCTTGCTAAAGTAGTTTTAGGAGTACTTCCTGCAGAACAATTCATCCCTGTTGCTATCGCTGAATTCTTAGGCGCATTCGCTGGTGCGGTGATCGTATGGTTTATGTACGCAGACCACTTCACAGCTTCTGAAGGTCAAGTAGACGGAATCGCCATCCGTAACATCTTCTCAACAAACCCTAACTTACGTAACTTACCACGTAACTACTTCGTCGAAGCATTTGCAACTTTCATTTTCTTAACAGCTATCTTAGCAACTGAAAATGTAAACAAAGAATTATTACCAATCGTGGTTGGTTTAATCGTATGGGCTGTCGGTATGGGTCTTGGAGGTACAACTGGATTCGCGATGAACCAAGCTCGTGACTTAGGACCTCGTCTTGCTTACCAATTATTACCAATCAAAAACAAAGTCAATAACGACTGGCAATATGGATTATTAGTACCTGGTACAGCTCCATTCATCGGAGCTGTATGTGCTGCATTCTTCGTTCGTTACTACTTAGGTTACTTTATGTAAAACTATATCTGTATAAAAACAGACAAGGTACAAGAGAAATTCTCTTGTACCTTTTTCTTTTTATCCTTAGAAGCAAAAACAGCCGACTATTTCTAGTCAGCTGTGTCGTTTTTACTGGCATCAATAATTTTCTTACGGTAATCCTTGTTCCGTCTCAGCGTAAAATAGTCTGGAACCGGATCTTGGCCACCGCGAATAAATGGATGGCATCGGCAAATGCGTCCGCACCCCATCAATACGCCTTTTAGCGCGCCATGCTTTTCAACTGCCTGAATCATATAGCTCGAGCAGGTTGGTCTATAGATACACGAAGGCGGGAATAAGGGAGAGATCCACTTTTGATATCCACGCACGAGTGCAATCATGATTTTTTTCATCTCTATACTGCTTTCTTAATTAAATAATCTGAAGAAGGCTTGCGTTCCTTCTGCTGCAATCACTGTATAAACGTATAATGTGACTGGTTTTGCGATTAAACAAATGGCCACGAATTTCTTAAAGGTCATATGACTGAGCCCTGCCACCATACATAGGAAATCATCTGGGAATCCAGGAAGAACCAGTGCGCCAAAGAAGAAGCGCTCGAAGTGTTTTCCTTTGTCCAAATAACCGATGTATTTATTGTACGTATCATCATCCACGAACGCTTTCGCCAACGTCTCACCATAGCGACGAGCTAACCAGAAGTTGATACAAGAACCAATCATGATTCCCACAAAATTATAAATCCAGCCATGAAGAGGCCCGAATACGATATGCCCGATGACACAAGTTAAGCCTCCCGGAATAATCGGGTAAACCACTTGGGTAATTTGAATCAGGATAAAAATCAAAATTCCTACCCAACCTGAGTGGGCGATGCTTTCACGGAACGGTCCGTCTAGCGCGAAATAATCATTCTTGGCCACGAGCCATCCTAAAATAATCGTTAAAATAATCCCGATAATCGTTACGATACGAATGATTTTACGATTGAGTTCTATTGCTTTTTGAGTTTCCACAGTTTACTCCTTTTATTCTTGTTACATGCATTATAACAGAGATTGCTAAAAGTTTCTTAGCAACTTTCTTAGATTTTATTTAAGATTCACTCTCTTCCAAATTCCAAGGTTTCACAACTGTGATATGTTCCATCAATGCTTCTTGTCGTCCAAGTTGCTCCAAGCGGGCCTTACGACGTTCTTCGTAGCCGCTGCAGATGAATTTCTCTTCGTCGGTTTCTGGAACGATGGCATCCACTGTAAAATCCGTTTCACCGTCACGAGGAAGAGCCACAAATGTCCAAAAGCTTGTCGCTGCTAAATAGCGTTCGCCGTTCAAGACATCTTCTCCGACCACTTTACAGAAAACTTCCATACTCTTCTTCCCTGTCCCTGAGATATACGTCTCTACGCAGACAGAATGCCCTAATGGAAGTGGTTTTAAATAGTTCATTGCGTCCACCGATGCCGTTACCGCAAGACGGCGACAATGACGAGATACGGTAATCGACGCGCAATCATCAATAATTCGTGTTAAATTCCCTCCGAATAGCGTGTTATGCATATTCACATCGAATGGAAAAATTCTACGCGCTTGAATCGCACGTGTTTGGCTACATGTTTTTGTACTCATTTGATTAGCTCCTTGGATAGTTTACTGTTCTATTCTAACATGAAACCAAAATGCGTTCAAAGACACTAGATTAACTGTGATTTCTACGAATTCTTCGGATTTTATAAGTGTTCTTCTCTCTTCCACACTAAAAGCAATATCCACATCCGTTATTTTTTCTTTGAGCGTTTGGCCTCGTGGATCAGCTTCAACGCTCTCTTTCTTGTTTTGATGTTTGGGCTCTTCATTTGACGATAAGCCGTTGCTAAATCTTGTTTCATTTACCTTACCTCCTCTTTTACCAGCTTGCTTTTTGAACACCTGGAATCAATCCTTGATGCGCTAATTCTCTAAACTTAATACGAGACATTCCAAATTTACGCATCACACCTCTTGGGCGACCATCGATTTCATCGCGACGGTTGAGGCGGTTCGGGTTTGCATCTTTAGGGAGTTTTCTTAGCCCTTCAATATCTCCAGCTTGCTTTAATTCGTATCGTTTTTCAGCGTAACGTTCGATGAGCGCTTGCTGTTTTTGATATTTTGCAATTTTAGATTTCTTTGCCATTTTCTTCTCTTCTTTCTAAATCGAAATAATTACGTTTTACATTGTATCAATTGTTCTTTTTAAAATCAAGTGGTTTACCTTAACAAAAAAAGAGAGCTTTTTTCAAAGCTCTCTTATTTTATATTTGGATTCTAAAAATTAGTCGATTCCAACTTCTTTGCGAACAACGTCAGCGATACGTGTTACGTAGTCGTGAACGAGTTCATCTGTTGGGGCTTCCACCATGACACGAACAAGCGGTTCTGTACCACTTGGACGTACAAGAACGCGTCCGTTTCCTGCCATTTCTGCTTCAACAGCATCGATGACTTCTTTAATCGCTGGAACTTCCATCACGCCATTTTTATCGCTCACACGGATGTTCACTAATTCTTGTGGGTAAGTTGTTACTTCACTTGCTAATTCGCTTAATGATTTACCAGTTTGTTTCATTACATTCATTAATTGAATTCCTGAAAGTAAGCCGTCCCCTGTTGTGTTTAAATCAAGGATAACGATATGTCCTGATTGTTCTCCACCGAAGTTGTAGTTGTTTTTACGCATTTCTTCAACAACGTAACGGTCACCTACAGCTGTTTGAAGAGCAACCATGCCTTCCGCTTCTACCGCTTTATGGAAACCTAAGTTACTCATTACAGTTGATACGATTGTATCTTTGCTGAGCGTTCCTTGGTTCTTGAAATGTTTACCAAGGATGAACATGATTTTATCGCCATCAACGATTTCGCCATTTTCATCTACTGCGATACAACGGTCGCCGTCTCCATCGAAGCTTAATCCAAGGTCTGCGCCTGTTTCTTTCACAAATGCCACTAATGCTTCTGGATGTGTTGATCCAACGCCATCGTTAATGTTCACGCCGTTTGGTTTGTCTCCCATTGTGTGGAAGTCTGTGTCTAAGTCAGCGAATAGACGTGTTAACATTGAAGCCGTTGCTCCGTTTGCACCGTCTAAAGCGACTTTCATGCCTGATAATGAATCCACTGTATTTTGTAGGAATTGGCTGTATTTCAATGTTCCTTCTAAATACTCATCCACTGTTCCTAATGCATCTGTAGAAGGACGTGGTAATGTGTCTTCCTCAGCATCTAATAATGCTTCGATTTGTGCTTCAGTTTCGTCGGTTAATTTGAAACCGTCTGAACCAAAGAATTTAATTCCGTTATCTTGCGCTGGGTTGTGTGACGCTGAAATCATAACCCCAGCTACAGCCCCTTGCATACGTGTTAAATACGCAACACCTGGAGTTGGAATGACTCCAAGTTGCATGACTTCAATCCCTACAGAAAGTAATCCTGCGATTAAAGCATGCTCTAATAATTGACCTGAAATACGAGTGTCACGACCCACTAATACGCGTGGATGTGCGTTTCCTTCTGCTTGTTGCAATAAAACGTAACCGCCGTAGCGACCTAGTTTAAATGCTAATTCAGGTGTTAATTCTGCATTCGCTACTCCGCGAACGCCATCTGTTCCAAAATATTTCCCCATTGTGTTGTTCTCCTTCACCCGTTATTGGGCTTGTGTTGTTTGTTCTTTTGTGGTTTCTGCCGGTTCTTCTGTTGTAACAGTTTGTGTAGTCGACGCTTCTGTCGCTGTTAAACTGTTATTTGTCACCGTAATTGTAACCTCGATAGTTTCAGGTGAAATGCTATGCACCCCTGAAGGCAGCGTCAACGTAATTGTTTTCGTTGTCGACTGCGTAATATTGCTCACGTCCACCACTACAGGGATAGCCGTGATTTGGTCTAAGCTCGATTTAGCTCCTAAAATTGTAACTTGCTTAGTAGTAGAATTCAATAAATATGAATAGCCTGGTGACTTCCCTGTCGTTGTTAAGATTAACGGAACCGTCTTTTGACTCGATGAAATTGGCACGCGAACTTGCACGCGTTCTGGATCAATTTTCACCGCTACAGGTTTGCCTGTTGCGTCGAGCGCTTGTAATTGAGCCGTAGTCGTATAGTCTGTTTTCGTTCCTTCAGGAATCGCCACATTTGCGACTACTTTATCCACTTGGTTCACGATGGATGTTGCTGCTTTCACCGTTACAGTGGCTGGTGAAGCGACTCCTTCGCCGACTTGATAGCCATTTCCAATACTTGAAGCATCGGCCTTCACGACAACTGGAACTTCCTTCGTTGTGATTTTTTCGATGTTAATTTCTACTGTTTCTGGAGACACGATTCCATGAACTCCTGTCGGTAATCCTGTCACTTCCAACGTAATCGTATGTTTTCCTTCTCCTAATTCAGACAAATTAGGCGTCTTCACACGATAGGTACCATTGCCTGTTGTGCTTAAAATTAAGCTATTTGGGCCTTCCAGACGTAGCGCAACAGAATCAGGTAATCCTGTTACGGCATATTCATCACTATTGATATCCACATAGATGGGTACATTCGTAATCGTATTTGAACTTGATTGTGGATTTAATGATGATGACCGCAAGCCCCCATTTGCATCCGTTGCTAACGCGAATAGGAAGATGGTTAAAATAAACGACATCACTAGTAAGAATGATTTACGATTCATCCATTCAGCCATTTGTACGACCTCCTTTGAAGAAGTCACGGACCCAACGGACAATCGTTGGTTCTGCATCTCCTTGGTCTTCAACCACTAACTGTTCAGATAGAACGGCAACTAATTCGCTTGAACTTAACTCGCGGTGTAATTTCTCACGAATCGCAACGCTGACTTTCCCCGTTTCTTCAGAAATGATGATTGTAATCGCATCGCTCACTTCACTAAGTCCGATTGCGGCACGGTGACGCGTTCCTAATTCTTTCGGAATCATTTTATTCTCAGAAAGTGGCAAGTAGCACGCTGCTGCTGCAATCTTGTAGTCACGAATAATTACTGCCCCATCGTGAAGCGGTGTGTTTGGAATGAAAATATTCGTAATCAACTGATTCGAGATATCTGAATGAATCGGAATCCCTGTATTGATAAACTCTTCCAATGAGTTACCTTGTTCAATCGAAATCAACGCCCCGATACGACGTTTCGCCATATATTGAATCGCTGTATTCAATTCGGAAATCATGACTTCTGCTTCGTTAGCACTTTCGTATTTACGAGAGAAGAAGTTCGAACGACCGATGTGCTCTAACCCGCGACGAATTTCCGGTTGGAAAACGATTAGTGCCGCTACAACTCCCCATTGAATCACGAAGTTCATAATCCAGTCCAAGGTGTTTAAGCCTAGGAAGAAACTAATAAACTTAATGGCTGCGATTACCGCAATTCCCTTCATTAGGTTAATCGCACGAGTTCCTTTAATAATGACTAAAATATTATAGAGTATATACCACACAATCAGAATATCAATCAGATTGCGAAAACTCCCCCATGAAAATAAACTGTTCCAATTTATTTGCATAAAGTTAACCTCTCTTCCACCAATATGTACCTTTCTATTATAGCACAGATAGCACCTAAACTAAAAAGTGCACGATTATTAATATAACAATAAAAAACAAGTGAGTTAAAACGCAAATGTTCTCACAGAATTCGGAAAATAATAATTTACAAAAACGCTTACATATGTTAGACTGAGCTTGAAATACCACTACAAAATAACATCCATTCAAAAGGAGGATCTATAATGAAAGACGATCGTAAAGGATATATTTTTGCTGGAGTTTTAGGTTTGCTCACTTATTTTGTAGGAAGCACCATTTACTATCTTTTAACTCATTAATCACAGACACTCTCTACAATGATATGTTTGGAAATTACCTAAGACAGTTACAGGAGGTCTAGAATAAAAGAAAATAAGCGTTCATCCTTTTCAAGATGAACGCTTATTTTCTTTTATACTTCCTCAACATTCGCAATGTAGTAAGAATATCCACCCGTCACTGCGATTAAAATAATCATAATCATCGTTGCGACAAGGATGGCAACATTATTTCCCATGAAGATTCCTGTAAGCATCATAAGGATACCTGCCACTACAGAGGCAATCCCGAAGAAACGTTGCGTTTTACGGAAGGCTACGTCATTGTTTTTCAACCATGAAGCACGGAATCCGAAGTGTTTTGAATTCTCTTTGATTTTTGGCGCTAGATTTCCAACAAGGATAAAGAATACCCCTAGAATAAATGTTAGGAAACGGCTCATTTGCGCGCCGACTGTCATTCCGCCTAGGTATAACCAGAATTGGAAGTACGCAATGACGTTCAATAATAGTAAAAGAATCCAGCTAATCGAGCGAGCTGTTCTCACATTGCCCCCTGTTAGTTTTGGAGATGAGCTCGCAACACGAATCCCAAACCCAAGAATCGCTACAAGAATTGGGAAGAGAAAGATTGAGAATCTGCTTGCTGTTGCCGTCACATTTCCCGCTATGTCCATGCGCGATACAATCGTTTCAGGTAAGAACCATACCACAAAGAGTGATACAACGAGTGGTGCGAACATCAATGCGAGATAGGCATATTTTTTAAATTGTTTTACTTGTTCCATGTTATTTTCCCCCAATAATTTGATTGATCCATACAATCGCTTCGTCCAGTACAGTCAAATTCAATTCATAATAAATAAAGTTTTTATAGCGTGTTTCGTAGATTAAATCAGCGTTTTTTAGCTTTCTAAGGTGATAGGATAAAGCTTGCGGCGTCATCCCAATCATCGTGGCAAGGTCACCGGTGTTGGTCTTCCCTTTTCGCAGGATTTCCAAAATCTGGCGACGCGTTTCATCAGAAAGAGCGGCCATTACTTCGTTCACTGCCATGATCTCATCTTCTTTCTATTTAAATTTATCTTTAATTAGAGTATACTCTTGCGATTCATAAAAAGCAATAGTTATTTAAAAATATTTTTTAATAACTTTGCTTGTAAAAGATGACACCTTCGGTTTCTTACGGATTATTTTATCATCGCTGTAATGTTGTACCGGTTCAAGCCTTCGTCTTTCACCTTCGAAGCTTCAAACGCGGAGTAAGGGACAATCCCTACTCCGCGTAATTCACATTCGATACCCTTTCGCATTACTGCGATGATAAAATCCGTAAGTTCCTTCGGTATCATCTTTTTAAATTTGTTATTCTCTTAAATTAAAGTGCGTCGCTTAAGCGGGCGAACTCTTCAATCGTCAGTGTTTCGGCGCGTCTTGATGGGTCAATACCTGCAGCTTCTAATGCAGCAGCTAAGCTTTCTTTTGTATGGCCATTTCCAACGTAAGCTTTGGCTAAATTATTCCAGAGCGTTTTACGACGTTGCACGAAGCTGTTTTTCACGAGCGCGAAGAATTTCGCTTCGTCTTTTACTTCCACGAGTGGGTTTTCGCGACGTTTCAATACTAAAATCGCAGAATCCACATTCGGAGCTGGATTGAAGACCGTCTTCGGCACGATAAATCCAATGCTTGCCTCGCAGAAGTATTGAATCGCAATCGTCAGTGATCCATATGCCTTCGAATTTGGCTCAGCCGTCATTCGTTGCGCCACTTCCTTTTGCATCATCATCGCAAAACCATCGATAGGCAATTTCGATTCCAATAAGTTCATAATGATAGGCGTTGTAATATAGTACGGCAAGTTGGCCACGACTAATAATGGCTCGTTAATGTCGAAATGTTCTCCAATGACTTGCTCTAAGTCGACGTCCAAGATGTCCCTATGAACCACCGTTACATTATCGTATGGGGCCAATGTTTCATCGAGCACCGGCAACAAACGGCCATCGATTTCAAACGCCAGCACTTGTTTAGCTTCTCTTGCTAGACGTTCGGTCAATGCACCAATCCCTGGTCCGATTTCAATAACATTTGTCGTTTTGTCGACTCCTGCCACCTCTAGCATACGCGTTAAAATATTCGGTTCAATTAGGAAATTTTGCCCTAGACTCTTCTTTACCGTTAGCCCATGACGTTCCATAATCTCGCGCGTTCTTTTCGGCGTCGCGATATCCTTTATTTCATTCATTTTTTCCTCATTTTCTAAGACAGCCTCGAGTGCCGCCCTTAATTGTTCTTCTGTAATACCAAATAATTGTAATCTTTTCGAGAACTGTTTTCCATTCGTATGGCCAATTTTTAGAAAATCCGCCACCTTTTGACGTCTCGTTGCTGAATCTGGTCGTCCGATAAACCCTAGCGCCATCAGTGTTGCCTGCGAAATCACTGGTTCTCCTGTTTCTGTTGAAATCTCATGCACCGATTCAAGCGCTCGCTGGATGGCTTCGGTACTCGCGTGTTCCACCCCAAGACTCTTATGATTGTCTTTTCTGACGGCTTCTTCGCGTTCGATAAAGGCATGTTTCACGCCTGGTACGCGCTCTTGAATGATGTTGCGAATACGAGTTCCAGGATAATCAGGGTCCGTAAACACAATCACTTCACGCGTTTGAAGCGCCTTTTGAATGAGCGCAATCGTTTCTTCGTCAATCGCAGAACCGTTTGTTTCAATCGTCTCGATATCCGGATAGATTTCTCTCAAGCGTCTTGTATCGTCTCGCCCTTCTACGACAATGACTGGATTCATAGCAAGCCTCTTTCTTCCATACGGAATAGCTTGATGGCATTCTGTGTTGTTTGGGCCGCCACTTCTTCCCAAGTAAGGCCGCGTTCTTTAGCAATCGTTTCAACGACATAGCGCGTATAGCCAGGTTCGTTTCTCTTTCCACGGTAAGGCACGGGCGCTAAATACGGTGCATCGGTTTCCACTAACATACGGTCGAATGGAACTAATTTTGCACATTCGCGTACTTGCGGCGCATTTTTGAACGTCGTCACACCGCTAAAGGAAATATGCATGCCTAAATCTAAGAAACGCTTCATAAATTCCACGTCGCCATTATAACTATGCATAATGCCCCCGATGTCTTGAATACCTTCTTCTTTTAGAATCTTGTAGCAATCTTCTGTCGCATCGCGATTATGAATCACAATCGGCAATTTCATTTCTTTAGCAATCGCGATTTGGCGACGGAACACCTTGTCTTGTTCCTCGGGCGTTGAATCTTTCCAATAATAATCTAGACCCATTTCCCCCATCGCGACCACTTGCGGATGTGTCAAGCGTTCCTGCAGCCACTCTTCGATTTCAATATTGTATCGATAGGCTTCGGTTGGATGCCATCCGATAATCGAAACCACTTCTTTGAACTCCTCGCTAAGCTCCAGACTACGCGTAATCGTATCCGTATCGAATCCCACCACCGCAAAGCGCGTCACGGCTAATTCCTTTGCACGCGCGATGACCTCTTTTTCTTCACCTTCAAACGCAGATACATTTAAATGCGTATGCGTATCAAAAATCATAATTTCGCCTCTTATCTTGTTGCGCCATTTAAGAATGGGTTTGTCGCAATTTCATCTTTTAGCGTTGCTGGTTCCCCGTGGCCTGGGAAAATCACTGTTTCCGCAGGTAATGGCAATAGGTATTTGTGGATGCCTTCCATTAATTCTTTATGGCTTCCGTATGGGAAATCACTACGTCCAACGCTGCCTTTAAACATCACGTCTCCACCGATGACGAATCCATTTTCTCTAAAAATAAAGATGGTTCCACCAGGAGAGTGCCCTGGAATGTGTGCTAATTCTGGTTCAAAGCTTCCGATTTTCCATTTGCCCATTTCTTTAGGGAAATAACCGTCCGCTGGCTTCACTGTGATATTTTCGCCAGAGTAGTATGAACGGTTCAATTCTGGATCGTGTAAGAACACTTTCTCCAACTCATTCATATACATTGGGATATTGTACTCTTCACGAAGCGCGTCAACGGCTCCGATATGGTCTCCGTGCGCATGCGTTAACACAATCGCTACAGGCTTCAATCCTTCTTCTTTAATTAGTTCTTTGATGTCCTCGGCTTGTGCACCTGGATCAAAAATCACTGTTTCTTTATTATCATCAATTAAAAAGTAGACATTTTCTTCTAAACGTCCTACTGGAATGCTTAATAACTCCATTTGTATTCCTCCTTTAGGTCTCCTCTTAACTCTACATAAAATAGTGAGTTCTTGCAATCAAAAAACGCCCAAGCATCATGCTCGGACGTCTGTTGATTAATCATTGATTAATTTTTTCAAATCGATGGCTTTGTTTAATGCCGTCATCAACGGAATACCCGCTAATAATACGACGATTTCACCAAAGAATGTTTCGCCATAGCTTAACCAGAATGGTAATTCTAGCGCTAAGTTCAATTCAATCGCTACTAAGAAGATCATCACACTGAAGACACCTGCTAAAACAAACATACGTGTTTTAACGTCTTTCACTGATTTGAAGATCAATGCGCTGATAGCGAATGAAACAATAGAATGTCCTAATCCGAATACTAAGTCATACCAACCTAGACCAGACGCTGACATAAATACTGAGTTGACAAGTAATACACCGGCAACCACACCGATCCCGTATTTTTTGTCAAAAGCGAATAAGTGGTTCAACATTTCCGCAATACGGAATTGAATATTTCCAAATGACATAAATGCTGTTAAAGATGTTACGACCACATATAGCGCTGCGACGATTGCGTTAATGACAATCAATTTTGTTTTTTTATTTTGCATGTTACTGCCTCCTAGTTTTTTATTGAGGGATGGTTTCGAACCTCATCGGCAAAAAAATCGCCACGAGCTATTGTACTACAAACCGTTTCAGATTGGTAGTCATAGCATTAAAAAATAGAGCAACAGAATGATTTTCCAGTTGCTCCATGCTTTCTTACCATTTTTCTCTTCCTACAGGTTCAAATAATGTTACCTTTTCGGCTGTAGGTTCTCCCTCATACTCTGCAAACAAGTCTTGAATGGTTACTTCTTCATCCTTAAAGTCATTCATTTCGTTCTTTTTTAAATCATCCATTACTCAAACCTCCTTTTTCGCCTTTATCTTACCATAAAAGCTGTCACCCTTCTCCAATATAGTCTTTGAATTTCTTCTTGCACCGCTTGTGAGCTCCCTTGATGGACGTGACCGATTTATCGAAATGGTCCGCCATCTCCTCAAAGGTCGCACCGTCCAATACTCCTAAAAATACATCTCTTTCAAAGCGGGAAAGGTGGTGGAAATATTCCTCCGCCTCTTCATGCAAAAGCACTTGCCGTTCGCATGAATCCACCGATGCCGAGAGCAATGCGAGTTCCGCCTTTTCCCCGCGAACGACTAACTCGTGTGGAATAAGCCGCTGCCGGTGTTCCCTACGCAGGCACTCCACTGCTAGATTCTTCAGGCAACGCTGGTAGTAGCCTGCAAACGAGACGGCATGATTCTCATCGTATTTATGAACCGCCCGAAGCATCATGATACGAGCCTCTTGCGCAAAATCGTCTTGATCCATTTCATGAAAAAAATAATGGTGATGAATGCTCATAATCAATGGGTCAAAACGCCGCAATAATTCGGTGATTGCTTCCTCTTCATCCTCCTTTGCTAAATGTACAACCTCTGCTAACCCTTTTCCTTCCATAATTTATCCTCCTAATTTAATGTCAGCTCTAGTATATCCGCCTAAATACACAAAAAACCTTGTCTTTCTCATAGAAAAACAAGGTTAAAGATGAATTGTTTGAATCGTTTGTTTTGAAAAGCCCACGCCGGATAAATTCCTGCCCCGTATTCAAAGAGCTATAAGACCTATTCCTTTTCTCCGACCTTCTTGAAATAATGAACACCATACGTTTGGAAGAAATCGACTTTCAATTGTACAAATCGTTTCAAATCGCGTAATAACTGATACAATTGCGCACGTTTTTCGAACTCACGACGTGTTTGTGGTAGTGGCCGTTCGCGAAATTGTTCCAACAAGTCTTCAATGTCATCGATTAATTGACTCGCCGTATTTTGTTCTGCTAACTGCTGTGCGGTCTGTTTAAACATCCCCGACAGAATCGCCATCTCTTCTCCGTCCCAGCGGAACTCGTTTAAGTTAGCAGCCATGATTTCCAAGAGCTTGCTTTGATCGCGGCGCATTTCGAAATATTGATAATCGTAAGTCACTTCTTTGGTTAAATGATTCTCCGCTTCAAGGCGCACATATTCGCGTGCCTCGCTCAACTTTTCCTTCAACAACTGAAGCACTTCGCCATCATTTTTTCCATTTCCAATCGTCAGGAATCCCGACATCTTCAAGAGAACTTCACGCATTTTATCCTCGATTTCCTCTCGGACACGTTCGATTTCTTGGCGATACGACGGCATATACCAGTTCAGTAAAATCGCCACGCCGGCCCCAATGGTGACCAGCAAGAGTTCATTGACAAAAAGTTCGAAAGTGAGTTGTTGCTGCGTCCAAAGATGAATCACAAGGACGGTACTCGGCGCCACGCCGATGTCCACTTTTAAAAGATACGCTAAAGGAATGTAGCAAAGAAGATACAAACCAAAACTCGTCACGTCGAATCCAAAAACAGCGAATATCCCCATTCCGATCACAAGCGCTAAAACGGCTGCCGCAAGCCTTTGACCGGTTGCCGCAAGCGAAACTTTCTTCGTGTCCATGACACTAAGAATCGCAATAATAGCTGCTGCGGATGGTGTCGATAACTGAAGGGCCTGTGCCACAAGTAGCGCCACAAATGCCGATACAATGACCTTAGCAATTTTAAGCTTCATGCCTTTCTCCTTTCATGACTCTATCTTTTACTACGCAATGTCCTTCAAGCGTTAGGAGCGCGCGTTTTCGCTCCACGCCTCCTGCATAGCCTGTTAATGCTCCTGTTGTGGCTACGACGCGGTGGCACGGTACAAAAAGACTGACGGGGTTTCTTCCGATGGCTGTCCCCACCGCACGCGAGGAAGTCTTTCGTCCTAGCTTTTCACCGACACGTTCGGCCACGTCTTTATACGTCCACACGGTTTGATAGGGAATTTCTGTTAAAATGGCCCACACCGCTTTTTGAAAGGCTGTCCCTCCTACAAATGCAATTGGCACGGCTGAAGTTACATCGCCCACTCCTTGGAAATAGTCCTCCAGCGCCTGTTTCACATTCTTCCACAACGGCAACGAATCGTCCCATACTGGGCCTTCCACAAAGGCGCACTCGTATTTTTGCCCTGCAAACCAGAATCCCGTCAACGACTGACCGTCACTGGATGCAATTACGGTTCCTAATGGTGTTTCTATCTTCGTTAAAACCGCCATGGCGCACTCCCCTCGTTTTTCATTACAAATCTATTTTTCTATTATATAATATTTTCTATCGAATGAAATAGGAAAGGAACACATTCATGCTCATTAACGAAGCCGTTTTACATATTTTAGATAAAAATTCAGGAAACTTACTCTTATCACAAGCCCCACTGCAACTGGGCGACCCATTTCTCATTGAATACATTACAAAACTCGTGGATAAAATCAAAAAAGGCGACCCGCATATCGGTCAATTGGCTGCAGACGAACCGCTTCTTGGGTATTTGGCAGACGAAGGCATTTCTTTCTTAGAAAAGACGCAACAGTTAGCCGATAAGCTCTTTGCTCTGATTGCTCCAGCAGAAGAAATCGGACCAGCAGACTACTTATTCTTTACAGGAACAAGCGATACAGGCGGCACCCTCTTTGGAATGATTCGCCTCGATTACAGTTCAAAAGTCACTCACTTTGTCGATTACGAAGGCGAAGCCGTTAGCAATACGATTTTACAAAATCACGCTATTTTGCCAAACGCGACGCAAAAACCTTCGGAAGCTTTCATCGTGGATTTATCAAACGGAAACTACCACTTAATCGAGAAAAAAGTAGTGATTGAAGGCCAAAAGACTGCCTATTTCTCTGAAAAATTCTTAGAAATCACGGTGCCAGTCACAACGAAAGAGCAAATCAAGGAAATCAAAAAAACGGTCACTCATATCGCGAAAAAACACGATGAGGAACCGTACAAAGCGCTGGCAACGACGCAACAAGCCATCTTCCACCAGCTCGAAGAACAGGACGAAATCGACGCCGCAGCCATCTTCGACAAGGTGTTCGAGGAAAAACCGCTCGCACGTGAAGCCGCACAGTTGGCCATCACCGAAGAACGCGTTCCAGAAAAAATCGCCGTAACGAACGTGCCAAAATACGAACGCAAATATAGCAAGCAAAAATTCAAACTCGACAACGGAATCGAGATTACCATTCCAAGTGAAATCTACGAAAACAAGGAGATGGTCGAATTCATCAACAATCCAGACGGCTCTGTTTCGGTACTCATCAAAAATATCGAAAGTATCTTAAATAAATTTAACGCGTAGTGCGCCCATTCTATTATTATTTCTAATAAAAAAGCTTTCTACCTCAACTAATCTGAGGCAGAAAGCTTTTTGTCATTATTGTCTATTTAAAAACCAAAAAATTCCGAAATACTCCGTATAAAAATACATTCTAGTAACTGGTTTATTCGAATATAATTTAGCAAGTTTAACTAAAGCAAATGTTACTATCCAATATTGCGCTTGCATATCCTTAGAAAAAACTCCTGAAAAGAATAGTCCCATTTCTAAACAGAATTGTATCATTAAAGGTTGCCAAACTGTTCTAGATGGTAAATCCTCCCAGAGATATCGCCATAGTTTTTTTAGGAACATATTCTTTCATCTCCCATCAAGTACACCATTCACAAAACTATCTTCATTTCCTCAAGTTAATTTTATCACAAACTTATTTTAAATCAAGATGCTGAGATGTTATTTCACTTTTATGGAATAAAAAAACTGCTAATCTCCTGTGTTAGCAGTTCCTTGATTATTTAAACTCTTTCCAATCCATCTTTGTTAAATCGATGGTATCTTCTTGCTTCAATCCTAGGTCTTCTAGTTTGAATTGCATTTTTTCGAATTTCAAAGCATTTACTAGCGTCAACCCTGCTCCTTTTGGTTCCAGTTTGAACACTTTAGCATCTCCATTTCCTGTTCCAGACAAGAATTCAACTGTGTAGAGCAATCCGCCTTTGAAGAAACTAAAGGCACTTCTAGCTCCACCCGCTTCGGCAACGTAACTTTGATGCAAGATTTTTGGAGTCTTGCCATCTAAGTAGTACGCCACGACCGTGAATGGTTTGCCGTTTGCAGTATGTCCGATAAACAATTCATCCACTCCATCGTCGTTGATGTCATAGAATAAATATTGCAGCGAATCTTTTTGCTTATTCAAGCTGTTGGCCGCCCAATATTCAAGCGGTACATTGAGTTTTCCAGCCACATCAGCGCCTAGTTCTTTTACGGTACGGATATCTTCGAAGACTTTCGCATACAATTCCTTATTATCTGGTTTAGGCGCAACGGTTGTCGTAGTCTGCGTCGTTACTTCTGCCGTGGTTGCTCCTTGCGTCACTTGTGACTTCTCGGCTCCTGAGTCCTTCGTCTGTCCATTTCCACAAGCACCTAATACAAGTGCTAGTAACGTCATCATTCCTAAGTTGGCTCTTTTCATCGTTCTTCCTCCTTTGGCTATAACGGCTTCTTCAATGGGAGACCTGGTTTTCTTGGATACTTATTCGGTGTTTCCTTCGTCTTTAAAATCGTGACAACGTGACGGTTTCCGCCTTCATATGGCAAGTCGAAAGAGACATCCCCTTCTACTTTCCCGCCAAGAATCGCGATGGCTTTTTTCGCTTCTTCCAACTCCACTTCCGTATGCGCTGCTTTTAACGCGAGGAAATACCCCTGCTTTTTCACGAGCGGCATGCAAAATTCGCTCAATACACTGAGTTTGGCAACGGCACGAGCAGTCACCACATCAAACGATGCACGGAAATCCTTGTTTTGCCCAAAAGTTTCAGCGCGGTCATGGAAACACTGCACGTCTTTTAACCCAAGTGTCTCCACTAATGTATTCAAGAATGTAATGCGTTTATTCAACGAATCCACAATCGTCACCTTCAAGCCTGGGAAGACGATTTTTAGCGGAATACTTGGAAATCCTGCACCCGCACCCACGTCGCAAAGCGATTGGTCTGTCAATTCATGATGGAATCCAAGCGCCAATGAATCATAGAAATGCTTTAAATACACGCCCTCTTCATCCGTAATCGCCGTTAAGTTCATCTTCTCATTCCATTCCACTAATAGATGAAAATATTGGTCGAACTGCTTCTTTTGTACATCTGATAATGTAATCCCATGCACTTCTTGGAGTCTTTGATAAAATTCTTCTGGTTTCATACGCGCCTCCTTATTCTTGCACTTTCGCGATCTTTCCTTGTTCGATATAGACCATCAAGATCGATACGTCGGCTGGGTTCACCCCACTAATACGGCTTGCTTGCGCAATTGTTTCTGGTTGAATTAATTTCAAACGTTGACGCGCTTCGGTCGCAAGTCCATTAATCGCATCATAGTCGATATTAGCTGGAATACGTTTGGCTTCCATCCGTTTTAATTTCTCCACTTTTTCAATTGCTTTGGCAATATAGCCTTCGTATTTAATCGAGATTTCTACTTGTTCTTTCACTTCACGAGAGACTTCTACCGTTTCACCGGCAAAGCCTACTAATTCGTCATAGCTTAATTCTGGACGTTTCAACAAGTCGCTTAGAAGGATGCCGTCTTTCAATTCCGCAGATCCTTTTTCTGCCAAGAACGCTTGTAATTCGGCAGTTGGCTTCAAGCGAATCGATTGCATGCGTTTGATTTCGGCTTCAATCGCTTCTTGTTTTGCTTGGAAGTTGGCATAACGTTCATCGTCAATCAGTCCAAGTTCGCGTCCTTTTTCTGTTAAACGTAAATCCGCATTGTCATGACGAAGTAAGAGACGATATTCCGCACGAGAGGTCAATAGACGGTAAGGTTCTGTCGTTCCTTTTGTGACCAAATCATCCACCAATACGCCGATATACGCATCGCTTCGGCCAAGAATAAATGGCTCTTCTCCGCGAATCTTGCGCACGGCATTAATTCCAGCGTAAAGCCCTTGCCCCGCTGCTTCTTCGTATCCACTCGTTCCGTTCATTTGTCCGGCAGTGAATAGGTTTTGGATAAGTTTTGTTTCAAAAGTATTTTTCAATTGGTGCGGCACGACCACATCGTACTCGATGGCGTAACCCGTACGCATCATCTCCGCATTTTCCAACCCTTCCACGCTACGAATCATTTTGATTTGCACATCTTCTGGAAGCGAAGTCGATAACCCTTGAATGTAGACCTCTTCCGTATTTTCTCCTTCTGGCTCTAGGAAAATTTGGTGACGAGGCTTATCGCTGAAACGAACAATTTTATCTTCAATCGATGGACAGTAACGCGCGCCGACCCCTTCTACAATCCCTGTAAACATCGGTGCACGGTGTAAGTTCTCACGAATCGTTTCATGCGTCCCTTCATTCGTATACGTTAACCAGCAAGGAATTTGGTCGTAGCGGTAGTCTTCGTCTTTGGATGTAAAACTAAATAAGTTCGGCGTGTCATCCCCTGGTTGAATTTCTGTTTTACTATAATCAATCGATGAGCCTTTGATACGTGGCGGAGTCCCTGTTTTGAAACGCGCCAATTCAAAGCCTAATTCGAGTAAGTTCTCTGATAATTTAATCGATGGTTGTGAGTTATTGGCACCCGATGAATATTTCAATTCACCGATAATAATTTGACCACGAGAAGACGTTCCGGCCGTTAAGACAACCGCTTTTGAACGGTAGATGGCACCTGTATTCGTGATAACTCCTTTACATACGCCATCTTCAACAATCAATTCTTCCGCAATTCCTTGGCGTAAATCCAAGTTATCTTGTTTTTCGATTGTCTTCTTCATTTCTTGCGCGTATAAATGCTTATCCGCTTGCGCACGTAAGGCACGTACGGCAGGGCCTTTCCCAGTGTTGAGCATACGCATTTGAATATACGTTTTGTCGATGTTGCGACCCATCTCGCCCCCAAGAGCATCGATTTCACGCACAACAACCCCTTTTGCAGGTCCCCCTACAGATGGGTTACATGGCATGAAGGCCACCATTTCTAAATTCATTGTAAGTAATAATGTTTTTGCGCCCATACGTGCACTTGCTAGCGCCGCTTCACTGCCGGCATGTCCTGCACCGACGACAACTACATCATAATTTCCAGCTTCGTAAGTTGTTACCATAGTCTCTCCTTTACTTTCTTTCTCCATAAAATTCTACTTTGTGACTAACATATTCGCCTGCTTCATAATTAAACTTCGCAGAAAAGAACGGTTCCTCTCCTAAAATCCACTCTAGGAAAATGCGGTCTCCTTCCCAAGACGGTTTTTGGAGGATTTCATCGTAAGGAACCCATTCCAGTGTCCCTTCTGGCGAATCAATCAGCTCTCCTGAAAACTCCGTCACACGAAACACATACGTATACCAATCGTGCCCTGGGGTAAATTCCGGGAAGGTGATGATTCCTTTCATCTCCATCTTCGTAGCCTGCAGTCCTGTTTCTTCAATAATCTCACGCACGGCACATTCTTCTGGAGTCTCTGCTGCTTCGAGCTTGCCACCAACGCCAATGTACTTGCCCTCATGGACATCGTTTGGCTTCTTGTTGCGTAATAACAGTAAAAATTCTTTGCCATTGTCCAAATAACAAATGGTCGCTAGCTTCGTCATCAGCATTTCCTCCTTGTGCCTTTTGTTGAAAGAGTTATAACTTCAATTCTTTACAGATGCGCCCGAACCTTAGGGAACATCACAGCGCTCGAATAACGAGCGTTCACTCGTTCTATTGTTCTGTCTTAGCAAAGAGATAAAACGGAAATTCTTTTGGATTCTATAGTAGCAGTAATGGGGAATAGCAACCAATGTGAATTACTGACTCTAGGGTGTACCCCGTAGAGTCAGTTTGAAGCTTGGTAGGAATTGAGACGTAAGGCTCAATCCGATGCCCCATTACCGCTACTATGAAGATATCCGTAAAGAATTGAAGTTTTAGCTCTATTTACCCAAGCAGAACTGGCTGAACAATTGTGTTAACAGCTCGTCTTGAACAGTGTCGCCTGTGATTTCGCCTAAGAGATCCCAAGCGCGGGTAAAATCGATCTGGATTAAATCCACGGGCATGCCCATGTCGACCCCATTCGCCACCTCTTGCAACGCTTGTTCTGCCTTTTCAAGAAGCGCAATATGACGCGTGTTTGATAAGTACGTTGCGTCGCGCTCGTTCATTTGTCCTTGGAAGAAGTAATCGGCAATCTTTTCTTCCAATTGGTCGATGCCCTCTTTTTTGAGCATGGACGTTGTAACAATCTCGCTATCTGTCGCGAATTCTTTGACCTTATCCATATCGATTTTCGTTGGTAGGTCTGTCTTGTTTAATAAAATAATGCGTTTGAAGTCTTTCGTTTGTTCTAATAAGCGGAGGTCTTCGTCCATTAACTCTTCGCTTTGGTTTAAAATCAAGAGCACGAAATCCGCTTCATTTAACGCTTTACGGCTTCGTTCCACCCCGATACGTTCAACAACGTCATCCGTTTCACGAATTCCCGCCGTATCAATCAGCTGGAGCGGCACGCCTCGAACATTCACGTACTCTTCAATCGTGTCACGAGTCGTTCCAGCGATATCCGTTACGATGGCTTTTTCTTCGCGTAATAACACATTCAATAGACTCGATTTCCCTACGTTTGGACGTCCAACGATGGCTGTCTTCAAGCCGTCACGCAAGATTTTTCCTTGGCTTGCCGTGTTTAGCAACGCACGAATTCCTTGTGAGACTTGCTGCGTCTTCTCGCGCAACAGTTGCAAGGTCATTTCTTCCACATCGTCGTATTCCGGATAGTCGATATTCACTTCCACTTGCGCTAAGGTGTTTAAGATTTCTTGTCGTAAATTCTGAATTAACTTCGAGAGTTCTCCGTCGAGTTGGCGCATCGCCATTTGCATCGATTTATCCGTTTTCGCACGAATCAAATCCATCACGGCTTCTGCTTGCGACAAGTCGATACGTCCATTCAAGAAGGCGCGTTTTGTAAATTCACCAGGCTCGGCCAGGCGTGCTCCCATGCGAAGAACGAGTTGTAAGATGCGGTTAATCGCCACAATCCCACCGTGACAGTTGATTTCCACAACATCCTCACGCGTAAACGTCTTCGGCGCGCGAAGTACCGTCACCATCACTTCATCAATGACTTCATCGTTCTTTGGATCCACGATATGCCCATAGTGAATCGTATGACTTGGCTGTTCTTTTAATCGTTTGTCTTTCAATCGATACACTTCGTCGGCAATGCGAATCGCATCATCCCCACTAATACGAACAATCCCGATAGCCCCTTCTCCAGGAGCCGTTGAAATCGCCGCAATGGTATCAAATTCTGTCTGCATACTATCCCTCACTTCCGTTTCATTGCACAAAAAAAGTGCACACTCCACCCCTTCCTTTTCTAGGGTGGCTCGCACTTTGACTGCTAACCGATATTCTCAAAGAGATTATACACTATTTTCCTTAGAATTCATAGGCAGAAAGGCAGATTGGATAAATTCCCAGCGTTTTTTATTTTCTTTTTAAAATTCTATACTTCTCATTGCACTCTTTCTCAAAACAAGATACAATTTTCCTATGAATATAAAGGAGGATTCCTATGACAGTAGAACATCCATTTAACAAAATCGTAGAAGGCATTGCAGTTTCTGATATTCGTCAATTCGACGCAGAAGTTTCTACAATTCCTGGCATTATCAAATTAACTCTTGGAGAGCCAAACTTTGACACGCCTGAGCATATTAAAGAGGCGGCTATCCAAGCGATTAAAGACAATCACTCACACTACACACCAAACTCAGGGATTCCTGAATTACGACAAGCTGCGGCTGAGTATTACAACAAGAAATTTAATTTCAATTACACAGCGGACCAAGTCATCACAACAATCGGGGCAACGGAAGGGATTAACGCTAGCTTACAAGCCATCTTAAACCCTGGCGACACAGTCATCGTGCCAACACCAGTCTTCCCGCTATACTTGCCAATCACATTGGTGAACCAAGGGAACTTTATTACGGTGGACACAAGTAACGACGGCTTCGTTTTAACAGCCGACAAATTACGCGAAACCATCGAAGCAAACCCAGACAAAAACTTCAAAGCGGTTGTTCTTGTATACCCAAGTAACCCAACAGGCGTGACTTATTCGAAAGAACAATTAGAAGACTTAGCTGAAGTGATTAAAGAGCACCAACTATGGGCGCTTTGCGATGAAGTCTACGCAGAATTAACATACGACAAGACTCACTACTCTCTTGCGAATATTTTACCGGACCAAACGATTGTCATCACTGGTTTATCAAAATCACACGCGATGACAGGATGGCGTATCGGATTCATCTTAGGACCAACACACTTCATGAACGAAGTCGTAAAAACTCACCAATACATGGTGACAGCTCCAACAAGCTTTGCGCAATACGGAGCGCTTGCGGCGATGTTACACGGCCAAGATGACTGCGCGAAAATGATGGTTGAATATAGCGAACGTCGTGACTACCTTGCTGCTGAGTTGAAGAAACTTGGCTTCGAAGTCGCAAGTCCTGACGGGGCTTTCTACTTATTCGCGAAAATTCCTGCAAAATGCGGTACTGACTCATGGGCATTCGTTCGTGACCTTGCTCCAAAAGCAAAAGTAGCGTTGATTCCAGGGGTATCTTTCGGACCTGGTGGCGAAAGCTATGTTCGTTTCAGTTACGCTGCTTCAATGGAAAACCTAAAAGAAGTTGTCGCTCGTTTAACAACTTACTTAGCAAACATCTAATATTTGGAAGGCGAAAAAAACCATATATGGTCTTTTTTTGCTTTATAGTTTATATACTATATCGTTTTTATTTAAAAAATGTAGAGGCGGAACATGTAATTACCATATTTGGTAATTACATGTTCATTTTCATTCTGAAACTTTTTTCATGAGCCAATCTCTAATAAGACATTCCGATTGATAAAAACAATATACTGAAGTTGAATAACAAATAAAAGAGCTAAAATTATCATATATGATAATTTTAGCTCTTTTGCTTATTTCCAAATACTTTCGATAAAAGTGTCGCGACCTGAAAGTCCGCGGTAACGTTTATAGTGTTCTGGATCCTTCTTGTAGAAATCTTGGTGATATTCTTCTGCAGGATAGAACGTGCTTGCAGGCTCGATTTTTGTCACGATATCTTTTTTGAATCGTCCGCTGGCTTGCAAGGCTGCTTTGGAAGCTTCCGCAATCTTTCTTTGCTCTTCTGAATGATAGAAGATAACTGGTCGGTATGAATCTCCACGGTCCACGAATTGTCCCATTGCATCCGTTGGGTCCGTTTGTTGCCAGTAGACTTCTACGAGTTTTTCATAAGGGAATACTTCTGGGTCGAACGTGATTTGCACGGCCTCTGTATGTCCTGTTGTTCCGCTACATACTTCCTTGTATGTCGGATTTTCTTTGTGGCCGCCTGTGTATCCTGAAATCACAGACTCGATTCCTGGTTGGCTGTCAAATGGCTTCACCATGCACCAGAAACAGCCTCCTGCAAATGTAGCAATTTCTTTTGCCATGTGTATTCCTCCTACTCTTGTTCCGGGTTCAAGGAAACATCTTCCCCGAAAATGCGCATCTTAATCGCAATCCCTGTTCTTGTGCCTGCCGTTCCACCGAGTCCCGTTTCACGGAGTTCTCGTGGCATTCTCACCCCGATACTGCGCATCGCTTCGATGGTTTCATCGGCTGGAATCACGTTTGTAATTCCTGCGAGCGCCATGTCTGCGGCAATCAACGCATTCCCTGCACCAATCGCATTTCGCTTCACGCACGGCACTTCTACAAGACCGGCTACAGGGTCACAAACAAGTCCTAATAAATTCCCAAGCGCTGTCGCAAAGGCTTCGGAACTCTCTTGCGGCGTTCCACCGGCTGCTTCAACGGCTGCGGCTGCGGCCATCGCACTGGCACTTCCGACTTCGGCTTGGCATCCACCTGTCGCTCCGGCAATCATCGCGTTATTGGCTACGACCATCCCGAAGGCTGCCGAAGTGAAGAGGAAACGTACTTGTTGTTCATGGTTCAAGTTCATCGTATCGGCAATCGAAAACACAACGCCCGGTAAGGTTCCACTCGCTCCTGCTGTCGGCGTTGCACATACAAGCCCCATCGCAGCATTCACTTCATTTGTTCCAAGCGCGTATTGTACCCCCGCTAGAATACTATCGCCCGACAATGTTTTCCCACGTTCACGATATTTCTTCATCTTCAACGCATCGCCACCCGTTAAGCCTGTTGGAGAGAACACACCCTCTCCTTCCACGCTTCGTTCAACGGCGTTCTTCATCGTTTGTAAGTTTTTTTCCATTTTCTCCCAGATGTACTCACGACTTTGCTGGGTCATTTCCATTTCTTGTTCAATCATGATTTCCGAAATGGGCTTCTTTTGTTCTGTTGCTAATGCTACCAATTCTTTAATGGTCGAAAACATTGCAAACTTCCTTCCTTATCATCACGCAAACATATAGATGTCATGCGTTTTTCTTAATGTTTGTATTTGTTCTTTTAATTCTGGGGATAATAAATCAGCAAGCTCATATCCCATCATTTGGCTATCTTCTGTCATTTCCACTCGTTGTTTTGAAATGGTAATGCCATGCTCATGTAGTAAATTGTAGAGAACAGGCATTTCCCCGAGAGAAACCACTTCAAGTAAAACCGGAAGCGGACCTGAAAGATCCATCTTAAAGCCATCCACCTCGATGTACTTCACTTCCACTGCTCCGCCACCAACAGAGGTCCCAATGAGGCGAATCGTACGTTTCTCGTCGCTCAAGGTCAAATCCGCAGTATTGGCGTGATTCACAGGGCTTGGTTCTTTTCGCTCGACAAATTCAATATGCATCCCTTGGGATACAGCAATCTCAACGGCACGCGGCACGCGCTCGTCATCTGTCGTAAAGCCTAAAATTCCGCTAATAATCGCAAAATCCGTTCCGTGTCCCTTATGCGTTTCGGAGAATGATTCGTAATAGTCGCATCGCACATTCTTTGGTGTGCCACCGAACAACTGTCTCGCAAGAGCACCCATCGCAATCGCTCCAGCAGTATGTGAAGAAGAAGGACCTACCATAATCGGACCAATAATATCAAAACAACTCTTATAATTTTGTACTTTATTTCCTTCCATGTCGGCACTCCTTTCTTTGCTTTACTATCGTATCAGTATACGCCTTCAATGTAAATTATTTTTGATCTTATTCCATCTATAAAGGCTATTTTTTCGCTTCTTTTCAACTTTCGGAAATTCACTTAACATTACATTTTGACAAATTCGGTTGAAACTCCGCATAATCCCTCTATTTTTCGGCAAACGCTATTGACGAAAGCGTAAAAAAAACTTACAATGGTATTAACTGGTAGTGACCAGTTGTGGAAGAGTTTTTTACGAAAGGAGGAACCGATATGGTAGCCAAACCTTCTCCGCTCTACTCAACACTGAGTTTAGCGTTGATCGACTTCATTAAGACCAAGGGAAAGGCACACGAAAAAATGCTTTCGGAGCGCGAAATTACAAAAGTCTATAATGTCAGTCGCACCACCGTTCGAACAGCGTTGAAGGAATTGGAGACGCTTGGATATATTTATAAGCGTCATGGAAAAGGCACGTTCATTTCAACGCAATGGAAAGAACGCCAAAACTTGCTGGAAGGCTACAGTTTCACGGAACAGATGAAGGAACTCGGCAAGGTCCCTTCCACGAAAATTACTTCGTTGGATTGTTACGAAGCCGATGAATTTATCGCTCCACTCGTTGGAATCGAAGCTGGTGACAAGCTCTTTCGTCTGAAACGCATTCGGTATGCAGATGGCATTCCACTCATGAAAGAAACAACTTTCTTACCATACGACGTCTTCAAAACATTAACGAAGACTCAGTTAGAAGGCCAATCTTTATATGAAGTGTTTGCGAATGATTTTAATCAGCAAATCCACTACGCCGACGAAGAATTCTCAGCGAGCATTCTCACGCCGGAAGAAGCGGAAGTCTTGGATGTGGACCCGCACAGCGCTTGTTTACGGTTTATGCGAACTACATTAAATCCTGAAAATCGCATCATCGAATATACGATTAGTGTTGCCAGAAGCGACCAATTCTTCTACAAAGTAAGACACTATCGTACAAACAACTAAAAAAATATTTGGAGGGTATTATGTTTCAATTTTCAACTAGTCAATTAGAAGCTTTATCTGCAGAAATTACAACGCGCGAAATTCGCCAACAACCAGAATTGTGGAAAGAAGCTTTTGATTACTACAAAGCAAACTTAGAACGCATCACTGCTTTCTTAAGCAACTTACCTGAAGGTCGCCTTCGCGTGATTTTCGCAGGTGCGGGTACATCACAATATGTGGGAGATACGATTCTTCCTTACTTAAAACGTACAGGAAATGAGGACCGTTTTGATTTCCAATCTGTCGGAACAACAAACCTTGTAAGTAATCCACATGACTACTTCAAAGCAGAAATTCCTACAGTGCTTGTTTCATTTGCACGTAGCGGGAACTCACCAGAAAGTCTTGCCAGTGTGCAACTTGGCCAACAAATCGTGCGTGACTTCTATCAAATCACCATCACTTGTGCGCCAGAAGGAAAATTAGCCATTGCTGCTAAAGACGATACAAACAACTTACTCTTAATGATGCCAGACCGCTCTAACGACGCTGGTTTTGCGATGACAGGAAGCTTCACATGTATGACTCTTACAGCGCTTCTTGTATTCGACGAAGCACACTCACTTGAAGAAAAAGAAGGCTTCGTGAAAGCCATCCGTCAAATGGGTACAAGCGTCCTCGAACGTGAAGACGTGATTCAACATTACGTAAACTTAGACTACAACCGTGTGATTTACTTAGGTTCTGGTTCACTTAGCGGCCTTGCTCGCGAAGTTCAATTGAAGATTCTTGAATTGACTGCTGGACAAATCGCAACAGCGTTCGATTCTTCAATGGGATTCCGTCACGGTCCTAAATCATTCGTAAACGGCTCTTCTCTAGCCTTCGTATTCGTATCGAACGACGACTATACGCGTCAATACGACATCGATATCTTAAACGAATTACACGGCGACCAAATTGCACGCCTTGTTCTTGCGGTTGGAGTGGATGCAGAAAGCGACTTTGAAGGTCTATCTTTCAGCTTCGATAAAGACTATCGTTTCGTTCCAGATGCTTATCTTGCACTTCCATATGCGGTATTTGGACAAACGGTTTCTCTACTTTCTTCTATCAAAGTTGGAAACAAACCAGACACTCCTTCACCAACAGGCACTGTGAACCGTGTCGTTAAAGGAGTAACGATTCACCCATTAGAAGCATAAATAACTTTATTGAAAAGAGATGATCCTATGACAACTTATATTTATGCAAAAGCATTTTATTTTGAAGACGAAGTGAAAGGCCCAGGGTACTTACCAATCTTAGACAATGGGACTTTCGGAGCCTTTCAAACTGAAAAACCAGAAAGCGGCGCTACTGTAATCGACTACGGCAACTATCAAATTGCCCCAGGTCTTGTAGATACACATATCCACGGATTCAAAGGCGCTGACGTCATGGATAACGACGTAGAAGCACTTCGTACCATTTCAGAAGGACTTCCTTCCTGCGGGGTTACTTCTTACTTACCAACAACCTTAACCGCATCTCGCGAATTATTAGCGGATGTTTGCCAAACAGTCGGCGATAACGCCACAACACTTGGCGGCGCTAAAATCAGAGGGATTTTCCTAGAAGGTCCATTCTTTAGCGAAAAATACAAAGGCGCGCAAAACCCTAAATACATGGGCGACCCTAAATCTGAAATCTTGGATGAATGGCAAGAACGCGCTGGCGGTTGGGTGAAGAAAATCGCGATTGCGCCTGAACGTGAAGGTGTCGTTGATTTCATCAAACACGCGAAAACAAAAGACATCTATGTAGCTCTTGCACATACAGATGGCACTTACGAAGATTGTAAAAACGCCGTTGAAGCCGGTGCGAATATCTTCGTTCACACTTACAACGGAATGCGCGGCTTACACCACCGCGAACCAGGTGTTGTCGGCGCGGCTCTCACATTGCCAAACGTATTCGACGAACTCATCTGCGACGGTCACCACGTCCACCCAGTGAGCGCAAGTATCGTGATGAAATGTTGCGGTCACGACCATGTAGCCCTTATTACAGACTGCATGCGTGCTGGCGGTATGGGCGAATGCGAATCGATGCTTGGAGAATTCCCTGTTATCGTAAAAGACGGTACGGCTCGATTAAAAGACGGCGGCAGCCTTGCTGGAAGTATCCTAGAACTCATCCAAGGGGTTCAAAACGTTGTGAAATGGGGCATTGCGACTCCACACGAAGCTATTACAATGGCTAGCCTTGTTCCTGCAAAATCAGTCGGTATCGACGACGTTTGCGGACGCATCGACCCAGGGTACGCAGCGGACTTCATCGTATTAGACGATGATTTACAACTCAAAGCGACTTACTTAGACGGTAAGTCCTATTTCGAAGCTTAATAAAATAAAAACAACTAAAGGAGTGTTATTATGTCAAAATTAGTATTAACAAAAGGAAAATATGATCACTTAGTAAAACTTTCAAACAAAAACCATGTCATCGGTGCTTTAGCAATTGACCAACGTGGTTCATTGAAAAAAATGATTGCTGCAGGAAATCCAAATGTAAAAGGTGACGAAGGCATCATCCGCTTCAAAGAATTAGTCTCTGAAGAATTAACAAAATTCTCTTCTTCAATCCTTTTAGACCCTGAATACGGTCTTCCAGCTGCAAAATTACGCCACGAAGACTGCGGACTTTTAATCTCTTACGAAAAAACTGGTTACGATGCAACTGAAATCGGCCGCTTACCAGACTTACTTCCAATTTGGTCTGCAAAACGCATTAAAGAATTAGGCGCTGACGCTGTTAAAGTTCTTTTATACTATGATATTGACGAAGATCCAGCAATCAACGACATCAAACATGCATGGGTAGAACGTGTTGGTAGCGAATGTGTGGCAGAAGATATTCCATTCTTCTTAGAAATCGTTTCTTACGAAGCAAGTGACGACGATGTGAAATCAGCTGCATACGCAAAAGTGAAACCTCATAAAGTAAACGACGCAATGAAAGTCTTCTCTGACCCACGTTACAACGTTGACGTATTAAAAGTAGAAGTTCCAGTAAACATGAACTTCGTAGAAGGCTTCACTAAAGAAGGCGTTGAACCTGTTTATACTCGCGAAGAAGCTTTACGTTTATTCAAAGAACAATCTGAAATTACTGACCTACCATTCATCTTCTTAAGTGCTGGTGTTTCTGCTGAATTATTCCAAGAAACTCTACGCTTTGCTAAAGAAGCTGGTTCTACTTTCAATGGTGTGTTATGTGGTCGTGCAACATGGAAAGATGCTGTATCTGTATTTGCGACTGAAGGGGAAGAAGCTGGTCGTGCGTGGTTGGAAAACCAAGGACGTAAGAACATCGAGGACCTTAATGTTGTTTTAGATGAAACTGCAACTCCATGGTTAGATCGTGCAGAAGTAAAATAATTTAAAGAGCGTTGCTCTTCTAAACACCTAGGATTTTCTCATACGAGTAGTAATGGCTGTACCGGTCTGAGCCAAGGTCTCAGACCTCTCGAGCCTCAAACAGACTCTAGGAAATTTCATTTCCTGAGTCTGTAATTCGCATCGAGTACACTCGCGACTACTACTCGTATAGAATCCTAGGTGTTTTTTTCGCAACACTCAACATTATTTACTTCTTCTAACCATGGATTGCAGAGGAAGGGTGAGAGATACAAGGATGAGGCACCGGCTCGAGCCTAAGGTCTCTCGCCTTTAAAGCCTCAAAGGGGACGTACGGAATTTTATTCCTACGTCCCCTTTGCACAGTGGTTGAATGGAACGAGCTTCGCTACATGTAACTCGCTCGTCCCTATTCAACTTTGTGGGGGAAAGAAAACGAAATGGACAAAATAGCATCTTCTATTTTGTCTATTTCTGTCTTTCTCCCTCATTTTAATGCAAGCTCCATCACTATTACTATAGAATCCGCAAGATTCTCCGAAACCACACTGAGTGTTATTCGCAACGCTCTACTTTTTTACTTCCACTAACCATGGGCGCAGTTGAAACCAGACCCAGTAGAAAAATGCCAATCAGAAGTCTAGGTGTTTTTTCGCAAAGCACTTCTTTTTTTACTTCTTCTAACCATGGTTTGCGGAGGAAGGGAGAGAGAAAACAGAAAAAAGGCCGGGCGAAAACGCTCGGCCTTTTTGGGGTTGATTATTTTTTGATGCTGTATTTTGTGCCTTCGAGGGATGCTTGTAATGCGTCGACGCTTGCGTCTCCTTCGACTGTAGCTACTTTGTTTTCTAAGCTGACTTCAACATTTGTTACGCCTGGGACGTTTGAGAAGCGTTCTTTCACTGTGTTGGCACATCCTGCGCATTTGATTCCTTCTAAATTGTATTCTTTTTTCATCATAAATCTCTCCTTTATAGTTATGCTTTCCAGCGTTTTAATCTTAGGGCGTTGAGGACAACGGATACGGAACTGAAGCTCATTGCGGCTCCGGCAATCATAGGGTTGAGGAGTGGTCCGCCAAAGAGGTGAAGAACTCCCATCGCGAATGGAATTCCGATTACGTTGTAGGCAAATGCCCAAAATAGATTTTCTTTAATATTACGGATGGTTGCACGGCTGAGTTTTAACATCGCTGGTACATCCATCAAGTCGCTCTTCATTAAGACGGCGTCTGCAGATTCGATGGCTACGTCTGTTCCGGTACCGATTGCGATACCGACTTGTGCTTGTGCAAGAGCTGGGGCATCATTGATACCATCTCCCACCATCGCCACAATATAGCCTTCTTCTTGCAATTTTGAGACATAATTCGCCTTATCTTGCGGTAAAACTTCACTAAATACGCGGTCAATCCCCACTTCAGCGGCAATCGCTTGTGCAGTTCGTTCATGGTCCCCTGTCATCATGGCTACTTGAATGCCCATTTCATGTAGGGTTTGGATGGCACGCGCGCTGCTTTCCTTAACAGTATCCGCTACAACAATCAAGCCTTGTACCGCATCGTTGTATCCGATATAGAGCGGTGTTTTTCCTTGTTCGGCGAAATGGTTTGCTTTTTCGTTCATCGCCTCATTGGCAAGACCATTTTCGCGCATCCATTTTTCATTCCCAAGGAAGACGAGCGTTTCACCAACGTGGCCTTTAATCCCGAAACCAGGGATGGCTTCGAAGTTCGTCACTTCATCAAATGTGGCACCTTGTTCTTTGGCTTTGGCAACAATCGCTTCGCCAAGAGGGTGTTCTGACGCTACTTCAAGGCTCGCAGCTAGGCGAACGAGCGCATCTGCATCGGTATTATCGGCAGTAACAACATCTGTGACAACCGGAGTTCCGTTTGTGATAGTTCCTGTTTTATCGAAAACAACCATATTCACGTGGTTGGCTTCTTCCAACGCTTCTCCACTCTTAAGAAGGATTCCGTTTTCGGCCCCTTTACCAGTCCCAACCATGATAGCAGTCGGTGTCGCAAGTCCTAACGCACATGGGCAGGCGATGACGAGGACTGAGATGGTAATCGTGAGGGCAAATACCCATGATTCTTGTCCAAGGAAATACCAAGCAAGTCCAGAAACAAGAGCCAAGCCGATTACGATTGGAACGAATACTCCTGAAACTTTGTCGGCCAGTTTTGCGATTGGTGCTTTTGATCCTTGTGCTTGTTCAACTAACTGAATGATTTGAGAAAGGGCTGTGTCTTTCCCGATTTTTGTTGCCTTTAGAATGAAGGAGCCTGTTTTATTTAAACTTGCCCCAATCACTTCATCGCCAACTGCTTTCGATACTGGAATACTTTCCCCTGTTAACATCGATTCGTCAACGGTTGAGTTGCCTTCTGTCACGACGCCATCGACTGGAACTTTTTCACCCGGTTTTACACGAATGAGGTCGCCTACTTGCACTTCTTCTACAGGAACTTCTACTTCTTGTCCGTCTCGTAAAACCGTCGCCATTTTAGGAGCGAGTCCTACGAGCGTTTGAATCGCCATGGATGTTTTTCCTTTTGACACGGCTTCGAAGTATTTTCCAAGTGTGATCAATGTTAAAATAACGCCGGCTGATTCGTAGTAAAGGTTCATCGCAAAATGCGCATGGCCTTCTAATACATGGTACGTTCCGTAAAGGCTATACAGGAACGCAGCGCTTGTTCCAAGAGCGACTAGGCTGTCCATGTTTGGATGACCTTTAGATAAGGCTTTAAATCCATCCACGAAGAAATGACGTCCAAGCCAGAGAATTGGGAGAACGAGCGCTAATTGAATCAACGCGTAGCTCACAGGGCTTTGCATTGGGCTTAGGAACGCTGGCATTGGAATTCCAATCATATCGGCCATTGCAATAAAGAGAAGTGGCACAGCGAAAATCGCTGAAATGGTTAGGTTTCGCTTCATTTCTCTTAAGTGCGCTTCTTTCTTTTCGTTCTTTTCTTCGAGTTCTTCTTCCACTGATTTCCCACGAGGACGAGCACCGTATCCCACACCATCGACCACTTTGGCGATGTCTTCAGGGGTCACGCTATCGTTTGCTTCAACGGTCATGATCTCGGTTGCCAAGTTAACGCTAGCTTTGTTAACGCCAGGCATTTTGCTAACGGCATTCTCTACCGTCATGGCACATGAAGCACAACTCATTCCTTCAATAATGTACTCTTTTTGTTTGCTCATTACTTTCACCGCTTTCGTTTACATTTGTCGTTTACGTTGTTAGTTTACAACTATAGTTTACAAATGTCAACAAGTAAGCTCAGGAATTTTTTAAATAAATATCCACCGGCTAAGCCGGTGGTTTTTCAGTTTCGGGCATAGCCCTGATCTCAGAGCGACGCATCAATGCGCTCGTGTGTTCTGCGACGAGCACCTATTTACGTTTTTCTGCAAACGTATCTTCCAATTCTAATTCCAATTGTTCCGCTATATGATCTTCTTTTAGTTGATTCCGTATATACTTTCGAGTTCTTACCTACCGTGTCTACATAATACCCTCTACACCAAAACAATCTATTTCTATACTTAAATCTTGCATTCGACCATCTTTCAAATATCATTTGGCTGCTTTTCCCTTTTAAATATCTGACAAAACCAGAAACACTCATTTTTGGTGGTATTTCTACTAACATGTGCACATGTTCCACGCAGACTTCTGCTTCGATTATATTTACATGTTTCCATCCGCATAGCTGCCTTAACATTCTGCCGACATCAAGCCTCCTTGACTCATAGAATGCCTTTCTTCTATATTTTGGTGCGAAAACGATATGATTACTTACAGTTCCATTTCGTATGTGATAAACTGTGTAAGTCATCGGTATATCCCATGACAAAGCCTCCTTAGTTCTTTCGATGTAGTTTGCAGACCACATACGAATTATAACTAGGGAGGCTTATTTTTTCATTATCGCTCCGCTAAAGCTTTTTGAACTCCCAGACAATCCGGAGATTTTAATTAAAACAAAAAGGCCGGACTGGATAGTCCGACCTTGAAAAGTGTCATTAAAAATTATTTTAATGTTACTGAAGCGCCAACTTCTTCTAATTGAGCTTTTAATGCTTCAGCTTCTTCTTTAGCTACACCTTCTTTTAATACGCCAGGAGCGCCATCAACTAATGCTTTAGCTTCTTTTAATCCTAATCCAGTTGCTTCACGAACAACTTTGATTACTTTAATTTTTTGGTCTCCAGCAGAAGTTAATTCTACAGTGAAGTCAGATTTTTCTTCTGCAGCTTCACCAGCGCCACCTGCTACTACAGCTACAGGAGCTGCTGCTGTTACGCCAAATTCTTCTTCGATAGCTTTTACTAAGTCGTTTAATTCTAATACAGTTGCTTCTTTAATGTCAGCAATGATTTGTTCAATGTTTAATGCCATTTTTAATTTCCTCCATTTTTTGGTTGTTTTAATAATTTTTGTTTTGTGTTTTTGAAAGTTAGCTAGCTAGCTTTATTAAGCTGCTGCGCCATCTTTTTGATCTGCAACGGCTTTGATTGCCAATGCAGTGTTGCGAACTGGTGCTTGTAATACTGATAATAGCATTGAAAGTAACCCTTCGCGGCTTGGTAATTTTGCAAGAGCTTCGATTTCTTCTTTTGAAGAAACTTTACCCTCAACAACACCTGCTTTAATTTCTAAAGCTTCAACTTTTTTAGCAAAGTCAGCTAAGATTTTAGCAGGAGCTACTACGTCTTCGTTACTGAAAGCTACAGCTGATGGTCCTTTGAAAATGTCATCCATTCCTTCTAAACCAGCTTCTTTAGCTGCACGAGTTAAAATGCTGTTTTTAACAACTGCAAATTGTACTCCTGCTTTACGTAATTCTGCACGTAGATTTGTTGCTTCTTCTACAGTAATTCCTAAATAGTCAACAACAACAACTGATGATGCGTTTTTGAACTGTTCAGCAACTTCTGTAACTAGTTGCGCTTTTTTAGCAATGATTGCTTCACTCATCTTCGTTTTTCACCTCCTGAAATTTAGGTAGGGCATAAAAAAAACTCTATACCCACAAAGACATAGAGAAATAAGATCAACTTGTTCTCCCTCGGTAGGATATTAAGGCTAGTGCCCCCTACTGTCTTCGGTCGCATTCAACTTTTATTAGTTTACACGATTGACTCTTCATTGTCAACAAAAAACACTAATAAAAAAGAACCAAGCACATGGCTCGGTTCTATCCATTTTTAAATTATAGAGAAGCTACGTCTACTTTAACCCCAGGGCCGAAAGTAGTTGTCACAGCAACGTTACGTACGTATTGACCTTTAACTGTAGCAGGTTTGATACGTAATAATGTTTCGTGAATTGTTTTGAAGTTTTCTACTAATTTTTCATCTGAGAATGAAACTTTACCGATTGGAACGTGGATGTTACCAGCTTTGTCAACACGGTAAGTAACTTTACCAGCTTTGATTTCTTCAACAGCTTTAGTTACGTCCATTGTAACAGTACCTGTTTTAGGGTTTGGCATTAAGCCTTTAGGTCCTAATACACGACCTAAACGACCAACTTCACCCATCATGTCAGGTGTTGCAACGATAACGTCGAACTCAAACCATCCTCCTTGGATTTTTTGAGCTAATTCGCTGTCACCAACGTAGTCTGCACCAGCTGCTTCAGCTTCTTTAGCTTTTTCACCTTTTGCGAATACTAATACGCGTTGAGTTTTACCTGTTCCGTTTGGAAGCACAACTGCTCCACGTAATTGTTGGTCAGCTTTCTTTGGATCTAAACCTAAACGGTATGCAACTTCTACAGATGCATCAAATTTAGCGAAATCTGTTTCTTTTGCTAATGCGATAGCTTCTTCAACTGAGTAAGCTTTAGAAGAATCGATTTTTTTAGCGGCTTCTAAATATTTTTTGCTTTTCTTTGCCATTGTATAATTTCCTCCTATTGTGTGGTTTTAACGGTTTTACCTCCCACAAAGTCCATGAGTGAAACACTCGTGCTAGGGACTTTTGGAAGCTGCATTTGTTTTTAGCCTTCTACTACAAATCCCATTGAACGGGCTGTACCTTCGACCATGCGCATAGCAGCTTCTACGTCTGCTGCATTTAAGTCAGGTGCTTTTAATTCAGCAATTTCTCTAACTTGATCACGAGTTACAGTAGCAACTTTTTTCTTGTTTGGTTCTCCTGAACCTTTTTCTACTTTAGCAGCTTTCTTTAATAATACTGCTGCTGGTGGTGTTTTACAGATGAAGTCGAATGAACGGTCTTCATAAACTGAAATCACAACCGGAATGATTAAACCTGCTTGGTCAGCTGTACGAGCATTGAATTCTTTACAGAATCCCATGATGTTCACTTGTGCTTGACCTAAAGCTGGACCTACTGGTGGAGCTGGAGTTGCTTTACCTGCAGGAATTTGTAATTTAACTAGTTTTACAACTTTTTTAGCCACGAGACATTACCTCCTTGATTGTTTCGTGCGTGGTTTAATGGAGATGAAGATTTCTCCTCCCACGGTGTTCCGACATGTGCATTTTCATGCACTTTGGTATTATATCAAAACTTAATTTGCAATGCAATCTTTATAGTTTATTCTTTTTTAGAAAAACTTCGTTTTTTCTTACAAGCCTTCTTGAACGGTTGCGGTTGCTTCATAGCCACGGTAATGGGGCACCGGATTGAGCCCTATCGTCTCAATTCCTACCAAGCTTCAAACTGACTCTACGGGTTTTACCCTAGAGTCAGTAATTCACATTGGTTGCTATCCCCCATTACTGTTGCTATAGAACCGCAACGTTCTTCAGGCTTGTAAGAAAATGAGATTTTTTTGCAAAAAAGTGAACTGCTAGAAATCGCGTTGCAATGGGATTTGTGCCAAAAGATGAAAATGACATGTCGGTGCCTCTAATGGCCTTCCGTGCTGCGGAAATGGCATAAGGACGGGGTTTGTGCAGGGAGTTTGAGGTGCTTACGAAAGCTGCCCGAAATTCACTTATAAGTGAATTTCGGGCAGTTGAGCTAGTTGTTAAATTCAATAAAGAAAACTTTGAGATAATCGCTGAGCGGTGTGGCTACTGGGACTGCAAAATCGCTTGGCAAGCCTTTTTTCAAGACAATGCGGAACTTACGATTGCCTTCTGCTTCCTGGATTCCCTTCTCAATCATTTGTTGGAATTGAGATTCGCTCACATTCGCTGCATTCGTCGATAACACGAGCGTTCCTTTTGGCGCGACTAATGGTGTGATTTGAGCCACTAATTTGCCGTAGTCTTTTGCCACAGAGAAGGTTCTTTTCTTCGTACGGGCAAAACTTGGTGGATCGACCACGACCGAATCAAACTTCAACTGTTTCTTCACAGCGTATTTGAAATAATCGAACACGTCCATCACATAGATTTGTTGCGATTCTGGGTCGATACCATTGACTGCAAACTGCTCTTTTGTCTTCTCAAGACTACGGTTGGCAACGTCCACGCTAGTTGTTTTTGTCGCGCCACCCATCGCTGCAGCTACAGAAAAGGCACCGGTATAGCTGAAGGTATTTAATACGGTACGTCCTGCACTATAACGCTGGCGAATCGTTTCACGCACTTCGCGTTGGTCTAGGAAGATACCAGTCATCAATCCTTCATTCATATAGGTCGCGTATTTAACACCATTCTCCAATACGATTAGCGGTTCTGGTGCTTCTATCCCGCCGACAAATTGACTTTCTGGCAAGTCCGCTTCATTCTTGAAACGAATCTTTTCATAGACCCCTTTGACACCTTCAAACGAAGCAAGTGCCTGCGTCAAAATCAGGTCGTGGTAATGATAAACGCCCTCGCTATACCAAGAGACAACGATAAACCCATCATACCAGTCGATTGTCACTCCTCCAAAACCGTCGCCTTCCCCATTGAAGAGACGGAAAGTCGTCGTATCCACCGAATGTAAGAGTGCACGTCGGTTTTCGAATGCCGTCTTGAAGATTCCGCTAAAGAACGCATCATCCAATGCTTCGTCTTCCTCTCGGCTATACACCCACGCGACTCCCTTATTTTGGAACCCAACATAGGCCATCCCTAAGAAGCGACGTTGTTGGTCAAAAACTTTCACCACTTCGCCTTCATCTGCGCGAAGTTCTTGAGCAAGGTCCATCTGACTAATCAGTGGACTTCCTTTTTTTATCAATCCCGCTGCTTTTTGTTTCACGATGATTGTTCCCATAGATTATTTTCCCCTCCATTTCATAATGGCACGATACAGTAGGAATCCAAGCCAACTTCCTAGAACATTACAGAGAATGTCGTCGATATGGCTGACTCCTGTGTAAAAGATAAATTGAAAGAACTCGATGGCAAAAGAGGTCCAGAACCCGTACCAGAGTGAACGTGAGTGTCCTTTTTCTTTTCCATAGAGCAAACCGCAGAAAAATCCAAGTGGCATAAACCACACGATATTTCCTACTACATTATAATACGCTGCAAAGACCGATCCTTGCATAAATAATTTAATACTATCGACAAACGGCACCCACATAATATCCGAGAGCGGATGCGAGACAATCTGTAGCGTAAACGTCTCGTTCGTGCTTCTGAAAATCGTGAGCTGCGCGAGCAATATAATATAGAAGATAAATAAATTTCGGTAGAGCTCCCACTTCCAGACGATTTCGCCTTTTTTCCGTGAGAATAAATAAATAGACCAAACGATCAGCCATCCGAGAAACAGGATGATTGCGTGGTCTACACTGAAAATAAACAAACGAACAAGTGGAAGGTGATTCACTCGCCCATCAAATAATCGGACTAGCCATTGATAGAATGGGCCAAGTAAATACATGTTCTTCCTCCTTGTTCGTTCTCCTTAAATTACAATTCACTTTCGCCAGGGAATACGACTCTAAACGTTGTACCCTTGCCGACTTCACTCTTCACAGAGATTTTACCGCGGTGACTATCTACAAGCGACTTCACAATCGCAAGGCCAAGGCCGCTTTCTCCGTACTTCGTGCTCTTTCTTGAAACGTCTGCTTTATAGAAACGTTCCCAGATTTCTTTGATTTCTCTCTCGTCAATTCCGATACCTGTATCAGAAATTTCGACAATCGCTTTTTTACCTTCGTTCCACGCCTTCACTAGAATTTCCCCGTTGTCCGTAAATTGGTTCGCATTCTTTGTAATGTTCACCAAGATTTGGACAAAACGGTCATAGTCGGCATAAACGCTGAAGTCTGTATCGCATTCATAGCGCAAAGTATTATTTTTTACTTTCGCTAGTTCGCGAATTTGTTCTACAACGGTCTGGATGGCTCCAATCGCTGCAAAACGGTGTTGCACTAATACAATCTGGTTCGAACGAATCTTCTCGTAGTCGAGGTTTTCGTTAACGAGCCTGATCAATCGTTGTGTTTCACTAGAAATGAGTTCTAGCGAACGGCCACGACGAGACTCTGGCACCATATTGTATTTCAAGCCATCGAGCAATCCATTCATGGTTGTCAATGGTGTACGCATTTCGTGCGCCACGTCCATCATAAATTGGCGGCGGACATTTTCTTGTCGCTCAACCTCTCTTTCAGACTCGCGGAGCGAATGCGCCATGTTGTTAAAGTCTTTCATTAAGTCGTCAAACTCGTCTCGACTTTCGACAGGAAGTTTAACATCGAAGTCCCCTTCCGAAATCTTATGAGTCGCCTTACGCAACTTGTTGATTCGACGTGTTTGATAGTTTGCAAATACAAAACTCATCATAATTCCAATGATAATCGCAGCGCCAAACGCAATAAACATCGAATTACGAAGTTCGCGTACTTCGGTTTGAATACGACTCATCGGACTGGCTAAAGCCACGTATCCTTTATACTGTCCATTTTTAATAATGGGATAGTATACCGTGATTAAGTTATCTACGGCTTCTCCGGTAAAGTTCATTTGAACTTCCTTCAAGTTAATCGCAGCACCATTTTTTAAGTGATTTAATTCATCCTCCGTTAGTGCAGAATTTGTATCTAAACTACTAGACGGATAGGTCATCGCGTTGTTTTCATCAAACATCGCTATACTGACATTTTCCTCGCGTAAAATGGTACCCAACTTATAAATATCCGCATCACTCATATCAGTCGCAATTAATCCTTTAGCATACGACTGTAATTGCTGAGAACGCTGTGTATACACATTATTACTCATTACGTTGTAGAAAAGAATTCCACAGGCAGCAATCGTCAACAGCACAACGGATACGAACCCGAAGAGTTGCTGATAAAAGTATTTCATGGATTACAACTCGCTATCGTCAAATTTATATCCTACGCCCCAAACCGTATGAATTACGTGAGGACCAACAGCTTCGATTTTTTGTCGAAGTTTCTTGATGTGAGCGTCAACTGTACGTTCGTCACCATAGAATGGATCTTCCCAGATTTTCGTTAATAAGTGTTCACGAGTGAACACTTGGCGTTGATGTTTCGCCATAACCATTAATAAGTCAAATTCTTTTGGTGTTAAGTTTTCGATCTGTTTGCCATCGATAAATGCTTCGTGTGTTTTCGTATTGATTTTCACGTGATCTGTCTCAACATCGAATTCTGAAGCAAATGTGTTGTCTGCAACAGTAGCGCGTTGTGTACGACGTAATAATGCTTTAATACGAGCCATAATCGTTACGGCACTGAATGGTTTTGCAACGTAGTCGTCTGCACCAATCTCAAGACCGATAACTTGGTCACTTTCTGAATCGCGTGCTGTAAGCATTACGATTGGAACGTTTTGGTTCACTTGGCGGATTTGACGGCAAATTTGCATTCCGTCCATGCTTGGTAAGTTGACATCAAGAATGACAACGCCCCATTTGTTTTGGTTTTCTAAGAATGCATCAAGACCTTCTTTACCATCGTGGTAGAAGCTTGCCTTCCAACCTTCGTTTTCAAAAAACATTTCCATCATTTCGCAAACTGCTTCTGTATCTTCAATCATTAAGATATGCATGACATACACTCCTTTTTTATAGCTAAATTATAATTATTATAAGTTTTCTTCACAGATTGTACATCATTAATATGAAATCACACACCACAATTTGTGAAGAAAATGTGAATTTGTGTATTTAAAATGCGCTAATTCACTATTTTTTCTTTTTTGCACTGCCTCCCAAGCTGAAGCGCAAATGATTCAGTAGCGCCATTTGTGCGTCACTCCAGGGATTTCGGCGCGCACTTCCTTTATGATGGAAAGTTCGTGCCATCTCTGTTTGTTTATCCCTACTACTTTCTAATTCCTTATAAAAATCTCTAGCTGATTTACGCAGGGCTCCTTTTTGGAAAATGAGCCACTGTTCGGCCAAGTCGCTGGTGGCCACGGACACTTGAATGAGTCGCGTGTTCATTTCTGATACCGTACGCTCAATATAACTATCCGCCGTCTCCCCTTCAGACGTAAAAATCACCTTGACTTCGGCCTCTTCAAATGACTGAGTAATGCCCGGTACAAACTGCGCATCGAATACAATCCAGACTTCGATATTTTCGAACTTCTGAAAATTCGAGCAGCGTTGGATGAGTAAATCCCTCGCACTCTCTAAGTCGTCTTGCTTCTTCAATGCGACTAGCTCCGGCCAAGCACCAATCATATTATAGCCGTCCACAATGTACAGTTGCTTTTTCAATGTGCATCCCCCGTTTCCTATAACGAACGGTTACGGAAGACTTCGTACATCATTAAGGCACTCGCCACGCTCGCGTTCAGACTTTGGACATGTCCCACCATCGGAATCGTCACCATTTCATCCACGCTTTCCTTCACGATACGAGAGACACCTTTTCCTTCGTTCCCCATCACAATCGCAAGAGGGCCACTTGTATTCCATTTGCGGTAGTCCGTTCCATCCATGTCGGTCCCAAACACCCAAATGCCACGCGCCTTCAATTGTTCAATCGTCTGCGTTAAATTCGTCACGCGAACAACCGGCACATGCTCAATGGCACCCGTTGAAGCTTTGGCAACGGTCGCTGTCAATGAAGCCGATCTGCGTTTTGGAATAATAATGCCGTGAACGCCTGTTGCGTCTGCCGTACGTAAAATACTTCCTAAGTTATGTGGATCTTCCACCCCGTCTAAAATGACGATAAATGGATCTTCGCCTTTTTCTTCGGCCTTCTTAAAGACGTCTTCTAAGTCGGCATATTCGTAGGCTGCAATCGAAGCAACAAGTCCTTGGTGAACGGCATTGCCGACAAGGTCTTCAATCTTCGTCTTTGGAACGGTTTGAACTTGAATTCCTTTTTCACGTGCGAGTTCAATGACTTTTGCAGCATCTCGTCCAGAAGTTCCTTCTTGGATAAAGACGCGGTTCACACGGTCCGGCGTTTGCAAGGCTTCTACCACTGCATGACGACCAAACACGAAGTCCACCACTTCTTGTACTCCCTCACGTTCTACGTGTTCATGAGCGGGGCGTTGTCTCTTTTCAGTCCGCTCAGGACGCCCACGGTCTGAACGATTTCCGTTTCTTGATTTTTTCTTTGGTGCATATTCATTTCGTGCCATGTTACTGTTCACCTTCCACTTGTTGTAAGCACCAGTTGATGAGTTCTTCTAGTCTTGCTTGTTGGCCAGATAAGTATAAATAACCCATTAATGCTTCAAAACCAGTCGCAATACGGTACGTTCCTACGTCTGCATTTTTTGCCACCGTATGACTCTTACTATTGCGTCCTCGTTTGTAAATTTCTAATTCTTCTTCATTTAAGAAGTTTTCTTGTTCCAACATTTGTTGCATCAAGCGTGCTTGTGCCTTTGCCGAAACAAACTTCGTTGCGGTCGCATGTAATTGATTTGGCTTTGTTAACCCTTTTTGCATCACGTGATTTCTGACATACACTTCATAAATCCCGTCACCCATATAGGCTAAGGCCAAACCGTTTAGCAGCTTCCAGTTTTTTTCTGTCATGCTTCTCTTCTCCATCTTGTTCCTTGTGGAGTGTCTTCTAATACAATCCCTTGTTCTTTTAATAAATCACGAATCTCGTCACTGCGAGCAAAATTTTTCGCTTTACGCGCTTCAAGACGTTCATCGATTAACGCTTGAATAGCATCATCGAGCAGTGCTTCTTGTTTTTCAACGATACCGAAGATTCCAAATAGAACAGTTGCTTTTTCAAGGAGCGCTTCGAGTACTGCTTTTGAAACGACTTCTTGTTCTAAATACACATTCCATTCTTTCAACCATTGATATAACACCGTCATACCGTTTGCCGCATTAAAGTCATCATCCATTTCTTTTTGGAATTCCGCTTCAATTGCTTCGAATTTTGCTAAGCGTTCTGCATCTTCTGGCAAAGTATCCACGGCTGTTTCTAGACGGTAGCGTGCATTCTTGAAGGTTGTTTGTACTTTTTCAAGATTCACGGCTGCTTCTTGAAGAGCCGCTTCACTAAATTTCAATGGACGACGATAGTGCGCACTCGCTAAGAAGAAACGAAGTACTTGTGGGTCAAGTTGTTGGATTAAGTCGTGAACGAGCACGAAGTTTCCAAGTGATTTACTCATTTTCTCTTCGCCCATCGTTACAAACGCATTATGCATCCAGTAGTTTGCAAATTTCTTACCAGTTTTTGATTCACTTTGCGCGATTTCATTTTCGTGGTGAGGGAATGCTAAGTCTTGTCCACCACCGTGAATATCGATGGTATCGCCTAAGTGTTTTGTCGCCATTACAGAGCATTCAATATGCCATCCTGGGCGACCCTTGCCCCATGGAGAGTTCCAGCTAATTTCATTTGGTTTTGCGCTCTTCCATAATGCAAAGTCTAGCGGGTTGCGTTTCTTCGCATCATCTTCTGAGGCTGTACGATTACTTGCCCCGATTTGTAAGTCTTCGATGCGTTGATCGCTGAGTTCCCCATAGTCTTTGAATTTTTCAGTGATGAAATAAACATCGCCTTCTGATTCATATGCCATGCCTTTATCGACTAAGTCCGCTACAAAGGCAATAATGTCATCCATTGTATTCATTACTGTTGGGTTTAAAGTCGCCTTCTTCACGTTTAAGGCGTTTGTATCTTCAAAGAACGCTTCGATATATTTCTTTGAGACTTCTTCAGCCGTCATGCCAGTTTCGTTAGCCACGCGAATGATTTTATCATCCACATCTGTAAAGTTCGAAACGAAATTCACGTCATAACCGCGGTATTCAAAGTAACGACGAATCGTATCAAAGGAAACCGTACTACGTGCATTTCCGATATGAATATAGTTATAAACCGTTGGGCCGCACACATACATGCTCACTTTTCCTTCTTCAATCGGTTTAAATACTTCTTTTTGTCTTGTTAAGGTATTGTAGATTTGAATCATAAGTTCCCTCCGATAGTCGTATCTCTTTCAATTTCTTCTGGTGTATGGACGCGCACCACTCGTGCCGGCAGTCCAACCGCTGTGGTATGAGCAGGAATGTCGTCTAACACAACTGCCGCCGCTCCAATTTTGGCATATTCTCCAACCGTCACAGGTCCAATCACTTGCGAATGTGCCGATAAAAGCACACCATTTTCGATGGTTGGATGGCGCTTGCCAGTATCTTTCCCGGTTCCGCCTAAGGTCACCGCATGGAACATTTTGACATCGTCACCGATAATCGTTGTCTCTCCAATGACGATTCCCATGCCATGGTCGATAAAGAATCGTCTTCCAATCGTTGCGCCTGGATGAATCTCAATGCCCGTTAGAAATCTGCTAAAACCAGCGACCATCCGTGCAAGGAGTCTCATTTTTGCCTTTGTATGCAACCAATGCGCCACCCGGTGTAAGACCGTTGCGTGATATCCTGGGTACGTCAAGACGATTTCCAAGCTGCTTCTTGCCGCCGGATCATTTCTCTTATAAGTATCCATATCTTCTCTAAAACGTCCCATTCCTTCACTTCCTTTGCATTGTCTTTCCCCTCATTATAGCACAGTTTAAAGCACACAAAAAGCTGAAAAGCCGGGCGCTGAGCCTAGCCTTTCAGCTTTCTAGCAAAACTATTTTAAGTCTAAAGTAACTTCTACTGTTTGTAATGGTACATCGTAGAATGGATCTTCACGACGTCCTAAGAAGTCTTTTGCTTGTTGCGGGAAGAGTGCGTACATTAACACATCTTCGTCAGATTTAGCGTATTCTTTAATCTCTTCGCGAATTTCTGGTAATTGATCTTCGATTAAGTCAGCTGGACGAACTGTCACAACTTCTGCATCTCCGATAATTTTTGCTTTCACTTCAGGATTAATTTCTGCTGGAGCTTGTCCATATAATCCTAAAACGTAGTCTTTGATTTCTTTTGGAACAAGTTTGAAACGTTCGCCTGAAATCACGTTCATTACCGCTTGTGTACCAACCATTTGTGATAATGGCGTTACAAGTGGTGGGTACCCTAAGTCCGCACGTACTTTTGGCACTTCTGCTAATACTTCTTCGTATTTGTCAGCTAAGCCTTGTTCAGTTAATTGACTTAATAGGTTTGATAACATTCCACCAGGTACTTGGTAAATTAATGTTTTTGGTTCTGTATCTTTTACTTTAGGGTTTAAGATTCCTTCTGCACGGAATTTATCACGAATGCCGTTGAAGTAAGCTGTTGCTTCTTCCACTTTCTTCATGTCAACGCCTGTTTCGAAGCCTAAATCTTTAAGTGCTAAAGCCATAGATTCAGTTGCAGGTTGACTTGTACCACCAGAGAATGATGATAAGCAAGTGTCGATGATGTCTGCGCCTGCTTCAGCTACTTTTAAGTAAGTCATTTCAGAAATACCACTTGTAGCGTGAGTGTGAACTTCTAAAGGAAGATCAGTTTTTTCTTTAATACGGCTTACTAATTCGTAACCTGTTTGAGGTGTTAATACCCCAGCCATGTCTTTAATACAGATTGAGTCTGCACCGAATTCTGCCATGCGTCCTACTAAATCAACGTAGTAGTCTACAGTGTGAACTGGACTTGTTGTGTAAGAAATTGCTGTTTGGCAGTGTCCGCCTGCTAATTTAGTTGCTTCGATTGATGTCTTCATGTTACGAACATCGTTTAAAGCATCGAATACACGAATAATGTCGATTCCGTTTTGTACAGATTTTTCTACGAATAAACGTACCACATCATCAGCATAGTTACGGTATCCTAATAGGTTTTGTCCACGTAATAACATTTGCAATTTTGTATCTTTAACTGCTTCGCGAATTTGACGTAGACGTTCCCATGGGTCTTCATTCAAGAAACGAATACAAGAGTCAAAAGTTGCTCCTCCCCATACTTCTAACGCATGGAAGCCAGCTTGGTCTAATGTTTCCAAGATTGGTAACATATCTTCAGTTGACATACGAGTCGCGATTTGACTTTGTTGTCCGTCACGCAAAACCGTTTCAGTTAAACGGATAATTTTGCTCATAATATCTTCCTTTCTTAAGGTCTTTCGATGGATGTGTATGCTGCAACAATGCGAGCGATATGCTCTTGCATCTCAGGAACTGTATGCTTTCTAGAACGGGCGCACACTTTTGCGTCCTCATTGCAGATAAAACAACGTCTTGGAGTCATTCCAAGAGCTGTTCTGGAAATTGGCGTAGGTGTATCTCCAGCCATTTCAACAACATCGATATCGAGTAATCTCCCGAGTGGGTGTCCTTCTTCAAATTCCGTGCAAGCGCGCTTAACACGAAGTGCGTCTGCGCGAAGGACTCGGTAAAATTCCATACCTGTCTGAGGCGAGAAATCTTCTTGGTGAAGTTTCTCAAAAGACTGTAAAGCCTCATCTAATTCAGAAATCACAGAGGCGAAGACGGTTGTAATCGCCTCTGAATTTTTTACAGGACCTGGAATATTGAGTGTAATAGACACCAATACACACGGATTAAATTGTTCTAATAATTGTTGTTGGATATGAGCACGTCTTTCTCTGGCATCAAGCATTTGTATGATATCCACAGGTGCTCCGTCAAACAAGGAATTAAACATTGCGAACAACGTCGATGATGCTTCCATCACGGTATTCGATAACCGCAACCACTTTATCACCATATTGGATTGGTTCTGGGTTTCCAACGATGCTATATGCTTTTTCTTGTAATTCTTTGATTGTGTATTGAGGTACATCTAAACCTTTGAAGTGTTCAATTAAGTCTTGACGGTTAGGGTTGATTGCAATACCGATTTCAGTAACAACCACGTCCACACTTGTACCCGGAGTAATCACAGTATTTACTGATTCTACGAATGTAGGGATGCGTCCACGTACTAATGGGCTGATAACCATTGACATTTTTGAAGCAAAGGCTGTATCACAGTGACCACCTGAAGCTCCACGGATAACACCGTCAGAACCTGTCATTACGTTTACGTTGAAGTCTGTATCTACTTCTAAAGCAGAAAGGATTGCAACGTCTAAACGGTTAATTACTGAACCTTTAGATAATGGGTTTGCGTACATGCTTGCGTCGATTTCATAGTGGTTTGCGTTGTTTGCAAGTGAAATTGCTGATGGGTGGTCGAAGTCTTGAACGTCGATGACTTTCTCAACTAAACCTTCCTCTAACAATTCGCACATTGAGTTTGTAATACCACCAAGTACAAAGCTTGCTTTGATGCCGTCTTTAATCATTGATTCACGGATGAAACGAGTTGCAGCAAGAGAAGCTCCACCTGTACCAGTTTGGAAAGAGAATCCTTCTTTGTAATATGGAGAACCAGTGATTACTTTAGAAGCGTATTCTGCGATTAATAATTCTTTAGGGTTCTTCGTGAAACGAGTTGCCCCTTTGGCAATCCCTTTAGGATCCCCGATTTCATCTACAACAACCACATAGTCCACATCTGTTTGTGGAATGCTGATTGGAGTGTTTGGATAAGGTACAAGGCTGTCAGTAATGGCAACTACTTGGTCAGCGTATTTAGCGTCGATCATTGCGTATCCTAAAGAACCGCAAGTTGCTTTTCCTTTTGTACCGTTGATGTTACCGTACTCGTCAGAACTTGGAGCTCCGATGAAGGCAACGTCGATGTGGATGTCTCCTGCAGTAATTGCACGAGCACGTCCACCGTGTGAACGAATCACAACTGGGTTTTCCATGATACCGCTAGAGATTGCTGCCCCTAATTTATCACGTAAACCAGATGAAGTGATGTTTGTAATGACACCATTTTTGATGTGTTCGATTAATGGTTCGTGTACGTTCGCGATTGAAGATGGAGCGATTGATAGGTTTTTAATCCCCATTTTTGCAATTTCATCCATAACCATGTTGATTACATAGTCTCCTTCACGGAAGTGGTGGTGGAATGAGATTGTCATGCCATCTTTTAAGCCAGTTTTTTCAATAGCTTCACGAATGCTACCTAATAATTTTTCTTGACGAGGTTCAACAGGTTTGATTTTACGGCTAGCTGCTTCATAAGGTTTAATGCGAGCTAACTCACCTTCGTATACCCCATATTGATCTGCATATTCTTGTGGAATTTCACGTCCAGCTTTATTTAATACCATCTTAAATTTCCTCCTCGCTAATCAATCCAGCCGCTTTTGCCAATGCGATTACGCGCTCAGCACGTTCCACGATTGGTTTATCGACCATTTTACCGTTAACTGAGATAACACCTGAACCTTTAGCTTCAGCTTCACGAATTCCCCAAATAACTTCTTTAGCGTTTTGAATTTCTTTTTCTGTTGGTGCATAAACTTTATTAACCACAGGAATTTGACGAGGATTAATAACAGATTTTCCATCGAAACCTAATTGTTTGATGCGTTCTACTTCTTCACGGAATCCATCCATGTTGTCTACGTTAGAGTAAACAGTATCGATTGCAGCGATTCCTGCAGCACGAGCAGCGTGTAAAATCATGCTACGAGCGAAGAATAACTCTTGTCCATCAGGGTAACGACGAGTTTTCATGTTTGTTACGTAGTCTTCAGCCCCTAAAGCGATACCGATTAAACGGTCACTTGCTTTAGCGATTTCGCGAGCGTTTAACACACCTTCAGCAGATTCAATCGCAGCCATCATTTTAGTGCGACCTACTGGGATGTTGTTTTCACGTTCAACACGAGTGATGATTTCATCCACGTCTACGATATCTTGAGCTGTTTCAGTTTTTGGTAAACGAACAACGTTTACGCCAGCTAGTACAACTGCTTCAATATCTAAAGCACCTGTTGTATCTAAACCGTTGATACGTACAACTGTTTCTACATTGCTGTAGTCAAAAGTTTTTAAAGCGAAATGTACTAATACACGAGCTGAGTCTTTCTCTTTTAAAGAAACAGCATCTTCTAAGTCAAACATAATTGAGTCTGCGCCGTAAAGTGGAGCATCACGCAACATTGCTGCGTTTGAACCAGGTACGAACATCATTGTTCTTCTTAAGCGTTCCATGAGTCGATCTCCTTCCAGTCGTAGTTTTCAACTTCTGCTGCACGGTGAACAACTGTCACTGTACGAGCTTGAATTGTGCAATCTAAAGCCCCTTTATCAACTGCGATGACTTCTGCTGAAGTAACCCCTAGTTCTTTTAAAGTTTCTTCGATCACACGACGGATTTGATTTCCGAATTGTTTTTCGACACTACTTTCTAATTGAATGTCGATTCGACCAGCGGTACTTGGATTTAAAGTGATCATGATGTCACTTGATTCCAAAGTGCCGACTACTGCACTTTTTTTAATTTCCATTATTGTTTCCACCTTTTCTTTTGGATTTTAACCAATGAAATGTTTTTCTTCTAAATAATGATACGTAGTTGCTGGAACGAGTAGTTTCAACTCGTCTACGTTTTTGTCTTGAATGGCAGCGCGCACCCGCGTCGCACTCACCACTTCGTCCCTGGCAGAAAGTCTGTCTATAATCACTAGCTCTAAGTCGCTCCCAAAAGCAGCTCTTAGCGCGTCATTATAAACGGAGGTTACTGGGGAAAGTGGTTCTTGACCCACAAAACGTTTGGTCAATTGTAACGTTGGAACAATGTTTTCTAAGAAGAGTGTTGCATCCAATGTTGCTTGAACTTTTGCCACTTCCAAATCCGCCTTCTCTTTCAAGAAGTACGATGGGAAAGTCGCACTTGAGACCATGTAGTCTCTCGTTGGAAGCACCGTTACGTTCGGCAGATGACTCACGCCTCGTTTCACCATTTCCATGCGGTCGTTCGTATGAAAGAACGAACGATCCTCGGAAACAACGAATACGTAGAGGTGACTCGACTGACTTGCAGCCGTTTCTACCAAGTATTGATGTCCCAGTGTAAAAGGATTCGCGTTCATGACAATGGCACTATTGCTACTTCCTTCTACGAAATGTTCTTTTAGTAATTTTAAGTAATCACTAAAAGATGGGATGCCTTGTTCTAAAAAGGCAAGGTTTTCTGTTTCAGCAACTACCCGGTAACCTAGAGATTTAAAGAAGACAATGTTCTTTGGTTTCGTGTAGACAAAACTATTTGTATAAGAACGTTCTCTTAATTCATCTAAGAGCGCCATCACGAGATGCGTCAACAGATTTTCTGATTGATACTTTTTACAAACCACTAAACATTTTAAAATGTTTCGGTCTAAAGAACCGGTTGCTGCAGGTTCACCAGAAGTATGGTAAATCGCAATTGTATAATCAACCTGCTCTGTTTTGCCAAGGTTAGCTTGATCCATTAACCATTCCCAATCTTGGCGTGCTTTTTTATCGCGATCGAGCCATAACCGTTTGAGAATGAAATTTTCCATGGAACGGCCTCCTTATTTTGGCGGGAATGCTTTTAATAAAAGAGCAGAAACGGCATATAGAATTCCTAATACTAGGAAAACTCCACCCATCCCTAAAGCCATTAATTCGAAAGCTTGTGTTAAATGTTCTGCGTTGAAAGTCATCGTTTTCCTCCTTTTCCTTCTATATTATTACATGAAGAATGATAATAATAATCCACCAGCAATAACAGAAGCGATTTGTCCAGAAACGTTAGCTCCAACAGCGTACATTAAGATGAAGTTTTGAGGATCTTCGTCTGTCGCCATTTTTTGGATAACACGACTTGACATTGGGAATGCAGAGATACCTGCAGCTCCGATCATTGGGTTGATCTTTTCTCTACGGAATAAGTTCAAGATCTTAGCAAACACAACACCACCGATTGAGTCCATGATGAAGGCTACTAAACCGAACAAGATGATCATTAATGTTTGAACATTTAAGAATAATTCAGCTTGCATTTTAACTGAGATTGTAATCCCTAATAGAATAGAAACAATGTTTACTAATTCGTTTTGAGCCGCTTGAGATAAGTTATCTAAAACGCCACATTCACGTAATAAGTTACCAAACATTAAGAAACCAACAAGTGGTAATGAAATTGGAGCAATGAAACCTGCCACAATTGTGATAATGATTGGGAACAAGATTTTAGTTAATTTAGATACGCCTGAAGCGTGGTATGTCATACGAATACGACGTTCTGCTTTTGTTGTAACCATCTTGATAGCGATTGGTTGGATAATCGGAACAAGAGCCATGTATGAGTAGGCCGCAACCGTAATCGCTCCAAGTAATTGAGGGGCTAATTGGTTCGCAACGAAGATTGATGTAGGACCGTCAGCCGCACCGATGATACCGATTGAAGCTGCTTCACGAATGTCAAATCCGAATAATACAGCTACAACGACTACGAAGAAAATACCGAATTGAGCTGCCGCACCGAATAATAACATGAATGGGTTTTGTAATAATGGACCGAAGTCGATCATCGCACCGATACCGATGAAGATTAATAATGGGAATAATTCAGTTTCGATACCGATTTCGAATAAGATTTGTAGGACCCCGTGTTGTTGTTGTCCACCTACGATTTGGTCTAGAACCCCAGTCCCAGGGAAGTTTACTAGGATTGTACCTAATCCCATTGGTACTAATAATGTTGGTTCGTACTCTTTTTTAATCCCTAAGTACATTAATAGGGCACCGATAGCCATCATGATACCTTGGCCCAAAGTAAATGACGTTAGATTTTGAACTAATGTTTCCACTGTTTCACTCCTTGAATGTTATTAAAATTAGTTAATTGTGATTAAAGCGTCTCCTGGGTTAACCACTTGACCTTCTTTAACGTGAATTCCTGCTACAACCCCTGCTTTAGCTGCAACGATTTCGTTTTCCATTTTCATTGCTTCTAAAATCATTAATGGTTGGTTTTCAGTAACTGTGTCCCCTACGTTTACTAAAATACGTAAGATGTTACCAGGCATTGGAGATGGCATTGCGTCTGCGCCAGCTGGTGTTGCTGCTACAGGAGCTGCTGGTGCTGGAGCTGCTTCTACTGCTGGGGAAGCTGGTGCTGCAGGAGCTGCAACTGGTGCTACAGGAGCGGGTGTCGCAACTGCACCGATTTCTTCCATTTCTACTTGGTACTCTTGACCGTCTACTTTGATTTTGAATTTACGTAACATATCGTAACATTCCTCCTAAAATAAATTATGATTTGCGTTTTTTGTAGATTTCTTTAACAGCCCATTGACTGTCACTTGATTCACCTGCAGCAATCGCTGAGGCAATAACCGAGATAATCTTGGTTTCTGGGTTGCGTTTAAGGACGCGTTTGACCACAAATTGGCTTTCTGGATAATCTGAGGCCGCAATCGCCGCTGCAATGATTGAGACGTGCTTAGCTTCTTCTGCTTCTACCGGTACAAAAGCTTCTAATTTTTCCCATTCAGATTCTGGTTGTGCAGACTTTGTCGATGCGTGTTCCGTTGCTTCAGAGTTCTTCTTGCCAAATAATCGTTGGAGAATTCCCATTCCTTCACTCCCTTCCCAACATAATCTACATGCAATTATTATACAGAAAACGGCGTCATACCTAAACTAGAAACAGGGTTTTTCCCTGTTCTTTTGGTGTTTTATTATAAATAGGATATAAATGTTATGCTCAATTTGTCACATCAAACTGTTCTTTTATTGTTTTTCGATATGAAAACACTATCTTTTTTATTAAATATTATTTAAGATATCGCTATAAGTAAACGAATTCATTCTACCCAATGAGTTCGTGGAGCTCCCATTCAGGTTTTAGCGACTGAACGGTTCTCCAACTAAAAAAACAAATTTTTTAATAAAGAAAGGAAGATATGATGGTTATCACAATTGCAGCTTATATTATGATGGCAATTTTCATGTACGTTATCATGAAGAAAAAAATGTCACCATTTACAGCTTTAGTATTAATTCCATTAGTTTTCGCAATTATTTTAGTTGCTACAGGTCAAGTCCAAGACGCTAACATCGGTACATTAGTTCGCCAAGGGTTATTCGGTAATAACTCAAAAGATAAATTAACAGCGATGAAAGGAACTGCTGAAACAGGGGTTATGCTTCTATTCGCAATCCTTTACTTCTCTACAATGTTAGACGCTGGATTATTCGATCCAATCACTAACAAAATGATTCGCTTCGCTAAAGGCGATCCAATGAAAGTATTGATGGCTACTGCTATCGTTGCTGCTGCCGTATCACTAAACGGTGACGGAACTACAACTACATTAATCTGCTGCTCAGCTTTCGTGCCAATTTACAAAAAATTAGACATGAAATTAATGAACTTAGGGGTTCTTGTTATCTTACAAAACACTATCATGAACTTATTACCATGGGGCGGACCTACTGCTCGTGCGATGTCAGTTCTTGGTGTAGAAGCAGATATCCTAGGTTACTTAGCACCAGGTATGATTCTTTCAGTACTTTACGTAATCTTCTTTGTTGCTCGCTCAATGGGTAAAAAAGAACGTGCTCGTTTAGGTATCCAAGAATTATCTGAAGAAGAATTAAACGAATTGACTACAATTTCTGATCCTGAAGTATTAGAAAAACGTCGTCCTCAAAACTTCTTAATCAACGCTATCTTAACAATCGTATTAATCGGTTGGTTAGTTGCTGGTTCATTCATCGATGCAATCGAAGTTAAACCAGTTGTATTATTCTTAGTTGGTACAGGTTTAGCCTTAATGATCAACTACCCAGACTTAAAAGCTCAATCTAAACGTATTGGGGACAACGCTGGTGACGCAGTACAAGTAGTATTACTAGTATTCGGTGCCGGAGTATTCATGGGATTATTCCAAGGAACTGGAATGGCAACAGCTTTAACACAAAGTATCGTTCAAGTTATCCCTCAACAATTAGCAGGATTCTGGTCATTAATCATCGCGATTATTTCAGTACCTGGTACATTCTTCTTAACAAACGACGGATTCTACTACGGAGTATTAATTCCATTCGCTGAAATCGGACGTCAATATGGATTCACTGATATGCAAATGGCATTAGCTTCATTAATGGGTCAAGCATTCCACTTATTAAGCCCATTAGTAGCGTTCATCTACTTACTATTACGTCTAACAGGATTAGACATGGGTGAATGGCAAAAAGAATCAGCTAAATACGCAGCTGTTATCTTCGTAATCTTCGTTGTAACAATCGTATTAATGGGTCACATGCCATTATACTTACCACAATAATGTAACCATTGAATTTGTGAAAAAGACTTGTTCAGGCCTAGCCTAACAAGTCTTTTTTTGTGCATTTTACCATTTTATCGTTTATACTATCTCTAATGTTTACAATAATTTCCAGGAGGCTACTATGTCAGCGATTATCCAAGCGGTAAAGAAAAATTTAGATATTACCCAAAACAAACCTCTTAAAATTTCGCTCTACGAAGCTTTTCGTAAAACGATTATCTTAGGAGAAATCCCTGCAGGTACCCGTATTAACGAGAAAGAATTCTCGACTGAGTTAAACATCAGCCGTACTCCCATTCGCTACGCTCTTAACGAGTTAACGAAAGAGCACCTAGTAGAGCACATCCCTAAGATTGGTGTCATCGTAAAAGGAATTTCCATTAAAGATGCCCATGAAATTTACGAAATTAGAAAATCACTCGACACATTGGCAACAATTAATGCGATGAAACTCATGACGAAAGAAGACTTCAAAGAGTTGAACGGTATCCTTGAAGAATGCGAACGTCTCAACAACGAAGACAAAGTCGACGAAGTACTTGCGAACTTCACAACTTTCAATGATTTCATCTACGAAAAATGCCAAATGACACGTCTAAAAGAAATCGTATTTGAGCTACGTACATACGTCATCTACTTCCGCGACTTATCGATTCGTTCTTCAGAGCGCCGTACAAAAGCACTCGAAGAACACAAACTCATCTATCGCGGCATGCTCAATAACGACGTGGAACAAATCACACTGATTACACACGAGCACTTAGATCGCTCATTACAATTTATTTTGAAACAAATGGAGAAATTACACATTGATTAATCCTGAGTTTTTAGCAAAAGTGGCTAAAGACGCCCTTCTACAAGAAGTAAATCTCGCGCCAAAACCCGGCTTAGTGGACCCTATTTCTGTCGGCGCTCATAAGGACATGACAAAGGACACCTTCTATCAAAGCATCGAAGCGCTCCGTCCTTATTTACTGGCCTACGCCGAAGCAGGAAGCCGCCACAACGGCAGTCCACTCGACTTATTCAACGAACTTCGCACCCTTGGAAAACAAGCAGAAGATGCGATGATGGCCGCTACTAACAATATCAATACCCATAAAGGCGCCAACTTCTCCTTTGCGCTCGTCTTAGGGGCTACCGCTCATACGAATGGCAACATTCCAGAAGCCTTGCACTACTGCCACCTAATGACACGCCACCTCATCGAAGTGGACTTTGCCAACCTCGACCAAAAAGAACACCTCTCTTATGGTGAAAAACTCTACGTCGAACATGGCATCACAGGCATTCGAGGCGAAGCAGCAACAGGTTACCCAAGCCTTGCAAAAGCACTCGACTATTACAATACACTAGACAAATACACTCAACGTCACCGCGACTTACTCCTTCTTCTGTATTTAATGACCTTTGTCGAAGACGGAAACCTTATTCACCGCGGCGGAATTGATGCGTATAAACAAGTGCAACATGAAGCACAACAATTATTTGAAGAAGCCCAAACCCTTACAGAAACTGAACTAACAACCCGTCTCGAGAACTACGACAACGTCCTTATCGAGCGTAACCTCAGCCCTGGAGGCAGCGCAGACCTACTCTCGCTCACCTTCTTCTGTCATAAAATACAACAAAACGGATGAACCCTCATCCGTTTTTTTCTTTACTCATTTTTCAGCACTCTCTTTCTTACCAATTTTCTCGAGCACACACTCCCTGCTCTCCCTTCCCCGCGCCAGAGAACGTGGCATGCACATGTCCTGTCGCCTCCTCTTATTCAAGAAAGGATTAACCTTTTTTTTAGCAGAAAGGGCCGATATACGAGAGAAACCTCGGATTCTATAATAGCAGTAATGGGGAATCGTATTAAATGCGAATTAAAGGGAGTTAGGAATTTATTCCTTACTCCCTTTTTGAGGCTTTAAAGGTGAGAGACCCTAGGCTCGAACCGGTACCCCATTATAGCTATTATGAAGACATCCGAGGGAATCTCGAGTATATCGGACCGTTAGGTCCTCCTTCTCTTTCTATGCACAAAAAAAGAGTTAACGCAGTTTGCGTTAACCCTTTCTGTTAGCTTTTATTTAATAAGAGCAAGTGCGGCTTGCACGTGTGCAATGCTGCGTTCTCTGCCAAGCAATTCAATCGTCTTGCCAATCTCCGGCCCGTGTGTTTGTCCACTCGTAGCCACACGAATTGGCATAAACAAGTTTTTACCCTTCACGCCAGTTTCCTTTTGAACTTCCTTGATCGCTGCAAGAATACTTGGTTCATCGAATGTTTCCATTGATTCTAATTTCGCAACAAAAGCGTTCAATACAGTTGGAACTGTTTCGCCTTGAAGAACTTCTTTAGCTTGTTCATTTTCCACTTCGAAATCTTTTCTGAAGAATAGCGCTGATAACTCAACGATTTCATTCATGTAGCTCATTTGGTCGTGGTATAAAGCCACTAATTTCACTAACCATGCATGTTCTTCAGGAGAAACTTCTTCTTTCACAATGCCTGCTTCTTTTAATTGAGCAATCGCCATTTCAGCGACTTCTTCTAATGGAGTTTTCTTCACGTATGTGTTGTTAATCCATTCTAATTTCTTAGGATCGAAGGCAGCTGGTGATTTACCAAGACGTTTTTCGTCGAAGATTTCGATGAATTCTTCACGGCTGAAGATTTCGTGTTCCCCTTGAGGAGACCATCCTAGAAGCGCGATAAAGTTAAACATCGCTTCTGGTAAGTACCCTAAGTCTTTATATTGTTCGATGAATTGTAGGATTGATTCATCACGTTTAGATAATTTCTTACCTGTCTCCGTATTAATGATTAAAGTCATATGTCCGAAACGTGGGGGTTCCCAACCGAATGCTTCGTAAATCATTAATTGTTTTGGAGTGTTCGCAATATGGTCATCTCCACGTAAAACGTGAGTGATTTCCATGAAGTGGTCATCCACTGCTACTGCGAAGTTGTAAGTTGGCATTCCGTCACGTTTTAAGATAACGAAGTCGCCACCAACACTTGTAGATTCGAATGAAATGTCACCTTTAACGATATCGTCGAATGCGTAAGTTCCTTGTTTTGGAACACGGAAACGAACAACAGGAGTGCGCCCTTCTGCTTCAAAAGCGTCACGTTGCTCTTGTGTTAAGTGAGCATGTTGACCGCTGTAGTGAGGCATTTCGCCACGAGCACGTTGCGCTTCACGTTCTGCTTCCAATTCTTCCTCTGTCATGTAGCATTTATACGCTTTATCTTCGGCAATTAATTGCTCGATTAGTGGATTATAAATGTGTTCACGTTCTGATTGACGGTAAGGCCCGTATTTGCCAGGTTTGTCTGGACCTTCATCCCAATCCATTCCAAGCCATGTTAAGTTTTCTAATTGGCTTTCTTCACCGTGTTCAAGATTTCTCTTGCGGTCAGTATCCTCGATACGGATGATGAACTCTCCACCATAATGTCTCGCGAATAAATAGTTAAATAGAGCTGTACGGGCATTCCCGATGTGTAAGTGCCCTGTTGGACTTGGTGCATAACGTACACGCACTTTATCTGTCATTGTAAAACTTCCTTTCTTTTGTCATCCTTCTTATTGTAAAACTTTTCAATGGGGATTTCCATGATTAATTTACAACTCTTCTAAAATATATTTAAAATCTTTTTCTTCCATCTTTTGAATGAGAATCACTCCGTCGCCCAGTGGAAGTAAAGTTGATTTTAATGTTGGGTCGCTTTGAACCAAATCAAGGAACATATTGAGACGGCGATGAATCTTACGCACACGTCTTGGGCGCTCCATCACGTCTTCTAAAATCGTTCCCCCTTGGAAAATATCGTCCACCATTAGTACGCCACCAACTTCAAGCACGTCCATGCAATAGGGGAAGAACTCGATGTATTTGGCTTTGGCGCTATCCATAAATAGGAAGTCGTATTTTCCTTGTTCTAACGTTGGTAAAATATCTGCCGCATCGCCTTCAAGTTGTGTGATACGGTCGGCTAACCCTAGTCTTTCAAAGTTGGCTTTGGCACGGCTATACATTAATTCATAGCGATCGATGGTGGTTACTTTCGCTTGTGGTGAAGCTGTGGCCATCAAACTCGCTGAGAATCCGACTGCCGTTCCAATCTCTAAAATATTTTTTGGTTGGTACAATCCAACAATAAAATCTAGAAACACAGCTGTTTCATGAGGAATAATTGGAATTCCTAATTCATTGGCTGTATTTTCTAATTCACCCAAGCCACCCGGAAAACGGCGTTGACTTGAACGCATGTACTCGACCAGTTCCGGTTTGACAACTGGTCTGTGCATCATTTCGTTTAACATAAATTCTCCTTTGATTAGAATCCGCCACCGCCGGATCCTCCACCACTACCACCGCTCGATCCGCCAGAGAATCCTCCGCCGAATCCACCAGAGTTGCTGCTTCCGTTCACAGCAGTATCCGCAGTGTTGTATGAGCTTGTAAATGTCTTATTAAAATCAGAAACAGGATAGTAAATTGTTCCGTTTTGATTTGAATAGAAAATACTGTTTGGTAATTGGTCTGGTATTAATTTTTTCAACACTTTGATCACGTGTTCCGCTACACCTAAAGGGATGGCATAAACAAGGAAGTGATCCCACAGTTGAATACTTGGTAAATCTTCGATTCGCTTCATTGGTGAGAGATCTTTTAGCATTTGTTTAAAGGCTTGCCATTTACGATAACGTAATTCCCCTTCAAGAGAACGACGGTTGGCAAAAATTCCTGTCCCGATAAGCGTTAATGGGCCAACGATACAGAGTACGCCTGCAACAGTCCACAATAAATAATTTGAATTCTTCGTTAAGAAGGCCGCACCAATCGTTAAAGCCCCGATGATAACGAGTAAGCATCCTGGGAATCCGCTACGTCCTTGAGGTTCATCTTTACCAAAACGTGTGACACGGTATTTCTCAGCGGCTGTATCGACAGCCCCCATCCATTTTTGACATTCATTATAGTAAGTTGTTGAATTATTTTTCGCATACTTCTTCACTTCTTCCAGTTCAATCGTTTTTCTTGTACCGCCAACGATATCAAAAAGTAAATGAAGCGCTAATTTTTCATGACGAAGCATTTCTTGTTTATTGTCCACAAGCGTAATTGTATATGGCTCAGTATCGGATAACTTCAAGACTTTCTTACGAACAAGGTCCATCACTGTTGCACTAAAGTCTTTCATATCTGTTTTTCCATAAACTGCCTGATTCATGACGGCTGGCGTAATATCTTCAGGAAGTTCATAGAGATGATCTGGAATATGTTGTACTTGAGCAAGACGTTTACGATTCGCAAAGAATCCTGTCGCAAAAGCATAAACCATATTTAAGGCAAGTAAAACCCACCCTACAATCATTCCGATGAAGCCTGTGTTTTTAAGAGCTTTAGCTTCATTGATGAGCTTTTCCTCTTCGGCTACGATACGGTCAAACGCTTTTTCATTTTTCACATTTGTATTCGCATGCGTCAATGTTTGTGGGAATAACATATGCACTTCCACAAAATCTCCACTTTCGTTTTGAGGGGCCGTGAGCGTTACCGAACGATAGTCGCTCGCAATTTGAACATTCCCGTTTTGGCCTGCGCCATGTCCCCATGCACGAAGCGTTTCCCTTGAAGCTGTTCCAGGAATATTCACCTTCACCGTAATATTGCGTTGGTCGATTTCCCACTCTTTTCCGACTACTTTACGGTTTAATTCCGCCGTATCCAAGTAGTTCGTAATGAGTTTTGGAATCGTATATTGGAAAGTCACTTTTAATTTCGAGTTCGAAAATGGGAAAAATACTTTGAACTGAATCTTCGAACCACTGTCCGTTAATTGATACGTTCCCTTTTTCCCAGAATTCTCCTGGTTCATTAACAAGCGACCTTCACTTGTTTCTAAATACGCATTGACATCTGTTGGTTTCCCAAAACCAGAGTAATCCAAGTTGTAGAAGACCCCGTTATACGCACCGTCTGATTGGAAAGTGATTGTTTCGAAGAACTGAACGTCCCCATTTTCTAAAATATTTGCTTCGATATCATACTTATCAACGACTAAACTTCTCGCATCAACCGTAGTACCGAGTCCCAAAAAGGCAACTAATCCTAATAATAACGTGATAATCCAACGTTTCATTTGTTTCATATGCTCACCTCTATAAAAGAAGTGTGCGATGACTGCCGACTTCCACGAAGCACTTCGCCGTCACCGTCACACAGATTGTTTTCGTTTCTTACATTACTGATCCGACAATATTTAATTTCTTCTTCAAGTAGAATTTACCAGCAAGAGCCGCAGCCCCGATGAGTAAGTACCACTCGTAACTCATCACAATGTTGATCACAGATGGGATGTATTGTTGGCTTAACACCACTAAGATTAACCAAGCGACCATCGCAACCGTACTTACAACTAAGTAACGGATATAACCACGTTGACCTTTTGGATTGTCAAATTTCGGTGCATTCTTAGAAATGGCAAGCATCACAAATGCCCCTGCGATAAAGTTGATTAATAGTGTAAATAATCCCATTGGTTGAGTGTCTGCACTTGGGTTTAACATCAACATTACTCCTGTAACAAGAGCGAATAATCCGCCGACTAGTAATCCACCATCGACTGCAATTTGCCAGTCTGGAGATTTTGCATCTGGATCTTTAGTTGGTCCAGCTACGATTGACTGAACGCGTTCTGTTACCGTACCAAACAATTGACGAGCTGTTACGCCCGCTTTTTGTTTTTCAACGATTTCTGGAAGCATCACCGATAATTCTTTTTCGATTTGCGCTTCGTCAAATCCAGCTGCTTTTAAATCGCGTTCTAATTGATAGATGTATTGTTCATTTTTATTTGTTAATTCTGCTTTAAGAGCGTCTAGTGACACTACTACTACTTCTTCTTGTACGTTTTGTTCTGACATGCTACAATCCTCCGATAACCTTATACATTAAATCTAAAGAGCATTACGTCGCCATCTTGCACGACATATTCTTTACCTTCTTGACGAACTTTTCCGTTTTCTTTTGCAGCCGTCATACTACCGTATTCTAGTAGGTCTGCGTAGGCTACAGTTTCGGCACGGATAAATCCACGTTCGAAGTCTGAGTGGATGATTCCCGCACATTGCGGAGCTTTCATACCGCGACGGAATGTCCACGCACGTACTTCTTGTTCACCCGCTGTAAAGTAAGTCGCTAATCCTAATAAGTGGTATGCTTTTTGGATTAAGATATCTAACCCTGAGATTTCGATACCCATTTCTTCTAAGAATGCTTGTTTCTCTTCTTCCTCTAATTCGGCTACCTCTTCTTCGATTTTCGCACAAATCACAACGACTTCTGCATCTTCTTTTGCAGCATAATCTTCTACTAATTGCACATATTGGTTATGGCCACCTTCCATCACGTCATCTTCAGAGATGTTTGCGATGTAAAGCATTGGTTTTGTTGTTAAAAGGAATAAGCCTTTCACGATTGGAAGTTCTTCGTCTGTGAATTCAATCGTACGTGCTAATTTTCCTTCTTCTAAGACAGGTTTGATTTTTTCTAAAACTGCAAGTTCTGCAACCGCGTCTTTATCTTTAGTTTTCGCAATTTTTGCCACACGAGCGATACGTTTGTCCACTGACTCAAGGTCGGCTAACACTAACTCTAGGTTAATTGTTTCGATGTCGGCGATTGGGTCAACTTTCCCAGCCACGTGTGTAATATTTTCGTCTTCAAAACAACGAACGACTTGGCAAATCGCATCTACTTGACGGATATGGCTTAAGAATTTGTTTCCAAGACCTTCCCCGCGGCTTGCCCCTTTCACGATTCCCGCGATATCTGTAAATTCAAATGTCGTTGGAACAGTTTTCTTGGGTTTCACTAATTCTGTTAGTTTTTGTAAACGAAGGTCTGGCACTTCTACCACTCCGACGTTAGGGTCAATCGTCGCAAACGGATAGTTCGCTGCTTCGACCCCTGCTTTTGTAATTGCATTAAATAATGTTGACTTCCCAACGTTTGGTAAGCCGACGATTCCAGCTGTTAAGGCCATTTGTCACACTCTTTCTTTATTTGTTTTCTTCGGCCGCTACTACAGTGACCTTTTTCATCTTCTTCTCGAATTCCCGTCTTGGCATTAGGACCATTTGACCACAGTGATCACACTTGATACGAATGTCCATCCCCATACGGATGATTTCCCAGGAATTCGTTTGGCACGCATGCGGCTTTTTCATTTCCACATGATCGTGTAATTGATACGTTGTTCCTGCTTTCATACAGACTCCTTTTTAATCGTCTAATTCGATTTCTAATACTTCTAAAATACGTGTTAAATCCTTTTGAGAAAGGTATTCAATCTCGATTTTTCCACGCTCGCCTTTTTCGACGATTTGCACGCTTGTTCCGAATTTATCCATTAAGCGTTCTTCTGATTCAACGATATACATAGATTTCTTCGGCTTCGCTGCTTTTTTAACGACTTTCTTGACTGGTTCATTAATCGATTGAACGAGTTGCTCCAAGGCACGAACTGTCAAGCCTTCCTTCACCGCTTTTTTAGCGACCGGTAAGATTTTCGTTTGGTCTTTTAATCCAAGTAAAGTACGTGCATGCCCTGCTGACAACTCGCCATTTTGAACGAGTTCTTGCACAGGAACTGGCAATGTTAATAAACGTAAGAAGTTTGCCACATATGAACGACTCTTGCCGACACGATTTGCGACTTCTTCTTGTTTTAATTTCAATGAATCCATCAATGTGCGGTAAGCCATCGCTTCATCTAATGGTTTCAAGTTTTCACGTTGTAAGTTTTCGACAACCGCGATTTGAATCATCGTTTCTTCAGAGTAGTCACGTACGATTGCCGGAATCGTTTCTTTCTCGGCTAATTTAGACGCACGCAAGCGACGTTCCCCAGCCACAAGCTCGTAGCCTTTAATTTTCGACTTACGAACGATGATTGGTTGGAAGACTCCATTTTGACGAATTGATTCTGCTAATTCTGCCAAGCCCTCTTCATCAAACTCTTTACGAGGTTGATATGGGTTTGGACGAATTTCTGAAACGGCAATTTGTTGAATTTGTTCTGAATCTTGAACTTGCTCCAATGCATCGATTGTATCCAAGTCATTCATGAATAACGCATCGATTCCACGTCCAAGACCTTTTCCTTTTTGATTTTTACTCATGTGCCAACACTTCCTTTGCTAACTCCATGTACACTTCAGCACCACGAGAGCGTGGATCGTAGTCGACAATCGCTTGTCCGTAACTTGGCGCCTCAGATAGACGTACGTTTCTAGGAATAATTGTTTTATATACTTTTTCACGGAAATACTTAATCACATCGTCTTTCACTTCGTTCCCTAAGTTCGTACGCGCATCGTACATCGTTAAAAGAACTCCCTCAATCTTCAACTGCGGATTGAAGTGTTTGCGAACCATCGTGATTGTGTTCATGAGTTGTGACAACCCTTCAAGTGCGTAGTATTCACATTGCACAGGAATTAGAACTGTGTCGCTGGCCGTAAAAGCATTCATTGTCAAATGCCCTAGTGAAGGTGGGCAGTCGATAAAGATATAATCGTAGTCATCTTTAATCTTCTTCACGGCTTCCTTCAAGCGTTGTTCACGACGTGGTTGGCTCGTTAACTCGATTTCGGCACCTGCTAACTGAATCGTAGAAGGAGCAATCATCAAGTTTTCGCGCGTTGTCGGTACAATGACATCAGCCATTGGTACTTGGTTGACTAAAACATCATATACATCTTGTTCTAGCTCTCCTTTTTGCACGCCAAGACCACTCGTCGCATTTCCTTGAGGGTCACTATCAATAATCAATACTTTTTTGCCATGAACGGCAAGTGCTGCAGCCAAACTCACTGTCGAAGTTGTTTTCCCAACTCCACCTTTTTGGTTGGCAACGGATATCACACGTCCCATATTCTTCCTCCATGTTTTCTTGTTATAAAAAAGGGAGAATGCAAGCATTCTCCCTCTCGCATGTCTACAAAATGTTCTTCATTTCTCGCAATATTTTGTTCTTTTCTATTGTAACAAAAAAGCGCCTTTTTTTGTAGTCATAGCGGTTTTATTTTACGAAAAAAGCTTCGCCCTTATTGCGGCAAAGCTTTCTTTTGTTGTTCATTAAATTGTAAGTACGCGATAGAGTATTCTTTACGTATTTGTTCGCCTTCATCCGTTACCTTAATTTCAACATTTGTAATCAGATTTCCAGCGCCATCTGTCTTGATTTTTAACTCGACTTTAGACGTATCCGTCGTCGCAATTTCAAGAACCGACGTCAATGCCTTACGAATCGCTTCATCGTTTCCTGTATAGGTCTTCTCGTACCCAGAGAACGTCTTCTTCCAAGGCACTTCTTGATGAATTTCCTTCGTTAATTGAATCACCTTTGCATACGGAAAAACAACCGTATTTTGAAGACTTGAGGCTGCTGTAATGGTTTGTTCCCACTTGTCTTGATAGTAGCGAATAAACCCAACATTGGCATCCGCAATCACTTCGAGCTGGTTGGTTACCTTACCAGCATTTTTATCGATTTTCGAGCCGTATCCTGTGCCGTCTTTCCACGCGCTAGCACTTGCTACCGTTTGTGCCCCAGGAGTTTTCGACCCTTCCTTATAGTCCGATTGCTTCACAGTAATATGATAATTGGAAACCGACTCTTCAGAGCTTGCGATTTGTTCTTGGACCGCCTCTGTTGATAAGCCATTTCCACAAGCAGATAAAACGCATAGAAACGCCATTAATACTGTACTTTTAATCCATTTCATGATTTTACCTCCTCCTTATCATCCGTTTTATTATAGCAAACTTCCTTCAAAAATTCTCTTAAAATAAAATATTAGAAAAACAGCTACAAAATAAGCTGGGCACTAGGCCCAGCTTACACAGTTTGCGTGGCAACGTCCTACCCTCGCAGGGAGAAACCCCCAACTACTATCGGCGCTAAGAAGCTTAACTTCTGTGTTCGAGATGGGAACAGGTGTATCCTTCTTGCCATCGTCACCACACTTTATCTTCTGAAAAAACTTTCGTTCTTTCAAAACTGAATCTATATCCAACTCCATCAATCTACCAGCTATACAACTCGTGGTTAAGTCCTCGACCGATTAGTACTAGTCCGCTCCATGCCTCGCGGCACTTCCACTTCTAGCCTATCTACCTGATCGTCTCTCAGGGGTCTTACTCATTTAAAATGATGGGAAATCTCATCTCGAGGGGGGCTTCACGCTTAGATGCTTTCAGCGTTTATCCCGTCCACACATAGCTACCCAGCGATGCTCTTGGCAGAACAACTGGTACACCAGCGGTGTGTCCATCCCGGTCCTCTCGTACTAAGGACAGCTCCTCTCAAATTTCCAACGCCCGCGACGGATAGGGACCGAACTGTCTCACGACGTTCTGAACCCAGCTCGCGTACCGCTTTAATGGGCGAACAGCCCAACCCTTGGGACCGACTTCAGCCCCAGGATGCGATGAGCCGACATCGAGGTGCCAAACCTCCCCGTCGATGTGAACTCTTGGGGGAGATAAGCCTGTTATCCCCAGGGTAGCTTTTATCCGTTGAGCGATGGCCCTTCCATACGG